>JARRON010000015.1:0-37486 GCA_037383845.1 Gammaproteobacteria bacterium
GCGCCCGGAGCGGTTTCCCCCGGGGTTGCGAGGCGGGCCCGTCTCATCTCAACCCTTCTTCCCCAGGGGTAGAAGGGTTCGTGGAGGCGGCCGGCGATGCTTTTGGGCGCGCTGAAGGGCGGCAAGGCCTGTAAGGGCCGCGGGCGTCCGCATGGGGCCACGGACAGGAGAAGGGCTCAACGGGCCGGCGGGCTTTCGGACCCCTCTCCCCGCCGGGGAGAGGGGCTGGGGTGAGGGGGCAGGCGTGGGCTCAGGTCAGGAGCCGTTCGAGTACCTGCCGGTACATGTCCTTCAGCGGCTCCAGATCCTTGACAGCCACGTGCTCATCGACTTTATGGATGCTGGCGTTGACGGGGCCGAGCTCCACGACGGCCGTGCCCGCCGGGGCGATGAATCGCCCGTCGGAGGTGCCGCCGCCGGTGGACAGTTCCGGGTCGATCCCCGCAACGTCCCGGATCACGTCCTGAACCGCCGTGCGGAGAGGCCCGGGCCCGGTCAGGAAGGGGCGTCCGGCGTCCCGCCAGTCCACCTCATAGTCCAGGCCATGACGGTCAAGAATCTCGAGGATCTTCTCCTGGAGGCCCTCGAAGGTCTGCTCCGTCGAGTAGCGGATATTGAACTTGAGCTCCACGTCGCCGGGGGTCACGTTACGGAAGCCGGTGCCGGCATGGATATTGGTCAGCTGCAGCCCGCTCGGGGGAAAAGCGTCGTTGCCCGAGTCCAGCTCAAGCCGGACAAAGTCCAGCAGCGCCGGGGCGAGACGATGCAGCGGATTGTCCGCAAGCTCGGGGTAGGCGACGTGCCCCTGCACGCCCCGCACCCGCACGTCCACCGACAGGGAGCCCCGGCGGCCGATGCGCACCATGTCGCCCAGGCGATCCCTGGAGGAGGGCTCGCCGATGAGGCACCAGTCAATGCGCTCGTCCCGGCCTGCCAGGGTCTCCATGACCGCACGGGTCCCGTCCTGCGCCGGTCCCTCTTCGTCCGAGGTGATCAGGAACGCGATGGATCCGGCGTGATCCGGGCGGGCGGCGACGAATTCCTCGCAGGCCACCACCATGGCCGCCAGGCTGGCTTTCATGTCGGCGGCGCCCCGGCCCCAGAGCAACCCGTCGGCGATCACGCCGTCGAAGGGCGGATGCCGCCATGCGTCCACAGGTCCCGTGGGGACCACGTCCGTGTGACCGGCGAGGCACAGCACCGGGCCGGAGGTGCCGCGGCGGGCCCAGAGGTTGTCGACGTCGCCGAAACGCATGGTCTCCAGGGAAAATCCCAGAGGCCGGAGACGGCGGGCCAGGACGGCCTGGCAGTCCGCATCATCGGGCGTTATCGAAGGCCGTCGGACCAGGTCCCGGGCGAGATCCAGCACGCTGCTCATGGTTCGATTATCCGCTGCCACGCGACTTCATCGATGCCGACGGAAAGCTTCTCGCCGGCCTCCAGCACGGGACGCTTCACCAGGGTCGGATGAGCGGCCATCAGCGTGACCGCGCGGTTCTTGTCCAGGCCTTCCCGCTGGGCGGGCGGCAGGGCCCGCCAGGTGGTGCTGCGCCGGTTCAGCAGGCGTTCCCAGCCCGCCGCCCGGGCCCACCGGTCGAGCGTCCCGGTGGAAGGGGGCGTTTCCCGGAGATCGTGAAAGCGAAAGTCCACGCCGCGGGTCTCCAGCCAGCGCCTGGCCCGGCGGCAACTGTCACAGCTGGCCAGTCCATACAATGTAACCTTCATGTCATCTTTCGTTCTCAAGCTATTGATCTTGCACAAATTGCAGGACTAGCGGACCCTGCGGGGACGCACCAGGGTGACACATTTCCGTAACACAGCGGCTGTATAACTTCGCACGCAGTCGGCGCTAACATCCGGTATGGAAAAGCGCCAAAACGCCAGATTCTCGACCAGCACAACACTTAGGGGAGATCCCGTGATCAAGAAGATCCTGACCTCGGCAGCCGCCGTGGCTGCTATTCTGGCTGCCGGCAGCGTGCATGCCCAGGCCGCTCGCGACTATATCTTCATCGTCGGCTCGTCCACCGTCTACCCGTTTGCCACCGTAGTGGCCGAGAACTTCGGACGTACCACGAACTTCAAGACTCCCAAGATCGAGTCCACGGGCTCCGGTGGCGGTCTTAAGCTGTTCTGCGCCGGCGTGGGCGTGGAGCACCCGGACATCACCAACGCCTCCCGGGCTATCAAGTCAAGCGAAGTCGATCTCTGCAAGTCCAACGGCGTGGACGAGGTCATCGAGGTCAAGATTGGCTACGACGGCATCGTCATGGCCAACGCGAAGACGGCGCCCACCTACCAGCTGTCGCTGAAGGATGTCTGGCTCGCCCTGGCGGCGGAGGTCCCCAATCCGGAGCAGCCGGAAACGACGATGCCGAACCCGTACAAGACCTGGAAGCAGGTGAACCCCGATCTGCCCGACATCAAGATCGAGGTCCTCGGCCCGCCGCCGACCTCCGGCACCCGGGACGCCTTCGTCGAGCTGGCCATGGAAGGTGGCTGCAAGTCCTTCGGCTGGATCAAGGATCTCAAGAAGGATGACGAGAACCACTACGAGAGCCTCTGCCACACAGTGCGGGAGGACGGGGCCTACATCGAGGCCGGTGAGAACGACAATCTCATCGTCCAGAAGCTGCAGGCCAACCCTCAGGCCCTGGGCATCTTCGGCTTCAGCTTCCTTGACCAGAACGCCGACGTGCTTCACGGCTCGGTCATCGACGGTGTGGCCCCGACCTTCGAGTCCATCGCCGACGGCTCCTACCCGGTGTCCCGGCCGCTGTTCTTTTACGTCAAGAAGGCCCACGTGGGCGTGATCCCCGGCATGAAGGAATACCTGGCGGAGTTCACCAGCGCCCGCGCCTGGGGCCCGGATGGCTATCTCTCTGAGCGCGGACTCATCCCGCTGCCGGAGAAGGAGCGCAAGGAAGTCAAGGACAGGGTCGAGAACCTGGAGCCTCTCTAGGCCAGGGACCGGTCGGCGTGAGCCGGTCTGCTTAGCCCCGGGGGCAGCGATCCGGTCGCTGCCCCCGGACCCTCTTTCCCGGAATGTTCTAGACTGGACCGACGGCGACGGGTCGAAGCGAGCTTCCTGATGTCCATGTCAACGGTAGTGCTCGTCCTGCTTCTCATGAGCGCAGCGGCGTTCATGCTCGGCAAGCGCCGGTCCATGGCCCTGGCGGAAGCCAGTGGTGGCATTGGTTCTCTCCATTCGCTGCCCAGCCACTACGGCAGCTGGGCCGCGGTGCTGGTGGGCGTTCCCGCTGTTCTGCTGCTGTTTTTCTGGCAGGCGCTGGAGCCCACGGTGCTCGACCGGCTGGTGATTGCGGACCTTCCGCCCGAGGTCCGTGCCCAGGACGAGGCCCGGCTGGGGCTCTTCATGAACGACGTCCGCAACACGGTGGCGGGCAACATCGCCACCGGGGCACAGGCGGAGGCCGTGCAGGTGGCTGCCGCCGAATACAGGGCACTACAGAAAGACAGCGCCCGCTTGCGGGCGCTGCTTGCGGTGGGCATAGCGCTGGCCGGGCTGGCGCTGGCCTGGCAGACAATCCGGCCGTCGTTCCGGGCCCGGAACCGGGTCGAGGGCGTCGTCAAGTTTTTCCTGATCGCCTGCTCGACCCTCGCCATCTTCACGACCATTGGCATCGTGCTGTCGGTGCTGTTCGAGTCCATACGGTTCTTCCAGCGGGTCCCCGTCACCGAGTTTCTCTTCGGACTCAACTGGAGCCCGCAGACGGCGCTTCGCATTGACCAGGTGGGCTCGTCCGGAGCCTTCGGTGCTGTGCCGTTGTTCGCCGGCACCCTGCTGATTTCTTTTATCGCCATGCTCGTGGCGGGTCCCATCGGCCTGATGGTGGCCATCTACCTGGCGGAGTACGCGCCGCGGAAGATGCGCACCGTGGCCAAACCCATGCTGGAAATACTGGCCGGCGTGCCTACGGTCGTCTACGGGTTCTTCGCCGCGCTGGTGGTCGCGCCGAAGATCCGGGCCATGGGCATGACCCTGGGTCTGGACGTGGCGTCGGAAAGCGCGCTCGCGGCGGGCCTGGTGATGGGGATCATGATCATCCCGTTCGTTTCGTCCCTGTCCGATGACGTCATCAACGCCGTTCCGCAGGCGATGCGGGACGGCGCCCTAGCACTGGGCGCTACCCATGCGGAGACCATCAAGCAGGTCATCATCCCGGCCGCCCTGCCTGGCATCGTCGGCGGTTTTCTGCTGGCGGTCTCCAGGGCTATCGGCGAGACCATGATCGTGGTCATGGCCGCAGGGCTGTCAGCAAATCTCACCGCCAATCCCCTGGAGGCAGTGACCACGGTGACTGTCCAGATTGTGACTCTTCTGGTGGGTGACCAGGAGTTCGACAGCGCCAAGACGCTGTCGGCCTTCGCCCTGGGGCTTGTCCTGTTCGTGGTCACGCTGATTCTGAACGTCATCGCCCTGCATGTCGTGAGGAAGTACCGTGAGCAGTATGAGTGACCGGCCAGGGGCGGGCCGGCCGCCTATCCACGAGGTCGTGCAGCAGAGCCTGGGGCGCCGCTACCGGGCGGAGCGGCGTTTCAAGGCCTACGGCATCATCGCCCTGGTGCTGGCGCTGAGCTTCCTCGGCCTGCTGCTGATCAGCATCATCGGTAACGGCTACACGGCCTTCCAGCAGACGTTCGTGAAGCTGGAGTTCACCCTGGATCCGGAGACTGTCGATCCGAAGGGCGACAGGTCTGAGGCCTCTTTGCGCACCGGGAATTACCTGGCCGTCGTGCGTAACGCGCTGTCCGGCGAGTTCCCCGACGTCAGCGGACGGAGCGACCGCCGGGCGCTGTCGGCCCTGGTCAGCACTGGCGCTGTCTACCAGCTGCAGAACATGGTGATGGAAGACCCGAGCCTGGTAGGGCAGACCGTGGAGATGTGGGTGCCCGCGGACGACGATGCGGACATGTACATGAAAGGGCGTATCTCCGCAGATGTGCCGGAGTCGGACCGGCGGCTGACCGACAAGCAGATTGGCTGGCTGGATCAGCTCATCGCCGATGGCCGAATGGAAAAGAAATTCAATACGGCCCTGTTCACCAACGGCGACTCACGGGACCCGGAGCTCGCCGGCATTCTGGGCGCGGTGAAGGGCTCGTTCTACATGCTGATGGTAACGCTGGCGCTCAGCTTCCCCATCGGCGTGGCCGCGGCCGTGTACCTTGAGGAGTTCGCCCCGAAGAATCGCTGGACCGACCTCATCGAGGTCAACATCAACAACCTGGCGGCGGTGCCGTCCATCGTCTTCGGGCTGCTGGGCCTGGCCGTGTTCCTCAATTTCTTCGGCCTGCCCCGTTCCGCTCCCCTGGTCGGCGGCCTGGTGCTGGCCCTGATGACGCTGCCGACCATCATCATCGCCAGCCGCGCCGCGCTGAAGGCAGTGCCTCCGTCGATCAGGGAGGCAGCCCTGGGCATGGGCGCGTCCAGGATGCAAACCACCTTCCATCACGTGATCCCCCTGGCCCTGCCGGGCATGCTCACCGGGACGATCATCGGGATGGCCCAGGCACTGGGCGAATCGGCACCTCTGCTGATGATCGGTATGGTGGCCTTTATCGTCGATGTTCCCCAGGGCTTGTTCGATCCGGCTACGGCCCTGCCGGTGCAGATCTACCTCTGGGCAGACAGCCCCGAACGGGCCTTCGTGGAGCGCACCTCGGCAGCCATCATCGTGCTGCTGGGCTTCCTCCTGGTAATGAATCTCCTGGCGGTTTTGCTCCGGCGGAAGTTCGAGCGCCGCTGGTAGCGCTGGCTGCGGGCAGCGGGGGCTGACAAAATGGAAGACACGGTCGTCAAGAACCCACCCAAAGAGGTTGGCATGGCTTCTGAAGTCCACAGAACGGTTTCCCGTCCGCGCCCGGAGGGCACGGTCGAGGCCGAGCCCGGCAAGACCGTCGGGGACTACACTCACCGGGATCCGGTGATGTCCTGTCGCTCCGTTGACGTGTTCTACGGCGACAAGCATGCGGTCAAGGACGTCTCCCTGGACATCGGCCGGAACGAGGTCATCGCCATGATCGGCCCGTCCGGGTGTGGCAAGTCCACGTTCCTGCGCTGCATGAACCGCATGAACGACACCATCGAGAGCGCGAGGGTGACCGGGGAGATCAGCCTGGACGGCGAGAACGTCTACGACAAGCGCATGGACGTGGTACAGCTGCGGGCCCGGGTGGGCATGGTCTTCCAGAAGCCGAATCCCTTCCCCAAGTCCATTTACGACAATATCGCCTACGGTCCTCGGATTCATGGCATGGCCAGGGACAAGACGGACCTGGACGAGATCGTGCACAACTCGCTGGAGCGGGCAGGGCTTCTGGCCGAGGTCAAGGACCGCATGGACCAGCCGGGCACCGGACTGTCCGGCGGCCAGCAGCAGCGGCTTTGTATCGCGCGGGCCATTGCCGTGAACCCGGAAGTCGTCCTCATGGACGAGCCCTGTTCTGCGCTGGACCCCATCGCCACGGCGCGTATCGAGGACCTCATCGATGAGCTCAAGCAGAACTACACCATCGCCATCGTCACCCACTCGATGCAGCAGGCTGCGCGGGTCTCCCAGCGCACGGCGTATTTCCATCTCGGGATTCTGGTAGAGGTCGGGGATACGGACCACATCTTCACGAATCCGACGCACAAGCTGACCGAGGACTACATTACCGGTCGGTTCGGCTAGGGGACGCAAACAGGAGCGACGTGGTGGAAGAACACACCGTCAGGGCTTACGACTCGGAGATCGACGAGCTTCGGCTGCTTGTGCTGAAGATGGGCGGCCTGGTAGTGGACCAGATCGCCCTGGCGAGGCGGGCGCTCAAGGACCGAGACGACGAACTGGCCCGGACCGTCATCGAGCGGGAGCAGGAGGTCAATCGCCTGGACACCGAGGGCGAGGAAATGGCCTTCCGGCTCATCGCCAAGCGGCAGCCTATCGCGTCGGACCTGCGGACCGTGCTGGCGCTGATGAAGACGATCACGGACCTGGAGCGCTGCGGCGACGAGGCCAAGAAGATCGCGAAGACGGCCCGCAGGCTGGTGGTCGACGAGGTGGAACGGGTCCCTGAGTTCAGCCGGGCGATCGACCGGATGTCCGAGCTGGCCGGCTCACTGCTGCGCTCCGTGATCGAGGCGCTGGACAACTTCGACGCCGAGAAGGCCATCCGGGTGGCCCGCGAGGACCGCCACCTTAACTGGGAGTACAAGCAGGGCCTCCGGCTGGTCCACGAGACCCTGACTCAGGACCCCTCCCGGGTCGAGCACGCCGCCGAGATCGTCATCGTCCTGAAGGCCCTGGAACGGATCGGTGATCACGCCAAGAACATCGCCAAGTACGTGGTCTACGTGGCGCAGGGTCGGGACGTGCGGCACGTGAAGACCAAGCAGCTCTACAAGGAGATCGCCGGCGGCGAGGATGAGCCGCCCACCGGCACGGAACGGTCCTAGCGGGCGGCCCGCAACAGCTCGTTGATTCCCACCTTGGCGCGGGTGGCCGCATCCACCCGCTTCACGATGACCGCGCAGGCCAGGCTGTAGTTCCCGTCAGCCGACGGCAGGCTGCCAGGCACCACCACCGCCCCGGCCGGGACGCGCCCGTAGGTCACCTCGCCGCTTTCCCGGTCGTAGATGCGGGTGCTCTGGCCGATGAACACTCCCATCGAGATCACAGCACCCTCCTCGACGATCACGCCCTCGACGACCTCCGACCGGGCGCCGATGAAACAGTTGTCCTCGATGATGGTGGGGCTGGCCTGCAGCGGTTCCAGTACGCCCCCGATTCCCGCCCCGCCGGACAGGTGAACGTTGGCCCCGATCTGGGCGCAGGAGCCGACGGTCGCCCAGGTGTCCACCATGGTGCCCGGCCCGATCCACGCGCCAATGTTCACGTAGGAGGGCATGAGCACCACGTCCGCGGACACGAAAGCGCCCCGCCTGACGGTGGCGGGCGGGACCACGCGGGCCCCGGCGAGCCGGAAGGCAGTGCTGTCGTAGCCGGAGTACTTCAGGGCCACCTTGTCCCAGCCCCGGAGGCCGCCCATCTCCACCAGCCGGTTGTCCTCCAGCCGGAAGGACAGGAGCACGGCCTTCTTCAGCCACTCGTTGACCTGCCAGCGGCCCTCGATCTTCTCCGCGACACGGGCCCGCCCGTCGTCCAGCGCGTCCAGGGCAGCGGCGACCGCCTGGCGGACCTCCGCAGGGGCGTCCTGGGGTGAAAACTTCTGGCGCTCCTCGAAGGCGGCGTCGATGATTTCCTGCAGTTTATCCATGGGTCAGCCTTTCACGCTGTCGGTGGCTGCGAAGCGAACGATTCGATGGGCGGCCTCGACGCATTCGTCCACGCCTGCCACCAGGGAGACGCGGATCCTGCCGGCTCCCGGATTTCCACGGTCCGTATCGCGGGAAAGGTAGCGGCCGGGCAGCACGGTGACGTTCTCCGCGGCGAACAGGTCCCGGGCGAACGCTTCGTCGTCGCCGGGGGTGGCCAGCCACAGGTAGAAAGCCGCCGGGGGGACCTCCACGTCGAGCGCCTTCTCCAGAACAGGCACCACCCGGGCGAACTTCTCCTGGTAGAGGGCGCGATTGGCGGCGGCATGCTGGTCGTCATCCCACGCGGGAATGCTGGCCAGCTGGGTCATCTCGGGGACCGCGCAGCCGTGGTACGTCCGGTAGAGCCGGAACCCCGCCATCAGGGACGCGTCTCCGGCCACGAAGCCCGATCGCAGCCCCGGAACGCTGGAGCGCTTCGACAGGCTGTGGAAAACCACCGCTCGCCGGAAGCTGCGGTTGCCCGCGGCGAGGCAGGCGGATAACAGGCCCGGCGGCGGATTCGCCTCGTCCAGGTAGATGTCCGCATAGCACTCGTCCGAGGCCACCACGAAATCGTAGCGCTCGGCAAGCTCCAGGACCCGTGCCAGGGCATCCATGTTCATCACTGCGCCCGTGGGGTTGCCCGGCGTGCAGATGAACAGCAGCCGGCACCGCTGCCAGACGGACTCGGGCACGGATCCCGGATCCGGCAGGAAGCCGGTCTCCGCCGTGGTGTTGAGGTAAACCGGCTCCGCCCCGGCCAGGAGGGCCGCCCCCTCGTAGATCTGGTAGAAGGGGTTGGGCATCAGCACCGCCCCCCCGTCCGCCGGGTCGATAAGGGCCTGGACGAAGGAGAACAGCCCTTCCCGCGTGCCGTTTACCGGCAGGACCATGGTCTCCGGGTCCACCGAGCCCGTGCCCAGGTGGAACCGGCGTTCCAGCCAGCGCGCGCAGGCTGCGCGGAGTGCCGGAAGCCCGGCGGCCTTGGGGTAGACGCCGAGGCGGTCCAGGTGACCGCAGAGCGCATCACCGACGAAGGCCGGGGGAGGGTGGCGGGGTTCGCCGATGGACAGGGAAATGTGGGGCCGGTCCTCCGGGGGGGAAATGCCGGCCTTGAGCGCCTCGAGCCGCTCAAACGGGTAGGGGTGCAGGCGCTGAAGCAGCGGGTTCATTCGGCAGCAGGCGGCAGCTAGGCTGCCACCTGGTCCAGCCGGTCCATGACGCGGCTTCTTAGGGTTTCCCGCGCGGCCTCGTCCAGGGGTTCCCCGTCGAGTTTCGTGATGTAGAACACGTCCTCCGCCCGTTCGCCCACGGTCATGATCTTCGCGGCACGAACCGTGACCTCGCACTGGACGAAGGCCTTGCCCACTTCGCAGAGCAGGCCCGGCCTGTCCCCGGCAACGATCGCCATGACGGTCCGCCGCCCGTCCTGGTCCTCGGAGAAGCTGATCTGGCTGGGCGTGGAGAACATCCGCACCTGGCGCGGCGCCTGCCGCCGCACGGTGGGCATCCTGCCTCCGTGCTCCAGGGTGGCCTTGCGGACGGCCGCGTCGATCTGCTCCAGCCGATCATGGTCCTCGATGGCGGAGCCGTCGTTCTCCAGCACCACGTAGGTGTGGATGTTGCGCCCGTCGCCCATGGGCACGACCCGGGCATCCAGAACGTTCAGCCCCAGCTCGTCCAGGGCGCCGGTGGCCCGGGCGAAGCTGTGCTGGCCGCTGGCGGTGCAGACCATGACGCTGGTGCCGCCCCGGCCGGTCTGCTGCTCCACGGAAACCGCGGAGCTTTCACCCCGGTCGTCGATGGCCGACAGGACCCGCGTGTGCCAGGCGATCTCCTCCGGGGTGTGGCGGAGAAAGTACTCGCCGGAGATTCCGCTCCAGATCTGTTCGGCCCGCGTGGCCTCGATGCCATCGGAGGCCAGCAGGTGCAGTGCCGCTTCCCGGGTCTCGGCCACCAGTTCCTCGGAATCGATGGGGGACTCCAGGCCGGCCTGCAGCGCCCGCCGGACCGCCGTGTAGAACTCCTCGAAGAGGGACGCCTTCCAGCTGTTCCACATCTTCGGGTTGGTTCCCCGGACGTCGGAGACGGTCAGGACGTAGAGATAATCCAGGTGCGTTTCGTCGCCGACGGTGCGGGCGAATTCGGCGACGACCGCGGGGTCGTGGATGTCCCGTTTCTGGGCGGTCACGGAAAACAGCAGGTGATGGCGCACCAGCCAGGCCACCAGCCGGGCGTCATAGGTGGAGAGTCCGTGCTCCAGGCAGAAGGCTTCGGCGTCCACCGCGCCCAGCTCGGAGTGATCTCCGCCCCGTCCCTTGGCAATGTCGTGGAACAGCCCCGCCAGGTAGGCCAGGTCGGGCTTGGGCAGCGACTGCATGATCCGGCTGCACATGGGCAGCTCGTGGTCGAAGCGGGACAGGGCGAGTCGGCGCAGGTTGGACACCACGAACAGGGTGTGAGCGTCCACGGTGTAGGCGTGGAAGAGGTCGAACTGCATCCTGCCCTCGACCCGGCCGAAAGCGGGAATGTACCGGCCCAGGACCCCGTAGCGGCTCATCCGTCGCAGCTCGTGGGTGACGCCCTCCGGCGCGCGGATGATGTCCATGAACAGCCGGTGATGGCGGGGATTCTGCCGGAACTCCTCGTCGATCTGGGGCAGGGCCCGCCGGATCAGGCGGATGGTGTGAGCGCTGACGCCCTTCAGGTCCGGGTGCTGCTGCAGGATCAGGAAAATCTCCAGCAGCGCGGAGGGCGTGCGCTCGAACACTTCCTCCGAGGTCACCTCCACGAAGTCGTTGCGCACCTGGAAGCGGGCGTTCAGCGCACGCGGGCTGGCCGCCGGATCCAGCAGGATGGCCTCCTCGAACAGCTGCAGCAGCATCTCGTTCAGCCGGGAAACCTCGGCCGCGGTGCGGTAGTACTTCTGCATGAACTGTTCTACCGCCAGGGTGTAGGTGGCGTCCTCGTAGCCGAACATCTCGGCCAGCTTCACCTGGTGGTCGAACAGCAGGCGGTCCTCGCGGCGCCCGGTGATGGTGTGAAGCGCCCAGCGAATCTTCCAGAGGAAATTCTGCGCGGCGAGCAGCTTCCGGTACTCGTAGTCCGTGAGAAAGCCGTGCTGGGCCAGCTGGTGAAGGGTGCCCGTGCCGAAGTGCCGGCGGGCCACCCAGCAGACCACCTGGATGTCCCGCAGGCCGCCGGGGCTGCCCTTGATGTTGGGCTCCAGGTTGTAGGCGGTGTCGTGATACCGGTGGTGTCGCGCCACCTGCTCCGCCTGCTTGGCCTCGAAGAAGGGCCGGGTTGGCCAGAGCCGCTTCGGTCCGGTGGCCTCCCGCATGGCGTCCAGCAGGCTGCCGGCGCCGTCCAGGAGCCGGGACTCCATCAGCGTGGTGGCGACCGTAATGTCGTCTTCCGCCTGCCTGGCGCACTCCTCGACGGTCCGCACGCTGTGCCCGACCTCCATGCCGATGTCCCAAAGGCACGTGAGAAACGCCGAGGCTCGCTCCTCCCACTCGTCTTCCCCGTGCTCCGGCAGCAGCACCATGATGTCGATGTCGGAGCAGGGATGGAGCTCGCCCCGGCCGTAGCCGCCGACCGCCACCAGCGCCAGCTCGCGGGCCATGTCCCCCAGGTGAAGGCGCCACGCGTGGACCAGGACCGCGTCGATGAGGCGCGCCCGGTCCCGCACCAGTGCTTCCACCGGTTCGTCGGCCTTGAAACGGCGCTTCAGGGAGGCGTCGCCGGTCTCCAGCACCTCACGAAACACCCTGATGGCCTCCGGGCCGGGCCCGGTCACGGATTCCAGCCGGTCCAGCCCCTCGGCGCCGGCCTCCGCCCGGACCGCCTGATCCACGGCCTCAGACCTCTCCGGAGGCGCCGAGGGTCAGGACCTCGTGTCCGTCCCCGGTGACCAGGATGGTGTGCTCCCACTGGGCGGAAAGGGAGTGGTCCTTGGTGACCACGGTCCAGCCGTCCGGGAGCAGCTTCACGTGCCGGCGCCCGGCGTTGACCATGGGCTCGATGGTGAAGGTCATGCCCGCCTTGAGCGCCAGGCCCGTGCCGGGCTGGCCGTAGTGCAGGACCTGGGGATCCTCGTGGAATTCCCGGCCGATGCCGTGTCCGCAGTACTCGCGGACGACGCTGCAATTGTGGGCTTCCACGTACGCCTGGATGGCGGCGCCGATGTCCCCCAGGTGGACCCCCGGCGCCACGCGGGAAATGCCGATCCGAAGCGCCTCGCGGGCGATGTCGCTGACGCGGCGGCCCATCACCGGTGGTTCGCCAACGAAAAACATCCGGCTGGTATCCCCGTGCCATCCGTCCTTGATGACCGTGATGTCGATGTTCAGGATGTCCCCCTTCTTCAGGGCCTTGTCGCCGGGGATGCCGTGGCACACCACGTGGTTGACGGAGGTGCAGATGGACTTCGGGAAGCCGCGGTAATTGAGCGGGGCAGGGACCGCGTCCTGCACGCGGGTGATGTACTCGTGGCAGATGGCGTCCAGCTCGCCGGTGGTCACCCCGGGCGCGACGTGCTCGCCGATCATGTCCAGTACCTCGGCGGCCAGTCGGCCGGCCGTCCGCATACCTTCGATTTCTTCGGGTGTCTTGATGGTCACGCCCATGGCATCGCCGGTTTCGCCGTCCGGCATCCGTCGCTTGAGTAGGTTGGGGAATTTCATCCCGTTCAGGTACTTAGCCCCTGCCGGGGTGGCCTGGGGAATATTGTTCGGGCCAGCCCCTTATGGTATAAAGCGCGCGCCTTATTGGCAATTCAAAATCCCACACACGCATCGACACGCTCGGCTGGGTGCTGCGACCTGTGATTTTTACAACAGGCGCGGTTGTCGGGTGGGATGCGTGGAGGCCTAACCCGAGGAGAACACAACATGGCTTCTATCTCCATGCGCCAGATGCTGGAGGCCGGCGTCCATTTCGGCCATCAGACCCGCTTCTGGAACCCGAAGATGGCTCCCTACATCTTCGGCGAGCGCAACAAGATCCACATCATCAATCTCGAGAAGACGCTCCCCCTGTACCTGCAGGCCCAGGAGTTCGTCCGCAAGCTTTCCGCTGACGGCGGGCGCCTGCTGTTCGTGGGCACCAAGCGGGCGGCCCGGGAGGCAGTGCACCGGGAGGCTGAGCGCTGCAGCATGCCTTTCGTGAGCTATCGCTGGCTCGGCGGCATGCTGACCAACTACAAGACGGTCCGGCAGAGCATCAAGCGCCTCACCGACCTGGAGGCCATGGAGGAGGACGGCACCTTCGAGAGCCTCTCCAAGAAGGAGGTCCTCGGCCTTCGCCGGGAGATGGACAAGCTGGAGCGCAGCCTGGGCGGCATCAAGGACATGGGCGCGCTGCCCGATGCCCTGTTCATCATCGACATCGAGCACGAGCGCATCGCTCTTGCCGAGGCCAACAAGCTGGGTATCCCCGTCGTGGCCGTGGTGGACACCAACTGCTCGCCGGAGGGCGTGGACTACGTGATCCCCGGCAACGACGATGCCATGCGCGCCATCCAGCTGTATGCCGCCGGCATCGCCGAATCGGTGCTCGAGGGCAAGGCCTCCATTCCTGAGGTGCCCGAGGGCGAGGACGACTTCGTCGAGGTGGACGACAAGGCGGGAAGCTCCGCCGGAAGCCGCCGCGCGTCGGCCGGCCGGACCCGCGCCCCGCGCAAGGCGCCTGCGGCGGAGGATGCCAAGGCCGTCGGTGCCGAGGCGGCCGAGGTGACTGCGGCGGAATCGAACGCTGCCCGGGCGGAATCCGAAGGCGAGCAGGAATCTGCCGCCGAGGCTGCCGAAGAAGTCAAGCCCGAGGCTGCGAAGCCGGAAGAGACCGAGTCCACCGCGCCCGTCGAGGAGCTCGCCAAGGCCGGGGCCGAGGGCGAGGCCGAGGCCGACAAGAAGCCGGCCAGCAGCTGAACCGCGACCCGCGTCGTCTGAGCGCCGCGGAACAGGACAGAAATTCCGGTCCGGCCGGGGCTGCCCGGCCGCACCGCTCAAGTTTTCGAGGTAGATACCCATGAGTATTTCCGCATCTCTGGTCAAGGAGCTCCGTGAGCGCACCGGCGCTGGCATGATGGAGTGCAAAAAGGCCCTGGTTTCGACGGAAGGCGACCTGGAGGCCGCCGTCGAGCTGATGCGCAAGGAAGGCCTGGCCAAGGCCGACAAGAAGGCCGGCCGGGTGGCCGCCGAGGGCATGGTGGCCCTGGAGCTCGCCGACGACGGCCGCACCGGCGCCCTGGTGGAGGTCAATTCCGAGACCGACTTCGTCGCTGGTGGCGACGACTTCAAGGACTTCGCGGCGAACGTCGCCCGGGTCGCCCTGGCCAGCCGGCCGGGCAGCCTGGAAGAGCTGCTGGAGGCGCGCATGGACGACGGCAGCACCGTCGAGGAGGCCCGGCGGGCCCTGGTCGCCAAGATCGGCGAAAATATCGGCGTTCGCCGTTTTGCCCTCGTGGAGTCGTCGGACCGGATCGGCGCCTACGTTCACGGCAGTCGGATCGGTGTGCTGGTGGCGATCACCGGCGGGGACGCCGCCCTGGCCAAGGACATCGCCATGCACGTGGCCGCTTCCCGCCCGGAGTACATCACCGAGGCAGACGTTCCCGCCGAGCACCTGGCCAAGGAGCGGGAGATTCTCACCGAGCAGGCCCAGCGGGAAGGCAAGCCGGCCGAGATCGTCGCCAAGATGGTGGAAGGCCGGCTGCGGAAGCAGCTCGGCGAGATGACGCTGGTCGGCCAGCCCTTCGTCAAGGACCCCGACATCACCGTGGGCAAGCTGCTCTCCGACGCCGGCGCCCAGGTGGCTACTGTCGTCCGGTTCGAGGTGGGCGAGGGTATTGAGAAGAAGGCAGACAACTTCGTCGAGGAAGTCATGGCCCAGGTGCGTGGTGCCTAGCTCCTCCCGCAGGCCTGAAATGAGGTAATCTACGGAACCCCGCAGCCACGCGGGGTTCTTTTTGCATGAACACTTCTCCCGACGGGGGCGAAATGATCCGCAAGGTTCCGAAACGCATACTTCTGAAACTCAGCGGCGAGGCCCTGATGGGGGATGAAGGCTACGGCATCGACCCGGAGTTCCTGCAGCGGATCGCGTCAGAACTCAGGGATGTCCGCGAGCTCGGGATCCAGGTGGCCGTGGTCGTCGGAGGAGGCAATATCTTCCGCGGAGCCGGCCTGGCGGAGGGTGGTATTGACCGGGCCACCGGTGACCACATGGGCATGCTGGCCACGGTCATGAACTGCCTGGCAATCCAGGACGCGCTGGAGAAGCTTGGCGTTCACGCGCGGGTCATGTCCGCGATCAAGATCAACGCGGTCTGCGAGGACTACATCCGGCGCAGGGCTATCCGCCACCTGGAGAAAAGCCGGGTGGTGCTGCTGGCCGCGGGCACGGGCAACCCGTTCTTTACCACCGACACTGCGGCCAGCCTGCGGGCCATCGAGCTCGGCGCGGACATCCTGCTAAAGGGAACCAAAGTCAGCGGGGTGTACTCGGCGGATCCCAAGCTGCATCCCGACGCCGTGCGCTACGACCGGCTGACCTACGACCAGGTCCTTTCCGAGAAGCTCGGCGTGATGGACGCGACGGCAGTCGTGATGTGCCGGGACAACGACCTGCCTCTGAAGGTCTTCAACGTGACCAACCGGGGAGACCTTCTGAAGATCATCAACGGCGATGACATCGGCACCCTGGTGACCCGGGGAGAGCCGGCGGCCGGAGAATAGATAGAAGGAGAACGGGATGCTCGAGGACATCAAGAAGGACGCCAGGGAGCGCATGGGCAAGAGCGTCGAATCCCTGCGCGGCGAACTCAAGAAGCTTCGCACGGGCCGGGCCCATACCAGCCTGCTGGACCACATAACCGTTGAGTACTACGGCAGCGACGTTCCGCTCAACCAGGTCGCGGGCGTCGGCATCGAGGATTCCCGGACCATCACCGTGACCCCCTGGGAGCGCCAGATGGTGCCCGTAGTTGAGAAGGCCATCCTGAAGTCGGACCTGGGGCTGACGCCGGCCACTGCCGGCAATGTCATTCGCGTCCCCCTGCCGGCGCTCACGGAAGAAAGGCGGCGGGACATGGTGAAGGTGGTCCGCCACGAAGGTGAGAACGCCAAGGTGGCGGTGCGTAATATCCGCCGGGATGCCCTGCACCACGTGAAGGAGCTCCTGAAGGAGAAGGAGATCACCGAGGACGACGACCGCCGGACCCAGGACGAGATCCAGTCCCTCACGGACAAGTTTGTCGAGGAGATCGACGAAGTGGTGGCCGAGAAGGAGGCCGAGGTCCTCGAGGTCTGACCGGGCCGAGTCCGGCACCCCCAGTGACTGAATCCGCCCTTCCCCGACACGTGGCCGTCATCATGGACGGGAATGGCCGCTGGGCCCGCCGCCGGGCGCTCCCGCGGCAGGCGGGGCATCGTGCTGGCGTCCGTGCGGCCCGCAGGATCGTTGAGCTCTGCGGCGGCCGGGGCATCGCGGCGCTGACCCTGTTCGCCTTCTCCAGTGAGAACTGGCAGCGGCCCAAGCGGGAGGTGGGAGCGCTGATGCGGCTTTTCGTTGAGGCCCTGGACCGGGAGATCGCCGAGCTGGACGCCAACGACGTGCGAGTGAAATTCATCGGTGACCGGGAGGGCCTGGGCCCGGAACTGCGGTCCCGGATGCGCACCGCCGAGGATCGCACCGCAAAGAACACCGGGCTGACGCTGCTGATTGCCGTCGGCTACGGGGGCCGCTGGGACATCACCCGGGCCGCGCGGAGTCTCGCTCGCGAGGCAGCCAGCGGGGGGCTCGACCCGGAGTCCGTCAACGAGGAAGTCCTGGCGGAGCGGCTTTCCACCGCCGGCGTGCCGGAGCCCGATCTCCTGATCCGCACCGGCGGCAACCATCGCATCAGCAATTTCCTGCTCTGGCAGCTGGCCTACACGGAGTGCTACTTCAGCGATACCCTCTGGCCGGACTTCGACGAAGCGGATTTCGACCGGGCGCTGGAACAGTACAGCGCGACGGAACGGCGTTTCGGCAAGACCTCGGAGCAACTCGACGAGGACGGTGGAGCATGCTGAAGCAACGAGTGCTCACGGCGCTGCTGCTTGCGGCGGCTCTGCTGACGGTCCTGTTCATGCTGCCGGAAGACGTGGGCGTGATCCTGTTCGGGATTCTGATGCTCATCGGGGCCTGGGAATGGTCCGCACTCGCCGGGCTCCGGGAGCCCGTGGCCCGCGCGGCCTATACGTTCGCGCTGGCCCTGCTCATCGGTTTCCTGGCCTGGTGGGTGCCCACCGGCGACATGCCCCAGCCGCTGCTGTGGCTGCAGCTTGGACTGTGGATCGGTGGCGGACTTTTGCTGACCCGGTTTCCCGTGCCCATTCCCGGCATCTTGTCGGCACCGGCCGGTCTCGCGGTGCTGGCGCTGGCCTGGCTTGCCCTGTCTTTCATCCTCAAGACGGACGCTCTCGGTCCTGCCTGGCTGCTGTTCATTTTCCTGCTGGTGGCCTGCGCGGACGTGGGCGCGTATTTCGCGGGCAGGACGCTGGGCCGGGTGAAGCTCGCGCCCAGGATCAGCCCGGGCAAGACCTGGGAAGGCCTCGTGGGGGGGCTCGTTGCCGTGGCCCTGGCCTGCCTGGTCGCCGCCTGGTGGTTCGGGGTCCCTTCAGCGCCGCTCGTTTTCCTGGGCCTGGCCGCCGCAGGTCTCTCCGTCGTTGGTGACCTGTCAGTCAGCATGCTCAAGCGCAACCGGGGGCTGAAGGACAGCGGCAGTATCTTCCCGGGGCATGGCGGTGTCCTGGATCGCGTGGACAGTCTCCTGGCGGCCCTGCCTGTCCTGGTGATGGGCCTGAAATGGCTGGTGGTGCCGTGAAGGCACTGACGGTCCTCGGCGCCACGGGCAGCGTGGGCGTCAGCACGCTGGACGTGGTGGCCCGCAATCCCGGCCTGTTCCGCGTCGTTGCCCTGACCGGCAATCGGAACGTGGAACGGCTGGCCGCCCAGTGTCGTCGCTTCCGGCCGGAACTGGCCGTCGTGGCTGACCGCGGCGCGGCGGAGCGGCTGGCCGCGGCGCTGGCCTCTGACGGGCTTCCGACGCGGATCGCCGCCGGCCCTGAAGCCCTGGAGGAAGCCGCCGCCCATCCGGAGGCGGATGCGGTGATGGCCGCCATCGTCGGTGCCGCAGGTTTGCTGCCGACCCTGTCGGCGGCCCGGGCGGGCAAGCAGGTGCTGCTGGCCAACAAGGAAGCGGTAGTGATGGCGGGGGGGCTGCTGATGGAGGCCCTGGCAGCGTCCGGCGGCGTGCTTCTGCCCATCGACAGCGAGCACAACGCCCTCTTCCAGTGCCTGCCGCCGGACCAGGCCCGGGACGTCGCTTCCGCCGGCGTGGAGCAGCTGATTCTGACTGCCTCCGGCGGACCCTTCCTGGACACGCCCCTGGCGGCGCTGGAGGAAGCCACGCCTGAGATGGCCTGTCGTCACCCCAACTGGGAAATGGGCCGGAAAATCTCCGTGGATTCGGCGACCATGATGAACAAGGGCCTGGAGATCATCGAGGCCTGCCGGCTGTTCGGGGTCGGGCCGGACCGCGTAAAGGTCGTGGTCCATCCCGCCAGTATCGTTCACTCCCTGGTCCAGTACCGGGACGGCTCGGTGCTGGCCCAGCTGGGTCATCCGGACATGCGCACGCCCATCGCCCATGCTCTCGGCTGGCCGGAGCGGATCGCCTCGGGCGTCCCCGCCCTGGACCTGGCGGCGCTGGGGACGCTGGAATTCCGGGCCCCGGCGCCGGAGCGATTCCCGTGCCTGGGTCTGGCCATGGAGGCCGCCCGCGGCGGTCCGGGCGCTGCGGTGAGCCTGAATGCCGCCAACGAGGTGGCCGTGGCGGCGTTCCTCGATGGCCGCATCCGGTTCACCGCCATCCCTCGGGTCATCGCCGCGGTTCTGGCAAAATACGCCGATTCCCGACCCGGGGACCTGGAAGGCATACTGGCCCTCGACGCCGATGCCCGTGCCGCGGCCGGGGAGAAAACCGCGGCTCTGGCCCTCTAAGGACCACGGGACCGGTCAAGCACACCGACGACGCACCGCGGGCAGGGCCCGGGCGTGGTCGCGCAACGAGACAGCGATGGAAGGTTTTTTCACATCAGTACTGGCATTCGTGGTGGCCATCAGCATTCTCGTGGCGGTCCACGAGTATGGCCACTTCTGGGTCGCCCGGCGGCTGGGAATCAAGGTGCTGCGGTTCTCCATCGGCTTCGGCAAGCCCTTCTGGAGCCGGCAGGGGGCGGACGGGACCGAGTACTGTCTGGCGGCCATCCCCCTGGGGGGCTACGTGAAGCTGCTGGACGAACGGGACTGCGACGTGCGTCCGGAGGAGGTCCACCTCGCCTTCAACCGGCAGTCGCCCATGCGGCGGATCGCCGTCCTGCTCGCCGGGCCTGCCTTCAACTTCCTGTTCGCCGTCGTCGCCTACTGGGTCATGTTCGTCGGCGGCGTGCCGGCCATGAAACCGCTTGTCGGCGAGGTGTCCCCCGGCTCGCCCGCGGCCGAGGCAGGCATCCGCAGCGGCGACGTGATTACGGAGGTCGACGGCCACCGGACCGAGACCATGACAGACGCCCAGCTGGCCATCCTGGACGGCATCGTGGGCGACGGACGGGTGAGCCTGCAGATCCGGGGTGCGGACGGCAGCCTGCGGGCCGCGCGCCTGGAAGTCGCGGGGGAAACCCGGGGCCTCACGGAGCCCGGTGCGCTGTTTCCCGGCCTGGGGCTGTCGGCCTGGCGCCCGGAGATCCCGCCGGTCATCGGCGAGCTTTCCGCCGACGGCAGCGCGGCGGCCTCCGGGCTCCAGACGGGCGACCGGGTGGTCGCCGCCGCGGGCGAGGCCGTGAATGACTGGTCCGACTGGGTGGACTTCATCCGGGCGCGTCCCGGCGAGACCGTCGAGCTCGTGGTCGAGCGGGACGGCAGCCGCCAGCGCCTGGCGCTGGCCATCGGGGAGGCACAGGAAGAGGGCGTGGTCATTGGCAGGATCGGCGCTGCGCCGCAGCTGGATTCCGACCTCTGGGCGCCGCTTCGCACCGAACAGCGCTACGGTCCTCTCGAGGCGTTCCCCCGTGCCGCCGAGCAGACCTGGCGAATGTCGGCGGTGACCCTGTCGCTGCTGGGCCGGATGGTCGTCGGCGACGTGTCGCTGAAGAACCTCAGCGGGCCCCTGACCATCGCCGAGGGCGCGGGCGCCACTGCAAGCGCCGGGGCGACGTTTTTTATCAGCTTCCTGGCGCTGGTGAGCCTGAGCCTGGGCATCATCAACCTGATGCCGATTCCCCTGCTGGACGGCGGGCAGATCGTTTACCAGGTCGCGGAGATGGTAAAAGGCAGCCCGGTCTCCGAACGGGCGCAGCTGGTGGGCCAGCAGGTCGGTATCCTGATGCTGCTGGTCATCATGGGCTTCGCGTTCTACAACGACATCGTGCGGCTGGCTGGCTGAGCGTGCTGGCAGGCCTGTCTCCCCTCCGGTTAAGCCTCGCCGCGGCCCTGCTGCTGCTGTCAGGGGCTGTCCACGCCATGGAGCCGTTCGTCGTGCGGGATATGCGCGTCGAAGGACTGGCGCGTATCTCCGAGGGCACGGTGTTCAACTACCTGCCCGTAAGCCTCGGAGACCGCCTGGATGCCCAGCGGGTGCAGGAAGGCATCCGCGCCGTTTACGCCACCGGCCTGTTCCGGGACGTGGAGTTCAGGCGGGAGGGCAATACCCTGGTGATTTCGGTGACGGAGCGGCCCTCGATCCGGAGCTTCACCATCGAGGGCAACAAGGACATCAAGACCGAAGACCTGGAGGATTCCCTGCGGAACGTGGGCCTGGCCCGGGGCAAGACCTTCAACCGGTCCGTTCTGGAGGACGTCACACAGTACCTCACGGAGCAGTACTACGGCCGGGGCAAGTACAACGTCCAGGTGGACACCACCGTCACCGAAAACCCCGAGGACAACACGGTGGACATTGCCGTGGACATCGCCGAGGGCAAGCGGGCGCGGATCCGGCAGATCAACCTGGTAGGCAACCAGGCCTTCAGCGACGAGGAGATCGTCGACGAGTTCGAGTCCCAGACCCCCAACTGGCTGTCGTTCTACAAGCAGGACGACCGCTACGCCCGGGAAACGCTCCTGGGCGACCTGGAGAAGCTCCAGTCCTTCTACATGGACCGGGGCTACGCCGCCTTCGAGGTGGAGTCTACCCAGGTGGCCATCTCGCCGGACAAGCAGAACATCTACATCACCGTGAACGTGGAGGAGGGCGAGCCCTACGTCATCTCGGACATCAAGCTCGCCGGCGACCTGGTGCTGCCGGAAGCCCAGCTCGAGCGGCTCGTGCTCGCCAAGCCGGGCGAGACTTTCTCCCGCCGGCTGCTCACCCAGAGCGCCGAGCTGATGACCTACCGCCTTGGCGAGGAGGGTTTCGCCTTTGCCCGGGTGGATCCGGTACCGGACGTCAACCCGGAGACGAATGAGGTAGCCATCACGTTCTACGTGGATCCGGGCAAGCGGGCCTACGTGCGCCGCATCAATTACTACGGGACCCAGTCCACGGAGGACGAGGTATTCCGGCGGGAGATGCGCCAGATGGAGGGCGGTTTCCTGTCCAACCGGGCCCTGGAACGGTCCGAGCAGCGGATCCGCCGGCTTCCCTTCGTCGAGGAAGTCTCGAGCGAGACGGATCCCGTGCCGGGGACGGACGACCTGGTGGACGTGTCCTACCAGATCAAGGAAGGTCTGCCCGGGTCATTCGGCGGCGGCGTGGGCTATTCAGGGTCTCAGGGCGTCATCCTCAACGGCAACGTGGTGCACACGAACTTCCTGGGGCGGGGCAATCGGGTGGAAGCCGACATCAGCACCGGCCGCTACGCCACGGTCTACCGTTTCCTGCATACGGATCCGTACGTGACCATGGACGGCGTCTCCCGTACCGTGTCGGCGGCCTACCGGGACATCACCCAGTACACCTCCGGGGCGTCCGACTTCAGTACCAAGACGCTCACTCTGGGCCTGGAGTACAGCTATCCCATCACCGAGTACACGCGGATCCGGTACGGGTTCTCGGCGCAACGCTCCGATCTTCTCACCGACTCGTCCAGCCCGCTGCAGTCTCAGCGGTGGGTGCGGCTGAACGGCGATTCGACCACCACTGAGCTGCGGCCGGGTGTCTTCGCGTACCAGACCAAGTTCACCAGCTACGAGCTGGTGCTGGGCTGGAGCTACGACAGCCGCAACCGTTTCCTGTTCGCCGACCGTGGCACCCGCAGCCGGGTCTCGCTGAACTACGCCCTGCCGTTCGGCGACGTGGAGTACTACACGCTGCGCCTGGACTACCTGCAGTACGTACCGCTGTTCGGACCGTTGTTCATCGAGTGGAACGCCCGCGCCGATTACGGCGACTCCCTGGGAGACACCACCGAGATCCCGCCCTATGACCGGTTTTTCGGCGGCGGCCCCACCTCCGTCCGGGGATTCAAGGAAGGCTATCTGGGCCCGAGGGATTCCCAGAACCGGCCCTACGGCGGCAACCTGAGGGTGGCCAGCCAGGTTGAGCTCATTCTGCCGTCGCCGGAGACCATCGCGGACTCCACCCGTTTCGGTTTGTTCTTCGATGCCGGTAATGTATTCTCGACAGACACGACGCCTTTCATCGACCAGAACCTTAATCCGGTTAGCTACGATTTCTCCTTCGACGAGTTCAGGTACTCGGTGGGTGCTTCTGTGCAGTGGCTGGCACCCATCGGGCTGTTCAGGGTCAGCTACGGCATCCCCCTGAACGACAAGCCGGAGGACGACACGGAAGGCTTCCAGTTCACCATCGGGTCAGCGTTCTAGGCCCGACGCAGACGACAGTTTCTCGAGGACAAGCGCAAGCATGATTCGAAAAGGGTTTATTGCGGCAGTTCTGCTCGCCGGCCTTGCCGTCGCGCCGGCGGCGGCTTTCGCCGATACGAAGATCGGGGTCGTGAGCATGGCCCGGCTCCTGGAACAGTCGCCCCAGGCCGTCGAGGTACGTCGCTCCATCCAGGAGGAGTTCGCCCCGAGGGAGCGGCAGATTCGGGAGAAGCAGGAGGAGCTGCGCAAGCTCCAGGAGCAGCTCAGCCAGGGCGAGGGATTCATGGCCGAGGACGAGCGCCGTCGCGTGGAGCGGGAATTCCGTGAGGGCCAGAGAGAACTGAGCCGCTCGCAGAACGAGTGGGCCGAGGACCTCAACGTCCGCCAGAACGAGCAGGTCGGCCAGCTCCAGCGCGTGTTCGTGGAAGAGGTGCGCCGTTACGGCGAGGCCCAGGGCTACGACCTGATCCTGACCGACGGCATCATCCACGTGAGTTCCGGCCTCGACATTACTCCCCAGATCCTGGAGGCACTGCAGCGGCGCTACCAGGCCGACCAGGGAGGCTGATGGCCCGCGATGGAGGGGTTCAGCCTCGGTGAACTCGCCGTTCGCCACGGCCTCCAGCTGCGTGGCAACCCCGATCACCGGGTGACGCGGGTCGGCACCCTGGAGTCCGCCGGCCCGGAGGCCGTCTCCTTTCTTGCCAATCCCAGATACCGGCGGCAGCTGACGGAGACCGCGGCAGGGGCCGTGGTCGTCGCGCAGGCGGCGGCCGACGACTGCCCTGTGGCGGCCCTGGTCAGCGACAATCCCTACGCTTCCTACGCCCGCATCGCCGCTGACCTATACCCCCAGCCTGCCTTTGAGCCGGGCGTCAGCCCGGCGGCGTCGGTGGACCCGTCCGCCGTACTCGGCGAGGGGAGCCGGGTGGAAGCCGGCGCCGTGATCGGCGCGGGGGCGCGCATCGGCGCCGGGAGCCTCGTGGGGCCGGGCTGTGTGGTCGGTCCGGGGGTGGTGACGGGCACCGGCTGCCGGCTGGTGGCCAACGTCACCCTGTGCCACGACGTCATCCTGGGCGACCGGGTGCTGGTTCATCCGGGCGTGGTGGTCGGCGCAGACGGCTTCGGCCTGGCCCGGGAACCGGAGGGCTGGATCAAGGTCCCCCAGGTGGGCAGCGTCCGGATCGGCAGCGACGTGGAGATAGGCGCCAACACTACCATCGACCGCGGCGCCATCGAGGACACGGTGATCGGCGACGGCGTCAAGCTGGACAACCAGATCCAGGTGGCGCACAACGTGCGGATCGGCGAGCACACGGTGGTGGCCGGCTGCGTGGGCATCTCCGGCAGCACCGTCATCGGCGCCCGCTGCATGATCGGCGGCGCCGTCGGCATCGCCGGCCACCTGGAGATCGCCGACGACACGGTGGTGACCGGCATGACCCTGGTCAGTCACAGCATCCGCCAGCCCGGCGTATATTCCGGCGCGCTGCCCGTGGACGAGGCGCGGCGCTGGCGGCGCAACAGCGCCCGGTTCCGCCAGCTGGATTCCATCGCTGCCCGCCTCAAGGGCCTCGAGCGCCGCCTTGACGTCGCCGCCGGCGGCGACGCCGGTTCCGGGGACGCATCCAGATCGACGGAGGAAGACAATGGCTGATACGGGAGCCCTGGACCTGTGCGGGATCATGGAGTATCTGCCGCACCGATATCCGTTCCTGCTCATTGACCGGGTGGTTGAGTGCATCCCGGGCGAGTCCATTGTCGGAATCAAGAACGTGAGCATCAACGAGCCGTATTTCCAGGGTCATTTCCCCGGACGGCCGGTGATGCCGGGTGTGCTCATCATCGAATCCATGGCCCAGGCCGCCGGAGTGCTCGCCTTCCGCACGGCCGGTGAAAAGCCCGACGAAAGCGCCACCTTCTATTTCGTCGGCATCGACAAGGCCCGCTTCCGTGCTCCCGTGGAACCCGGGGACCAGCTCAGGCTGGAGGCGACCTTCGAGCGCCGTATCCGGACGATCTGGCGCTTCAGCACCCGGGCTTCCGTGGACGGGAACGAGGTCGCGTCCGCGGAGATGATGGTTGCGCCCCACGGAGGCCAGCGGTGATACATCCCACGGCGGTTGTTGCTTCCTCGGCCCGGATCCACGAGTCCGCGGAGGTCGGTCCCTACTGCGTCGTCGGCGACGAGGTGGAAATCGGCGCCGGCACGCGCCTGGGCCCCCACGTGGTGGTAGCCGGCCCCACGGTCATCGGGGCTGACAATCGCATTTTCCAGTTCGCCTCTATCGGCGACGAGCCCCAGGACAAGAAATATGCGGGGGAACCCACCCGACTGGTCATCGGCGACCGGAACACGATCCGGGAGTGCGCCACCATCAACCGCGGCACAACCCAGGACGAGGGCGTCACCCGGGTAGGCAACGACAACTGGATCATGGCCTACGTGCACGTCGCTCACGACGTGCAGGTGGGGAACAACACCATCCTGGCCAACAACGTCACCCTGGCGGGACACTGCGAGGTCGGCGACTGGGCCATCTTCGGAGGCTTCTCCGGACTGCACCAGTTCTGCAAGGCGGGTCCCCACTGCTTCATGGGGATGTACGCGGCCGTGAGCCGTGACGTGCCCGCCTACACCATGGTGGGCGGCCATCCTCCCAAGCCCCACGGCATCAACAGCGAGGGACTGAAGCGGAGGGGGTTTACCGCAGAGCAGATCAGCCATATCCGCCACGCCCACAAGCTGCTGTATCGCAGCGGCCTGAAGCTGGCCGAGGCCGTCGAGCAGATCGAGGCGCTGGCAAGGGAGCAGCCGGAGCTCGAGCCTCTGGCCGCATCTATCCGGGACTCCTCTCGCAGCATCGTCCGCTGACCGCCGGGCTGGCGCGCTGATGGCTTTCCGGGTCGGTCTGATCGCGGGCGAGGCGTCCGGCGACCTCCTGGGCGCCGGCCTGGTCCGGGAGATCCGTCGCTACTATCCGGAGACGCTGTTCGAGGGCGTCGCCGGGCCCGCCATGCTCGAGGCCGGCGTCCGCGGCTGGCTGCCCCTGGAGCGCCTTTCCGTGATGGGCCTGACCGAGGTGGTCCGGCACCTGCCTGACCTGCTCGCGGTGCGAGGGGAGGTCGTGACCCGCCTGCTGGCCGCCCGGCCGGACGTGGTGGTGGGCGTGGACTCTCCCGACTTCAACCTGGGCGTGGAGGCACGGGTGCGCGCGGCGGGGATTCCCACCGTGCAGTACGTCAGTCCGTCGGTCTGGGCGTGGCGGCCCGGCCGCATCCGTCAGATCGCCCGCGCCGCCGACCGGGTGCTCTGCCTGTTGCCGTTCGAGACGGCCATCTACGAACAACACGGGCTGGACGCGGTTTTCGTCGGCCATCCCATGGCCGACGCCATCCCCATGGAGCCGGACCCCGCCGCCGCGCGGGAGGCACTGGGCCTGGGGGCCGACGACACCGTGGTGGCGTTGCTGCCGGGCAGCCGCCTGGGCGAGGTCCAGCGGCTGGGCTCGCCCTTTGCGGAGGCCGCGGCGTGGATGGCGGGCCGCCGGTCCGGGCTGAAATTCATGGCTCCCATGGCCAGTGCCGCGGTCCGGCGGCTGTTCGAGGCCCAGGTGGCCAAGGCCGCACCCGGCGTCGGAATCCGCCTGGTGGACGGGCGGGCCCGTCAGGTGCTGGAGGCCGCGGACGTGGTGCTGGTAGCCTCCGGGACAGCCACCCTGGAGGCGGCCCTGCTGAAGCGTCCCATGGTGGTCTCTTACAAGGTTTCCGAAACAACCCGCCGCCTGGTGGAGACTCTCAGGCTGATGAAGATCCGTCATTTTGCGCTGCCCAACCTGCTGGCGGGCGAGGAGCTGGTGCCGGAGCTGATCCAGGACGCCGCGACTCCCGAGGCCCTGGGCAGTGCGCTGCTGGAACTGCTGGACGATCCGGACCGCCGGGCGCGCCTGGCCGAGCACTTCGGGCGGATTCACCGGACCCTGCGGCGTAACGCGGACCGGCGCGCGGCGGAGGCAGTGCTGGAGCTTGTCGGCCGCCTGCCGGGAGGCCCGTCGTGATGGCGGGGCCGCAGCAGGGGAGCCTGGGATTCTTCCCGGAGCTGCGCCGTGCCGGCGTGGACGAGGCCGGGCGGGGTCCCCTGGCCGGACCCGTGGTGGCCGCGGCGGTCATCCTGGATCCGGCCCGGGAAATCACGGGGCTGGCGGATTCGAAGCAGCTGGTCCCGGGGCTCCGCGAGGAGCTGGCCCTGCAGGTGCGGGCCCGGGCGGTGGCCTGGTCCGTGGCCTGGGCGGATGCGTCGGAGGTGGACAGTCTCAACATCCTGCGGGCAACCCTGCTGGCCATGCGGCGGGCCGTGCAGCGTCTGCCGGTGCGGCCCGGCCACGTGGTGGTGGACGGCAACCGGTGTCCGCGACTGGGCCGGGAGTTCACCGTGGAGGCGGTGATCGGCGGTGACGCCTGCCTGGCGGAGGTCAGCGCCGCCTCCATCCTGGCCAAGGTCTGGAGGGACGGCTTCATGCGGCGGATGGACCGCGTGTTCCCGGGCTACGGGTTCGCCGCCCACAAGGGCTACGGCACACCCGAGCACCTGCTGGCGCTGGCCCGGCTGGGTCCGTCCCCGCTACACCGGCGAACGTTCCGGCCGGTGGTCTCGGTTGAGGCAGGTATGCCATGAGCAGCCCCGCCTTCGTTCATCTGCGGGTTCACACCGAGTATTCCCTGGCGGACAGCGTGGTGCGCATTCCGGCGCTGCTGGACCGCGTGGCGGAGCTGGGGATGCCGGCCGTCGCCGTGACGGACCAGTCGAACCTGTTCTCCATGGTGAAGTTCTACCGCGGGGCTCTGGCCCGCGGCATCAAGCCCATCGTCGGGTGTGATCTCTGGATCGCCGAGCCTTCCGACGAGCGCCATCCGTCGAGGCTGCCCGTGCTCTGCGCGGACGACGTGGGCTACCGGAATCTCTGCCGGCTTGTTTCCCGGGCGTACCTGGAGGGCCGCAAGCTCGGCCGGATCCTGATCTCCCGGGACTGGCTCGAGCCGGAGTGCTGCGCGGGTCTGATCGCGCTGTCCGGCGGCCGCGAGGGCGACCTGGGACGGGCCCTTGTGTCTGGGCGTGACCGGGACGCCGACGCCTGCCTGGACTTCTGGCAGAAGCGGTTCGGCGACCGGTACTACCTGGAGCTGCACCGGACCGGGCGGGAATCCGAGGACATTCACGTCGAAGCGGCCGTGGCCCTTGCAGCCCGCACCGGCACTCCCGCGGTCGCCACCAACGACGTGCGTTTCCTGGACCGGGACGACTTCGACGCCCACGAGGCCCGGGTCTGCATCCACCAGGGCCACACCCTGATGGACCCCCGCCGGCCCCGGGACTACAGCGAGGAGCAGTACCTGCGCAGCCCGCAGGAGATGGCTGCCCTGTTCTCCGACCTCCCCGAGGCGCTGGCCAACAGCGTGGAGATCGCCCGTCGCTGCAGCCTGGAGATCACGCTGGGCGAGACGTTCCTGCCGGACTTCCCTGTGCCCGAAGGCGAGGACGCGGGGAGTTTCCTGCGGAAGACCGCCCTGGAGGCGCTCGAGGCCCGGCTGCCCGAGCTGGAGGACCCGGCCGCCGGGCGCCCCGAGTCGGCCTACCGGGACCGCCTGGAGAGGGAGCTGGAAGTCATCTGCGGCATGGGCTTTCCCGGATACTTCCTCATCGTGGCGGACTTCATCCGCTGGGCGAAGGAGAACGACATTCCGGTGGGGCCCGGGCGGGGCTCCGGCGCCGGCTCCCTGGTGGCCTTCGTGCTCGGCATCACCGACCTGGACCCGCTGCGCTACGACCTGCTGTTCGAGCGGTTCCTGAATCCCGAGCGGGTCTCCATGCCTGACTTCGACGTGGATTTCTGCATGGAGGGTCGGGACCGGGTCATCGACTACGTGGCCCGGCGCTACGGCCGGCAAAGCGTGGCGCAGATCATCACCTACGGCAGCATGGCCGCCAAGGCCGTGGTCCGGGACGTGGGACGGGTCCAGGGTCATCCCTTCGGCTTCACCGACCGCATCGCCAAGCTGATTCCCTTCGAGGTGGGGATGACCCTGGACAAGGCGCTGGCCCAGGACGAGGAGCTGCGTCGCCTCTACCGGGACGACGAGGAGGTGACCGAGCTCATTGACCTGGCCCGTTCCCTGGAGGGGCTCGCCCGAAACGCCGGCAAGCATGCCGGCGGGGTGGTCATCGCGCCCACCGTGCTGACGGACTTCAGCCCGCTGTACTGCGAAGAGGGCAGCGACAGTCCGGTGACCCAGTTCGACAAGGACGACGTGGAAGCCGTGGGTCTGGTGAAGTTCGACTTCCTGGGCCTGCGGACGCTGACCATCATCGATCACGCGGTCCGGCGGGTGAATGCGCTGCGCGCCGAGCAGGGGGAGCCCCCGCTGGACATGGGACGCCTGCCCCTGGAAGACGCCCGGACCTTCGAGCTGCTGAGGGCGTGCAGCACGACGGCGGTCTTCCAGCTGGAATCCCGCGGCATGAAGGACCTCATCAAGCGCCTGCAGCCGGATTCCTTCGACGACATCGTCGCCCTGGTGGCGTTGTTCCGGCCGGGCCCGCTGCAGTCCGGCATGGTGGACGACTACATCAATCGTAAGCACGGTCGCCAGGACGGCCCCATCGACTACTTCCACCCCTCCCTCGAGCCCATCCTCAAGCCCACCTATGGCGTGATCCTCTACCAGGAACAGGTCATGCAGATCGCCCAGGTGCTGGCCGGCTACAGCCTGGGGGCGGCCGACCTGCTGCGCCGGGCCATGGGCAAGAAGAAACCGGAGGAGATGGCCAAGCAGCGCTCCATCTTCCTGGAAGGCGCCACGGCCCGGGGCGTGGACAACGGCACCGCGACGTGGATCTTCGACCTGATGGAGAAGTTCGCGGGCTACGGCTTCAACAAGAGCCACTCCGCAGCCTACGCCCTGCTGTCTTACCACACGGCATGGCTGAAGGCCCACTACCCCGAAGCCTTCATGGCCTCCGTGCTGTCCGCGGACATGGACCACACGGACAAGGTCGTCACTCTCATCGACGAGTGCCACCAGATGGGTCTGGACGTTGAGCCGCCGGACGTCAACGCTTCCGGTCATGCCTTCGACGTGGCAGGCCCGGGGCGCCTGCGTTACGGCCTGGGGGCGATCAAGGGCGTCGGCCAGTCGGCAGTGGAGGCCATCATGGCCGAGCGGCAGGCGGGCGGCGACTTTTCAGACGTGGACGACTTCTGCCGCCGCCTCGATCTGCACCGGGTCAATCGTCGAACCATCGAGGCGCTCATCCGGGCCGGCGCCCTGGACCGCATCGGGCCCAACCGCGCCACGCTGATGCAGCGGCTGCCGGGCGCCCTGGCCCGGGCGGAGCAGAGCGCCCGTGCGGAGGCCGCCGGGCAGAATGATCTCTTCGGCGTCGCGCCGCCCCCGCCGGCCGCCGGCGGCAAGTCACCGGTAGACGACGCTCTGCCCGACTGGAGCCCCGCCGAGCGCCTGGCGGGCGAGCGGGAGACCCTCGGCCTGTATCTCACGGGGCATCCCGTGGATGCCGTGGCTTCGGACCTGGCCGCCCTGACCAGCGCCCGGATCGCGGACCTGGGGTCGGAGCGGCCCGGCGAGGACGAGCGCGGCTATGGCCCGCCGCGCCGGGAGGTGGCCGTGGGCGGGCTCATCGTGGACATGCGCCGCCGTGGCAACCGGGTGACCCTGGTGCTGGATGACCGCAGCGGCCGGATGGAGGTGACCCTGTTCGACGAGGTCTACCAGCAGAGTCGGCACGTGGTGGCCAAGGACGCCATCGTGATCGTCGAGGGCGGGCTGAAGTTCGACGATTACCTGGACGACTGGCGCATCACGGCCAAGCGGATCACAGACCTCGACCAGGCCATGGCGGACCGGGCCCGGAAGCTCATGATCCGATGGGCAGGCAACGGCGACGGCCGTTTCGTGGGCGAACTCCAGCGCACCCTCGAGCCCCATCTCCGGGGCGGCTGCGCGGTGGACGTGATATACCGGCGGGAGGACGCGATGGCCCGTATCCATCTCGGCGATGCGTGGCGGATCCGGCCGAGCGTGGACCTGCTCCAGCGCCTCGGCGGCCTGGTGGGTCCGGAGAACGTGCGCATCGAGTACGCCGTCCCCCTGGACGGCTGAGGTGCGCACGCGGGTTGTGCGGGACGCTGCCGGAAGCTAAGTTCTCTCCCTCACTCAGCGGTTTTCAGCGCCTGCGCATGAACCTCAACTTCCTGGATTTCGAGCAACCCATCGCCGAACTGGAGGCGAAAATCGACGAACTGAAGTTCGTCGGCAGCGATTCGGAGGTGAACCTCTCCGAGGAGATTGCGCGCCTGAAGTCCAAGAGCGAGGCGCTGACCAAGAGCATCTTTTCCAGCCTGACCGCCTGGCAGATTGCGCAACTGGCCCGCCATCCCCAGCGGCCCTACACCCTGGACTACGTGGAGCGGATCTTCACGGACTTCGAGGAGCTGCACGGCGACCGGGCGTACGCGGACGACGCCGCCGTGGTCGGCGGCGTTGCGCGGCTGGACGGCCGGGCGGTGATGCTGGTCGGCCACCAGAAGGGCCGGGACACCAAGACCAAGGTGGCGCGAAATTTCGGCATGCCCCGGCCGGAGGGCTATCGGAAGGCGCTGCGGCTGATGAGGCTGGCCGAGAAGTTCCGGCTGCCCGTCATCACCTTTATCGATACGCCCGGCGCCTACCCGGGAGTCGGAGCCGAGGAGCGCGGCCAGAGCGAGGCCATCGCCCGCAACCTCCTGGAGATGGCCGGGCTGCGGACTCCGGTCGTGTCCGTGGTGATCGGGGAGGGCGGCTCGGGCGGTGCCCTGGCCATCGGCGTCGCGGATCGGCTGTTGATGCTGGAATACGCGATTTACTCGGTGATCTCTCCGGAGGGCTGTGCGTCTATCCTGTGGAAGAGCGCCGAGAAGGCCGCGGACGCCGCCGAGGCCATGGGCGTCACTGCTGCGCGGCTGGCGGAGCTGGAGCTGGTGGACGAAGTGCTCGACGAGCCTCTCGGCGGTGCTCACCGGGATCCGGACGCCATGGCAGACGCCGTCAAGGCCGCCGTGACCCGGCACCTCGAGGACCTGGACAGGCACAGCCTGGACGAGCTCGTGCAGGGCCGGCAGCGGCGCCTGACGGACTTCGGGCGCTATCGGGAGGGCTGACGCGGTCAAGCCGGTGGAGTTCGACCCAGGGCTTGTTCGGAGCTTCCTGGACGACGCGCCCCGGGCGCCGTCCGCTCTCCGGGTGGCTTTCAGCGGCGGGCTGGATTCCACGGTCCTCCTTTTCGCAGCGGCGGAGACCGCCGGGCTACCCCTGCGGGCGGTCCACGTCAACCACCGTCTCCACGAGGACGCAGACGCCTGGGAGGCTCACTGCGCGGCGGTCTGCGCCGGGCTGGGCGTGCCCCTGGACACGCGGCGGGTCGATGCCCGGGGCGGCATCGGAGAAAGCCCCGAGGCCGCTGCCCGCCGGGCTCGCTACGCCGCCCTGGCGGAGATCATGGCGCCGGGAGAGGCCCTGCTGGTCGCCCACCACGCGGACGACCAGCTGGAGACCGTGCTGCTCCAGCTGCTTCGTGGCGCCGGGGTGGCCGGCATCGCCGGCATGGCCGCCCGGACACCGTTCGGCCCCGGAGAGTTGTGGCGACCCCTGCTGGGCTGCGCCCGGTCGTCTCTCGTCCGCTGGGCGCGGTCCCGGGGCCTGTCTTGGGTGGAGGATCCGGCCAACCGGAACACGGACCTGGCTCGCAACCACCTTCGGTATCGGGTCCTGCCCGCGCTGCGCACTTACTGGCCGTCGGCGACAACCACAGTCGCCCGCAGTGCCCGCCACAGTGCGGAAGCTGCCGAACTGCTGGACGACCTGGCAGCAATCGACGGGGCCCGGGTCGCGGCCGGTCCCGGTCTCAACCTGGAGGGCCTGCGGGGGCTGTCACGGCCCCGGCAGCGCAACCTGCTGCGGTGGTACGTGCGCGGGCGGGCGGTGCCGCTGCCGGACCAGCGCCGGCTGGAGACCCTGCTCGACCAGGCCGGTTCGGCCGGCGCGGACGCCACGCCGGTGGTGCGCTGGCCCGGCGCCGTGGCCACGGTTCACCGGGGGAGCCTGCAGGTGCTCTCCGAGGCGGAGTTCGATCCCCCCGCGGCGGCCACCATCGCCTGGCCTGATCCCGCGCAACCGCTGGCCCTGGGGCATGGCCTGGGGAGCCTGGTCCTGGAGGAGACCGGGGCCGGCGGCCTCGACCCCCGGATCCTTCGGCGCGGACCGTGGGTCGTGGGCTTCCGGGCCGGCGGGGAGCGCCTGACCCTTCCCGGGCGGCGCCACCGCCATCGGCTGAAGAAACTGTTCAACGAGGCCGGAGTGCCGCCCTGGGAGCGTGCGCGCACGCCGCTGATTCACGTCGCCGGATCCCTCGCCGCGGTGGGCGATCGCTGGGTGGCCTCCGAGTGGTGGAGTCCCCCGGGAAACAAGGCCCTGCGCCTGTCCTGGCGCCGCTGACCCCGGCCCGGCGCCGGTGGCTTCGTTGTCCGGAAAGCCGCCACCTGATATCGTGGCGGCCCGTCGTGTTTCACGCGCTGCGGCGCCCTTCTTCAACGGCGGTATTCCTGGATGACCCGTTTCGTATTCGTCACCGGCGGCGTCGTTTCCTCTCTCGGGAAAGGCATCGCATCGGCCTCCCTTGGCGCCATTCTCGAGGCCAGGGGCCTGAAGGTCAGCATGATCAAGCTGGATCCGTACATCAACGTGGATCCGGGCACCATGAGTCCGTTCCAGCACGGCGAGGTCTTCGTGACCGAGGACGGTGCCGAGACCGACCTGGACCTCGGCCACTATGAGCGCTTCGTGCGCACGACGACGTCGCGGCACAGCAACTACACCACCGGCCGGATCTACGAGAACGTCATCGCCAAGGAGCGACGCGGCGAGTACCTGGGCGCCACGGTCCAGGTGATTCCCCACATCACCGATGAGATCAAGCGCTGCGTCCACGCCGGTGCCGGGGATGCAGACGTGTGCATGGTCGAGATCGGCGGCACGGTGGGCGACATCGAGTCCCTGCCGTTCCTGGAGGCCATCCGGCAGATGGGGGTGGAACTGGGCCGGGAACGGGTCGCCTACATCCACCTGACCCTCATCCCGTACATCGCCGCCTCCGGCGAGATCAAGACCAAGCCCACCCAGCACTCGGTCAAGGAGCTCAGGAGCATCGGCATACAGCCCGATGCCCTGCTGTGCCGCACGGACCGGACGCTGCCTCCGGAGCAGCGGCGCAAGATCGCCCTGTTCACCAACGTCGAGGAGCGGGCCGTGATCCCGGCGGTGGATGCGGACGACATCTACAAGATCCCGCTGCTGCTGAACGCCGAGGGACTGGACGACATCATCTGCGGCAAGCTCAACCTGGACGTTCCGCCGGCGGATCTTTCGGAATGGCAGGCCGTGGTCGAGGCCAAGGCCAATCCCGAACACCAGGTGGACATCGCCATGGTGGGCAAGTACGTGGACTTCCAGGACTCCTACATGTCCCTTAACGAGGCGCTGATCCACGCCGGAATCCACACCCGTACCCGGGTGAAGATTCATTTCGTGGAGGCCGAGGGGATCGAGGAGGAAGGCACGGCCGGGCTGGAAAACATGGACGCCATCCTGGTGCCCGGCGGGTTCGGCGACCGGGGCATCGAGGGCAAGATCGCCGCCGTCCGCTTCGCCCGGGAGCGGGGCGTTCCCTACCTGGGCATCTGCCTGGGCCTGCAGGTGGCCATTATCGAGTTCGCCCGGGACGTTGCAGGCCTTGCAGGTGCCCACAGCACGGAATTCGACGCTGATACGCCCCACCCGGTCATCGCTTTGATCACCGAGTGGCAGGATCGCACCGGCTCCCTGGAGCGCCGCGACGAGGCCTCGGACATGGGCGGAACCATGCGCCTGGGCGGGCAGGAGTGCACGCTTGTACCCGGTACGCTGGCGGCCGACACCTACCGGCGCGACCGGGTGATGGAACGGCACCGGCACCGCTACGAGTTCAACAACAATTACCAGGAGGCCCTGGAAGCGGCCGGACTGGTCTTTGGCGGCTGGTCCACCGACGGATTGTGCGAAATGATCGAACTGCCGTCGCACCCGTGGTTCCTGGCCTGCCAGTTCCATCCCGAGTTCACGTCGACCCCCCGTGACGGGCATCCGCTGTTTTCCGGTTTCATCGAGGCCGCCCGGGCCTACCGCGGCCGAGCCTCGGCTCCGCAGGCAGCAGAGGCATGAAGCTCTGCGGCTTTCCGGTCGGCCTGGACCAGAAATTCTTCCTGATCGCCGGGCCCTGCGTCATCGAGAGCCGGGACATGGCCCACGAAACCGCCGGGCGGCTCAAGGAGATCACCGGCCGCCTCGGCGTGCCGTTTATTTACAAGTCGTCCTACGACAAGGCCAACCGGTCATCCATCGGCAGCTTTCGGGGTCCGGGGCTGGAGGAGGGCCTTGCCATCCTTGCCTCCGTCCGCGACGAACTGGGAGTGCCGGTGCTTACCGACGTCCACGAGGACACGCCCCTGGACGAGGTTGCGGAGGTCGTTGACGTGCTGCAGACGCCGGCCTTCCTGTGCCGGCAGACCAATTTCATCCTCTCGGTTGCCTCCCGGGGCCGGCCGGTGAATATCAAGAAGGGCCAGTTCCTCTCGCCCTGGGAAATGGGCAACGTGGTCGACAAGGCCCGCTCCACCGGCAACGAGCAGATCATGGTCTGCGAGCGCGGCTTCACTTTCGGCTACAACAACCTGGTCTCCGATATGCGATCCCTGGCGGTCATGCGTGACACGGGGGCGCCGGTGGTGTTCGACGCGACCCATTCCGTCCAGCTACCCGGTGGCAAGGGCTCGGCCTCCGGCGGACAGCGGGAGTTCGTGCCGGTGCTGGCCCGCGCGGCAGTCGCGGTCGGCGTCTCGGGACTGTTCATGGAGACCCATCCCGATCCCGAGCAGGCGTTGTCCGACGGCCCCAATGCCTGGCCCCTGGACAGGCTGGAGCCGCTTCTGGAAACCCTCATGGCCCTGGACGAGACGGTGAAGTCCCGGCCGCTGGAGGAGACCCTGCTCTAGATTTGCTTGTGGCCCCGTCCCGCAGCGGGCGAGGGCATCGATTCCGGAGACCCCCCCATGGCGAAAATTTCTGATGTCCGTGCCCGCGAGATCCTGGATTCCCGCGGGAACCCTACCGTCGAGGCCGACGTGTTCCTCGAAGGCGGCCATTTTGGCCGGGCCGCCGTCCCGTCCGGTGCCTCGACGGGCACGCGGGAGGCGGTGGAGCTGCGCGACGGTGACAAGTCCCGCTACCTGGGCAAGGGCGTGCTCAAGGCAGTGGCCAACGTCAACGGCGAGATCCGTGACGCGGTGATGGGCATGGACGCCGCGGACCAGCGCGCCCTGGACGAATGCCTCATCGAACTGGACGGGACGGATAACAAGGGCCGTCTGGGCGCCAACGCCATCCTGTCCGTCTCCATGGCGGCCGCCAAGGCTGCCGCCGCAGCGGCCGGCCATTCCCTGTTCCGTTACCTTCACGCGGGCGGCGACTTCGCCATGCCCGTGCCGATGATGAACATCATCAACGGCGGCGAACACGCCGACAACAGCGTGGACATCCAGGAGTTCATGGTGATGCCCGTGGGGGCACCGAGCTTCTCCGAGGCGCTTCGCTACGGGGCGGAGATCTTTCATGCCCTGAAGTCCGTGCTGCATGGCCGGGGTCTTGCCACCGGCGTGGGGGACGAGGGCGGTTTCGCTCCGGATCTGCCGTCCAACCAGGCCGCGTTCGACACCATCCTCGAGGCCATCGAGAAGGCGGGCTTCCGCGCCGGCGACGACATCCTCCTGGCCATGGACGTGGCCAGTTCGGAGTTCTACGAGGACGGGGTATATCGCCTCGTCTCCGAGGGCCGCGAGTTCGACGCCGCGGGTTTCTGCGACTACCTGGAGAGCCTGGTGGCCAGCTATCCCATCGTGTCCGTCGAGGACGGGATGGCGGAGGACGACTGGGACGGCTGGAAGCTCTTGTCCGAGCGACTCGGCAAGCGGATCCAGCTTGTCGGCGACGATCTCTTCGTGACCAATACGAAGATCCTGCAGCAGGGTATTGACCGGGGTATCGCCAACTCCATCCTCATCAAGGTGAACCAGATCGGGACCCTGACCGAGACCTTCGCCGCCATCGCCATGGCGGACGCCGCCGGCTACAGCGCCGTGGTGTCACATCGCTCCG
>JARRON010000015.1:37519-62669 GCA_037383845.1 Gammaproteobacteria bacterium
CAACGATCGCCGACATCGCCGTGGCCAGCACGGCCACCCAGATCAAGACGGGCTCCCTGTCCCGTTCCGACCGGATCGCCAAGTACAACCAGCTGCTGCGCATCGAGGAGGAGCTGGGCGCCGCCGCCCGGTACCCGGGCGCGAAAGCTTTCCCGGTGCCGGCAGGCTGACGCGGGCGCCGTGCGGGTCGTCCTGGCCGTCCTGATCGCCCTGCTGGTGCTGCTCCAGTACCAGCTTTGGCTGGCCGACGACGGCTATCGGGGCGTCTGGCGGCTCGAAGAAGCCCTGCAGGACCAGGCGGCGGAGAACGCCGCGTTGTCCGAGCGCAACCGGGCGCTGTCCGCCGAGGTGGAGGACCTGAAAAGCGGCCTGGACGCGGTGGAGGAGATCGCCCGTAGCGAGCTGGGGATGATCCGGCGGGGCGAAACGTTGTTCCAGGTGGCGGACCCCGTGCCCGAGACCGATGGCGGGGACTCGCGGCCGTGACCGCCTGGGCGGTGGTGCCGGCGGCGGGGGCAGGACGCCGCTTCGGCGCCGGCCGGCCCAAGCAGTACCTGTCACTGGCGGGGCGGCCGGTTCTCTCCAGGGCCCTGGCGCCGCTGCTGGCAGAGCCGAGGATCAAGGGGCTGGTGCTGGTGGTGGCCGAGGGCGATGATGCCTGGCGGGACGCGGTGGGCGAGGATCACCGCGTCGAAACGGTCATCGGCGGAGCCGAGCGCTGTCATTCGGTGCTGGCGGGCCTCGACGCCCTGGCGGGCCGGGCAGCGGGCGAGGACTGGGTGTTCGTGCACGATGCCGCCCGTCCCTGCCTGACGGAGGCGGAAGTCGCCGCGCTGTTCCGGGCCCTGGCCGGCGAGGCTTCCGGCGCGCTGCTGGCCGTGCCGCTGGCGGATACCCTGAAACGCGCCGACGACGAGGGCCGCGCCCGGGCGACCGTGCCGCGGGATGGCCTGTGGCGAGCCCTGACGCCCCAGGTGTTCCGCTACGGCGCCCTGCGGGCAGCACTGGCGGCGGCCATCGCCGAGGGCGAGCTGGTCACGGACGAGGCGGCCGCCATGGAGCGGGCCGGGCACCGCCCCCGGCTCGTGCCGGGCGCTTCTGGCAATATCAAGATCACCGGCCCCGCCGACCTGGACCTGGCAGCGGCGGTGCTGACGGCCCGACAGGAGTAACCCATGCGCATCGGCCACGGCTTCGACGTCCACAGGTTCGGACCCGGGGACCACGTCATGATCGGCGGGGTAAGAATCCCGCATTCCCAGGGGGTCGTGGCGCACTCGGACGGGGACGTGGCGCTCCATGCCCTGTGCGATGCACTGCTCGGCGCCGCGGGGCTCGGCGACATCGGCGGAATGTTCCCGGACAGCGACCCGGCCTGGGCTGACGCGGACAGCCGGGACCTGATCATTCACGTCGTCCGGCGCCTCCACGAGGACAACTACCGGGTCCGGAATGCGGACATCACCGTCATCGCGGAGGCGCCCAGGCTGGCGGCGCACATTGGCGAGATGCGGAAGATTATCGCCGGGGCCCTGGGCGTCGGGGCAGGCGCCGTCAACGTCAAGGCCACGACCACAGAGGGCCTGGGCTACCTGGGCCGTGCCGAGGGCCTGGCGGCCCACGCGGTGGTGCTCATCGAGGCCCTGCCTTATTGAGCTTCGATCCGTGGAAAGACGTGCCCTTCGCTCACGGCGGCCCGGCGGCGACGGGCCTCATCCGCTGCGAGCCGGGCGACTTCCTGGTGGAGGAGGACCTGGGCTTCGAGCCTTCCGGGGCGGGTGAGCACCTTTTCCTCAGGCTGCGCCAGGTGGGCTGCAATACCCGCTGGGTAGCCGGCAGGCTCGCCCGCTGGGCCCGCCGCCCGGCCCGGGACGTGGGCTACGCCGGGCTGAAGGACCGGCACGCGGTCACCGAGCAGTGGTTCAGCGTGCGCTGCCCCGGCGGACGGCATCCGGACCCTGACGGCCTGGCGGTGCCGGGCGTCACGCTGGTCGACTGGTGCCTCGGCGACCGGAAACTGCGACCCGGTGCGCTGGCGGGAAACCGGTTCGTCATCCGCGTGAGAAACCTCGCCGGGGACCGGCAGACCCTGGAAGCCCGCCTGTCCCGGATCCGGTCCAGCGGCGCCCCGAATCCCTTCGGCCCCCAGCGTTTCGGGCGGGACTCCGGAAACCTGGAGCGGGCGCGGGCCTGGTTCGCCGGCGGGGACGCGCCCCGCCGGGCCGAGCGCGCCTTCGCCCTGTCTGCCGCCCGGGCCCTGATATTCAACGCCGTGCTGGCGGACCGGCTGTCCCGCGGCAGCTGGGACACCGCCGGCGACGGTGAGCCCGTTCAGCTGGAGGGCAGCCGCAGCTGGTTCCTGGCTGACGGCGCCGACGAGGCCCTGCCGGGCCGGTTGTCGGCGCTGGACGTTCATCCCACCGGGCCCCTGTGGGGCCAGGGCCTTCCGCCGGGGAAAGGTGGTGAGCACGAGGCCGAACTGGCCACGGCCGGGGAGCACGGCCTGTTCGCCGTGGGGCTCGAGTCAGCGGGGCTGGATCAGGACCGCCGCCCGCTGCGGGTACGGGTGCGGGATCTGGACTGGGCCGCGGAGGGCGATGTGATCACTCTGGCTTTTCGGCTGCCCCCTGGCAGCTATGCCACCGCGGTGCTCCGGGAGGCCGTGGACGCAGCGGACAACGCTCAGCGGGCGTCCAGCAGGACGTAGAGAGCACCGGTGCCGCCGTCCACGGGCCGCGCCGAGCAGTAGGCGAGCACGCTGTCCCGGTTCTGCAGCCACTTGCCCACCTTGCGTTTCAGCACCGGTCCCCGGTGCCCGGACCGGTGGCCCTTTCCGTGGATGATTCTTACGCACTGCCATCCGGAGTCCACGGCCTCCTTGAGGAACCCGTCCAGGGCCTCCCGGGCCTCGTGGCTGGTGAGGCCGTGAAGATCGATCTCCTGTCGCAGAGCGAACCCGCCCCGTCGCAGCTTCCTGAACACCGCCTGGCTGACCCGGGCGCTGCGGTAGGCCAGGTCCTGTCCCGTGCCGGACGCGTGTTCCGGATCCGAGGCGAGGCTTTCGTCGAGCACCGCCCGGTCATCCTGGCGGCGAAACCGGGCCACGGGCGATTTCGGCCGCCGCGCGGGCTCCCGGGTGTCCGTTTCCAGCGGCCGGACGCCTTCCATGGCCTCGCGAAAGGCTCGGCTGTCGTCGTCGGAGATCGGGTTCATCGCTGGTTCCTTGCCGGGGGCGCCGTTATAGTAACTGCCACCTTTCCGCCGGACTGTCCACCGGGTGAAGATCCTGCTTTCCAACGATGACGGCTACCGCGCCGAGGGGCTCCGCTGTCTGGCCAGCCACCTGGACGACGTGGCGGACCTGGTCATCGTCGCCCCGGAACGCAACTGCAGCGGCGCGAGCAATTCCCTCACCCTGGAGTCGCCGCTCCGGCTGACCGAAGTGGGTCCTGGCTCTTATTTCGTCAACGGGACGCCGACGGATTGCGTCCACCTTGCGCTTACCGGCCTGCTGGAAGACGAGCCGGACATGGTCATCTCCGGTATCAACAACGGTGCCAACCTTGGGGACGACGTGCTGTATTCCGGGACGGTGGCGGCGGCCATGGAGGGGCGTTTCCTCGGCCTGCCGACCCTGGCCATTTCCCTGGTGGGCGACGGTGACGGGCATTTCGAGACCGCCGGGCGGGTGGCCAGGGAGCTCGTCTCCCGGGTGCTGGCCGAGCCTCTCCCTTCCACCACCATCCTGAATGTGAACGTCCCGGACGTGGCCTACGACGAGCTTCAGGGATACGAGGCCACCCGGCTCGGGCACCGGCACAAGGCCGAGCCGGTGATCCGCTCCGCCGATCCCCGGGGCCGGCCTATTTTCTGGGTGGGCATGGCCGGCGCCGGGCAGGATGCCGGCCCGGGTACCGACTTCCACGCCATCGAGAACCGGCGGGTGGCCGTTACGCCGCTGAAGGTCGATCTCACCCGGCACGAGGACATCGGCAGGATCGGCGAGTGGCTGAGGAGGCCCGCCGGATGAACGAGCGCCTCAACGTTTCCGGTATCGGAATGACCTCGGCCCGGACCCGGGAGCGTCTTGTGCAGCGGCTGAAACAGCGGGGCATCCGCGACTCGCGGATCCTGGAGCGCATACGCCAGGTCCCCCGCCACCTGTTCATGGACGAAGCCCTGGCCAGCCGGGCCTACGAGGACACGGCCCTGCCTATCGGCCTGGGCCAGACCATCTCCCAGCCATTCGTCGTGGCCCGCATGACCGAGGCGCTGATGGCGGAACCGGCGCCGAGGAAGGTCCTGGAGATCGGCACCGGCTGCGGCTATCAGACTGCGATCCTGGCCGGGCTGGCCGAACAGGTTTACACGGTGGAGCGGCTCGGTGCGCTGCAGCGCCGGGCCCGGGTGCTGCTGCGCAGCCTGAATCTCTACAACGTGCAGTTCCGCCACGGCGACGGCTGGAAGGGATGGCCCAAGTATGCGCCTTACGACGGCATCATCGTCACCGCGGCGCCGGAGACGGTACCGGAGGCCCTGCTGGAGCAGCTGGCCGACCGCGGAAGGATGATCATCCCGGTGGGTCCGCGTCGCGGGCAGGAGCTGGTGGCAATCACCCGCGCCGGCGCATCCTTCGAGAAGCGCAGCCTGGGGCTGGTGAGCTTCGTACCCCTCCTGGGCGGTATGGACTGATGCGCCTCTTCGGACCCCTGTATGACCGGGTTCTGGCCTGGTCCGCCAGGCCGCAGGCCCGCTGGTACCTGGGCGCCCTCAGCTTCGCGGAGTCCTCGTTCTTCCCGATACCGCCGGACGTGATGCTTGCCCCCATGACCCTGGCAAGGCCGCAGCAGGCCTTCAGGCTGGCGCTCCTGACTACGCTGGCCTCCGTCGCCGGGGGATTGCTGGGCTACGCCATCGGCCACTTTGCCCTGGACGTGGTCGAGCCGTGGCTGCAGGCCGCCGGCTACTGGGAGGGTTACCAGCAGGTGCGGGGCTGGTTCACCCACTGGGGCTTCTGGGCGGTGCTCGCCGCCGGATTCTCACCGGTCCCGTACAAGCTGTTCACCATTGCGGCAGGGGCCCTTTCCATGTCCGTGCCCGCATTCGTCCTCGCCTCCTTAGTCGGTCGCGGCGGACGGTTCTTCCTCGTGGCGGCGCTGGTTCGCTGGGGTGGGCCGCCCATGGAGGCGCGCCTCAGGCGGAACGTGGAGTTTCTGGGATGGCTGCTGGTCGGCCTGCTGGTCTTCGCCTGGCTACTGGTAAAGGCCTGATCCGCAGCGTCGTTCTGCTGGCCGCGGCTGCCGTCTCCGCGGGCTGCGCCGGTCTGACCAGCTGGGACGGCGGCGGCGGGAGCAGAACGGCGGTCCCCGCCAGCGGCATTCACGTGGTTCAGCCCGGCCAGAACCTCCACAAGATCGCCTGGCGGTACGGGCTGGACTGGCGGGACCTTGCCGCCTGGAATCGCCTTCGCGATCCGAGCCGCATTTACCCGGGCCAGGAAATCCGGCTCACTCCGCCGGGGGCGCCGGCGGCCTCCGCTGCCCGCCGTGGCGGGGCGGCGGCCGCCCGGCCAGAACGGCCCGCGGTGCCTCCACCCTCTGACTGGCTGTGGCCTGCGGAAGGCCCCCTGCTGTGGAAGTTCGGCGAGAGCCGGCGGAATCCCACGGGCATCGGGATCGGCGGGTCCGAAGGTGCCCAGGTCCGGGCCGTGGCGCCCGGCGAAGTGGTGTACAGCGGCGGTGGACTGATCGGTTACGGCCAGCTTATCATTCTGAAGCATAACGACAGTTACCTGAGTGCCTACGGCCACAACCGGGCGCTCAGGGTCAAAGAGGGGGAACAGGTTGCCGCAGGGCAGGTCATTGCCCTGATGGGACGCGGTCCGGGCGACCGGCCACTTCTCCACTTCGAGATTCGGCGCCAGGGCAGGCCCGTGGATCCGCTGCGGTACCTGCCGCCACGCTAACAGACGGCCTCAATTGGGGGAGCTGTCATGGATGGCAGGAGAGCCACGTGACACACGGAAATGGCTCCGGGAACCGCTCGCGAGGGCCTGACGTGGACTCCGACGACATCGTCGGAGAGGACGAGGACCTGTCCTCCTCCGAAGACGGGGAGGGCGACGGGAACGCTTCGGAGGATGACGAGGCGCCCGCGAGCCCGGCCCGCCTTGCGGGAGCCGACCGGGAGAGCCCCGACGCGACCCGACTTTACCTCTCGGAGATCGGTTATTCCCCCCTCCTGACCGCCGAGGAGGAAGTGTATTACGCCCGCCGGGCCCGCCGGGGCGACGAGGCGGCCCGCAAGCGTATGATCGTTTCCAACCTGCGGCTGGTGGTCAAGATCGCGCGGCGGTACACCAACCGCGGGCTGCCGCTGCTGGACCTTATCGAGGAAGGGAACCTCGGCCTGATCCACGCCGTGAAAAAGTTCGACCCGGAGAAGGGTTTCCGGTTCTCCACCTACGCCACCTGGTGGATCCGGCAGACCATCGAGCGCGGCATCATGAACCAGACGCGCACCATCCGCCTTCCCATCCACGTGGTGAAGGAAATCAACGTCTATCTCCGGGCTTCCCGAAGCCTGACCCAGCAGCTCAAGAGGGAACCAACGCCGGACGAGATCGGTGCCCTCCTGGACCGCCCGGCGGAGGACGTGGACCGGCTGCTGGGCCTGAGCGAAAGCCTTTCCGCCACCGGTTCGGTGACGGGCAAGGAGGGGGAGCGGAACATTCTCGACACCATCGCCGACGACGAGTCCGCCGACCCGTCACACCAGGTGGAGGACGCGGACGTGCTCCTGGTGCTGGAGCAGTGGCTGAAGCGGTTGTCCGACAAGCAGCGCGCCGTCGTGGAGAGACGCTTCGGACTCCACGGGTATGAGCGGGCGACCCTGGAGCAGGTGGGAGACGAAATCGGGGTCACCCGGGAGCGGGTGAGGCAGATCCAGATGGATGCGCTGGCCAAGCTGCGCTCCATCATGGAAAGCCACGGACTCTCCCAGGAGACCCTGTTCGACTGATACCGGAAGCAGGGGACACCGCCGCCGGCGGTGCCCCCGTTCTGCGTCTACCAGATCCTCACCCGGTCTTCCTCCGGACGCCACATGCCGTCGGCAGTATCCACGTCGAAGGCCTCGAAGAACCCGTCGATATTTGTGACGACGCCGTTGACCCGGTAATGCCCCGGCGAGTGGGGCCCGACGGTGAGCTGGCGCCTCAGGGCTTCCTCACGGTACTTCGTGCGCCAGATCTGCGCCCAGCCCATGAAGAACCGCTGGGAGCCCGTGAAGCCGTCGATGACGGCCGGCTCCTGTCCGTCCAGGGAGAGCTTCCAGGCCCGGTAGGCCATCGTCACCCCTGCGAGGTCGCCGATGTTCTCGCCCAGGGACAGGCGGCCGTTGATGGGCATGCCTTCGATGGGCTCGTACTGCTCGTACTGGGCTACCAGCCGGTCGGCCCGCTCCCGGTACCGGGAGTCGTCGGCCGGCGTCCACCAGTCCCGAAGCAGTCCCTTTCCGTCGGTGCGGCGTCCCTGGTCGTCGAAGCCGTGGCTGAACTCGTGGCCGATGACGCCGCCGATGGCGCCGTAGTTGACGGCTTCGTCGGCCTCCGGGTTGAAGAAGGGCGGCTGCAGGATGGCGGCCGGGAAGACGATCTCGTTGCGGGTCGGGCTGTAGTAGGCATTGACGGTCTGCGGCGTCATGCCCCACTCGTCGCGATCCACCGGCCCGCCGAGCCGGCTGATGTCGTACTCGTACTCGAACCGGCGGGAGCGCAGGACGTTGCCGAAGAGGTCATCCGGGCGGATCTCCAGCTCGGAGTAGTCCCGCCACTTGTCCGGATATCCGATCTTCAGGCCGAAACTGGCAAGCTTGGCCTGCGCTTCGGACTTGGTAGGCGCAGTCATCCACACCAGGTCGTCGATGGCCTGGCCGAACGCCGTCTTCAGGTTGCCCACCATGGTTTCCATGCGAGCCTTGGATTCCGGGCTGAAGTGACGGGCAACGTACAGGCGGCCCACGGCCTCGCCCATTACTGACTCCACAGTCGATACGGCCCGTTTCCAGCGCGGCCGGATCTCGGGGGTGCCGGACAGGGTGCGACCCTCGAACTCGAAGTTGGCTTCGACGAAGGGCGCAGGCAGGTACGGCGCCGCGCTGTCCAGCACCTTGAACCGGAGGTACTCGCGCCAGGTGTCCAGGTCCGTGGCCGTGAAAGTCTCGCCCAGGGCAGGAAAGTAGCTCTTCTCCCTGAGGATGACCTGGTTGACCGATGACAGGCCTGCGGCCCCCATGAACACGTCCCATTCAAACCCGGGAACGACGTCGCCGAGGCTGTCCACGGCAGTGGGGTTGTACGTCTTTTGCCGGTCGCGCCGGTCGGCCCGGGTCCACTGGTCTGCCGCCAGCTTCGTTTCCAGGGCTATGATGGCATCGGCCGCCGCTGCAGCATCCGCGGGCGTTCGGCCCGCCAGTTCGAACAGGCGGCGGATGTAGGCCCGGTATTCGCCCCGAACCTCGACGAACCGGCCCTCCTCGGCCAGGTAGTACTCCCGGTCCGGCATGCCCAGCCCCGACTGGGTGAAATAGAGCGCGTAGCGGTCCGTGTCGCCGAAATCCAGGTCCATCCAGAACCCCATGGGCGTCAGCCAGCCCAGGCCTGCGGCGTGCATTTCGCCGAACAGGCGGGCCAGGTCCCGGTGATCGGATACGCGGTCGATACGGGTCAACATCGGCGCAATGGGGGCCAGCCCGGCGGCGTCGATGGCCGCGGTGTCCATGAAGCTCGCATAAAGGTCAGCGATCTTGGCCACGTCCGGATCGTCCGTATCGGCCCGGCTGGCAGCGGCGTCCTCGATGATGGCATGCACGTCTGCGGTGGCCTGCTCCCTGAGTTCATCGAAGGTGCCCCACCGGGAACGGTCGGAAGGAATCTCCGTACGGGCCAGCCAGGTGCCGTTGACGAACTCGTAAAAGTCATCCTGGGGGCGGACGGAACGATCAAAGTTGGCCGGGTCTACCCCCAGGGAGCCTTCCGACTGCGTCCCGGCGGCCGGCTGGCTGCTGCCCGAATCCGGGACGGACGCCGCGCAGGCGACCAGGAGGGTGGCGAGGCCGGCCGCCAGGGCCGGAAGCTTCCACTGTTTCAAATTGCGCTCCTAGTGTGTTGCTTTCAGCAGCCAGGTGACGGTCCGGACCTTCAGGGAATGACCAGGGCCGCGACCACCTGGCGGTCTTCGTTGATGAGAATATTGTATGTGCGGCAGGCTGCCGCGGTGTCCATGAATTCCAGACCGACGCCGCGGCGCGCGAGTTCCGCCACCAGGGCCCCGGCCGGGAATTCCAGCCGTGCGCCGGTTCCCACCAGCAGGACTTCCGGCTCCAGGGCCAGGGCTGGCTCCAGGGCGTCCCGGTCAATGTCGTCCCTTGAGGCCACGGGCCAGTCGCGGATAATGCGATCCGCGCTCAGGATGGCGCTCCGGGTGATGGCCTGGTCTCCCACCCGAACTTCGCCGGGCCGGACGCCGGTGACCAGGTTCGCGCTGGGATGTCGGTCGAGCGTAATTCGCATGGTGCAATTATGAAGGGCGGAGAAAACTCTGGCGACCCGCCTCTGGGAGGCGCAGCGCCCGCCGAAGTCTATTTGTTCGCTCCGGAGCTGGATCTGGTTGCGGACCGGGCGACGGGAAGCTATCCGGGCCTGGAGCGCATACTCGGCAGGGGCCGTGCCCGGGCGTGTCCCGCCGGTCCCTGGGCGACCCTGCGGCAGCTGCTGGGTGCGGACCCGGAGGCCACGGCGGTGGCGCCGGTCAGTTTCGCCGGCGAGGTCGGCATGCCGGAGCAAGGTTGCCTGCGCCTGGCCCCGGTGGGCGGACGGCCGGAGCAAGGGGAGGTGGAGACGGTGACCGCCGCCGGGCTGGGCCTGTCCCTAGAGGAGGCCCGGTCACTTGCTGCGGCTTTTGATGAGGTTCTCGGGAACGGATCGCTCACCATGCACGTGCCGGACCCCCGGCGGTGGTACCTGCACGGCGTGCCGGGCTGGCGCGGTGGCGGTGCGCCGGGAACGCCGCCCGAACACCCGCCGGAGCCGGAGCTGCTGCGACTGTTGAGCGAGATAGAGATGCTGTTTTTCCAACATCCCGTCAATCAGGCCAGGGCGGAGGCCGGACAGTCGCTGGTCACCGGCGTGAAGGCGTGGGGGGGTGGCCACCCGGCCGGCGTAGCGTTGCGGGAAGCTCCCGCTCTGGCCGGAGGCGAGCCCTGGCTGTCGGGACTTGCGCGTCTTGCCGGCGGCTCGCACTCGCCCGGCGTCGAGGGGCTCGAACGCGGTGGCGTGGCGTGGCCCGTGCCGGTGGAGGCAGCAGACACGGACCTGCCCGGGCGGCTGGAGGAGGCCTGGTGCGAACCCCTGTTGCAGGCACTGGGCCGGGGCCGCCTGAAGGCCGTCAGCCTGGTGACGCGGCGGCGGAGTTTCACTGTCTCCCGGCTCGCCTGCCGGATTCCATGGCGCCGGCCCCGCACTCTGCGGGAGTCACTGTGCTGACGCGGCGGCCCATCCGCCGGCGTTCGGGCGGCGATGCTTCGCGACTGGGCGGTCTGCATCCCCTGCTGGCCCGCATTTACGCCGGCCGGGGTGTAGCCCGGCCGGAGGACTGCGACACCGCACTGGGGGGACTCCTCCCGGTCGGCGGACTGTCCGGCGTCGAGGCGGCCGCCGGGCTCGTGAAATCCCACCTGGACCGGGGGCAGCGGATACTGGTGATCGGCGACTTCGACGCCGACGGCGCCACGAGCACGGCGCTCCTGGTCCGGGTGCTGGGCGGTCTGGGCGCGGACGTCGGCTATATGGTTCCGGACCGGGCCCGCCACGGTTACGGGCTCAGCCCCGGTCTGGTGGAGGAAGCGCTGCAGCGCGAGCCCGCCCTCATCGTGACCGTCGACAGCGGGATCAACTGCCATCCCGGCATCGAGATGGCGCGCCGCCATGGGGTTCGGGTGCTGGTGACCGACCATCACCTGCCCGGCGAGGCGCTTCCGCCTGCCGACGCCATCCTCAACCCCAACCTTCCCGACAGCGGATTTGCCAGCCCGCACCTGGCGGGCGTCGGGGTAGCGTTCTATCTCGCCGCCGCCGTTCTTCGGGCCGCTGGCGGCGACCCGCGACAGGCCGCCGGGCACCTGGACCTGGTGGCCCTGGGAACGGTGGCGGACCTGGTGCGGCTGGACCGGAACAACCGGATTCTGGTGTCCCAGGGCCTGCGGCGGATTCGCAGCGGTGCGGGGGTTCCGGGGGTGACGGCGCTGCTGACTGCCGGGGGGCGGGATCCCGGCGCGGCGGTGGCGGCCGACCTTGCTTTCGCGGCCGGCCCGAGACTGAATGCCGCCGGGCGCCTGGACGATATGTCCCTGGGCATCGAGTGCCTGCTGGCCGACGATCCCGGCAGGGCGGCGGAACTCGCCTCCGCTCTCGGGTCCCTGAACGAGGAGCGCAAGCAGCTGGAAGGGCAGATGCAGGAAGAAGCCCTGGCCGCGGTGAAGGACCTGGCGCCGTCCGCCGGCAAGCTTCCGCCGGTGCTGTGCGTGTACCGGCAGGGCTGGCACCAGGGCGTGGTGGGACTGGTGGCCTCCAGGCTCAAGGAGCGCTTTCACCGTCCGGTGGTCGCGTTCGCCGACGACGGCGAGGGCGGGCTGAAGGGGTCGGCCCGCTCGGTGCCCGGTCTCCATATCCGGGACCTCCTGGCGGCAGTCGACGCCCGCCGGCCCGGGCTTGTGAGCCGTTTCGGGGGGCATGCCATGGCTGCCGGCCTGACGCTGGCCCCCGGGGCCCTGAAGGCCTTTGCGCAGGCGCTGCAAGAGGAGTCGGCCAGGTGGGTGGATGACGCAGACTTCTCCGGCACCATCTGGTCCGACGGCGAGCTGTCCGACGAGGAGTTCAGCCTTGAGACTGCCGAGCTCCTGCGCGGGGCCGGGCCATGGGGGCAGGGTTTTCCCGAGCCCGTGTTCGACGGTCGCTTCCAGCTGCTGGACGCGCGAGTGGTTGGGAGCCACCACCTGAAGATGAGGCTCCGTCCGGCGGCGGGCCGGCGCATCGTCGATGCCATCGCCTTCCGACAGGCAGACCGGCTGGCCGGGCCGCGGCCAGGTGAAGTCCACTGCGCCTACCGCCTGGACGTCAACGATTACGGCGGAATCCGCTCGCCGCAGCTGGTTGTGGAGTACTTCGAGGCGGTCTGAGCTGCGACGCGCGTGATACACTTTCCGGCTTCGCGCGCAGGGTTTGCGCCAGCCGAAGACCACACCTGATGGAAACCTCACAGCTCAGACACCTCATGTCGGATCTCACCGAAAGGGTCCAGGCCCTGAGGGGGTATCTTTGACTATGCCGGCAAGAAGGAGCGCCTGGAAGAAGTGCGCCGGGAGCTGGAGAATCCGGACGTCTGGAGCGATCCGGACAGGGCCCAGTCCCTGGGCCGCGAGCGCGCCCAGCTCGAGGCCATCGTAGACGGCCTGGACGCCCTGGGCCGGGGCCTTGAAGACAGTCAGGCGCTTTTCGAGCTCGCCGCCGAAGAGGGCGACGAGGGAACTCTCGGGGAAATCGCCGGCGACGTGCGGGCGCTGGAAAAGAAAATCGGCGAGCTGGAATTCCGCCGGATGTTCTCCGGCGAGATGGACGCAAGCGACGCGTTCCTGGACATCACTGCAGGCTCAGGCGGCACCGAGGCCCAGGACTGGGCCGAGATGCTGCTGCGGATGTACCTGCGCTGGGCCGAGTCCCACGGCTTCGAGGCGGAGCTCATCGAGGTGTCTCCCGGCGACGTCGCCGGGATCAAGAGCGCGACGGTTCGCGTGGGCGGAGAGTACGCCTACGGCTGGCTGCGCACGGAGACGGGCGTTCACCGACTGGTGCGCAAGTCGCCCTTCGATGCCGGCAACCGGAGGCACACCAGCTTCGCGGCCGTGTTCGTCTCCCCGGAGGTGGACGACAACGTGGAGGTGGACATCAATCCTGCGGACCTGAGGATCGACGTTTACCGGGCCAGCGGAGCCGGTGGCCAGCACGTGAACCGGACTGAATCTGCGGTGCGTATCACCCACGAGCCTACCGGCATTGTCGTCCAGTGCCAGAACGACCGGAGCCAGCACAAGAACAAGGCCACGGCGATGAAGCAGCTCAAGGCCAAGCTCTACGAGCTGGAGATGCAGAAGCGGCGGGCGGATGCGGACGCCATCGAGGAAACCAAGGCGGACATTGGCTGGGGTAGCCAGATCCGCAGTTATGTGCTGGACCAGTCCCGCATCAAGGATCTTCGCACCGGCGTGGAAGTGGGCAACACCCAGGCGGTGCTGAACGGGGATCTGGACAACTTTATCGAGGCCAGCCTCAAGCAGGGCATCTAGGCGGGACGCGGAGCACAACGAGGAGCTGAACATGGCCGAGCAGCAGGAGAATCCACTGATCGCGGAACGGCGCCGCAAGCTCGACGCCCTGCGCGAGTCCGGCCAGGCTTATCCCGGCGACTTCCGCAAGAACGTCCAGGCCGAGGAGCTCCATGCGAGCTTCGGCGCCCGGGACGGCGAGTCCCTGGAGGCCGACGCCATCGACGTGTCGGTGGCCGGCCGCATGATGGCGAAGCGGGTCATGGGAAAGGCCAGCTTCATCCGCGTCGAGGACGTCACCGGGGGCATCCAGGCCTTCCTCGCCCGGGACGAGCTGCCCGAAGGCGTTTACCGGGACTTCAAGACCTGGGACGTGGGCGACCTGGTGGGGGTTGAAGGAACGCTCTTCAAGACCCGCACCGGCGAGCTCACCGTCCGGGCTCGGACGGTCCGGCTGCTGGCGAAGTCCCTCAGGCCCCTGCCGGAGAAGTATCACGGCCTCTCGGACACCGAGACCCGGTACCGGCAGCGCTACCTGGATCTGATCATGAGCCCGGAGAGCCGCCAGGTATTCCGCCGGCGATCCCGGATGATCAGCTGCATGCGCAGTTACCTGGACACCCGGGGTTTCCTGGAGGTGGAGACTCCCATGATGCAGCCCATCCCGGGCGGCGCCAACGCCAGGCCGTTCGTCACCCACCACAACGCCCTTGGCGTGGACATGTACCTGCGCATCGCGCCGGAGCTTTACCTCAAGCGCCTCGTCGTGGGCGGCTTCGAGCGGGTATACGAAATCAACCGCAACTTTCGCAACGAGGGCCTGTCCACGCGGCACAACCCAGAGTTCACCATGCTGGAGCTCTACCACGCCTATGCCGGCCACGTGGAGATGATGGACCTCACCGAGGACCTGCTCCGGGTGATGGCCGAAGCCCTCCTGGGCTCGACCCGGCTTGAGTACCAGGGCGAGGCCGTGGACCTGGGCCCGGCATTCCGCCGGGCGCCGCTGGAGGAACTGGTGGCCGAGCACAACCCGGGCCTGGACCGCGACCGTGCCCGGGACCGGGAACACCTGGCTTCCGTGGCGTCGGCCGCCGGCGTCGCCGTGGATCCGTCCTGGGGCGCGGGCAAGCTGCTGCTCGAGCTTTTCGAAAAGACTGTCGAGGACCGGCTCCGGGCCCCCACCTTCGTGACCGGCTTCCCCGCGGAAGTCTCACCCCTGGCCCGGGCCAAGGACGGCGATCCTTTCCTCACCGACCGGTTCGAGCTCTTCATCTGCGGCCGGGAACTTGCCAACGGTTTCTCCGAGCTGAACGATCCGGAGGAACAGGCGCGGCGTTTCCGCGACCAGGTGGAGAAAAAGACCGCTGGAGACCAGGAAGCGATGTTCTACGACGGGGACTATGTCCGCGCCCTGGAATACGGCATGCCGCCGGCCGGCGGGCTCGGCATCGGCGTGGACCGGGTGGTCATGCTGTTCACCGACCAGCCTTCCATTCGCGACGTGCTGCTGTTTCCCCAGATGCGGCCGGAAAGCGAGGGCCGGGACCCGTCCTAGGCGGCTTCCTCCGCCGGCGCCAGCGTCCGCCCGTCAGGTAGGGCGAAAGGGCCTTCGGTGTCTGTCGGCACTACCGCAAGCAGCTCGCAGTCGCCCCCGGACGGGGCGGACCGCACCACTGTGCCCGAGACCCCGTCGCCCAGGGCCTCTCCCGGCCCGGGCGGCTCGCCCGGACAGCGGAACCGGCGCATCCGTCGCTTGATCCGTCCCAGGTGGTGGGCCCGGGCGATGACCTCCTGGCCCGGATAGCATCCCTTGGTGAAACTGATGCCACCCAGGGTGTCCAGGTTGAGCATCTGTGCGACGAACCGGCCGCTGGTCGCGGCATAGACCTCCGGCAGTCCGGCCTTGACGGCGGCGAACTCCCAGGCGAGCTCCGCCTCGGCGGACTGCTCCGTGTCCGTCGCGCCGGGCCCGACCCGCAGCCAGCGAGGGCTGCCGGGCAGCCGCACGAGATGACCGGCGTCGTCGGCGCTGATCTGCCATGGCTCATCACCGGCCGGCCCGTCGAAGGAACCGGCCACGGGCGGCCCGGGCTCGAGGGTGACTCTGGCCCGGAGCACGAACATCCGCATCCGCGCGGCGGTACTCTCGGCAAGCTCCGCCGGCAGGACGACGGTGAATCCGTTTTCCGCGGGGATCACGTTCAGCAGCGCCAGCACCCGTCCTTTCGCGTCGTGCCAGCCCGCCAGACACCCCTGCGCCGGCCCGAGGCCTGCCACGTCCGCAGAAACCTGGCCCTGGAGGAAACTGCCTGCGTCGGGGCCTGTGAGCCTGAGGCTTGCGTACCGGTTCAGAGCAAAACCTGCCATGGTGAGTAAATCTCTCTTGAAGTTCGCCGCAGAGGTCGCGGAATTGTAGCGAATGATGCGGTGCACTGGCCTGCATCACCGCCCTCTGGCATCATGCCTGTAATGACTGCGAAACCCGAAAACTCCAGTCCAGAAGAAGACGCCATCCGCCCGGAGCCGGCGTCCCGGCAGGAGGAAACCGGCCACCGCGAGCCGCCGAAGGAAATCGGTGGAAGACCCGGGCCGGATCCCACCCGCTACGGCGACTGGGAAAAGAATGGTCGCTGTATAGATTTCTAGAACCCGGTACAGGATTGGGATATTCGGCGGCGGGCCCGTGCGCACCGCCCGATGTCTGCGCCCGGCCGGGTCGCGCGAGTTCCGTCCAAGGAGGACATCATGGCTGCTGACAACCGGCCGTTGTCGCCGCACCTGCAGGTTTACCGGCCGCAGATCACGTCCGTATTGTCCATCTCCCACCGCATTTCCGGGGTCGTCCTGGCCCTGTCGTTTCTCGGGCTGGTGTGGTGGCTGGCCGCCGCGGCGGGCGGTGCAGACGGCTACGCCTCCGCCATGGGAGTGCTCACCGGCGGATTCGGCAAGCTGGTGGCCTTCGTGGCCAGCTATGCGTTTTTCTACCACCTGTGCAACGGCATCCGGCACCTGTTCTGGGACGCCGGCAAGGGCTTCGAGATTTCGCAGTTCTACGCCTCCGGCTATGCCGTCATCGCCGCAAGCATTCTCCTTACGCTGGCCTTCTGGGGCCTGATCCTCGCAGGAGGTGGATCATGAGCCTCCGCACGCCCCTGGGCCGGGTGCTCGGCCTCGGTTCCGCCGGGGACGGGCCGGGTCACTGGTGGCAGCAACGGGTCAGCGCGGTCGGTCTCGCGCTGCTGGGGCTGTGGTTCCTGGTCTCGGTGCTCACCCTCGGTGGCGGGGACCTCGCCGCGGTACAGGGCTGGATCGCCGCGCCGCTGCACGCTGCGCTGCTGTCCGTCCTGGTGCTGACGGCCGCCTGGCACTCGCAGCTAGGGCTGAGGGTCATCGTCGAGGACTACACCGACGGCGCAGTGAAGGTGGCGCTCATCGTCGGCCTGCAGTTTGTTCATGCGGTCGCGGCGGCGGTCGGGGTCCTGGCCGTGCTGCGAATCGCCACCGGAGCGTGAGGGAAATGGGCGAGTCCTACCGAATCATCGACCACAGCTACGACGTCGTTGTCGTGGGCGCCGGCGGTTCCGGCCTCCGTGCCACTCTGGGCCTGGCGGAGGCCGGCCTGCGCACGGCCTGCGTGACCAAGGTGTTCCCGACGCGAAGCCATACCGTGGCCGCCCAGGGGGGCATCAGCGCCGCGCTGGGCAACATGGGTGACGACGACTGGCGCTGGCACATGTACGACACCGTCAAGGGGTCGGACTGGCTGGGCGACCAGGACGCCATCGAGTACATGTGCAAGGAGGCCCCGGACGCGGTCATCGAGCTTGAACATTACGGCGTGCCGTTTTCCCGCACCGAGGGCGGGCGCATCTACCAGCGGCCGTTCGGCGGCATGACCACCCGGTTCGGAGAGGGCCCGCCGGCCCAGCGTACCTGTGCCGCGGCGGACCGCACCGGCCACGCCATGCTTCACACCCTGTACCAGCAGTCCCTGAAGCACCAGGCCGAGTTCTTCATCGAGTATTTCGCGCTCGACCTGATCATGGACGCCGACGGAGCCTGCCGCGGCGTCATGGCGCTTTGCATGGAGACCGGGGAAATTCATCGGTTCCGTGCCCACATGACCATCCTGGCCACCGGCGGTTACGGTCGCGCCTATTTCAGCTGCACCTCTGCGCACACCTGCACGGGAGACGGCAACGCCATGGTGCTCAGGGCGGGCCTGCCCCTCCAGGACATGGAATTCGTGCAGTTCCATCCCACCGGGATCTACGGCGCCGGCTGCCTGATCACCGAGGGCGTGCGCGGCGAGGGCGGTTACCTCACCAACTCCGAGGGCGAGCGCTTCATGGAGCGATACGCCCCCAACGCCAAGGACCTGGCCTCCAGGGACGTGGTGTCCCGCTCCATGACCATAGAGATCCGCGAGGGCCGGGGCGTCGGCGAGAAGAATGATCACATCCACCTGCACCTGGAGCATCTCGGTCCCGAGGTGATCCACGAGCGCCTCCCGGGCATCGCCGAGACCGCGCGCATCTTCTCCGGCGTGGATGTCACCAAGCAGCCCATCCCCGTGCTCCCCACCGTGCACTACAACATGGGCGGCATCCCGGCCAACTACCACGGGGAAGTCGTGACTCTGAAGGACGGCGACCCGGAACACGTGGTGCCGGGACTGATGGCCGTCGGAGAGGCCGCATGCGTCTCTGTGCACGGCGCCAACCGGCTGGGGTCCAACTCGCTGCTGGATCTGGTCGTTTTCGGCCGCGCGGCGGCGAAGCGCTGCGCCGAGGTCGTCAGGCCGGGCCAGAAGCACGCGCCCCTGCCGGCGGACGCCGGCGAGGCGACCATCGCCCGGGTGGACGGACTCAGGCACGCGGACGGGAACCGCTCCACCGCGGAAATCCGGGACGATATGCAGCGCTCCATGCAGGACCACGCGGCGGTATTCCGGACGGGCGAGACCCTTCTCGAGGGAGTCGAGCAGCTCAGGCGGATTGTCGGGTCCTTGGAAGATGTGAAAGTGGCCGACCGCTCGTTGATCTTCAACACCGATCTCGTCGAGACCCTGGAGCTGGAGAACCTGCTGGGCCAGGCCCTGGTTACCATCGTGTCTGCCGAAAACCGCAAGGAAAGCCGCGGCGCCCACGCCCGGGAGGACTATCCGGACCGTGACGACGACCACTGGATGAAACACACCCTGGCGTGGCACCCGGGCGGGGACGAGGTACGGATCGACTACCGGCCGGTGCACCTGTCCACGCTCACCGACGAGGTGCAGAACTTTCCGCCGAAGGCGCGAACCTACTAGAGGCTGAAGGAGATCCCATGGCTGAGTTCCGGCTTCCGGCCAACTCCAGAATCGTCAAGGGCAGGCACTTTCCGGCGCCGTCCGACGCCGGCGAGGTCCGTCGCTTCGTCGTATACCGATACGACCCCGACAGCGGAGAGAACCCGCGCACCGACACCTATGAGGTCGACCTGTCCCGGTGCGGGCCGATGGTTCTCGACGCGCTGATCAAGATCAAGAACGAGATCGACCCGACGCTGACTTTCCGGCGCTCGTGCCGCGAGGGGATCTGCGGCAGCTGCGCCATGAATATCGATGGCACCAATACCCTGGCCTGCACCCGGGCCATCACGGATGTCAGCGGGGACGTGAAGATCTATCCGCTGCCGCACATGCCGGTGGTCAAGGATCTCGTGCCGGACCTGACCAGGTTCTACGCCCAGTACGCCTCGATCAAGCCCTGGCTGCAGACCCGCACGCCGGCGCCCCCGGACCGGGAGCGGCTCCAGTCAAAGGCCGACCAGGAGAAGATCAACGAGCCGTCGGCCTGCATCCTGTGCGCCTGTTGCTCCACCGCCTGTCCCAGCTACTGGTGGAACAGCGACCGCTACCTGGGTCCGGCCGTGCTGCTTGCGGCCTATCGCTGGATCGTCGACAGCCGTGACGAGGCCACCGGGGAGCGCCTGGACGACCTGGAGGATCCTTTCCGGCTGTACCGGTGCCATACCATCCTGAACTGCACGCGGACGTGTCCGAAGGGGCTGAACCCCGCGAAGGCCATCGCCGAGATCAAGCTGAAGCTTGCCGAGCGCCGCCATTAGTTGCCGTTACGAGCCATAAGCGGGACTGTCCGCACCCGCCGGCAGGCACCAACATGGATCCATCAGAACATTCCCGGCTCAGGTGGCGCTGCCGACGCGGAATGCGGGAACTGGACGTGCTGCTGACACGCTACCTGGAGGAAGCCTACCCGGGGGCGTCCGCCGGTGACCAGGCCGCCTTCCGGAGGATTCTGGACATGCCGGATCCCGAACTTTACGGGCTGCTGCTGGGCCGGGCCGATCCGGGGGACGAGGCCCTGGCCCGTGTCCTTGACTCCATACGCCGGTAGCCTGGAGTTCACCGCCGCGCCGTCCCGGGCACTGGGCGCGTGGCTGGTCCTGGGCCACGGCGTCGCCGGCCTCGCCCTGCTGTACGCGGGCGCCGGTTGGCTCTTCGCCGGCATCGCCTGGGCTTGCCTGCCGGCCTCCCTGTCCGCCGCCCTTCGACCCCTGGGCCCGAAGCTGCGCTGCATCATGTTCTGCCCGGAGACGGGCTGGCGGGGCTGCGGGGACGGGCATCAGTACTTTCCGATGGAACTGACAGGGACCACCGTGGTCACATCCGTCGCACTGTTTGCACATTGGGCCGGTCCGGCGGGTCCCCGGAGGCTGTTGCTGCCCCGGGACTCGTTTTCCGCCGACGGCTGGAGACGACTGACGGTACTTGCGAGGTTCCATGACGCTGGCGGGACGCATTGCTAGAATCGCCGCAGCGCGACGCGGCGGGCATGGGGTCTGCCGCTTCGAGAACTTCTCCGGCGGGCCGGCGCTCGATGCAGCGCCAGGGAATCCTGCCGTCATGCCGAGGTGCCGGCCCGCATGGGCAGCAGTAAGAGCAGCGATCAGTTGCTGGTCAAGCGTGTCCAGCAGGGTGACAAGTCGGCCTTCGACATCCTCGTCGGGAAGTACCAGCACAAGATCATCAAGCTGGTCGGCCGGTACGTCCGTGACCCGGACGACGCCCTTGACGTGGCCCAGGAAGCATTCATCAAGGCTTACCGTGCCCTGGGATCCTTCCGCGGCGACAGCGCCTTCTACACCTGGCTGTACCGCATCGCCATCAATACCGCGAAGAACCATCTGGCATCTGCCCAGCGCCGGCCGGAGGACTTCAACCTGGACCTGCAGGACCCGGAGCAGTACGAAATGCAGGCCCGGCTCAGCACTATGGACACGCCAGAAGGCGGCGTCCTGTCGGAGGAAATCCGTCAGACAGTGAACTCCGCCATCGAATCGTTGCCAGAAGACTTGAGGACCGCCATCGTCCTGCGGGAGGTGGAAGGGATGAGTTACGAGGAAATCGCGACCGCCATGGATTGCCCGGTGGGCACCGTGCGGTCGCGGATCTTCCGGGCCCGTGAGGCCATCGACAAGAAACTGAAGCCCCTGCTGGACTAGGGGCGACGCGAGGACGACATGAAGTTCACTCCAGAGGAACAACTATCCGCACTCCTGGACGGGGAGCTGCCCGAGATCGAGACAGAACTCGTCGTTCGCCGCAGTCTTCGGGAAGAATCCCTGAGGCGGACCGCCATCCGCTACTGTCTGATCGGCGACGCCATGCGCGACGAGCTGCCGCACTGCGGCCCCGTGGACCTGGTCAGCCGCGTGCGGTCCGGTCTCGAGACGGATCCCGGCCCGGCACCGGTGCTGTCGGAGCCACAGCGGCGGCCCTGGCCCCGCCTCGTGGCCGGCCTGGCCGTAGCCGCCTCCGTGGCCCTGGTGGCCGTGCTTGCGGTTCCCGGCGGCGGTCACCGGCCCGATCCGGCGCCCCTGTCGGCCAGCCAGGTCGCAGCCCCGGCGGCGGGTCCGGTCTACACCGTGCCGCCGGCCTACACCCGCCAGGCCGCCGGGGGGCCCGACCGGCTGACCCGCTACTACATCAACCACAGCGAGTATTCCACCCTCATGGGCGGTCGAAGCGCCCTGTCCCGGATCGTCGCCCGCACCCCGAGCGCCGACGGCGAATACCCGGCGGTGCGGATCGAGAAGGTGAACGCCCCCCGATGAGACCGGCGGGGCGCTTTTCGGGGCTCAGGAGCGCGGCCTGCCTGGCGGCGCTGCTGCCGGGGCTTGTGTTCGCCTCGGATGCCCGTGAATGGCTGAGCCGCATGGAACAGGCGGTCGAGGGCCTCAACTACGAGGGCACCTTCGTTCACATGAGCGCCGGCACCATGGAGACCCTCCACGTCATCCACCGGGTTGCCGACGGCGTGCCCACGGAGCGGCTGTTTTCCCGCGACCAGCCCGGGCGGGAGGTGATCCGCAGCGGCGACGAGGTCACGTGCATTTTTGCCGACGAGAAGGCGGTCCTCGTGGAGCGGCGGGAGGTGGCGGCGTCCAGCCCCCTGAGGGCGGTGCTTCCCCAGCTTTCGCCCCGCCTGGACCAGTGGTACGAGTTCCGGGTCATGGGCCGCACGCGTCAGCTGGGCAGGCCGGCCATGGTGGTGGAGATCCGGCCCCGGGACTCGGACCGCTACGGCCACCGTCTCTGGCTGGACGAAGACACCGCCATGCCGCTGAAAGTCCACCTGGTAAGCGAGTCCGGCCATCCGGTGGAAGCCCTGCATTTCGTGGATATCGAGCTCCCGGACGAGATTCCCGCGGAGCGGATGCAGCCGGGCGTCTCCACCGAGGGTTTCACCTGGTACCGGACCCGGGAAGACGTCCACCAGCACGCGCCGGAGATCCAGCCGTCGTGGCAGGCCCGGGATCTGCCGCCGGGGTTCGAACTCAGCGTGGCCCATCAGCAGGTGCTTCCCGGCTCTGACCATGCGGTGGAGCACCTGGTCTATTCCGACGGCCTGGCCTCCGTGTCGGTGTTCGTCGAGCCGGCGGGGCAGGGGGACGCGGGCATGGTCGGTCCGGCCCATATCGGCGCGGCCCACGCCTACAGTGCCCTGGTGCACGGCCACCAGGTCACGGTGGTGGGGGAGGTGCCCGCCCTGACGGTGCGTCGCATCGCCCTGTCCATGACGCCGGTGGGCCGGGACGGATGATCACCGAGGCCGGGCGGGTCCTCGCCCTGGAAGGGGACCACGCCTGGATCGCCTGCAGGCGCCAGGTGGAATGCGCCCGCTGTGCCGAGGGCAAGGGGTGCGGCGGCGGCGTTCTGGGGCGGCTGCTGGGCGACCGGCTTCACCGGGTCCGGGCCGGCACCGGCGGCCTCGCCCTCGAGGTGGGAGATCAGGTGCTCATCGGTCTGCAGGAGGACGCGGTGATGCGGGCCGCCGTGGTGGTCTACCTGGTGCCCCTGGTCCTGGCCGTTATCGGCGGACTGGCGGGATACTCGGTATCCGATGCGGACCTGGCTGCGGCAGTGGGTGCGGCCGCCGGCATCGCGCTGGGGCTGGGCTGGGCGCGGGATTTCGGGCGCCGCCACGAAACCGACGCCCGCTTCCAGCCCGTTGTGCTCCGGCGGGTGGGCAACGACGCCTGTGAGCCGGTGACATGAATTCGCGGCGCGGTTCCGGGTCCTCGCCCCTGGACCTGGTGCTCTACGGCCGGCAGGACTGCAGCCTCTGCGACGTGATGGCCGAGGCGGTGCTGGCTGCCGCCGGCGACGCGGTGCGGCTGGTTCGCGTGGACATCGACGAGGATCCGGCCCTCGTGGCGAAGTGGTCCGACGACGTGCCGGTGCTTTGCCTGGGGGATGAGGTGGTCAGCCGGCATTTCCTGGACGCCGGCCGGCTGCGCCGGCTCCTGGGAGCCTCTCCCTAGGCGCGGCCGGGCAGCCGCCTCCCCGAACGAACCTGCTGCGCCGGTATAATCCCGCGCCAGCCGCCTGCGGCGTCCGCCTCCGAGCCCTCCATGGACCAGATCCGGAATTTTTCCATCATCGCCCACATCGATCACGGCAAGTCCACGCTGGCGGACCGTTTCATCCACCTTTGCGGAGGGCTTTCCGACCGGGAGATGGCCGCCCAGGTGCTGGATTCCATGGACCTGGAGCGGGAGCGGGGCATTACCATCAAGGCCCAGGCGGTGTCCCTTCGGTACCGGTCCCGGGACGGCCGGGACTACGAGCTGAATCTCATCGATACGCCGGGCCACGTGGATTTTTCCTACGAGGTGTCCCGGTCCCTGGTGGCCTGCGAGGGCGCGATCCTGGTGGTGGATGCGGCCCAGGGCGTGGAGGCCCAGAGCGTCGCAAACTGCTACACGGCCATCGATGCGGGTCTGGAAGTCGTGCCCGTGTTGAACAAGATCGACCTCCCCTCGGCCGAGCCGGACCGCGTCCGCGCGGAGATCGAGGAGGTCATCGGCATCGAGGCCGACAATGCCGTTTTGGCCAGCGCCAAGACGGGTGAGGGCGTGGAAGACGTGCTGGAAGCCATCGTGCAGCGGATTCCGCCGCCTTCCGGGGACCCGGAAGGCCCGCTGCAGGCGCTGATCGTGGACTCCTGGTTCGACAACTACGTGGGCGTCGTTTCCCTGGTTCGGGTGGTCAACGGACGCCTCGCAAAGGGCGCCCGGATCCGCATCATGTCCACCGGCCGGAGCCATAACGCCGACCGGGTCGGGCGATTCACGCCGAAAATGAGCGACCGGGATGTGCTTGAAGCCGGACAGGTGGGCTTCCTCGTGGCCGGCATCAAGGACATCGATGGCGCCCCCGTGGGCGACACCGTCACCCTGGACGGCAACCCTTGTGCGGCGCCGCTGCCGGGCTTCAAGCACATACAGCCCCGGGTGTTCGCCGGGTTGTTTCCCGTGAACTCGGAGGATTACGAGGACTTCCGGGAAGCGCTGCAGAAGCTACGACTCAACGATTCGTCCCTTCATTTCGAGCCCGAGACTTCCACGGCGCTGGGCTTCGGTTTCCGCTGCGGCTTCCTGGGCATGCTGCACATGGAAATCGTCCAGGAACGGCTGGAGCGGGAATACACGCTTTCCCTCATCACCACCGCCCCCACGGTGGTCTACGAGGTGGCCTGCACCGACGGCGAAGTGGTCTACGTGGATAATCCGGCCCGGCTGCCGCCGTCCAATCTGGTCAGCGAGATCCGTGAGCCCATCATCACCGCCAGCATTCTCGTTCCCCAGGCACACGTGGGCGCGGTGATTACCCTGTGCATCGAGAAACGCGGCGTCCAGAAACGGATGCTTTACCTGGGCAGCCAGGTGCAGCTGGAATACGACCTGCCCCTTTCCGAGGTGGTCCTGGACTTTTTCGACCGGCTGAAATCGGTAAGCCGCGGCTTTGCCTCCTTCGACTACGTGTTTGCGCGCTATCAGGCGGCGCCGCTGACCAAACTGGATATCCTGGTCAATGGCGAGCGGGTGGACGCCCTGTCCATCATTGTCCACCGGGAGACCGCCTATCGACGGGGGCGGGAGATCGTGGAGAAAATGCGCGAGCTGATTCCCAGGCAGATGTTCGAGGTGGCGATTCAGGCCGCGATCGGAGGGCAGATCATCGCCCGGAGCAGCGTAAAGGCCATGCGCAAGAACGTCACGGCCAAGTGCTACGGAGGCGACGTGACCCGGAAGCGGAAGCTGCTCGAGAAACAGAAGGAAGGCAAGCGCCGGATGAAGCAGCTGGGCACGGTGGAGATTCCCCAGGAGGCATTTCTGGCCGTGTTGCAGGTCGAGAAGAAGTAGAGAATAATCTGCTCGAAATATCGGGAGTAAGCATTGGATTTCGCATTAATTCTTG
>JARRON010000016.1:0-63192 GCA_037383845.1 Gammaproteobacteria bacterium
GAGACCGGCCGCAAGCTGAATGTCACCATCGCGGTGCTGCTGGTCGTCGCCATCGGGGCCGTGGCGCTGGACCGGCTGGTCCCCGAGACCCGGGCCCCCGCTGACTCGACTGCCGGGGCACCGCCCGTCGCTGAGCGGCAGGGTACGGCTGATGCGGCGGGACCCGTCGTTCCGGAGGCGGATTCGCCGGCGGAGGCCAGCATCGCCGTGCTGCCCTTTGTAGACATGAGCCCGAACCGGGACAACGAGTATTTCTCCGACGGCCTGACCGAGGAACTCCTCAACGCATTAGCCAGGATCCGGGCTCTGAAGGTTGCCGGTCGGACCTCTTCTTTCGCCTACAAGGGCAAGGACCAGGATTTACGAGTGATCGGAGAGGAACTCGGCGTGGCCCACCTCCTCGAGGGCAGCGTCCGCATGGCGGGCAATCGGTTGCGGATCACGGCCCAGCTGATCAACGCGGACGACGGCTACCACCTGTGGTCCGAGACCTACGACCGGGAGCTGGACGACGTTTTCGCCATCCAGACGGACATAGCAGAGCATGTCGCCGATGCCCTGAAGGTGACGCTGCTGGGGGAGGACGCCGACCGCATGCAGGCGGGCGGCACGGACAATCTCGACGCCTACAACGACTACCTGCGGGGTGTCTACCTGATCAACCAGGGTTCCCGGGAGCAGGCGACGCGGCAGGCCGTGGCCGCGGGGGAGAGTGCCCTGGCGGAAGACCCCGGTTATGCCAATGCGTGGACGGCTCTTGGACTGACGATGTCCAGCATGATCGCTAACGGCTGGGGTCCGCCCGCCGAGAACTGGGAACGCCTGGAGGAAGCGGCGCGGCAGGCGCAGCGGCTGGCGCCCGAGCTGGGCGGCGGATTCCTGCTGGAGTCGTACCTCCTGGCCTACCGGGACTTCAAGTGGGACCAGGGCGTGAAAGCGATTCGGCACGCGGAGGCGCTGGAACCCGGCAACGCCACCATCGTGACGGCCCTGGCGTTGATGCTGCGCAATGTCGCCGTTGGCGAGGAAGTCTTCGACGCGGCGCGGCGCGGGGTAGAACTGGAGCCGACGAACCTGAGCAACCGGGTCTTCATGGGCGCGGTTTACATGTTGTCAGGCCGGTGCGAGGAGGCACGGGAGGTACTCAACAACGTGCTTGCGCGGGACGCGACTTTCCCGAGGGCTCGCTACTACCTGGGCATGTGCCGATACCTCGCCGGCGACTACGAGGATGCTCTGGATCTGTTCAGCGAGGAGCCGCTCGACTGGATGCGCACGACGGGACGCCCGATGGCCCTGTTCAAGCTCGGGAGAACGGAAGAAGCCAGGGCCGCGCGAAGCAACCTGGATGAGCGCTACCACAGTTTGGCGGCCTACCAGCGAGCCCAGGTCGCTGCCCAGTGGGGAGAACCCGACGCCGTCTTCGAGGCCCTGGACCTTGCCTTCGAGGCGTCCGACGTCGGGGTGACGACACTGCTGACCGATCCGCTGATGGAGCCGGTCTACGACGATCCGCGCTACCTCGCCGCACTGGACCGCGCGGGGCTGACTCCCTTCCTGGAGAAGGTGAGGGCGCAGCAGGCCCGGAGTGTTCGGCAGTGAGCCTCTGGGGTGAGCTGAAGCGCCGGAACGTCATCCGCATGGCGGTGCTGTACGTGGTCGCTGCCTGGCTGCTGCTGCAGGTCGCCGACGTGGGCATGTCGGTGCTGGAGCTTCCGGACTGGACCGGGAAGCTGGTGTTCTTCCTGCTGGCCCTTGGCTTCCCGCTGGTGCTCATCTTTTCCTGGATCTATGAGCTCACCCCGGAGGGAATCAAGCGCGAATCCCTGGTGGATCGCTCCCAGTCAGCGACCGGACAGACCGGCCGGAGGCTCAACATCCTCACCTCTGCGCTGGCGGCGCTGGCCCTCCTGGCACTCGCCGCGGACCGGATGCTGCCGGAGCGGATGCCGGATGCCTCTTCGGTCCCGGCGGCAGAGGTGGCAGCGCCGGCCGCGGATACGTCGCAGGCGGAGGTGCCCGAGCCGGAGGTCGCGGACACAGGCGCGGCGCCCGCCCACTCCGTGGCAGTGCTGCCCTTCGTCAACATGTCCGACGACCGGGAGAACGAGTACTTCGCCGACGGCCTGGCCGAGGAGGTGCTCAACCTGCTGGCCGGCATCGAGGGCCTGAACGTGGCCGCACGGACGTCGTCGTTCACCTTCAAGAACACGAACCTCAAGCTGCCGGACATCGCCCGGGAGCTGAACGTTGGCACCGTACTGGAGGGCAGCGTCCGACGGGCAGGCAACAAGGTCCGGGTGACGGCCCAGCTCATCAAGGCGAGCGACGGTTATCACCTGTGGTCGGAGACCTACGACCGGGAGCTGACCGACATCTTTGCTATCCAGAGCGACATCGCGGCCCACGTCGCCGATGCCATGGAGGCAACGCTGCTGGGTCGGGACCGTGGCCTCGAAAAGCCGGGCACGTCATCCCCGGAGGCCTACGACGCCTACCTGCGGGGCGTGTACCTGGCTAACCAGGGGGGCGGTGACGAGACCTGGCAGGCGGCGCTGGCGGCTTTCCGGTCGGCGACGGCGCTTGACCCGGATTACGCGCCGGCCTGGGCGGGGGCGGGACTGGCTCTCGAGCACCTCGTCGGGCACGGCGTTATCCAGCCCGTGGACGGCTGGCCGATGGTCAGGGAGGTCCTGGACCGGGCGGAAGCCCTGGACCCTGATCTGCCGGAGACGCTCATCCTGCGCGCCGCGCTCGTCGGGGCGGTGGATTACCAATGGCGGGAGGGCCTGGAACTCACGCGCAGGGCCGTGGAGCTCCGGCCAGGCGATGCCAGCCTGCTCAGGCAGCTTTCGTCCATCGCAGGACGGCTCGGGTTCGCCGAGGAGGCCATCCGGGCGGCGAAGCGGGCCGTGGAACTCGACCCGCTGAACATGCAGACGGTGAACCGGCTCGCGTTGACCTACGCGGATGTCCGCCAGTTCGACAACTGCCTGGCCGCGGCGGAACGCGCCTCCGATCTGGACCCGGAGCACAGCGGCACACAAGGCATGCTGGCCTGGTGTCGGCTCCAGACCGGGGATTCCCAGGCTGCGCTGGACATCGTCGAAGGCATGTCCCGCACCTGGGGTCCGCTGCTCGTTCTGGCCATCGCCAACAGCCGCCTGGGGCGAGCCGAGGCCTCCCGGGCCGCTTACGACGAAATGGAAAGCCGTTACGGGGACGCAGCGGCTTATCAGCTGGCCGAAATCAACGCCGAGTGGGGCGACACGGACGCGGCATTCGCCTGGCTGGACCGGGCGATCGAGGCGAGAGACCCGGGGATGAGCTACGTGCTTGGAGACGAGTTGCTGGACTCGCTGCGGGGCGACCCCCGGTTCCGGCGGGTGCTCGAGCGGGTCGGGCTGGCCGAATTCCCGCGGCCTGACTTCGTGCCCGAGCCAGGAACCAGCTGACGCAGATTCCGGCACAGCCGGCTTCGTCCGCGGGGTGCGGCATGGGACTCGCCCTGAGGAAGCCGGGCTTCCTCGGGACGATTCGGGCCGGAATGCCAGAGGCTTGCGGTGGCCGCCGGCCCCACAGGCCCGTCAGGCGAGGGCGGCAAGGCTGCCGATGATCTCCCGTATCAGCTCTTCTTGACGCTGGTTTTCTTCTTCGAGCGCCTGGCGGGGCTGGTCTTCGCTGCCATCTCGCTCTCGATCATCTCGATAAGTTGCCGCCAGGAGTAGCGCTTCACCGGTTCTTTCGCATTCTTGCGGAAGTAATAAAGGCTGTTGGCGGAGATCAGGAACCGGCCCCGGAGCTTGTCCTCGGCGTCGGTGACCTTGACCACGATATCCAGTCCGGCTTTCCGGGTGGGCTTTGCCATGGGCGTTCTTCCTTTCGATGCGAGCCTGCGGCCCCGCCGGGCCGCCAAATCCGTATAGCGTATCGCAAACCCGGCTTCTGCGGTTCGTTCGGGACGTCCCTCCGCGCCGCGTTCGCCGCGACGCCTGTGGCGTGTCGCTGGCCCTTCCGCCGGTGCCGAAGGAGAGCGTGCTAGGCTCGCTGCATGGCCGTGGTGTGGAGCGCCTGCAAGGACGGCACCCGCTATGAAGTGCGGGCTCACGGAAACGTGCTGAAGCTCTACAGCGACGGCGTGTTCCATTCGGCGTGGAATCCGAGGCACGGGCTGACGGGCCGGGTCTGGGACCTGTTCGTCGTGGCCGCCTTTGCCGCCCGGGCACCGGTGCGGCGGGTACTCCTGCTGGGGATCGGCGGCGGTACGGCGCTGCTTCAGCTGCAGCGCTTCGCGGGTCCGCTGGAGGCCGTGGGCGTGGACCTCGACGCGGTGCATCTGCAGGTGGCCAGGGAGCGCTTCGGCGTCAGTCCCGAGATTGCCCGTCTGGTCCACGCCGACGCCTGCCAGTGGATCGGGGACGCTCCCGCGGAAAGCTTCGACCTCGTCGTCGACGACCTGTTCGGACACGTCGACGGGGAGCCGGCGCGTGCCGTGCCCGTGGATGCTGCCTGGGCAGGATTACTGGGCCGGCTGCTCGCCCCGGGCGGCGTCCTGGCGGTGAACTTCATTGCGCCGAAAGACCTGCGCGCCTCCGCCCTTTGCAGCGATGCGCGGATACGGGGGCAGTATGCGTCGGCTTATCAGCTCCGAACGGCGAAGGACGCGAATGCAGTCGGGGTGTTCTGCCGGGAGGAGATCACTCCGCGCCGATGGCGGGCCCGCGTGCGCGCCACGCCGGGCCTCGACGACCGGGATCGACGCTGTCCTCTCGATTACGAGATTCGCAGACTTCCGGAGGTTGGCGACTCGGTGGCGGCCTGACGGCCTGCGCTGCTGCCGGCCGGCTCTGACGACCCGGGGACAGCGGACGCATCGGCTGGCCAGGGCCAGAGAGGCCGGTAGCCGATCGCGTCGAGGCTCTCCTGCGCCGCGCCCACGTCCTCGCTCCGCCCCAGCAGAAGTCCGGCTCGGACGAAAGGATCGAGAACCAGCCAGAGCCGGGACTTCGCCGCGAAGGGAGAGATCGCGTCAAAGGCGCGCTGAAAATCAGCTCGCGCGTCTGCGGAATGGCCCAGGGCACTGTGCACCTGGCCGCGCACCAGCAGCGCGTCCGCGAGCAGGGCGCTGTTGGCGGCATCCGCGGGCTGGCTTGCAGCGTGGGCCGAGGCCAGCTCGACTGACTTCCCGGCCAGCCGGAGGGCTTCCGCGGTCTCGCCGGAGACCAGGCCGGCACGGGCGGCGGCGGCCATGGTATTCGCGAAGAGCGGCCTTAAAGCGACGCTCCCCGGCGGTCCCAGGGATGCCATGGTTTCTTCCGAAAGAAGCCCCGCGAACAGACGCGCCGCCTGCTCGAACTCGCCCCTGGACGCCAGGATTTCCGCGAGACCCCGGGAGGCGGTGTACTCGGTCCGCCGAAAGTCGCTGGTCTCCGGGCTGGAGGCCACGAGACGGCCCTGCATCGCGGCGGCCCGCCGATAGGTATCGGCGGCGCCTTCGACGTCACCGGAGGCCCGCATGACCCGGGCCAGGTGGACGAGCTGGTCGGCCTGCCTGTGTTCCACGGGGATTGCCTCACTGCCCTGTTTCCGTGCGGCCTGTTCTCCGAACAGGCGGGCGGACTCGGAGAAGTACGCCTCTGCTGACGGAAGATCCCCGAGGGCCTCGGCGCAGCTGCCCTGGAAGGACCTGGTCCCGGCGATATAGATTTCCATCTCGTCGGGCCTGAAGCCCCTGGCGCGAAGCTCCTCCAGGGCCGTGGACGCATCTGCGAACATGGAGGCGGCGAGCTCCGGGTCTCCCTTGTGAAGCTGCATGCCGGCGACGTTGAAGTCCCCGAAGGCTTTCTCCAGCAGCCAGTCCAGCCGCTCGGGATTCTGGGCAGCCAGCACACGGGTAGTCTGGCGATAAGCGTCGAACCAGTCCTCGGCGCGGCCGATGTTCTGTTGCAGGAAGTAGTTCTCCCCCACATAGAACGCCGCCTGGGCGAGCTCGAAGATCTGGTCGGGCTCCTCCCGTTTCCTGCGTACCAGATCGATTCTCCGGCGGTGCTCCAGCCGGAACGCCTGCAGCGCGGAATCCAGTTCGTACCGGCGCTGCCATTCCATCCCCTGTTCCCGCAGCGCCGAGGCCTGGGCCTCGAGGGCTTCGTCCGTCATCTGCGTGTCCGGCGAAAGGGGCGCTAAAACGGTGCCGTCCTCAAGGGTCACCGGGGCGGGCGACCAGTCCGTGCTCGCCAGCTCCGGGTGCCGCTGGCTGACGAGGAAATCGACCAGCGCACTCGACGTGGCCTGGCTTCGGCTGGCCGCTTCCCTGGCTACCCAGGCATTGTAGGCAAGCGTCCCGGCCACGCTCAGGCCCAGCACGGCGGAGGCAGCGATCGCCAGCCACCGGCGCCTGCGGCGGTGCTGCTCCCGCTGGTAAAGAGCGTCGTAGCTGACGCCCATCAGGCCCGCCATGAGACGGATCAGTGCACGCCGGGGTCCGTCGCCGCTGTCCCGGGCGTCGGCGGCCGCCGGTTCTGCCGGCTCGTCGGTCAACTCTCCGTCGGCGGTCACCCGGTACCGCAGCGCCGGCGGGAAACACTGCTCCGGCCCGTCGCCGGCCGCCGGATCGCCGGCCACGATGAAGGCGAAGATGCGTTCGCCCCGGCCGAGGGACTTGAAGGTCCGGATCTCCTCGTTCACCCAGCGCGACCGGGCGGCGGCCGGCGAGCAGATCACGACCATGGAGGCGGACTCGTCCAGGGCCCGCGAAATCGTGGGGCCCAGGTCGCTGGAGGCAGGCAGCTCGTCCCGGTCCCGGAACACCGGCCCAAGACGGGCCGGGACCGGGCCGAAGGCACCGTTCGTGCCAGCAAGGCGGGAGGGGACCCGCCAGGTTTCGAGCTTCTCGGCAACGCGGCGGGCCCAGGCCCGATCCGCGTGGCTGTAGCTCAGGAAGACGCCGTAGTGATAACTGCGGTTATTCATGCCCGCAGCCCCGATGCAGGTTCAGCCTGAATCCTAGCGCGGCGGCCTGTTTTCGATTATCGGATCCAGAGATATGGGACGGCCAAATCCGTCTTCCGGGGCGCACCATATGGTGTATTTGAACGCGCCCTCAGTCACGAACTTGTCCTTGATCTGGATTTGCTTCTTGTTGGAGGCGTCTGGCTGGACGCCATCTTGCTCGAACTCGTCCAGCCCATTACCGGAAAACTCGATGCTTACCAGATCCCAGCCCGGCTCGCTGTCCTTATCCAACTTCCAGCGAATTATTTTCGGGCCTGAGCCGAGCGGTCCTGTGAACTTTACGTGTCCGTCCTGCACAGGATCGGCCAGGGTGACCGCGGGGCCGTTGACAAAATTCTTGACTTTGACCGTTATCTCTTTATTCGGGTTCTGTGCGCCAAATGCCATCTCTTGTGCTCCCCACGGTTGACTCCGTCCACGCCACCCAGAGACCGACGCTCTGGCGAAGGCGTTCCCACCTCGATCGGCTGATAAGGGTACGGTAGTCCAGCCCGAGCAATCCTGCTCGCTGCGGCGCAGCACGAGGCGAATGCTCTGGCGTTCATCACAGCTTCCCGTGCTCCAGCGGCCGCTCCCGGTGCATCAGGATCCACTCGGCGTGCTCGTCCAGGGCGGCGTCTCCCAGGGCCCGGAGTATGCTCAGCTTCTCGGCCTCGGTCTGGGCCGCGTCGATGCGGCGCCGGGCGTTGGCGAAGATCCGGTGCATGAACCGGTACTGCTTGACCAGTTCCTTGTCCGCCTTGCGGAACGCGTAGGCCTCCCGCACCGCGGCGATCAGCGTCAGCGCACCGGCGGTGAACAGCATGGGGTCGTGCCAGGCTTCCGGCAGCACGCCGGCGAGCCCCGCCAGGATGACGGCGACCGCGATACCGGCCCATAGCGCGATGCGCCCCATGCGCTCTGTCAACTGGTTTCGCCGGTCCCGTTCCACGGCCCGACGGGCGAAGTAGCCGGTCTGGCCGCTTCCAGGCGTGCCGATCCATTCCCGGATGGCGAACTCGAGGCCGTCCGGGCCCTCCCCGGGGATGCCGGGGCCGGCGGCGTCACTGGCAAGGGCCGCGGTGCGCATGACGTGGCGGATCCAGGACAGCTCCACGTCCTGTTTCTGGAGGAAATTGTCGTGGGCGAAACGCCCGCCGCCCGGGCTGGATAACCCGGCCATGCTCCAGTACACCTGCACCCGCAGGCCTTCACAGTGCCCTGTAGTCGAGGTACCGGCGGTGCCACTGGCCCCGTTCTGCCTGCCGATGCACGTATACGCCTGCGGCGAACAACACCAGGAACAGCCAGAGCATGGGCCGGGCCGGGTACAGGTCGGAGTAAAGCACGAAGGCCAGGCCCATCAGCGCGGCCAGCGAATACAGGGTGCGGAGGGAATAGGTCACCCGGAGCTGGTACAGGTTGGCGAGGCAGTCGGCGATTCCAAAGATCTCGTCGACCTTGCGGATGCTTGGCGGGAACTTGCGGCCTTCCAGGAGCGAGAAGGTATTGCACCGGATGGATTCCCGGTGGGCTATCCAGTCACGGTTGAAGGCCTGCATGTGCTCGAAGATGTCCCGGTAATGGGCAGGCAGCTCGGCCGTGCGGGGTTCCCCCGGATCATCCGTCAGCCAGTTCACCTGGCCTGCCCGCAGGCCCGGGCCTGGCTGGCCGGGGGACTGCTGTCTCGAGCAGGCGACGTGGTAGACAAGATCGTTCTCGTTGTCTCCCAGAAGGTCCTCTGGACGGATCTGGCCCGCAGCGGCTTCCGGACCGCGTCCGGTGACCCGATAGTTGACGATCTCCGCGGTGCCGCCGCGCTTGCCGGGCGTGTTTCCGTCCCACAACGCGACCAGCACCTGGCAGTGAGTGGCGATGAAGGCGCCTGCTGCAGCGTAGCGCTCGTCCCGCTCGGGGCCCGATACGAACGCCTCCCCCTCCGTGGTGTCAGCCAGCTCGATAACATCCGCGGCGGCCACCAGTTCCCGGAATTCCCGAAGGGAGCTTTCCGAGCCGAAATCCTGCTCGTAGTCTTCCGCCGCCAGCGGCAGCACGGCTGTCAGCGGGATACGGCGCTCCAGGGCCACCCTGGCTACCAGCCGGTCAGCCCCCTCGGCCAGGGCAGAGAGCGCTGCGAGGGGCAGGTCCGGGAACTGGCTCTCCAGGTAGTCGAACAGCTCCTCCACCCGCGCGCGCAGCATCGGGAGTTCCGCCGGGACCAGGTCACGGTGCCCGGTGACGCCCACCACGAGCGGGATCGGCGGCCTTGCTTCGCTGCTCACCCGGATTGCCCCCCTGTACTGGCCCCACAGTGTAGACCGGGGCCGGGATGGCTATCATGCGACATAAGTCTTTGCCAGGCGCTACCAGCCCATGGATCGCACCGAGCGCTTTCACAGGATCATCCGAATGCTGAAGGATCGGCGCGTCGTGTCGCGGGATGCTTTCCTGGAGTCGCTGGAAGTCTCCCGCGCCACGTTCAAGCGTGACCTTGAATACCTCCGTGACCGCATGCATGCGCCCATCGTCTACGACGCCTCCGCAGGCGGATACCTGCTGCGTCAGGACGACGGCGAGCCCGCGAACTACGAGCTGCCGGGGCTCTGGCTGAGCGCCGGCGAGATCCATGCCCTGCTGGCCATGGAACAGCTGCTGGAGGAGCTTCAGCCCGGCCTGCTTGGCTCCCACGTGGGCCCGATCCGCGACCGGATCCGGCGACTCATCGAGGTGGGTGATCACTCCGCCGAGGAAGTGGGCCGGCGCATCCGCGTGCTGGAGGTGGGCAGCCGCAGTGTGGAGCCTGCCTGTTTCGAGGCTTTGTCCACGGCCGTGCTGTCGCGGCGCAAGCTGACCATCCAGCACTACCGGCGGCAGCGTGGCGACGTTTTCGAGCGAACTGTCTCGCCCCAGCGCCTCGTCCACTACCGCGGCAACTGGTACCTGGATGCCTGGTGCGACTTCCGCAAGGCGCTGCGCACCTTCTCGGTGGACGCCATCCAGGGGGCGGAGATACTGGACAGGAAGGCCCGGGACGTGCCGGACGAGACTCTGGACAAGCACCTGGGCGCGGGCTTCGGCATCTTCTCGGGCGCCAGGACGTCCACGGCGGTCCTGCAGTTCACGCCTCAGCGGGCCCGATGGGTCTCGCGGGAAGTCTGGCACCCCGAGCAGGAGGGCTATTTCGAGCTGGACGGCTCCTGGCTGCTGAGGGTGCCCTACAGCGATCCCCGGGAGCTGGTCATGGACATTCTGAAATACGGCCCGGACGTGAAGGTTCTCGGGCCCGACTCCCTGGTCAGGCTTGTCCGGGAGCGGATCAGCGAGGCCGCGGCTCGCTACGGGGACGGGGTCGAAGCGGCTCCCGCCCGCGTGGCTGAACCCGGGGGCGATGCGGGGCGAAACGGCCATGGATGACTGGTGGCCGGTGCTGCTGGCCGGCGGGGCTTTCGCGGTGGCCGCGTTCCTCTCGGCGAGCCTGCCCCGCTTCCAGCGCGCCGCTCGCCGGCGGTCGCCTTTTCACGATGATTTCCTCAAAGCGCCGGGACACGCGCTCCGGGCGGGCGTTGAAGACTCCGCGCGGGCCATCCACTCCGGTCTTTTCCTGGCCGGCACCTGGCCCCTGCTGGTACTCGGCCTCTGGGCGGTCCTGCACTGGCTGGGCGGCGTGGAACGGACCTTCTTCACAGATGCCAGCGCGGCGGGCCTGCTTCTGCTCGGCTGGCTGCTCGGCCTGTACCGGTTCTCCCAGGCGGAGGGGCGGCACCGGCGCCTGCGCATGGCGCTGGACGCGGAGATCGCCACCGGGCAGGTGCTGGCGCCGCTCAGCGCCCGGGGTTGCCGCGTCGTCCATGACGTGGAGACAGGGGCCGGCCGCGCGGGCCACGTGGTCGTCTCGCCCGCCGGAGTCTACGCGGTGTACACGCTGCCGAGACGCCGGGGCTGGCGCGGCGGCGGCAAGGAAGAGGTGACCGCCTTCGTGAACGGGGACGACATCCGGTTCCCCGGCGGCTCGGATTCGGTCTCGGTGCAGCGGGCCAGGGAGATAGCGATCGCGCTGGCGGAGGCGCTGCAGAGCAAACTCGGCCACACGGTCAGCGTGCGGCCGGTGGTCCTCATGCCCGGATGGCACGTCGAACGCCGGCTCGGCTCGGACGTCCAGGTGCTGAATCCCCGCGAGGCGCATGTGTTCCTGGCAGGGGCCCCGGTCAACGGCCCGGAGCGGGTGGAGCGCATCGCCGAAGCCCTGGAATCCCTGGCGCCCCGGCCGGCGCCACCCCCCCGGCCGCGCCCGGATGTCCCGGAACGCCGGGAACCCACCCTGGACTAGCCGGGCGGCGACAGTCCCGCGGGGCTCACGCCCTGAGCCACCCCCTTCCGCAGAATAGGTATCCCGGGGACGAGGGCGTTCCCGGCCGGCAGGGAGGGACCGTCCATGACCATCATTGCAGACAACCTTGCTTCGCTTTCCATTGCGGATCCCGTGGTGCGGGACAACCTGGCGGCGTGGCCGCTTGTCCGTCCCGGCTCGCCGGCGCCTGACTACCTTGTGCTGGACGAGGCCCTGGCCGCCGGCGTGGCGCGGGTGACGGAGGTCTCCGAGAGCGGCCACGTGCCGGAGCTTGCTTTCGAGAACGGGGGCTCGAAACCGGTACTGCTGCTGGACGGGGAAGAACTGGTCGGGGCCCGTCAGAACCGCGTGCTTAACCTCACCCTGCTCGTGGCCGCCGGAGGGAAGCTGGTGATACCGGTTTCCTGCGTCGAGGAGGGTCGCTGGGCCTGGCGCAGCCGCCACTTCGAGAGTTCCAGGCGAAGCATGTACGCCCGGGGGCGGGCGCGGAAGACGGTCCAGGTCTCGCGCAGCCTCCGGGTGGCCAACGCCAGGCACTCCGACCAGGCCGCCGTCTGGGAGGACGTGCGCGCGAAGGCCGAGGCGCTCGCCGTGCGCTCCGAAACCCACGCCATGGCGGATGCCTACGAGTCCGCGCGGTCGCGGCTGCAGACCCTGACCCGGGGCTTCGGACCGCGGCCCGACCAGGTCGGCGCCGTGTTCGCCGTCAACGGCAGGGTCGCAGGCCTGGAGCTTTTCGACTGTGCCGGGACCTGGGAGAAGCTCGGCCCCAGGCTCACCGAGAGCTATGCCATGGACGCCCTGGAGCATGAAGGCAGCGATTCCGGCGTACCCGGGCCGAGGCCAGTGGCGGACTTCCTCATCCGGGTCCAGCAGGCTCCGGTGGAGCGATTCGATGCCCTGGCCCTGGGGGAGGACATTCGCCTGGGCGGTGCCGGCCTGGTCGGCGGCGGACTGCAGCTCGGCGAACGGCTCGTCCAGCTGTCGGTATTCGAGGATCCGGACACGGATACGAGGGGGCGCGGCCGAGGCGGGGCCCGAGTCGTCTCGCTGGCCCGCCGCCGGGCTGCCCGGATGGAACGCTGAGTCCGAAAAACCAGTCTCCCACGGAGGGGCTTGAGGGTCAGGGAAGACCCGCCCTGCGTGGCCTCAGACGAAGAGGACGATCACGATCAGAGCCGCCCAGAGGCTCACGGCTCCGGCGGCCAGACCCAGCTTTTCACTGATGTTGTCGTTATTTGGCGTCACGATCGGCGAATATCCGTTATTTTTTTACTGCGCGCTCAACAGCGATTTTCTATTTCGTCGCCGCCGGGACATCGGTTTCGGCCGAGGGCGAGCCGCTAAAGCAGGACGACGATCCACAGCAGCGCTACCGCCCAGACAAGGGTCGCCCAGGCCAGGCCCTGCAGGCTTTCCTTGCGTCGCCACTTTTCCATGTCTTTCCCCCCGGAAAGGTCCTATACGGTTAAAGACGTACGAGCCCTGCAAAAGGTTGCTGCGACGAGGCACGAAATCCCGGCCTGAAACAAAAGATTCATGGTTGGCCGGGAAAATCCGGCCCCGATGAACGCTCTGCCCGGCGAACTGCGTTAGCCGCGGCCACGCCTGGCGGGAACGATTCCCTTCCCGGGGCGTTGCTGGTTCCGCCGGGGCTCCGTCCGATCCCGAGGGGGACTATCTGCGCTGGCCCCGGCGCCGCTGGGCGAGCGACGCGCGGATACGCCAGGGCAGGGGCCGGGTGGTCCGGGAAAAGGTTACGGCCTGCGGGACAGGCGCGGAAGCACGGGCGCTCGACATGGCATGACCCTGAACAAGTATTGCGGACAGCATAGGATTCGTTCCGTGACGGCCAGTTGACCGGAACATTAAGATTCATGATCGAATCCTTCCGACGGATGTTCTGCGAAACACGTCTCAACCACCCCCTGAGACTGAAGTCCCATGCTTGAGAGCTTGCTAGCCAGGAAATCCCGCATGATCGAGCCGGAAAGGGCGCTGCCGGGCCGCCAGACGTCCATTCAGCCTCCAGAGCGACATTTCGTAAACGGCCATCCCCTGGCCCCGCCCTGGCCTGAGCGGCTTCGGGAAGCCGTATTCGGACTCGGCTGCTTCTGGGGCGCGGAGCGGGCCTTCTGGGAGACGGCGGGCGTCTGGACAACCGCCGTGGGTTACGCCGGCGGATACACGCCAAACCCGACCTACGAGGAGGTCTGCTCGGGCCGCACTGGCCACGCCGAGGTGGTTCGGGTTGTCTACGATCCGGAACTGGTCAGCTATCCGGAACTCTTGAAGGTTTTCTGGGAGTCCCACGACCCGACTCAGGGCATGCGCCAGGGCAACGACGTGGGCACGCAATACCGCTCGGCCGTTTACGCCTCCGATGACGAGCAGCTCGAGCAGGCCAAGGTCTCCCGGGAGGCTTACGAGAAGGCGCTGCAGCGGGAAGGCCTGGGCGGGATCACCACCGAAATCCGCCCGGCCGGGCCTTTCTACTACGCCGAGGATTATCACCAGCAGTACCTCGCCAAGAATCCCGGCGGATATTGCGGCCTGGGCGGGACGGGGGTCGCCTGCCCCGGCTAAACGGATCGTTTGCCGGCGCCATGCCGCGTCGCTAGTGCCGGCGGAAGCTCCGGGGGTCCCGTTTTCTTCCGTCAGGTATTCATAGAGAATTGACGACAGATTCCGCCAGGCGGGATCGAGCCGTCTCCCCGGGCCTTCGCCCGACGGCGGATTGGGTTGGTTTGGAAGCGGGGTTAGCGTCAATGGGTACGCTCCGGCGCTGGCGGGACGGCACCCGCCGATACGTTCCCTGGACCTTCGTTCTGGGCAAGTGGCTGACCCTGCTGTTTTCGCCCCGGTCGTTCCTGAGGACGTCAGGCTACCTCGCCTCGGTGGGCAGCGGCCGCCCGATCCGCCGGGACGGCTCGCCCATCCCCTGGATGAACTACCCGGTCGTCGGATTCCTGGAGCAGAGGCTGCGCGGGGACCTCGTACTCTTCGAGTACGGCAGCGGCAACTCGACCCTGTTTTATGCCGAGCGGGTGAGCCGCGTCGTCGCCGTGGAGGACAACCCGGACTGGTTTGCCGAAATCTCCCGGCAGGCCCCGGAAAATGCACGGATTCTGCTCTGCGCGCCTTTCGACGCCGAACGCTATGCCGGCATGATCCGGGACCAGGATGGCCTTTTCGACGTCGTAGTGATCGACGGCAAGGAACGGCTGCGCTGCCTTGAGGTCGCGCCGGACTGCCTGACCGAGGGCGGCGTGATCCTCCTTGACGACGTCAACTCCGACGAATACCTGGAGGGAATCGAGAAGACCCGGGAGAAGGGGTTCCGGGTCCTGGAATTCCAGGGGCTGAAGGCTGGCAGTATTCGGGTGTATACCACCCTCCTGTTCTACCGCCCGGGGAACGTGCTCGGACTTTGACCTTCAGCCTGCCAGGCCGCCGGCGAGGACCCTGGTCGGATTCGCGTCAGAAGGTGTTGGCGATGAGCACCCAGCCGATGGCCACCGGTGCCAGGTAACGGACCAGCACGCGCCACAGCGCATAAAGGGCGCGGGAGAAGCCGGGCAGCTCATCGTCCAGCGCGGGCCGGCTGATGACCCAGCCGGCAAACACGGCGATGAGCACGCCGCCCACCGGCAGCAGGATGTTCGTCGTCAGGAACTCCAGCAGGTCGAAGATCGTGGCGTTGGCGAAACGCTCGAACGCCCCCAGGGGATGGAAGTCCTTCCAGGCGTTGAAGGAAAAAACCGTCGCGAGGCCCAGCAGCCAGGCCAGGCCGCCGGCCAGCAGCGCACCCCGGCGTCGCCCGATCTTCCTCTCCTCCGCCCAGGCCACCATGGGTTCGAGCACGGCGATGGTCGAGGTCAGGGCGGAGACGATGAGCAGCACGAAGAACATGGCCCCGAACAGGCCGCCCGCGGGCATCTGGGCGAAGGAAAGGGGCAGCGTGACGAAGACCAGGCCCGGCCCCTCCGCCGGGTCCAGCCCGTGGGCGAAGACGATGGGAAAGATCGCAAGTCCCGCCAGCAGAGCCACCAGGGTGTCGGCACCGGCGATGGCCACCGACGAGCGCGGCAGGGAGGCCCCCTTGTCCAGATAGGCCCCGTAAGTGATCAGCAGCCCCATGGCCACGCTCACCGAGAAGAAGGCCTGGCCGATGGCCTGCAGCACCACCTGCGCCGTGATCTTCGAAAAGTCCGCCTGGAAGAGGAACTGGACCGTGCGTTCCATGTCGCCCTCGATGGCCGCATACCCCACCAGCAGCAGGAGCATCAGGAACAAAGCGGGCATCAGGAACTTCACCGCCTTTTCGATGCCCCGGTGGATCCCCAGGCTGACGATGCCGACGGTCATGGCCATGAAGATGGTATGCAGCACCGTGAGCTGGACCGGCGACGCAAGCAGGTCGTCGAAGGCCCGGGCGACAGTGTCCGCGTCGGCGCCGGCGAAATGACCGGCAAGCAGCCGCGGCACGTAGGCCAGGCCCCAGCCCGCCACGACGCTGTAAAAGGACAGGATGATGAAGACCGCCGCCAGGTTGACGAAGCCTACCAGCCGCCACGCGCCGCTGGCGCCGGATTCCTCGGCGAGGCGCGCGAAGCTGGCCGGCGGGCTCATCCGCCCCCGCCGGCCAATGAGCAGTTCGGCAATGACGATGGGAACCGCGACGGCGCCCACGGCCACCAGGTAAACGACCACGAAGGCCGCACCCCCACTGACGCCGGCGGTGTAGGGGAACTTCCAGAGATTCCCCAGTCCTACGGCGGCGCCCACCGCCGCCATGATGAAGACGAACCGGGAAGACCAGCCCTCGTGGACTGCCGGCGAGGCCGTGGATTTCTGCATATCTTTGTTTCCGCCGCGTTCGCGCGCGCGGCTCCCCCGAGGGTCGACTCCCGGATAATAGCGAATGACCCCGTGGACTGTCCGGCGCAACCCGGCCGCCGCCGGTGCGTTATAACAACCAGGGTCCCGGCGGACGGAGGACAGCTGTTATGCGTGCAAAGGTCTGGATTCTCTGCTGCGTTGCCCTGGTGGCCGCTTGCGCAGGGTCCCGGGGGCCCGCCTATCCCGAGAGCCAGGCCGGGACCGCATGGGCGGCCCACGAGGGAGAAATCGTCTCCCTGAGGGAAGTCACTCTGTCCGGGGAGGAAACGGCCCTCGGGACCATCGGTGGTGGTGCGATCGGCTACGCCATCGGTCGAAGTATCGGCAGCGGCTCCGGAAGCCGGGTCGCCGGCGCCGTGGGCGGCGTGGCCGGGGTCGTGGCGGGTGGTGAGCTCGAGTCGGCGGCCAGGACCCGGCCCGGCCTCGAAATCACTGTGGCACTGGACCGGGGCGACACCGTGGTCGTGGTGCAGCCTGCGGACACGAATTTCGTGGAGGGCGAGAGAGTGCGAGTCCTTCTGGGGCGGGGCGACCAGGCTAGGGTCAACCCCCTCTGAGCTCCACTGGCGTTCAATCCAATCGCCGCCGGCGGCCGAAAACGTGCCCGTACCGCCTCCAGCCGGTAGGCTAGGCGATTTTCCCCATGCCCCCGGGAGCCCATGGCCACACTGCTGCACATTGACTCCAGTCCCATGCTCGACGGCGCGGTCACGCGGCGCCTGTCGGCACACTTCGTGGACGGCTGGCGGGGCCAGCATCCCGCCGGCAGGGTGCTCCGGAGGGACCTGGGCGCAAGGCCTCCGCCGCACCCGGACGCCGTGACCCTGGCAGCGATGAACAAGCCCGCGTCGGCACGCAGCCCGGAAGAGCAGGCCGCCGCGGTCCTCTCGGACCAGCTGCTGGAGGAGCTGGAAGCCGCAGACGTCATCGTCGTGGGCGCACCCATGTACAACCTGTCCGTGACCTCCGGCCTGAAGGCGTGGTTCGACCTGGTGGGCCGGCCCGGGCGGACGTTCCGCTACACGCCGACGGGGGTGGAGGGGCTCCTGCAGGACAAGAGCGTGGTGGTCCTGACCGGCCGGGGCGGCTTCTACGCCCGCAACGACGGACCGGACCACCAGGCCGCACTGATCCGCGACTTCTTCGGGCTCATGGGCCTGGGGGATGTCCGCTTCATCCACGCCGAGGGCCAGGGAATCGACGGCAGGACCGCGGCGGCCGAGGAAGCGGCGGCGGTCAGGGCCATCGACCGGCTGCTCGAGTCCGGCGCCCTGTCGAGGGTGGCCTAGCTTGCGTCAGCCGGCTTTCTGGACCGTCTTGCCCACGGTGGCTTCCGGGGCCTGCAGCTCGCCGTCCTCGGTGGATGCCTCCAGGGGTTCCTTGACCAGGATCTCGTAGAGATCGAGCCGGCGGTCCTTGAGGTTGGTGACGCTCCCGACCTCGTGGAGCTCCTTCAGAAGCTCCATGTCCAGGTCGGCGATGATGGTCATCTCGGTGTTGGGTGTCGCCTCGGCCCGGATGGCGTTGGTGGGAAAGGCAAAGTCCGATGGCGTGAAGATCACCGACTGGCCGTACTGCACGTCCATGTTGTGTACCTGGGGCAGGTTGCCCACCGAGCCGGCGATGGCCACGTAGCACTCGTTCTCCACCGCCCGGGCCTTGGCGCAGATCCGCACGCGGCCGTAGCCGTTCTGCGTGTCGGTCAGGAAGGGCACGAACAGGATCTGCATGCCCTGATCGGCGCAGATCCGTGACAGCTCCGGGAATTCCACGTCGTAGCAGATCTGGATACCGATGCGCCCGCAGTCGGTGTCGAACACCGGCACCTTGTTCCATCCCGACATTCCCCAGACGCTGATCTCGTCGGGCGTGGGATGGATCTTGCGGGCCTCGTCCCAGCTGCCGTCCCTGCGGCACAGGAAACTGGCGTTGTACAGCTTGCCGTCCTCCACCAGCGGCATGCTGCCGGCGATGATGTTGATGTTGTATGACACCGCCAGTTCAAGGCACTTCTGCCGGATCCAGGCGGTGTGGCCGGCAAGCTCCCGGATGGCCTTGGCCTCGTCCAGGTGGTTGAAAGCCGCCATCAGGGGCGCGTTGAAGAACTCGGGGAACAGGATGAAGTCCGCCTTGTAGGCGGAGATGGCGTCCACGAAGAACTCCACCTGGTCCATGAGGGCCTGGCGGTCCTTGAAAAGGCGCATCTGCCACTGCACCAGCCCCACCCGGACGACGGTCCGCGGCCGGTTGAACAGCTTCTGTTTTTCCTCGTAGTAGATGTTGTTCCACTCCAGCAGGGTGGCGTAGCCCTTGGACTGGGTGTCGTTGGTCAGGTACCCGCGCAGCAGCTTCTTCACGTGGAAGCCGTTGGAAATCTGGAAGGTCAGCGTCGGGTCGAAGATGTTTTTCAGCCGCACCTGTTCGATGTACTCCCGGGGCGAGAGGGTGTCGGCGTATTTCTCGTAGTTGGGGATGCGCCCCCCGGCCATGATGGCGCGCAGGTTCAGGTTTTCGCACAGCTCCTTGCGGGCGTCGTAGAGCCGGCGCCCCAGCCGCAGCCCGCGGTACTCCGGGTGGACGAACATCTCGATGCCGTAGAGCACGTCCCCGTCGGGATTGTGCGTCTTGAAGCTGTGTTGCCCGGTGATCTCCTGGAAGGTGTGATCGTCGGTGAACTTCCCGTAGTCCACGATGATGGACAGGGCGGAGGCCACGACCTTGCCGTTGACCTTCACGCAGAGCTGGCCCTCCGGGAACAGTTCCAGGAGGGTGGCGATGCAGTCGTGGGGCCAGTAATCCCCGCCGATGCCCGAGTAGGCCTCTAGCATGGCGCCACGTAGCTCGTTGTAGTCCTCGAGCTTCAGGTTGCACAGTTCGACCTTGAGGCCGCTGTCGTCGGTCATTGCAAAAATTCCCGTAAAAGCAGTCCTCTAGGGTAACTCCGGGGCGCGCTTCGCACCAGTGCGTGCCGCTGTGGCCTTTCAAGCCGGGGCAGCCCGTGCCATGCTGGAACGACCATCTGGCGGGGGACGGGATGAGCCTTCCCGATATCGACTGGGCGCTGGTAGGCGGCCATCTGGTGTACCTGGGTATCGCCTACGTGCTGGCGTTGCCGATTGCCTGGAACCGGGAGAAAGGGGCCCGCAGCGCCGGGCTGCGGACCTTCCCCCTGGTGTCAATGGCTGCCTGCGGCTACATGCTCACCGGCCTGGAGGTCCTGACCAGCACCGATGCCGAGTCCCGCGTCCTGTACGGGATCATCACCGGCATGGGGTTCATCGGCGGCGGTGCCATCCTGAAGACCGGCGGCACGGTCACCGGCACGGCGACGGCGGCCAGCCTGTGGAACACCGGCGCCATCGGCATCGCGGTCGCCTTCAACCGTTTCGAGATCGCGCTGTGCCTCAGCGTGCTGAACTTCGCGACCCTGCAGCTCGTCCCGCCACTGAAACACCTGGGTGACGACGAAGACAGCTAGACCGCCGCCCTACCACCGCTCAGGCACGCGAACGAACTTTCCCGGTGGCTCGCGGTAGTCGCCTGGTTCCGCTTCTTCCGGAAGCTCGGGCAGGTCCCAGGGAATTTCTTCGTAGGGCACGTGGTCGAGCAGGTGAGCGATGCAGTTCAGCCGGGCCCGTTTCTGGTCATTGGCATCGACCACGTACCAGGGCGCCCACTCGGTGTGGGTGTGGGCGAACATGTTGTCCCTGGCCCGCGAGTAGTCGTAGTAGCGCTTCACCGCCTCCATGTCCATGGGAGAGAGCTTCCAGTGCTTGGTCGGGTCCTCGAGACGGCTTTCGAAACGCTCCAGCTGAGTCCCGGGACTTACCTCGAGCCAGTATTTCAGGAGGATAATTCCGCTCTGCACCAGGGCGAACTCGAAGCCCGGGCAGGTTAGCGCTGGTAGTACAGCTGGGTGCGCTCGTGATCGCTGGGCTTTCCCAGGGCTACCACGCGAAACACCCGCGGACTGACGCGCTGCATGATTCGCTTGATTACCCCGCCCTTGCCGGCGGTATCCCGGCCTTCGAAGACCACCACCAGCTTTGCGCCGCTGTGGGTCACCCAGCGCTGAAGCTTGCAAAGCTCCACCTGAAGGTCGAAGAGGGCGTCCCCGTAGGTTTTCTTGTCCAGCTTGTCGGACTTCTTCCTGTCCTTGTCCTTCTTGCCCATGGGCTTGTCTCTCCTGTCGCGCCGCTCGCTGCGCGGGTTCAGCCTTCGCCGGCGGCCTGCGGCCCGGCGGCGATGCACTCGTCCTCCAGCATCACCGGGATCTCGTCCCGTACCGGATAGATCCGGCTGCCGTCTTCGGTGACAAGCGCACCCTGGAGGGGATGTTCCACGGGCCGGCCGTCGAGGTGCTTGAGCGATCCTTCCTCGATAGCCTGGTTGATTGCCTTGAGCCTGGAGGCCGGTGCGAGGCTGACCGGCTGGTGGGTAGCCGGGCAGCGCAGCAGTTCAGCGAGTTTGCGGTCTATGGTCATTGGCCTTTGTACTCCCGGGTCGGCTGTCTAGCCGGAGCGCTTCAGCAGGGCCGTGGCGAGGTAAGCCGCTCCCGCCAGGACGATGATGACCGGCCCCGACGGCAGGTCCGGGGCATAGGATAGGGCGAGACCGCCGGAGGTAAAGCCCATGCCCAGGAGGATGGCGGCGGCCATCATGCCGGAGACCGAGTGGAGGAAGCGGCCGGCGATGGCGGCCGGCAGCGTCATGAGTGCGATCACCAGGATCAGACCCACGACCTGGATGAGCATCACTACCGACAGGGCGACCAGCACCAGCAGCAGCAGGTAGTAGCCGTTCACCCGCAGGCCCCGTACCCGGGCGAACTCCGGGTCGAAGCACACCGCCAGGAACTGGCGGTAAAACAGCAGCACGAGCCCGACGATCACGAGGTCCAGCACGGCGATGAGCCAGAGGTCGCCGCTGGAAACCATGAGCAGGTTGCCGAACAGGTAGCTCATGAGGTCGGCGCTGTAGCCGGGGGTCTGGGAGATGAACAGGATGCCCACGGCCATGCCCAGGGCCCAGATGGCGGAGATGGCCGTATCTTCCCGCTCGGAGAATTTCAGTTTTACCCAGCCGATCAGGAGGGCGGCCACCACGGCCGCAACCAGCGCGCCCACCAGGGGCCTGGCGCCGAGGTACCAGGCCACGCCCATGCCGCCCAGGACGGCATGGGCGATGGCCCCAGCCAGCAGGCTGATGCGCTGGACCACGACGTAGGTGCCCACGATGCCGCAGCCGACGCTCGCCAGCAGTCCGGCCAGCAGCGCGCGCTGCAGGAACTCGTGTTCGGCCAGCGCGGCGAAGAATTCGGCCATCAGGAGCTGCTCCCCGGCCCGTGCCCGTGGGGCTGGCCGTGGCTGTGATCCACTGCCCGCACCGCGTGGCCGTAGAGCTCCCCCATGACGGGGCCGGTCAACTCTGCCGCCTGGTGACAGACCAGGGTCCGGCTGATGCAGGCCACCCGCTCGACGAACTCGGTGACAAAACCCACGTCGTGGGAGACCAGCACGACCGCCATGCGGCCGCTGAGCTGCTTGAGCAGCCGCAGGATGTCCTCTTCGGCCCGCTGGTCCAGGCTGGACGTGGGCTCGTCCAGGAGCAGCAGCCGCGGCTCGGCGGCCAGCGCCCGGGCGATGAGCACACGCTGAAGTTCGCCCCCGGAGAGCGCGTCCAGGGGCCGCCGGGCCAGGCCCAGCAGCTGGGTTTCGTCCAGGGCCTTCTTGGCCGCCTCGCGATCGGGTCGGGCCCAGCGCAATCCCGGGCTGCTGCTCAGCCGGCCCAGCAGGACGGCCTTTTCCACGGTGATGGGAAAGTCCCGGGGGAACCCTGCGAACTGGGGCACGTAGCCGATCTCGTCCCGGGCGTCGGCCGGCGGATCCCCGAAGACTCTCACCGTGCCGCGGTCCGGCTTCAGTAGCCCGGCAGCGAGTTTCAGCAGGGTGCTCTTGCCGCCGCCGTTCGGGCCGATGAGGCCGAGAAACTCTTTCTCCGCGACTTCCAGCTCCACGTTCTCCACCGCCGGCGGACCGCCGGGGAAGGCGTAGGTGACGTCCCGGAAAGCCAGCGCCGCCGTCATTCGGTTGCCTCCGCCGGCGCCAGGGCGGCGGCAACCCGGCGGGCTACCTGCCTCAGGTTGTCGATGTAATCCCGTGCCAGGGGATCGGCCTCGACGATGTCGGCGCCCAGCGCCTGGGCCACGGCCCGGGCGGAGCGCCGGCTGAACTGCGGCTGCACGAACACCGCCCGGGCGCCGGCGGCGCGTCCCGTGTTGACGAGGTCGGCCAGGGCCCGGGGTCCCGGCTCGTGGCCGCCGGTCTCGATGGGCAGTTGGCGCAGGTTGTAGGCGTCAGCGAAGTAGCCCCAGGAAGGGTGGAAAACGATAAACGTGCCCCCGGCCACCGGCGCCAGCAGCTGTTCCAGCTCCCGGTGCAGGGAGAGCAGCTCATCGTGGAGGTCCCGGGCCCGCCGCCTGTAGCCCTCGGCGCCGGCGGGGTCTTCCTCGCCGAGGGCCTCGCCCACCCGCAGGGCCATGCGGGCCATCAGCCGGGGGTCGGTCCAGACGTGTGGATCCGGCGCGCCAGCATGGTCATGCCCGCCGTGGTTCTCGATGGGCCGCCTGGGCAGGCCGTCGGCCAGGTTCACCACCTTCAGTTCCGGCCGGTCCCGGAGGATCCTGGGTTTCCAGGCGTCCTCGAACGGCACGTCGATGGTGAACCAGAGACCGGCATTGTCCAGGGCCGCCAGCTTGGCGGGGCTCGGGGAATACGTGGCCTCGTTGTCCCCCGGACCTACCAGGACCAGGGTCTCAATGCCCCCGGCCGCAACCCGGTCCAGCAGAAAAGCTTCCGGCAGGAGGCTGACGGCCACGGAGAGGCGTTCGGATGCGGCGACGGGGGTGGCGGTCAGGAGGACGGCGGCAGCCAGCAGCAGGGGGACGGGGCGGGGGGACATCCGCCTATTCTAATCCCTGGGGCGCCCTTCGCCGGTGCGGGTAGGGCAATCCATGGCGTACAATCCGCGCCCCTTCGCCGAGGAGGATCCCGTGAGCGCGCTTCCCAAGCTGTCTTCCACAGCCCGACGCCTGGAGTCCCGCCTGCGCACCGCCGTGGGCAAGGCCATCGAGGACTTCAGCATGATCGGCGAGGGGGACAGGGTCATGGTGTGTCTGTCCGGCGGGAAGGACAGCTTTGCCATGCTGCATCTGTTGCTGGCACTGCAGCGGGCCGCGCCTGTTTCCTTCGAGCTCGTCGCGGTGAACCTGGACCAGAAACAGCCTGGCTTCCCGGAACATGTGCTGCCGGAATACCTCACCTCCCTGGGCGTTGCCTTCCACGTGCTGGAGCAGGACACCTACAGCGTCGTCAGGCGGGTCGTCCCCGAGGGCAAGACCACCTGCGGCCTGTGCTCCCGGCTTCGGCGTGGCGCTCTGTATACCTTCGCCGCCCGGGAGGGGTTCACCAGGATCGCACTGGGGCACCACCTGGACGACATCATGGAGACCCTTTTCCTGAACCTGTTCTTCGGAGGTCGCCTGAAGGCCATGCCGCCCAAGCTTGCCAGCGACGACGGCCGGAACGTGGTCATTCGTCCCCTGGCCTACTGCCGCGAGCGGGAGATCGCCCGCTATGCCCGTGCCATGGATTTTCCCATCATCCCCTGCAATCTCTGCGGCTCCCAGGACAACCTCCAGCGTCGCGAGGTGAAGGCGATGCTCGCCGACTGGGAGAAGCGCTACCCGGGTCGCATCGAGTCCATCGCGGGCGCCCTGAAGAACGTCACGCCGTCCCACCTGATGGACGCTGCCCTGTTCGATTTTGCCGGCCTGGGTTCCGGCGGATCCGGAGAGCAGGCGGGGAACGTCCTGTAGCCGGGCCGGGTCCGACAAGCACAGCCCCCGCGAGGCGGGGGCTGTGGCTGCCCGGAGCCCGCCCCGACCCTGGCGGGCCGAGAAACCGGGCAGACTTACCGGCGGCCGGCCGTTAACGAGCCGGTCCTTTATTAGACAATCAGGATGTAGCCTACGCGTCCGAGGCGCCGGTCGTATTGACCTGGATCATCCGGAAGCGCGCCGGGGGCCGGGTGGGCCACGGGTGGCGCGAAGCGCACGGACGCCTCCGGGGCGGCGGAGACGCTGGCGGGGAGGGAGGAAGGAGACGGGCCCGGCGCAAACCGCCGGGCCCGTCGGCAAACTAGCGCCGCGGCGGCCGGGGTGCCCTGGGACGGGCCTCGTTGATCTTCAGAGCGCGGCCACCCATTTCCTGGTTGGCCAGGCCCTCGATGGCCGCGTCGGCCTCGGCATCGCCCATTTCCACGAAGGCAAAGCCGCGGGGACGGCCGGTTTCCCGATCGGTGATGATCTTTACCGAGTCGACGTTGCCGTAGCTGGCAAACAGGTTGCGGACTTCGTCTTCGGTGGCGGAGAAGGGCAGGTTGCCCACATAGATCGACTTCATTTCAAAAGGCTCTCTCGAACAAAAAAATAAAAGACGAACGTCACCAGCGAGCCGGGCGGCGGGTTCGGTTCGAGAGACCGTCCACCGGGACGGTCGGTCGCGATCCGGCGTTCCCCCAGCGACCGGTTTCGCGGACCGGGGCTGCTGCGCCGCGGTGCCCCGGAAGGCACCTCCGCCCAGCCGCCACGATCTTTCACGGGCGCTCGCCCGACAGAGAATACTGCACCGCCGGTCCCGCGGGAAGCTTTTGCCCCCGCCCGCCGGCGGGTCGTGGAGAATCCGGATGACCGGTGGGGTGGCCGGCAGTAAGCTATTTGTCCGGCTCCCTTCTCCGGGGCCGAGGGAACGGACATGTCCATGCGGTTGCTGGGTGCAGCGCTGGCGACGGTGCTGGCCGGCGCGGCGGGGGCCGACGAGCCTGCCGACCTGGAAGATCTCACAGTGCTCGGTCGGGCCCGCAACCTGGTGGGCGAGGCCATCTCCGCTTCAGAGGGCACGTTCGGCCAGCCGGAACTGGCCAACCGGCCCATCCTGCGCACCGGTGAGGTGCTGGAGCTCGTGCCCGGCCTGATCGTCACCCAGCACAGTGGCACGGGCAAGTCCAACCAGATGTTCCTCAGGGGCTTCAACCTGGACCATGGCACGGACTTCGCCACCTGGATCGACGGCATGCCCGTGAATAACCCGGCCAGCGCTCACGGCCAGGGTTACACGGACGTCAACTTCCTCATCCCGGAACTCATCGCCGAGGTGCACTACCGCAAAGGGGGGTACTACGCGGAAGTGGGCGATTTCTCCTCCGCCGGTTCGGCCGACATTTCCACGTTCCGAACCCTTTCACGGCCCCTGATCAAGGCGGGGGTGGGCGAGGACGGCTTCCGGAGGGTCCTGGCAGGCAACACGTTCCACGCTGGCGGAGCACACGTGACCGGCGCCTTCGAGGCTCACGTGTATGACGGGCCCTGGACCGACATCAGCGAAGACCTGGAGCGGTACAACGGGCTGCTGCGGTGGTCCGCCGGCGGCGAATGGGGCGAACTGGACGCAACCCTCATGGGTTACGAGGCCAGCTGGAACTCGGCAGACCAGATCCCGCAGCGGGCGGTGGCCCGCGGGCTGATTGGTCCGCTGGGCTCGCTGGACGATGACGTCGGCGGGGAGACGGGCCGGTGGAGCCTGTCCGCGCGCTTCCGGAGCGCCGGGGCGGACGGAAATGCTTTCGTTTTCGCGGACGCCTACGCCATCCGGTACGACCTCGACCTCTGGTCCAACTTCACCTATTTCCTGGACAACCCGGATACCGGGGACGAGTTCCAGCAGAGCGAGGAGCGGCTGATAACCGGGGGGCAGGTGGGCCGGGAGTGGAGGGGCGACGTATTCGGGGTGGAGACGATCCACCGGGCGGCGGTGCAGCTGCGCCACGACAACATCGACGACGTAGGCCTGTATCACACTGCCGGCCGGCGGATCCTGGATACCGTACGGGAGGACGATGTCACCCAGTACAGTGCCGGCGCCTATTACGAGCTCATCTCGCGGTGGGACAGCAGCTTCCGTTCCGTGCTGGGCCTTCGCTACGACTACTACCATTTCGACGTGGACGCGGAACTGGCGGCGAACTCGGGCCGCGCCAGTGATTCGCTGCTCAGCCCCAAGGCGAGCCTGGTGTGGACGCCGGGCACGGACCTGGAGTTGTATCTCAGTGCCGGCGGCGGCTTCCACAGCAATGACGCCCGCGGGACCACCATCTCCGTGGATCCCGCCAGCGGCGAGCCGGCAGCGAGTGTGGACGCCCTGGTCCGTTCCTGGGGCGCGGAGACCGGTGCCCGCTACACCTGGAGCGAACGCCTGAACTCGTCGTTGTCCCTGTGGTGGCTGGAACTGGACTCGGAGCTTCTCTACGTGGGCGATGCGGGCAACACGGAGGCCAGCGATGCCAGTCGCCGCTGGGGGGTGGAGCTGGCCAACTGGTATCGGCCGCTGGACTGGCTGACGCTGGACCTGGACCTGTCCTGGACCCACTCGGAACTGGTGGACAGCCCGGCCGGGGACGACATCCCCGGCGCGATCCCGCGGGTCGCCAGCGCCGGAATCACCGTGGACAGCCGGACGGGGCTGTTCGGAAGTCTACGCTGGCGGTACTTCGGTCCCCGGCCGCTGACCGAGGACGGCTCGGTGGAGTCGGGGTCGTTCTCTGCCTTCAACCTGCTTGCCGGGTGGCAGGCGGACAAATGGCGGGTGGAGCTGGCCGTTCTCAATCTGCTGGATTCCGAAGACCACGACATCGACTACTACTACGCCTCGCGGCTGCCGGGAGAGCCGCCGGAAGGCGTGGAGGACGTGCATTTCCACCCCATCGAGCCCCGCACGGTCCGGCTGTCTTTCAGCTGGGGCTTCGGGCGTGGCGAGACGGCCGGCGGCTACGGCGCTTACTGAGCTTCCGGCGCGTAACGCCTGACCTGCGACAGGCGCACTGGCATTGGCCGCTGCGAGCGGTATAGTCTCGCGCGTTTTCGAACGCACCCCCGAACCCGGAGCCCATTCATGATCCAGCCGGCGATACGCCTGCTCGTCGCCATCCTGGCCCTCGTGGCCTCTCTGCCGGCCCTGGCCCAGAGCCGCCCCCTGGGCCTGGAGGACGTGTTCGCGCTTGAGTATGCGGACGACCCGCGGATCTCACCCGGCGGCGAGCGCATCGTCTATCTGCGAAAGTCCATGGACCGGATGACCGACCGGGTGCGCTCGGAGTTGTGGATTATCAACGCCGACGGCGGCCGGCACCGGCCCCTGGTCACGGGCCCCGAGCGGGTCTCGTCCCCCCGGTGGTCTCCGGACGGGAGCCGGCTCGCCTTCGTCGGCCAGCAGGACGGCCGTTACAGCCTGTGGATCCGCTGGATGGACACCGGGGAGGCGGCGCCCGTGAGCGAGCTCGGCGGCCGGCCTTCGGACCTGGCCTGGTCCCCCGACGGGAAATGGCTGGCCTTCACCCGGCGCGTGGAGCAGGACGTGGCGCCCCTGGCGAACCTGCCCGAGAAGCCCGCGGGTGCGAACTGGGCGGAGCCGGTGCGGGTGATCGACTCGATGATCTACCGTGCGGATGATCGCGGCTTCCTCCGCCAGGGCCACGTTCATGCTTTTGTGGTGCCGGCGGAGGGCGGGACGCCACGGCAGGTGACCCGCGGGGATTTCAACCATGCCGGCGGCCTGGACTGGCTGCCCAATTCCCAGGCCCTGGTGGTGTCTGCCAACCGGCGGGATGACTGGGAGTCCGAGCCCCTGGACACCGATCTTTGGGTGGTTGAGATCAACAGCGGAGAAATGCGTCGCCTGACGGACCGCTACGGCCCCGACGAGAGCCCGGTGGTTTCCCCGGACGGGCGTCGTATCGCGTACGTTGGTTTCGACGACGCCAGGCTGGGATTCCACAGCACCGACCTGTTTGTCTTCGATCGCAACAGCCGCGAGATCACCCTGCTGACTGGCGAGCTGGACCGGGCCGTGCGCTCGCCGGCGTGGGACAGTCGCGGGCGGGGTATCTACTTTCTCTACGACGACGAAGGCCAGACCCATCTTGCCCGCCTGGAGCTGTCCAACCAGAAGGTGGCGGCCATCGCAGACGACGTGGGCGGAACGACCCTGGGCCGGCCCTACGCGAGCGGCAGCTACACCGTTGCGGAGTACGGCAGCGTCGCCTATACCCAGACGTCGCCGGAGCGGCCCGCCGAGGTGGCGACCGGTGACGGGCGGCGCGTCCGGCGTCTGACGGATCTCAACGAGGACGTCCTGGACTTCCGCGAACTGGCCCGGGTGGAAACTTTCTGGGTGGAGTCGGGCTATGACCAGCGGGACGTTCAGGCCTGGATCGCGCTGCCGCCCGGCTTCGATCCGGCCAGGCGCTATCCGCTGATCCTGGAGATCCACGGCGGGCCCTATGCCAACTACGGTCCCCGGTTCTCTGCCGAGATTCAGCTGTATGCCGCCGCCGGCTACGTGGTGCTGTACGTGAACCCGAGGGGAAGCACCAGCTACGGCGCAGAGTTCGCCAACCTGATCGAGAACAACTACCCGGGCGAGGACTATGATGACCTGATGTCCGCCGTGGATGCGGTCATCGACCGCGGCTACGTGGACCCGGGCCGGCTCTATGTCACCGGGGGCAGCGGGGGCGGCGTGCTGACGGCCTGGATCGTGGGCAAGACCGACCGCTTCCGGGCCGCCGTCGTGGCCAAGCCGGTCATCAACTGGGCCAGCTTCGCCCTCACGGCGGACAGGTACAACTTCTTCTATCGCTACTGGTTTCCCGGTCCGCCCTGGGAGCACCCGGAGGAGTACTGGCGGCGGTCACCCCTTTCGCTGGTGGGCAACGTCAACACGCCCACCATGGTGCTGACGGGGGAGGAGGACTTCCGGACGCCCATGTCGGAGTCGGAGCAGTACTACCAGGCCCTGAAACTGCGGGGCATCGACAGCGTGCTGGTCCGCGTCCCGGGCGCCTCCCACGCAATTGCCAGGCGTCCGACCCAGCTGATGGCGAAGGTGGCGAACATCCTCGCCTGGTTCCAGCGCTATCCCGAGCCCCGGCCCGTGCCGCCGTCTCCGGCATCCGGTGACTCGTCGCCGGCGGCGGACGTGCCGCCGGAGGCCACGTCGGTCGCTCCGGAACCGCCGGAGCCTCCGGGCGAGCCGGGCGGCTGAGGTGGCGGAAGGCCCCGGCCGCCGAGCCGCGCCGCGGCGCCTTCGTCCACCGAGCGCAGGTGCAGGTCCTGCTGGGGGAAGGGGATCTCGATGCCCGCGGCGTAGAGGGCGTCGTGAATGGCCAGGGTGAGATCGCTCTTGATGGTCAGGAAGTTGTCGAACTGGTCCGTCCAGGCCCGCAACTCGAAGTCCAGGGAGCTGGCACCGAAGCCCAGGAACAGCGCCTGCGGCGGAGGCTCGCTCAGCAGGCGGTCGTCCTTGCGGGCGCATTCCTCGAGGAGCTCCTTGGCCTGGTGCGGGTCGGTCCCGTAGGCGACGCCGGCGACGATCTCCACCCGTCGCTGCTGGTCTGACAGGGTCCAGTTCGTCACCTGGCTGGAGATGAGGTCGCCGTTGGGGACGATGACCTCGGCACCGCTCCATGTCCTCACCGTGCTGGATCGCACGCCGATGCGGCTGATGCGCCCCCAGGTCTCGCCGAACTGGACCACGTCACCGGCCTGAACGGGCCGCTCGAAGGCGAGTATCAGGCCGGAGACGAAGTTGTTCACCACGTTCTGGAGGCCGAAACCGATACCCACGGACAAGGCGCCGGCGATCAGGGCGAACTGGCTGAGCTCGATGCCCGCCGCCGCCAGCGCGAGCACGAAGGCGATACCCAGGACCGCGTAGTTGGCGAGCATGACGATGGTGGCGGGCACGCCACGGGGAAGCGTGATGCGGGGAAAAACCTCCACCGTCAGCACAAAACGAAGCAGCCGGGCCAGGAGAACGCCGACTACGAGGACCAGCACCAGGCCGAGGACGCTGCCCAGGGAAAGGCTTACGGAGCCGATGCTGACACTGGCGGTCAGCACCGCCACGGCCGCTTCGCGGGCGGGCTCCAGCAGGCGCAGATAAGTCAGCGTTCCCACGAGCCAGACCACGGCGGCACCGAGATATACGATTCGCCGGAGCCAGCTGATGATGGTGGCCGAGTTCCACCTGACCATATTGAGCCGTTGCAGCGGCTTGCTCTGCAGCAGAGTGATGACGATGCCCTCGATCACCGCCACTGCCAGGAAGACCAGCAGCGCCAGGAAGGCTGAGCGCAGCGTTCCCTCGGCGATCAGGTCGGCCAGCGAGACGAAGCCCAGGATGTTCAGGACCGCCGATGCCACCAGGGCAAGTCCGCCCAGTCTTCCCAGGCGCTGGGCGGCACGCCACCACGGTCCCCCTTCCAGCCTGGAGGCCCGGCCGCCGGGCCTGAATATCCACCAGGCCAGCACCCCGGCACGACTGGTGTAAAGCAAAAGCACCAGCCGGCCGGCCGCGGTCCCGGAAGACACGAGGTCGGTGATCCTGACCAGGAGATAAAGGGCAGCCACGGCGTATATGGGGCGTGCCATGCTGGCCGGCGTAATCAGCGGCAACAGCCACACCATGGGGATCAGGGCAATCAGGCCCATCACGTCCCGGACAGGCGCAGGCATGTCCGGGAAGATCCACGGCGCCAGCATCAGGGACACCACCAGGGTCGCCGCGACCGGGCGCCTGAAGATCTGGAGGTGACGACTCACCTCGGTGTGCTGTTCAGCCACCGGGATGACGCGCTTGCGGACGTAAAGGAAGAACGCCAGGGTGATGAGGGTGAGCAGTATCAGCACCGCGGCCGCGCTCTCCTGGCCGCGCAGGTACTCACCCGCGTTGTCCCAGTCGCTCTGCAGCCTTTCCGTGACCGCCGGCAACCGAGCAGCTCCCGTCGCGGGCGTCACGCCACGCCACAAAGGGGGATGGTCGCGCCGCAGGACGCCGCGCCGGGCGCTGTCCTTTACCTTGTCGATGCGCTGCAGGACCTGCTCGGTGATCTGGAACTGCGCGGTGAGCTGGCTCTGGACGGTTAGCACCTCGTCCTGCCGGGCCTTGAGACGCTGCTCAGCGTCCTGCCAGGCATCGCGGGATTTCCTCGCGGTCTCGACCAGGGCCTCGGAAACTCCCGAAGCCCGGAGTGCGTTAACGGTCAGGTCCCACGTCTTGACCTGGTCGGAAGCCCGGACCTGCCATTGCGCCAGGGATTCCGAGCGCTCGGTCAGCTGTTTCTGCCGGGACTGAAGGTCAGCCTGGATACGCTGCCATTGCTGTTCCAGGTTCTCGAGAGCCCTGAAACTCACGCTGTCCAGCTGGTTGAGGCGCTCGTCAGCCTGCATCCGCTGGATCTGCTCCGTCATGGCGGGCAGCCGGGGGCCGACGGCCTTTTCCTTCTCCACGGGCTCGGAGACGCCCAGCGCCTCACTCAGCAGGGCCTGGCTCTGCTCGGCCTGCACCGGCACCTGGGTGGCCCCGATGGCCGTGGGCTCAGGCCTGGTCTGCTCCGCCGCGGGTCGGGTTTCCCCCGTCTCCGCGCTCCGTTCCCCACCGCCTCCGGGAAGACCCGGAATGGCCTGGGCCAGGGCCGCCGGTGCCGCAACGGTGAGAATCGTCGCCAGCACGAGCCGGCGGAAGCCCAGCGAAGAGCTGCTCAAGGTGGATTCACTCCTGCGGGCGAAAAGCCGCCGCCGGACTGCGTTCCCGGTGCTTCCGGTCACGGGCGACGCGGACGCGCGGCGGCATCACTCTGCAGAGACCGGCGGCTGCACGGTCTCGATGAGCCGGGACGGGTCGTAACCGAGCGCGGGCAGCCTGCCGACGATGCTGGCATACGTGGCCTCGCTCATCACCGGCGTCCTGGACAGGATCCACAGGTAGTCCCTGCCGGGCTCGCCGATTAGCGCCCACCGGTAGTCCTCGTCCAGGGCCAGGATCCAGTAGTCTCCCCAGAAGGGCCAGAAGAACGTGACCTCCAGCTTGGCATTGGTCTCCGGGTCCACCACCCGGGCCCGGCCCTCGGCCTCCCGGAGTTCGCCCGAAGGACTGTCGACGTGGCAGCGGTTCATGACCCGGATGTCGCCATCCTCCCGCATGCTGTATGTGGCCGTGGTAGCCGTGCAGCCTTCCTGGAAGGGGGCCGGGTACCGGGCGATCTCGTACCACCGGCCCAGGTACCGGTCCAGGTTCACGTTATCCACCACGGGGAGCGGCGGATGGTCGCCGCCGCAGCCGGCGGCGGCCAGCAGTGCGACAAGGGTGACCAGGATGGGGCGCATGGTGTTAATCCTCCGGTAACAGTCGCACGCTAGCTTACCAACCCGGATCGGCGATGGCTTCAGCACCTGCCGCCGACGGCGCCGGAAGGCGCCCTCTCCAGAGAGCACTCGTGCCGCTGTTCGGCCCGGTCCTGCCGGGCCTCCTTTTTTGGCCCGCCCGCCGGCGTGATATGTTGCCCGCAACTCCTTTCTGGCGGGACTTGTGGCATGAAAGCCTTTCTGTCTGTTGTGTTTCTTCTCACCACGCTGACCGGGACCCAGGCCGTGGCGGCCTCGGCGGAAGACGTTCGCTTCGAGGAACTCGCCGCCCGGTTCGTGGACGGGTTCCCGGTTCTGTCCCCGGTCTCCGCCACGACTCTGGGGGATCATCGCTTCGACGATCGGCTGGACGATATCAGCGCGGCAGGCCGCGCCGCGGAACGGGCTTTCCTGCAGGATACGCTGCAGGCCCTGTCGGACATCGACCGCTCGGAGCTTTCCAGGGCGAACCAGATCGACGCCGCCATGCTGGCGAACCAGCTGGAGTATTCCCTCTGGTCACTCGACCAGCTGCAGGAATGGGCGTGGAATCCCCTCCAGTACACGCAACTGGCCGGCGGCGCCGTGTACAGCCTGATGGCCAGGGATTTCGCACCACTGGAGGAGCGGCTTGATGACCTGGCCGGGCGGCTGGAAGCCATGCCGGCATTCCTCGCCGAGGTCCGGGCTACCCTGCAGCCGGCGCGGGTGCCCCGGGTCCACGCGGAGACTGCGGCCCAGCAGAACCGCGGGGTATTGTCCATCCTCGACGACATGGTGGTGCCGCAGCTGGCCAACGTCGCCCCGGCGCTGAAGACGCGTCTCGAAGGTGCCATGGCCGCGACCCGGGAGGCTGTCGAGACCCACCAGGCCTGGCTGGAGGAAGACCTGGTGCCGGCCGCCGAGGGAGAGTTCCGGCTCGGGGCCGAGCTGTTCGACCGGAAGCTCGCGTACACCCTGGACAGCAGCCTGAGCCGGCGGGAGATCCGCGAACGCGCCCAGGCCGAGTTCCAGAGAGTCCGGGACGAGATGTACCAGGTGGCTCTGGAGGTGTACCGGGGCAAGTACCCCATGGTGAAGGTGCCGGAGTCGCCCGCGCCGGAGTTCAGGCAGGCGGTGATCCGGGCGGCCCTGGAAGAGGTCTACAGGCACCTGCCGGGCCGCGACGAGATCGTCGAGGTGGCCCGCCGGCAGCTGGCCCAGACGACGGAATTCGTCCGCGAAAAGAATCTCGTTGAGGTGCCGGACGACCCCATCGAGATCATCATCATGCCGGAGTTTCAGCGCGGCGTGGCCGTGGCTTACTGTGACCCGCCGGGACCGCTGGACAAGGGCCAGAAGACTTTTTACGCGGTTGCACCCCTGCCGGAAGAGTGGACCGACATCCAGGTCGAGTCATTCCTGCGGGAGTACAACCTCTACTCCATCCAGGACCTCACGATCCACGAGGCCATGCCTGGTCATTACCTCCAGCTGGCGCATTCCAATCGCTACCCGTCGGTGCTCCGGTCGGTCCTGTGGTCCGGTCCCTTCGTGGAGGGCTGGGCGGTCTACGCGGAGCGGGTCATGATCGACAACGGATACCTGGACTTCGATCCCCTCATGCGGCTGACCAATCTCAAGTGGTACCTGCGCGCGGTGACGAACGCCATCATCGACCAGGCCATCCACGTGGACGGCATGGACCGGGAGGCCGCCATGGAGCTCATGGTGGAGGGCGGATTCCAGGAAGAACGGGAAGCAGCCGGGAAGTGGATCCGCGCCCAGCTCACCTCCGCCCAGCTGTCCACCTACTTCGTCGGTTACCAGGAGCATGCCGACCTGCGGGAGGAGGTGGAGCGGTCATGGGGGGAGGACTTCACCCTGCGGCGCTACCACGACACCGTGCTGTCCTTCGGCTCCCCGCCGGTGCGTCATGTCCGCTCCATGATCCTGGGCACGCCGGTGGTGGCAAGCCCCTAGGCCGTTCCGGACCAGCCCCGGGAAAACAACACCACGAGCCAGCCCGAGGCGGCGAGCATGCCCAGGTTCAGGACCACCGATGCCCCGTGGAGGCGCCGGAACCGGGCTGCGGCTGCCTCGCCCGCGTCCCGGGCCGCATTGATACGGGGTACCAGGGCCAGGGACGCCGCGGCCAGGAGCGTCAGAGCCGCCGCGGCGGACCAGCCCGTCCCCGCCAGGACGGTTGCCAGCAGCAGCCCGGCGCCCACGGCGGCGGTGAAGGCGTAGTAGCGGGGGAAAAGCGCCCGAAGGAAGGCGGAAGCGGCAGGTCCTTCCAGCACCCGGAAGACCATGGGCGCCAGTACGAAAGAAAGGAAAGCATTGGCGCCAAACGCCAGTCCGGCCAGCAGCGCCGCGGCGACCTGCGTCATGTCCTGCATAAAATCTGTCCTGCGAATTCCGGCGAAGGCCTGCCCATCTGTTCGCAAAAGGAGACCGACATGGTTTCCCCCGCCGGGCCCCCGCCCCCATTGTCCAGTTTCGAAGAGCCGGTGGAAGCCCTGGTGGTGGGCGCCAGCCGGGGGATCGGACTGGCCTTTGCTCGCCGGCTGGCTGCCACGCCCGGCGTCGGAACCGTCTGGGCAGGATGCCGGTCCCCCGGAGCCAGCGACGCGCTGGTATCCCTGGCTGACGCAGACGAGCGGGTACAGCCTGTGGTGCTGGACGTCACAGACGAGGATTCCCTGGCCGCCGCGGCCGAGACCATCGGCGCCCGGGCGCGGCCGCTGAACCTGGTCATCAACTGCGCGGGCATCCTCCACGGGCCGGAGCAGATGTTCCCCGAACGCCGGCTGCGGGAAATCCGCCCCGACTGGCTTGCCCGGGCGTTCCAGGTCAACGCGACGGGCGTGGTGCTGCTGGCCAAGCACGTGGAGGACCTCTTGCCCCGCCGGGCCCGGGCCGTGTTTGCGAGCCTGTCCGCCCGGGTGGGGAGCATCGGCGACAACCGGCTCGGCGGCTGGTATGCCTACCGGGCTTCCAAGGCCGCCCAGAACATGCTCATCCGCAACCTTTCCATCGAGTTGCCCCGCCGGGCCCGGGGCGCGCTGGCGGTGGCCCTTCACCCGGGCACCACGGACACCGACCTGTCGCGCCCCTTCCAGGCCTCCGTCCCGCAGGACAAGCTGTTCCCGGCGGACCGGGCGGCCCGGCAGCTGCTGGCCGTGATCGACGGCCTCGAGCCGCCGGACAATGGCGGCTTTTTCGCCTGGGACGGCCGGCCCATCCCCTGGTAGGCTCCGGCCCCGGTTCCGCTGGCGGCTCGCCGAATCCCATGAACATCGTGCACAAGCTGGCAGAGTCACGTATCCGCCAGGCCATGGAAGCGGGCGAGCTGGACAACCTGCCTGGCGCGGGCAGGCCGCTGAAACTCGACGACGACCGGCACGTCCCGCCTGAGCTGCGGGCCGCGTACCGGCTGCTGAAGAACAGTGGTTATCTGCCGCCGGAGGCCGAGCTGAGGCGGGACATCGCCGACGCCCGGGCCCTGTTGTCCGCGGCCCGCTGCGAGGCGGAACGCAGCCGTGCTGCCCGCCGGCTCGAGCTGCTCCGCATGCGGCTGGCCCACGGGCGAGGCGGCGCCGAAATTCACCTGGACCCGCAGTACGAGCAGCAGCTCCTGGACGGCTTGTCCCGCGAGGACTGACCCGGGGCCCGTGTACCATGGCACGCGGGCTCAACGCGGAGGGTGGGTTCCCGCAAGGGGAAGCCCGACAGCTCACATGGCCAACCTGGTCACCTTCAGCCGATTCCTCCTCGTGCTGGCCGCTATCCTCGTCGCCTATACCCCGCCCACTCCCTGGCGCCTGCTGGCGGTTCCCCTGCTGATCCTTGCTTTCGTCACCGATGCGGTGGACGGCTACCTGGCCCGCAGCCGGGGCGAGACCAGCAACTTCGGTGCCATGCTGGACATCGCCGTCGACCGAATCGTCGAGATCTCCCTGTGGGTGGTGCTGGCGGACCTGGACCTGGTGCCCGTCTGGGTGCCCCTGATCTTCATCGCCCGGGGCGGCCTCGTGGATACCATCCGCGGAGAGGCCAGCGCCCGCACGGGCAAGGCCCCTTTCGATACGGTCAGCGGGTCCGTCGGCCGGTTCCTGGTCGCCGGCGCCTTCGTTCGGACCTTCTATGCGGTCCTCAAGGCCACGGCCTTCTGCTGGCTGTTCCTGATCCACGGCCTGGCGCCTGCCGCCGGCGGCATCGAAGGCGAGTGGGGTGACGGCCTGCGCCGGGTGGGCGACTGGCTGGTCTACGGTTCGGTGGCGCTGTGCCTGCTTCGGGGCCTGCCGGTGATAGGAGGCTACCTGGCCCGCCTGCGCGAACGGCATGCCGGCTGACATGGGTCGCACCGTGGCCATCTTCGACGTGGACGGCACCCTGGTGCCCAGGCCGAGCACGGAGATCCGGTTTGTCCGTTGCATGGCGCGCCATGGCCTGCTGACGCCGGCACGGATGCTGCGCTACGCGGGCCGGCTGCCCGCCCGGCTGTGGGCCGACGGCTGGCTGGGGTTCCGGACCAACAAGGCCCACCTGTCGGGACTGGAGACCTCGGAGCTGGAAAGCCTGGCGGAGCGTTTCGTGGAAAACGCCGGGGAGGCCCTTTGGAACCGGCCCGTCCTGGATCGCCTGCGCCACCACCAGTCCCGGGGGGACGCCGTACTGCTGCTGACCGGGACGCCGGATTTCCTTGCCGGTGCCATCGGGCGCCACCTGGGGGCGGACGCCTGGGAAGCCTCGGTGCTGCCCCGCCGGGCCGGCCGGGTGGGTGCCGATCGGGTGCTTCAGCATCCCCACGGCCCTCGGAAGCTGGCCCTTGCGCGGGAGATGGCGCGGGCGGCTGGCGGGACGCTGGCCGACGCCTGGGCCTACGGGGACGCCTGGGGCGACAGGTTCCTCCTGGAGGCGGTGGCCCATCCCGTCGTCGTGGACGCCGGGACGCGACTGGTGAAGCTGGCTCGCCGGAACGACTGGGAGGTGCTGATGCCGGCTCAGGCGTGATGCGCCGGCGCGGGATCGATCTCCATGCCGAGGTCCCGGGCCGCCTGGCGCAACGCGTCCAGGCGAGTGGCATGGCGGTCGCAGTCCCGGATCAGGTCCAGGATGCCGAGCCGGGCAAAGACCCGGGCCACCGAGCGCGAGACGCCCACCAGCGCGACGGTGTGATCACCGGACCGGGCCCGGGAGATGATCTGCTCCAGGGACATGGCGGCGCTGGAGTCCACCACCGGCACCGCCGTGAAATCCAGGATAACCACGGAGTAGTCCTGGTATCGCCCCAGGCGGCGGTGCAGGCCGTTGGCGGCGCCGAAGCTCATGGGCCCGGAGAGCTGTACCAGCAGGACGTCGCCCCGCATCCGGTCCATCAGCGCCGATTCCTCCTCGCTCAGGGAAGCCTCCCCCGCCGGGTTGTCCACGGTGCGGACAGACTCCAGCTGCAGGTCGGCCATCTGCTTCACAAAGGACAGGCTGGCCAGGATGGTGCCGATGGCCACGGCGACCAGCAGGTTGGTGAACACCGTCAGCGCGAGGACGGTGAACATCAGGAACAGTCCGCCGCGGGGAGCCCGGGGCGCCAGCCTGAGATACCGCCAGTCGATGATGCTCAGGGCAATGGAAATGAGCACCCCGGCCAGGGCCGCCAGGGGCACGTGCGGCAGGGCGGCGAGAAGCAGCGGATAGGCGGCGAGGAGAATCCCCGCGTGGACGACACCGGACAGCCGGGTACGGCCCCCGGCGCGGATGTTGGTCATGGTGCGGAGGGTGGCGCCCGCTCCCGGGATGCCCCCCAGGATGCCCGCCGTCAGGTTGCCCAGTCCCTGGCCGACGAGCTCCCGCTCGGAGTTGTGCCAGGTGTTGGTGGCCGTGTCTGCCGCCAGCGAGCCCAGCAGGCTGTCGATGGAGCCCAGCAGCGCGATCATCAGGGCGGCGAACAGGATGTCCTGCAGTCGTGCGCCCTCGATGGCCGGAAAGTGGAAATGGGGCAGGAGCTGGGCTGCCGGCTGGAGCCGGGGCACGTCTGGAAACACCGTGGCGGCCAGCGCCATGCCGACCAGCAACGCCAGGAGGGGTGCCGGCAGCAGCCGGTTCAGCCGGGCGGGCGCCAGCAGGCAAATCGCCAGCGAAACCGATCCGACGAGCACCGCGTGCAGGCCCACGGTGTCCAGGGTCGTGCGAAGGGCCCGGCCTGCGTCCAGCGCGCCCGCCTCCGCGGGCTGACCGAGGAGGGGGCCGAGCTGGATGAGGATGATGGTCACGCCGATGCCCGACGCCCAGCCGGAGATCACGGGGTAGGGCATAAGCGTGATGTAGCGGCCGAGCCGCAGCACACCGAGGCCGATCTGCATGGCGCCGGCGAGCATGACGACCGTGAAGGCCTCCGCCAGGGACATGTGGTAGGTGGAAAGGACCGCGGCGAGCACCAGGGCCGTGGGCCCGGTGGGACCGGAGATCTGGGTCGGCGTCCCGCCGAACAGCGCCGCCATCAGGCCGACCGCCACCGCGCCCCAGAACCCCGGGAGCGGCCCCGCCCCGGACACCACGCCGAAGGCCAGGGCCAGGGGGATGGAAACGATGGCAGCGCGGAAGCCTCCGGACACGTCGCCCCGCCAGTTGCGCGCGGTCGCCGGCGGCACGGCCTATTCCCGGCGCCCCGGCGGGTCGTACCGGAACAGGTCAGCCGGACGTTTCCGGCCGTCCCCGCAGGCAGCGTCCAGCGCCCCCGGGCCGGCAAGATACCAGTGCCTGCGATGTGCATAACCCAGGTGCACTGCCGCAGCCGGATCCAGGCAACCGTCGCCGGTATCGTCAATCAGCACCAGGCGGTGGTCCCCCGTGGCCAGCCACGCCAGGCCGTCGGCCAGGGCCTCGTCCCGCGGCTTGCGATGGCCGAAGTGCACGACGGGCCGATCCAGGTAGAGCAGGAACTGTTCCCGCCAGGCGACCAGGCCCAGCTGCGTGCCGGCGGGCGCTTCTGCCTGGAGCGCCTCGACGATGGGCCGCCCCGACCGGGCGTCGGTCACGGCCGGATAGCCCACCCATCCGTAAAGCGACCACATCAGCAGGGAGATCCCGAGAAACCCCGCGGCGGCATGGCGTAGCCGGCACGCCGCGGTTATCAGTGCACCCCCGACCAGTACCGCGAGAATGAAGTGCCAGGGCACCTCGCCGCCGCCGGCTTCCAGGGCACGGCTGATGCGCTCCGGGGGAGAAACGGCGAACAGTCCCAGGGCAACCAGGAGGATGACGGACAGGCCGAACAGGATCCAGCGGACGCCGCGGCGCCGGGCCAGCTCGGCCGCCCAGGGAGCGGCCAGGAGGGCCACCGCGGGCACCGCCGGCAGCATGTAAACGCCCCGCTTGCCGGTGCTCGCGGTGAAGAAGGCCACGACCAGCAGCACCCACCCGCCCAGGAGCAGGACACGTGGATCCCGGTTCCCGAGGGCCCGTGACCAGCGCGGCAGAAGCCAGGGAAGCAGGAGCGTGACCGGCAGCCACGCCCAGGGGATCACGTTGACGACGAAATACCAGACGGGCTCCCGGTGGCCCCAGGCATCGGCATAGCGCTCCGCCGTCTGTCGGAACAGGATCTCGTCGCGGTATGCGGCCAGGGCCGGGTCCCCGCTGGAGGCCACGACCAGGAGCATCGGCACCAGCCACAGCGCGACGGCGCCGATAAAGGCCAGGCCCCCCGCCGCCCAGCGGGCCGCGCCGGCGGGTCGCGCCACGTTCCAGCCCCGCCAGGCCGCCCATCCCCAGGGAAACAGGACCAGCAGGGGGATGAAGCCCACTCCCTTGGTGATGACGCCCACCCCTGCCGCCGCGCAGCCGGCCCAGAACCAGGACCACTGGGGACCCTGGATGAGGTGCCGCATCAGCCCGTAGAGCGACAGCGTGGTGAAGAAAGCCAGGGTGGTATCGATCTGCGCGCTCTTGGCCTGCACCTGGAACTGCACGAGGGCCAGCAGGACCAGGGCCGCCGCCACGCCGGTGGGACGGTCCCAGAGTCGGCGGCCGAGATCGTAGACCAGGAGGAGGATGCCGATGGCGGCCAGGGCCGTGGGCAGCAGGAAGGCGATCCGGAGCGACCCGGTGAGGGCGTAGGCGGTGGCCTGCAGCCACATGAAAACCGGAGGCTTGTCGGGATACAGATCGCCGCCGATACGGGGGAACAGCCACTGGTGGGTCTCGACCATGTCTCGCGCGGCCAGGGCGAACCGGGGCTCGTCCGGAGGCCACGGATCCCGGAGCCCCACACCGGCCGCCAGCACCGCCACGCCCAGCAGCAGAAGCCAGAGGAGGTCGTACAGACGGGGCACGTCCTCCCGGGTCAGCCAGGCGATCAGGCTTCGGAACCCGGAGGACGGGACGGCGTTCACTCGCCCGGCTTGACCTCCCGGGCGTTGTAGTCCCGGGGGGAACGGCTGATAAGCCAGGCCACGCCCAGCAGGTCCCAGGCGCCGGCCAGGGCTCGGTCGATGATGCCGTACTTGGACCGGCCCTCTTCGCGGGCCCGGTGATGTACGGGCACCGACACCGCCTCCCCGCCTTCCCGCTGCACCAGGGCCGGGAGGAACCGGTGCATGTGATCGAAGTAGGGCAGGCGGAGGAACAGGTCCCGCGGGAACAGCTTGATGCCGCAGCCCGTGTCCGGTGTACCGTCCCTGAGCAGCCGGGAGCGCAGGCCATTGGCGAAGCGGGATGCGAAGCGTTTCATTCCGCTGTCCCTGCGATTGACGCGGTGGCCGATGAACAGCACCTGGGGCGCACCGGGTCCGCGGGCAGCGGCACGCTGCAGCATGTCCACCAGGTCCTGAGGGTCGTTCTGCCGGTCCCCGTCCAGGGTGGCGATCCAGGCATGCCGGGCCGCCAGCACGCCGCTTCGGACTGCGGCACTCTGGCCGAAGGGGCGGGGATGGCGGACAACACGTAGCCGGCTTTCCGGCTCTTCGGCCAGCCGGCGAAGCCGGTCCGGAGTTGCGTCGCGGCTGCCGTCGTCGACAAAGATGATCTCGTGCTCCGTGACGGGTCCCAGGGCGCTGCGGATTTCCCGGTAAAGGGGTTCGACGTTGTCCTGCTCGTCCAGTACGGGCACGACGACGCTCACCGGGGGAAGCGCATTCCATGTTTCAGTCATAAGCCCGGTTCTTCCAGCTCTACGTAAACCCGGCGGTTGCGTTTGCCCTTCTTCTCGATCCTGGCAACACGCACGGCGCCGATTTCACCAGTATGGGCCACGTGGGTGCCGCCGCAGGGTTGCAGGTCCACGCCCGGGATTTCGAGCAGCCGGACGCGCCCGGCGCCCCGGGGAGGCCTGACCGACAGCGTCCGCACCAGGTCGGGCCTTGCATCCAGCGCTTCTTCGCTGATCCAGAAGGCCCGCACGGGAAGATCCTGCCGGACAAGCGCATTCAGGGCCGCCGCGGTCTTCTCCCGGTCAGGCGCGTCGGGCATGTCGAAATCCAGCCGGCTGCGCCGGATGCCCACGTTGCCGCCCGTGACCCCGTAACGGAGAACCGCCCCCAGCAGGTGAAGGCAGGTATGCATGCGCATGTGAGCGAAGCGACGGGGCCAGTCGATGGACACGCTGACCGGTTCTCCCGGCATGAGGACCACCCCGTCTTCCGACGGCACGTGGATGATGGCACCGTCTTCACCAGGCAGGGTTTCGCCCAGTTCTATCACCCGCCCGTCGTCAGTGACGAGCCGGCCGGTATCGCCGGGCTGACCCCCTCCCCGGGGATAGCAGACGGTCTGGTCCAGGCATATCCCGTCGGCGGTCACCGATTCCACCCGGGCCTGGCAGCGCCGGAGGTAGCTGTCTTCCCGAAACAGGGGGCGGGTCACCCGGCCACCCAGACCACCAGCAGGCCCAGCAGCGCCGCGAACCCAATGCCCAGCGCCGCGGCCAGCAGGGGCCGCTTTGCCAGGCCCGCAACAAAACCCTGCCGCGAGGCGGCCGAGGTGGATTCCCCGTCGGCCGCCAGCTGTGCCTCCACTTCCAGGATTTCCCGGGCGTCGGCCGCTGCGCTGCGGGCAGACTTCAGGCCCATCTCGGGGAACAGCCCCAGGGTGCGGCGCCGGGCGAAGCCTGCGGCGGAGTAGACCAGCACCCAGCACTTGGTGCCGTTGGGGAAGACGCTGAAAACCAGCCCTTCGCCCAGGGGCGTGTCATATCGCCGGTCCCTGGGAGGAAGATCCCTGAAGTAATCGTCCGTGAGTCCGCTCAATCTTCTTTGCTCTTGTCCTTGCGGCGCCCGCTGCTTTCGTCGCTCGCGAACAAAAACGCCAGCTCCCGTTCCGCCTCGCGGACGGTCTGGATCAGCTTTCCTTCATCCTGCTGCAGGGCGCGTTCCTTTTCCAGCAGCTCCTCGTCAAACTGCCGGAATCTCTGGATGCTGCGTCTGGCCTTGTCTTCGGGATCACCCAGGGCCGTGAGCACATTTTCCGCCATCTCGAGACTGGAAGCGAAGTTTGCGCGGATGACGTAGTCCACTTTGCGGTCCTTCAGAGCCCGGGCGTGGGCCCGGTCCACCGCCCGGGCAAAGATCTTCAGGTGGGGAAAGTGGCCCTTCACGGTCTCGACGATCTGTATGGAGGTGGCGCTGTCCTCTACGGCCACCACGAAGATGTTCGCTTCCCCCGCTCTGGCGGCCCGCAGCAGCTCCAGGCGCCGGGCATCGCCATAGTAGACGACGTTGCCGAACCGCCGCAGGAAGTCCACATGGCTTGCGTCGGACTCCAGGGCCGTGAACGCGATGCCGCGCATGTTGAGGACCCGGGCAACGATCTGTCCGAACCGACCGAGGCCGGCGACGATGACCCGGTGGTCCCCGCTGTCCGGGGTGTCGAAAGCGCGCTCGGGCTCGCTCGACCGTTCTTTCGAGGCCAGGCGCTCATCCAGGAGGACCAGAAACGGCGTGGCGGCCATGGAGAGGGTGACCACCAGTACCAGGGTCTCGAAAAGCTCACGCTGGATGAGCTGACCTTCCATGGCGGCGGCCAGCAGCACGAAAGCGAATTCGCCGCCCTGGGAGAGCACCACCGCAAGGCTGCGCGCCGACGCGGCCGGCAGCCCCGTGATCCGCCCGACGCCGTAGAGCACCGCCCCCTTGATCAGCAGCAGGCAAAGGGTCATGGCGATCAGGCGCAGGGGGAAGTCCGCCAGCAGTCCCAGGTTGGCGGACATGCCCACGGCCACGAAGAACAGCCCCAAAAGCAGCCCCTTGAAAGGCTCGATCTCGGCTTCGAGCTGGTGCCGGAACTCCGAGTCGGCCAGGAGGACGCCCGCGATGAAGGCACCCAGGGCCGCGGACAGTCCCACGTGAACCATCAGCATCGCCGCGGCCACCACGATCAGCACCGACATGGCCGTGAAGATCTCGTGCCCCCCGTCCCGGGCCACGAGCCGGAACAGTGGCTTCAGCAGCCAGCGCCCGCCAAGGATCAGCCCCGCGACCGCCGCCAGCTGCAGGACGACATCCGCGGCGCCCCCGGCGTCCGTCGCTCCCGAGGCTGGCGCGAAGGCCGGGATGAGGGCCAGCAGGGGAATCACCGCCAGGTCCTGGAACAGCAGGATGGCGAAGGCCGTGCGGCCGTGCCGCGTGGTGAGCTGCCTGCGTTCCGCCAGCAGCTGCAGAACGAAAGCGGTCGATGACAGGGCCAGGGTAAGCCCGACGATCAGGGCGGGCGCCGCGGCCAGGCCGAAAGCCATGGCGGCGGCCCACAGGGCGGCGCCGGTAATCAGCACCTGGGCCGCCCCGGTACCGAAGACGGCCTTTCGCAGGGCCCAAAGGCGGCTGGGCTGCAGTTCCAGTCCGATGATGAACAACAGCAGCACGACGCCGAATTCCGCCACGTGCAGGACGTGGTCGACGTCGTCCACCAGCCCCAGGGCCCAGGGCCCGATGGCGATGCCCGCCGCCAGGTACCCCAGCACCGAGCCGAAGCCCAGCCGCCGGGAAATGGGCACCGCGATCACGGCCGCGGCCAGGTAGGCGAGGATCTCAGTTGCGGACATGGCTCCCGCGCCCTGCGGCTGCGGGGCGTCGGTGGGTTCGGGAGCGAAAGATAGCCGGACCGCCCGGCGCGGGCAAAGCCCGGCCCGCGGCGACTAGTGCAGCAGGGCGGACATGCGCTTTCGATACGCCGAGATCAGGGCCGGATCCATGCCCTGCAGCTCGAACACCTTCACCATGCTGCTTCGGCCGAGATCGTCCCCGAAGCTGCGGTCCCGGCGCATGATCTCCAGGAACTCCTCCAGGGCGCCGGCATAGTCGCCCCGGACGACCCGCCGCGCGCCGAGCAGATACCGGGCCTGGAGGTCCTCGGGCCGGGACTCCACGGTCTTTGCCAGATCCGCTTCCGCGGGAGCGTCTTCGCTGGCCCGGGCGAAGGTCAGGGCGCCCTTGAGCGCCCGCGCCGGGTCGCTCTCGGCCACGTCGGCCCGGAGATCGGAGAGTATCGCCTCGGCTTCGGAAAGGCGGCCTTCCGCCAGGGCCACCCGGGCGAGTTCCAGGGGAAGCGCCGGGTCTTGCGGGTTCTCGTCCATGGCCCGGTAGACCAGCTGCCTGGCGCCGTCAGTGTCGCCACGGATCAGCCGCTGGGCCACCGTCTCCCGGAGCCCTGGGCCTTGCGCGGCACCCAGGTGGGGTGCCAGGAATGCGCGGATCTGCGCCTCCGGAAGAGCGCCTGTGAAGTGATCACGGATCTCCCCGCCGGAGAAAAGCACGACGGTGGGAAGGCTCCGGATCCCGAGCTGGGCCGCCAGGCCCTGCTCCGCCTCCGTGTCCACTTTTGCCACGAGCAGCTTGCCGTCAAGTTCGGCCGCGAGCTTCTCCAGGACCGGGGCGAGAGCACGGCACGGGCCGCACCAGGCCGCCCAGAAATCCACCAGCACCGGGATGCTGCGGGATTTCTCCACCACCTTCTCGACGAAATCGCTGGCGCCGACGTCGAAGACACGGGGGGATTCAGCCATGGGATCGCTCCGTTGGGCGTTGAGACTCCCACAAGGGTATGGGGGCGGCGTGCCGGATCTTCAACCGTCCCCGGTCAGGGGGCGGGGGGTTGCGGCGACGAAATCCGCCACACGTCGGGCGAGGGCTTCACCCGCATCTTCCTGGATGAAATGGCCGGCGCGCCGGAGGACCCCGTGGGCCTGGCCCCGGGCGCCGGGAACGTGGGCCTGCAGGACCCGGTCGGCGCCCCGGAAGATCGGGTCCCGGCTTCCGAACAGGGTCAGGAAAGGCTTTTGCCATCGGCCCAGCCGGTTCCATGCCTCGCGGTTCGCCGTCACGGCGGGATCGTCGGCGGCGGCGGGTACGAGCCGGGGGAAGGCCCTTGCGCCCGCCTTGCTCGCGGCGGTGGGGAACGGCGCGTCATAGGCCCGGCGCGCCTCGGAAGACAGGGGCCGTGCGCAGCCGCTGGCCACGATGAGGCTCACGGGAAACACGGGCGTCCACCGGGCGAACGCGCGCCACAGGCGAAATACGGCAGGCAGGGAGGTGTCCCCAGTCGGCAGGAACCCGTTGGCCACCACGATCCGGGAGAACAGCCCCGGATGTTCCGCGGCCAGGCGCAGGCCGATCAGCGAGCCCCAGTCCTGGCAGACCAGCGTCAGATTGTCCTGGCCGGTGACTTCCAGGAAGCCCGCTGTCCAGGCCACGTGGCGGGCGTAGGTGTAGTCCTCCAGACGCGTTGGCTTGTCGGACCGGCCGAATCCCACCAGGTCCGGGGCGATGGCTTTCAGCCCGGCTTCCGCGAGCACGGGGATCATCTTTCGGTAAAGGTAGGACCACGTGGGCTCTCCGTGCAGCAGCAGCACGGGCTCGCCGCCGGGAGGGCCGGCTTCGACCCAGGCCATCCGCAGACCCTCTACCTCTGCGTACCGGGGTTCCCACGGGAATTCCGCCAGGCCTTGAAATCGATTTTCCGGGGTGCGGTAGACGTCCATGGGTCTCGACGGGTTGGCAGGGAAGGGTCAGTGAGGGGTCACCGGCTGCCACCGGCAAGGGCAGGCCTGACCGGATCGGTCGGGCCCCGCATGCAGCCGGGGGCCGGCTTCATTATGCTAGACCGTTCACGCCCCGGTGCGCGCGCCCGCCCGGCGCGGCCGTTCACGGCGCAGTCACGCAACAGCAGGGGAATGGGCATCCTATGAGCTACGAAATGCTTCGTCGGCTGGAAGTCTGGCTGGTGATGATCGCCGGACTGGCCTGGTTCGGCACCGGTGCCGACGAGGGCCTGGTCAGGTTCCTGCTGGCCGCACTGCCAGGATCCCTGCTGGTCACCTCGGCAGTGGCCAATGTCGTGTTCCCTGGCGACCCCTACGCGTCCCGGACGGGCGCTACGGGCGCGCTGATCGGGATCGTCTTCAGCGTCCCGCTGCTGCTGTTCGCCCCGCTGACGGCGCTGCTCCTGGGAGGGCTGTCGGTGATTGCCGCGCTCTCCCTGGGCCGCCTGGTCGCCGACGACGTGGAGACGCCGGAAGGGCTGGAGCCGGTGATCGTGGACAACCGCGTGGCCGCGGAGATCGCCCTCGATGAAAGCGTCCTGGGTCTGGTCGCCAGCGTCATGGGTATGTGGAACCGGGACGACCAGGCGAGAGTGGCCGGCGAAATCCGGGCGGCCCGGGAATGGCTGGCGGCAGGAGGCTGGGATACGGACCCTGCCGGCTACCACGAGGAGCCGCCTCCGGTCGGCCCCTTCGACTCGAGAACCCGCCGCGCCGCCGGTCTTGAAGTCGAAGTGATGCGCTATGACAGCGAGTTCGAACCGCGGCCCGGCGCGCCCGGGCGGGACCGTTGGCTGACCTACCGGGGCTGTCGGACCTCGGAGGTGCGCCTCCTTCGCCGCAGCGATTCTCCGGACTGGCTGGTGTGCGTGCACGGGCTGGGCATGGGCCACAGCCCCATCGATCTAAGGGCCTTCGACGCCTCGTGGCTGCGTTCCCGGGGCGTGAACCTGGCGTTTCCGGTGCTGCCGCTGCACGGGAGCCGGTCAAGGGGGCGGGTCAGCGGGGCGGGCTTCGTTACCGGCGAGGTGCTGGACACCCTGCATGCTCTCACCCTCACCGTCTGGGATATCCGGCGGCTGGTGCGGTGGCTGCGCCAGGAAGGTGCGCGCCGGGTGGGTATCTACGGCATATCCATGGGCGGCTACGCTTCGGCGGTGTCCGTGTCCCTGGAAGACGACCTGGACTGCGTCATCGCCGGCATCCCTGCCGTAGACCTGTCGGAACTGATGATGTTCCACATCGGCCGACGCGCGCTGAAGATGGCCGAGGCCGAGGGCATTACCCGGGAGGACGTGGCTGCGGTGCTGCAGCCGGTGGCGCCCCTGGCCCTCTCGCCAAAGGTGCCGCCGGAGCGGCGTTTCATCTACGCCGGGCTGGTGGATCGCTTCGTACCGCCGGTGCAGCCGCGGACGCTGTGGGAGTACTGGGATCAGCCGGAGATCGCCTGGTATCCGGGAAGCCACCTGGGGTTCCGGTTCCACCCGCAGGTCCGCGACCTCGTCGACCGGGGCCTGTCGGTCTCGGGCCTGGGCCGGGATGGTTAGTCTCCCCCGCGTCTGCCGGAGGGGGGCCGTATGAGCGCATCGCCGCGAACCCCCGTGGACTCGGTCAGGGGCCTGGTGGGCCTGGCAGCCCGGGGTGCCCTGCGCATCGGCTACACCGGTACGGTGCTGGCCGGCACCGGCATCGGCTGGCTGCGTGGTGACCGGCCGCCTGCACCGCGGCTGCTGCGCCGGACCTTCGAGAGACTGGGTGCCACCTACATCAAGCTCGGCCAGTTCATCGCCAGCTCGCCGTCGCTGTTTCCCGCCGAGTACGTGGAGGAGTTCCAGCACTGCCTCGACCAGACCGAGCCGCTGCCCTGGCCGCGCATCCGGAGCGCCCTGCGCCAGGAACTCGGGGCCCGCATGGAGGAGGCGTTCGCCTGGATCGATCCGATGCCGCTGGCTTCTGCCTCCATCGCCCAGGTTCACGCAGGTCGGCTGACCAGCGGGGAAGAGGTGGTGCTGAAAGTGCGCAAGCCCGGCGTGCAGCGGGTGATCGTCACGGATCTGAACCTGCTTCACCTGATGGCCCGTATCACCGAGAAGGTGACGCCGGGAGCCGCCCATGCCTCCCTGGCCGCCATCGTCGAGGAAATCCAGGCCTCCATGATGGAGGAGTGCGATTTCCTCAGCGAGGCCGAGAACATCGAGGCCTTCCGGCGATATCTCGCCGAGTCCGGTAACACCACTGCCACGGCCCCGCGGGTGTGGCACGAGTTCACGACGCCGCGGGTACTGGTGATGGAGCGGCTCCACGGCGTGCCGCTGACCGACGCCGAGGGCCTCGCCCGCTGTACCGAGGACCCGGAAGCCTTCCTCGTGGAGGCGCTGAACACCTGGTTCGGCAGCCTGACGGGCTGCCCGGTATTCCACGCCGACCTCCACGCAGGCAACCTCCTTGCCCTGGAGGACGGCCGGGCGGGTTTCATCGATTTCGGTATCGTGGGGCGCATCCGGGAGGCCACCTGGCAGGCCCTGTTCGCCCTCGTGGAAGGGCTGCCCCGGGGCGACTTCAAGGTGGTCGCTGACGCCCTGGCGGACATGGGCGCCACCTCGGAGGCCGTGGACCGGGAGCAGCTGGCGGCGGACCTGGAGAACCTGTTCCAGCGCCTGGAGCTTGTGCCCGTGAGCGCCTCGACGGCAGAGCCGGAGCTGGCGGCGCCGGAGGAGGATGACCTGAACCGGGCGCTGATGGACCTGGTGGCCGTGGGCCGCCGTCACGGCATCCGCTTCCCTCGGGAGTTCACCCTGCTGGTCAAGCAGTTCCTGTACTTCGACCGGTATATCCGGATGCTGGCGCCGGATCTGTCTCTCCTTGGCGACGCCCGCCTCATGTCGCTGCCGGGCCGCGGGGACTAGGCAAAACAGCGCAGAGCTCGACCCCCGGATCACCAGCGGTACTTGTGGAAGTTTTCCGGGTTAGCCCAGTTGTCCGGGTTGTTCCATTCCCGCTGGGGGTTGTACCGGTCGATGTCGTGCACCCAGAGGTCCTCCGCTTCCGCGTCGGGCTCGAACGCCAGGTCGAGCAGGGCATTGCGGAGTCCCGCCGGCGGCGACACGGCCAGTTCCAGCGCAATGCGCGGGGCGTGGACGTTCTTGAGGCGGCCGAGAACCAGGACCAGGCCCCGGCCTTCCAGGGTCTCGTCGGGCCGCACCAGTGCACAGTCGAAGCGTCCCAAAGAGGCCAGCTGCTCAGCGGCTTGCCCCGGGTCCAGCCGGGTCACCGTCCCCAGCGGCGGCTCAGGCCCGGCCGGGGTACCGATAACCAGCGCGGAAGCGGGCGCCCACTTCGCGACAATGGCGTCCAGCCGACGGGGGACGGGGCTCACGTGCCGGTAGCGGCGATGCGCATAAGCTGGCCGCAGAACCAGGCCGCGTAGGTTCCCACGGCGTAGCCGAACACCGCCAGCAGCACGCCCACGGGCGCCAGCGCGGGATGGAAGGCCGAGGCCACCACGGGCGCGGAGGCGGCCCCGCCGATGTTGGCCTGGCTGCCCACGGCGAGATAGAACAGGGGCGCCCGGATCAGCTTCGCCACGACGATCAGCAGCACCGCGTGGAAGCTGATCCAGAGCATGCCGACGCCGAACAGCCCCGGGTTGTCCACGATGGCGGTGACGTCCATCTTCATCCCTACCGAGGCGATGAGGATGTACAGGAACGCCGATCCCACGGTGGAAGCGCCGGCCCCCTCCAGCTGACGGGCCCGGGTGAACGACAGGACCACGCCCACCGTGGTGGCGATCACCACGATCCAGAAGAATTCGCTGGTCAGGCTGAGTCTCTCCAGTCCCGGCGCGTTGGCCCGGAGCCAGGGCACGATCAGGTCGGCGGCGGCGTGGGCGGCTCCGGTCACCCCGAAGCCGATGGCGGCGATGAACATGAGGTCCGCCAGCCGGGGAATGCGGGCGTGCTCCGCGTGGAACTCCTCGACCTTGTATTTCAGGTGATCGATGTTGGACGTGTCCGCGCCGGTGTGACGGTCGATGGCTGCCGCCCGCCCGGCGGCGAACAGCAGCATGGCCATCCAGATGTTGGCGCAGATGACGTCCACCGTGACCATCTGGGAGAAAAGGCGGTCGCCGACGTCGAACACCTCCTTCATGGCCGTCTGGTTGGCGCTGCCGCCGATCCAGCTGCCGGCCACCGTGGTCATGCCCCGCCACACCGCCTCGGGCCCGGCGCCGCCCACGGTCTCGGGGCTGAAGGCGCTCACCGCGAGGATGGCAAGCGGCCCGCCGAGCACGATGCCGACGGTCCCGGTGAAGAACATCGCCAGGGCCTTCGGGCCGAGCTTCAGGATGGACGGCAGGTCCACCGACAGGGTCAGCATCACCAGGCAGGCGGGCAGCAGATAACGGGAACTGACGTAGTACAGATTCGACTGCGAGCCGTCGATGACGCCCGCGGTGTTCAGCAGGGACGGCAGGAAATAGCAAAGCAGGAGAGCGGGTATGACGCTGTAGAAACGCGTCCAGAAGGGGTGACGGCTCTGCTGGGTCCAGAACACCGTACCCAGGATGACCGCCAGCAGGCCGAGCACGACCGCGTCGTTGGTCACAAGAGGCTCGTCGCCGGACATGTTTCCCCCGTTCCTGCGCGCAACAAGGCGCCAGATTCTAAACGAGCCTGTCCGGCCGCGCGGATTGGCCCGGGCCTCGGCAGCGGATATGCTCCGGCGCCCATGACCCCCTCCTCGCCCCGGGAACTGTCCGACCAGCTCCGCCTTCCCTGTGGCGCAGTATTGCCCAATCGCCTGGCGAAGGCGGCGATGACGGAAGGTCTGGCCGATTCCGACGACCGGGCCACGGCGCGGCTGTCCCGTCTTTACCGGCGGTGGTCCGCCGGCGGTGCAGGCCTGCTCGTCACCGGCAACGTCATGGTGGACCGGCGCTGGCTGGAGCGGCCGGGCAACGTCGTCCTGGAGGACGACCGCGGCGAGGATGCCCTCGCCGAGTGGGCGCGGGAGGGAACGGTCGCCGGCAACCACCTCTGGATGCAGATCAGCCATCCCGGCCGCCAGTCGAGCCGGATGTCGACCCGGCATCCCGTTGCCCCGTCGCCGGTGGGTCTTGACCTGCTGGGGCTGTTCGCGCGCCCAAGGGCTCTCACCGAGCCGGAGATCCATGACGTGATCCGCCGGTTCGCGGCGACGTCCCGGCGCGCGAAGCAGGCGGGCTTCACCGGCGTGCAGATCCACGCCGCCCACGGCTACCTGCTGTCCCAGTTCCTCTCGCCCCAGACCAACCGCCGGGAGGACGCCTGGGGCGGGGACCTTGGAAACCGGGCCCGGCTGCTGCTGGAGATTGTCCGCGCCACCCGGGCGGCCGTCGGCGACGGTTTTCCCGTGGCGGTGAAGCTGAATTCCGCGGACTTCCAGCGGGGCGGGTTCTCCAGCGAAGATTCCATGCAGGTCGCCCGCTGGCTGGAAGACGAGGGGATCGACCTGCTGGAGATCTCGGGAGGGACGTACGAGCAGCCCCGCCTGCTGGGACACGAGGGCCGTTCCGAGAGCGCTGAGGTTCCCCTGCGGCAGAGCACCCGGCGCCGGGAGGCCTACTTCCTGGAGTACGCCCGGCGAATCCGGGACAGTGTGGGGACGCCCCTGATGGTCACCGGCGGTTTTCGTACCCGGGAGGCCATGAGCGCCGCCCTGGCGGAAGGCGCCCTGGACGTGGTGGGACTTGCCCGGCCCCTGTGCATCGAGCCGGGCCTCCCCGGCCGCCTCGCCGCCGGCACCGCGGAGGCCGCGATGAGCCCGCCGCCCCTCCGCATCGGCGGCGGCCGCTGGACGGGCCCCGACAGCCCCCTGATGCTGTTCAAGTTCCTCAACGTCCAGGGAGAAGTGGCCTGGTACTACCGGCAGATCATCCGCCTGGCCGACGGCCTGGAGCCAGACCTTGACCTGGGGACCGGTCGGGCGCTGGTACGGCATTTCCGCTCCGAGTGGCGGACCGCCAGGGCCAGGCACGCGCCTCGCAGCTGAGCTGCCGTTCAAACCCCGGCCCGGCCGCCGGCGTCACAGGTTCAGGACCGGAGGAAATTCCATGAGATATATCGCCGCCGTTGTCTGTTGTCTGGCTGCCGCGCCCGCCCTGGGCTGGGATGACTGTCGCCACGAGGCCCCCCGCGCGCTGGCGGAGAGCCTGGAAGGTGTCAGCGTCGTCGAGATATGGGCCCTGGCCGGCGCCCTGGAGGTGCGCGGCAGCGCACGCACCGATCTTGCCGCCGAGGGACGGGCCTGCACTTCTGACGAAAACCGCCTGGCGGAGGTTCAGCTCGTCGCCCGGCGGCTTGATGATGTTCTCCAGCTCCGGGTGCAGATGCCGGAGGGCGACTACGGCTACGCCGTACTTGACCTGGAAGTGGAGCTCCCGGCCCGCCTGCCGGTCCGGGTGTCGGATTCCAGCGGTAACCTGGAGATCCGCGGCGTGGCCTCGGTGGAGCTGACGGACAGTTCCGGTGATGTCGAGATCCACGACGTGCCCGGTGCGGTGACCGTTCTGCGGGACAGCTCGGGAGACATTGAAATCCGCCGTGCCGGCCCGGTCAGCATCGAGGTGGACAGTTCCGGCAGCGTGGACATCGAGTCGGTGGCCTCGGCGACCGTCCGCATCGATACCTCCGGCGACCTGCGCTTCCGGGATGTCCGCGGAGACGTGGCCGTTGGCTCCGATTCTTCCGGGGACATCATCGCCGAGGGCGTCGGCGGCCGGTTCACCGTGGAGGCGGATACCTCCGGGGAGATCCGCACCCGGGACGTGGCGGGCGAGATCCGCCTGCCCGTGAACAAGCGCTAGTCGGGTCCGAAGTCCGCGCAGGGCCTGCCCACCGCAATCCCGGACCAGCAGCCCCGGCCCATCGGGACCCGTGATGCCTGCGGGGTGCCGGTCGCAGCTGTCGCTGGCTCGACGTGGACGGGCTGATCGCAGGTCACTGCACCGTGGGCGGACGAGCCCCGCGGCATAAAAAAACCGCCGCGCCGGGTCAACGGCGCGGCGGCTGTTCAGGCCGGGATCCGGCGCTGCCTCAGTATGCGGAGGGTGAGGTCAGTCCCCGGCGCTCGAGCCTTGAACCACAGCACGCTCTCGGCATCCAGAACCTCGCTCCAGATGTAGGCGTAGTAGCCGGCCGAATAGCCCCCCATGATGTGGGAGAAGTATGCCGTTCGGTACCTGGGCGGCACCGGCGGGAAGTCCATCCCGGACTTCGCCAGCGCCGCCTTTTCAAAGGCGATGACGTCGTCGGGAATCTCCTCGGGCGTCAGCTGGTGCCAGTACTGGTCGATGATGGCGGCGGCCAGGTACTCGCTGGTCTTGAAGCCCTCGTTGAAGGTCTGCGCCGCGAGGACCTTGTCCAGCAGCTCCCGGGGGATCAGCGCGCCGGTCTCGTAGTGCCGCGCGTAGTTGGTCAGCACCTCCGGCCACACCGCCCACATCTCGTGGACCTGGGAAGGATACTCGACGAAATCCCGGGGCACGTTTGTGCCGGCGAAGCGGGGATACTTCACGTCCGAGAACAGACCGTGGACCGCGTGGCCGAACTCGTGGAAGGCCGTCTCCACCTCGTCGTAGGTCATCAGGGTGGGCTCGCCTTCCGGGGGCTTGGGCACGTTCAGGTGGTTGCCCACGACGGGCTTCTGGCCGAGCAGCCGGGACTGGCTGACGTACTGGTTCATCCAGGCGCCGCCGCGCTTGGACGGACGCGCGTACATGTCCAGGTAGAACAGCCCCAGGCGCTCACCGTCTTCCTCGAAGACCTCGAACACCCGGACGTCGGGATGATAGACGGGCAGGTCTTCGCGCTCCTTGAAGGTAATCCCGTAGAGCTTTTCGGCCATGTAGAAGATGCCGTTATGGATGACGCTCTCCATCTCGAAATAGGGCCGGAGCTGGGAGTCGTCGAAGTCGTACTTGGCCTTGCGGACCTTTTCCGTGTAGTAGGCCCAGTCCCAGGGCGCGAGGGCGAAATTTCCACCCTCGGCATCGATGATGGCCTGCATGTCGGCGGCTTCCCGCTTTGCGTTGGCGATGGCCGCCGGCGCCAGGCGTCCGAGCATCTCGTTCACCGCCCGGGTTGTCTGGGCGGTCTCGTCCTCGAGGACGAAGGAGGCGTGGTTGGGATAGCCCAGCAGCTGCGCCCGCTCTGCCCGCAGCTCCACCACGCGGCGGACGATGTTCCGGTTGTCGTACTCGTTGCCGCGGATGCCCCGGGTGACGGAGGCCCGGTAAATCTTTTCCCGGCTGGTCCGGTTGGTCAGGGAAGCCAGGGGCGGCTGGCCCGTGGTGTTCTTCAGCGCGATCAGATACTTGCCTTCCAGGCCCCGCTCGGCAGCGGCCCTGGCGGCAGCGGTGATTTCAGCGTCCGACAGGCCCGCGAGCTCATCGGCCGAGTCGAACACCACGGCGGCGTCGTTCACCTCGGCCAGCACGTTCTCGCTGAACCGGGCGGTGAGGGTGGCAATCTCGGAGTTGATGGCCCGCAGCCGGGCCTTCTGGTCCTCCGACAGCCTGGCACCGGCGCGGATGAAATCCGTGTGGTAACGCTCCAGGAGCCGCAGGGACTCGGGTTCCAGGCCAAGGCTGTCCCGGGAGGCATAGAGGGTGTCGATGCGATCGAACAGGGCCCCGTTCAGGTAGATGGTATCCCGGTGGGCGGCGAGCTTCGGCGCAATTTCCGCCCGCACGGCCTGCAGCTCCGGGTTGGTGTGGGCGCCGGCGAGGTTATAGAACACCGGCGCCACGCGGCCCAGGATTTCCCCGCTGCTCTCCATGGCGACGATGGTGTTCTCGAACGTCGGCTTCGCCCGGTTGTTCGCGATGGCCTCGATCTCCGCCAGCTCCTGGGCCATGCCCTTTTCGAAGGCCGGCAGGAAGTGCTCGTTGCGGATGCGATCGAAGGGAGGCGCCTCGTAGGGAAGGTCGCTCTTCGCAAAGAAGGGATTGGCTTCTGATGCCGCCGGGGCGGTCTCGGCCGTCGGGGTCGTGTCCGGCGCGCTGGCGCACGCCGCCAGGGCGAGCGAGCCTGCGAGCGCAAGGGTGAGGCGTGAAGACATTTCGGGGCGTCCTCCAGGTTTCTCTAATAGAAGCGGCGCAACAAAGCCGAGCATTATACCGTGTCACGACGGCATCAGGGGAAACGAGACTGCCGGTCCCGCCTGTCCACAGCACCTTTCGCCCGGACGGGCTGCCCTGGATGTCAAGCAGCCTTGACATCCCGGCCTGCGGCGTTCCATGATGTCAAGCGTTCTTGACATTCCGGAGGTTGGAAACGTGAAACCCGGGGAAAAGAAGATCCTGGGCAGGCTCCTGGCCGCGGCGGTCGTTTACGCAGGGCTGGTGTCGGTTGCGGCAGGCCTGGGCCGTGCCGCCGGGCCAGGTCCGGCGGGATGGGTGCTGGCGCTCCTGCCCGTGCTGCCGTCCGCCTATGCCCTTTTCCTGCTGATGCGCCACATCGCCGCCATGGACGAGCTGCAGCGCCTGATCCATCTCCAGGCGGCAGCCTTCGGCCTGGGCCTGACGGTGGTCGCGGGCCTGGCGGCGGGCTCCCTGGAGGCCTTTGGCGGCTTGCCCCCGGTCAGCCTCGTCTGGGCCGTCCCGTGCGTTGCCGTGGGCTGGATCATCGGGCTGGCGGCAACGGCGAAACGCTACGCGTGATCAACCGGCTCCGGGACCTTCGGGGCGAGCGAGGCTGGACCCAGCAGGACCTGGCGGACCGGCTTGGCGTCTCGCGCCAGACCGTCAACGCCATCGAGACCGGCAAGTACGATCCGAGCCTCCCGGTGGCGTTCGGCCTGTCCCGGGTCTTCGGCCTGCCTATCGAGGAGATCTTCGAGCCGGGTGTCGGTGCAGCGCCTGGCTCACCACGTGAGCCAGGCGTCGGCTGATATAGTCCGCGCCATGCCCGCCGCACTCCCGATGCAAGGCCTGAACGAGGCCCAGCAGCGCGCCGCGTCCTTCGGCGATCCCCTGCCGGACGGCGGGGGACTGGCAGCCGGCCCCCTGCTGGTGATTGCCGGGGCCGGGACAGGCAAGACCATGACGCTGGCCCACCGGGTGGCCCGGCTGGTGCTGGCGGACGTCCCGCCGTCGCGCATACTGCTGCTGACGTTCTCCCGCCGCGCCGCCCGCGAGATGACCCGCCGGGCCCGCCGGATCGTGGCCGCCGCGCTGGCCGGGGAAGGCCGCGGCGAGGAGGTGCGCTTCCCCTGGGCCGGGACGTTCCATTCCGTGGCCAACCGGTTGCTCCGGGAGTACGCGCCGAACGTGGGCCTGGACCCGGGTTTCTCCGTGCTGGACCGCGGAGACGCCGCGGACCTGATGGACGTTGCCCGCCACGACCTGGCGCTGGCGCCGAGAGACAGGCGCTTTCCCCGCAAGGACACCTGCCTGTCCATCTACTCCCGGGTCGTCAACGGCCGGGCTGACCTGGGGGACTGCCTGGCAGACGTCTTCCCATGGTGCGCCGAGTGGCAAACGGAACTGGCAACCCTGTTCCGGCGCTATACCGAGCTGAAACAGGCTGGGAGCGTCCTGGACTACGACGACCTGCTGCTGTGGTGGCACGGCCTCATGGAACAACCCGCCCTGGCCGCGTCGGTGTCCGAGCGGTTCGACCACGTACTGGTGGACGAGTACCAGGACACCAACGTCCTGCAGGCGGAGATCCTGAAGCGGCTGAAGCCGGATGGTGCGGGCGTCACCGTGGTGGGCGACGACGCCCAGTCCATTTACTCCTTCCGGGCCGCCGAGGTGGACAACATACTGAACTTCCCCGACCAGTATCGCCCGGCCGCGGAGATCGTCACCCTCGAGGAGAACTACCGGTCCGTCCAGCCGGTCCTGGACGCGGCCAATTCCCTGATGGAGACGGCGGACCGGCAGTACCGCAAGCGCCTGCGTTCGGCCAGGCCCTCGGATCAGCGGCCCTTTTACGTCACCGTGGCTGACGATGAAGGCCAGGTGGATTACGTGGTCCGCTCGGTGCTTGCCGCCCGGGAGGCCGGGCAGCGGCTGATGGACCAGGCGGTGCTCTTCCGGGCCAGCCACCACTCGGACCGCCTCGAGGTGGAGCTGACGCGGCGGAACATCCCGTTCGTGAAGTACGGTGGCCTGAAGTTCCTCGAAGCCTCCCACGTCAAGGACATGCTGGCGGTGCTGAGATGGGCGGACAATCCGCGCAACCGGGTGGCGGCATTCAGGACGCTCCAGCTGCTGCCCGGCGTAGGTCCGGCGGCCGCGGCCCGGGCCTTCGAGCACTTGGAAGCGAACGCCTTCCGGCTGGACAGTCTGCAGCGCTGGCGGCCCCCGCCAGCGGCCAGGCCTTCGTGGCCGGCCCTGGTGGACGTGCTGTCGGGGATCGGCGGAGGCGAGGGGCAATGGTGGTCCCAGGTCGGCCGGGTCAAGGACTGGTACCGCCCGCACCTGGAGCGCATCTACGACGAATGGTCGGTCCGCCTCGGGGACCTGGAGGCCCTGGAGCAGATGGCCTCGAAGTTCCTGACCCGGGAACAGTTCCTGACAGAGCTGTCACTGGATCCGCCACAGGCGACCGGCGACCTGTCCGGCCCGCCGCTGCTGGACGAGGATTTCCTGGTCCTGTCCACCATCCACTCGGCCAAGGGCCAGGAGTGGGACTCGGTCTATATCCTCAACGTGGCTGACGGCAATTTCCCTTCGGAATTCTCCACCGGCAAGCCTGCCCTGGTGGAGGAGGAGCGGCGACTGCTCTACGTGGCCATGACCCGCGCCAGGCAGGAGCTTCACCTGGTCTCACCCCTTAAGTACTGGATACCCCAGCAGCCCCGCCACGGCGGCCGGCACGTCTACGGGGCGCGATCCCGGTTCCTGACGGACGCCGTCATGGCCCGTCTGGAGTCCCGGGTCCACGCGACGCCGGAAGCCGCCGGCAAGGCCGGACCGCGCCCGACGGAAGTCGTGGACGTGGCCTCGAGGCTGCGCCAGATGTGGTAGCCACGGAGGAATCCCAATGACCATGCTCGGCATCGACATCGGCGGCTCAGGGATCAAGGGCGCCCCGGTTGACGTGGACAGCGGCCGGCTCCTGGCGGACCGGCACCGGATCCCCACCCCTGATCCATCCGAGCCCGGGGCCGTCGCTGATGTGGTGGCGAGTATCGCGCGGCATTTCGACTGGGAGGGCCCGGTGGGCTGTGCTTTTCCCGCCGTCGTCAAGCACGGAGTGACGCTGACGGCGGCAAACGTGGACAAGGCATGGGTCGGCTGCGAGGCTGCCCGCCTGTTCGCCGAGAAGCTCGGCGAGCCCGTCACGGTTCTCAACGATGCGGACGCCGCCGGGCTTGCGGAAATGCGTTTCGGCGCAGGCAGGGATGCCGAAGGCACGGTGATCATGCTGACCCTGGGCACGGGCATCGGCAGCGCCATCTTCGTGGACGGCCGGCTGGTGCCCAATACGGAGTTCGGGCACATGGAGATCCGCGGCGAGGAAGCGGAGCACCGGGCCGCCGACAGGATTCGGAAGGAAAAGGACCTGTCCTGGAAAGAGTGGGCCGCTCGCCTGTCGGAAGTGCTGCAGCGGCTCGAGGCCCTGTTCTGGCCCGACCTGTTCATCCTGGGCGGCGGCGTGTCCAAGAAACACAAGAAATTTCTGCAGCACCTGGACAACGCCACCCCGGTCGTGCCCGCGATACTGCGGAACGACGCCGGCATTGTCGGCGCGGCCATCGCCGCCCGCCGCTAGCGCGGCCGCGGCCTTGGCCGGGAAACAGACCGTGAGCGGCCTGCTGACGCTGCTGGCCATCGTGGCCGCCGGCTACACGCTGCTGGTGGGGTATTTCTACCTGCGGCAGGAGTCCCTGCTGTTTCTGCCGAACCTGCCGACCCGGTCCCACTGGGCCACGCCGGAGGCCGCCGGCCTCGAATACGAGTCCGTCTCCGTGGCGACCGCGGACGGTGAAACGCTGGACGGCTGGTTTGTGCCCGGCCGGCCCGATGGCATGGCGATGCTGTTCTTCCACGGCAACGCGGGGAACATCTCCCACCGCCTGGATTCCCTGCGGATGTTTCACCAGCTCGGCCTGTCGGTGCTCATCGTCGACTACCGGGGATACGGGCGGAGCACTGGCCGGCCGAGCGAGGAAGGCACCTACCAGGACGCCCTGGCGGCCTGGCACTGGCTCACGGAAGACCGCGGCATGGATCCGCGGCGCGTGGTGCTTTTCGGAAGGTCCCTGGGTGGCGCCGTGGCCGCATGGCTTGCCACACGGGTGCAGCCCGCCGGGCTGGTGGTGGAAGGCACTTTCCGCTCCGTCCCGGCCCTGGGCGCCGACCTTTACCCGTGGCTGCCTGTCCGAAGCCTGTCCCGGCTGGACTACGACACCGAGGCCTACCTCCGGGACGCCCGGTGCCCGGTGCTGGTGATCCACGGCGCCGGGGACGAAATCGTTCCGCTTTCGCACGCCCGTGCCCTGCGGGCGGCCGCGCCGGGAGACACGGAGCTCCTGGAGCTCGAAGGCGGCCATAACGACGCTTTCCTGGCCGACCGCGAGCGATACCTGGACGGGCTCAGCGACTTCCTGGAAGGCCTGGCCCGCTGACGTCGGTCCGGATGGCGATACACTTGCCGCCTGTACCCGGGAAGTGAAGACCGTGAGCGATACAGGCAGACGGGAAAGACGACTGGAAATCCTTTCGGCGGTACTCATGGCGCTGGCCACCGTCGCCACCGCCTGGTGCGCGTATCAGTCCGCCGAGTGGGGCGGGGAGCAGGCGTTTCTTCTCGGGGAGTCCCAGCGGGCGGGAAGGGAGGCGAGCCTCCAGTCAACGCTGGCGGCCCAGCAGCGCGCCCTGGACGTGGCCGTCTTCATGGAGTGGGTGGGCGCCGTGGCCACCGGGAATGATCGCCAGCAGAAGTTCTACGAGGCGCGATTCTCCGATCACCTGGCCAAGGCCGTGGAGGCGTGGCGCGCCACCGAGCCCCTGACGCGCCCGGGAGCGCCGCCCCATCCCTTCGCCATGGCCGAGTACAAGGTGGTCCAGGACGCCCGCGCAAAGGCCGCAGCGGCGGAATCGGCCGAGAAGTGGCAGCTGGCCCGGGAATACGACGCCAACGGGGACAGGTACGTGTTGCTCACCGTGCTGTTCGCGTCGGTGCTGTTCTTCGCCGGCATCGCGGAGAAGTTCGAAAGCGGCGGCGTCCAGGTGGCCGTCCTCGCCATGGGGTCGGTGGTTTTCCTGCTGGCCTTCGGCACCATGCTCACCTACCCGGTCTGGCTATAGGGTCGTCCCGAGGTTTCAGTCCCCGGGCAGCGGCATGGCCAGGGCCCAGGCGATGAAGGCGTAACGCTCCGCCAGCTCCTCGATCCGCATCCACCGGGGCTTGCCGTCCGAGGAGGCGTGGCCCGTCCGGGTCTCCACCCGCAGCAGCACCGGGTTTGCGCAATCCTGGGCGTGCTGCAGGGCGGCGGTGAACTTGTAGCTGTGCCACGGCACGACCCGGTCGTCGCCCGCGGCCGTCTGGATCAGGGTCGGTGGATAACAGCTGCCACGGCTGACGTTGTGCACCGGGGAATAGGCGTACTGGGCGCGAAAGTCCGCCTCGATCTCCGACAGGCCGTAGTCCCCTGACCACGCCCGGGCATTTGCGCTCGCCGTGTGATAGCGCAGCATGTCCAGAACCCCGACGATGGGCGTGGCGGCCGCGAAAAGATCGGGGCGCTGCAGCTCGACGGCTCCCACCAGCAGGCCGCCGTTGCTGCGTCCATTGATGGCCAGGCGTGGCGGCGAGGTGATGCCTTCGGCGACGAGCCATTCGGCAGCGGCGATGAAGTCGTCGAAGACGTTCTGCTTGCGCTCCCGGGTGCCTGCCGCATGCCATTCCGCGCCGTACTCGCCTCCGCCGCGGATGTTGGCGATAGCCAGCACGCCACCCGCGTCCAGCCAGCCCGCCCAGCGGATGTCGAAGGACGGCAGCTGGGGGCTGTTGAAGCCCCCGTAGCCGTAAAGCAGGGTGGGATTTGTGCCGTCGGCGACAAGGTCCCGTCCGTGGACCAGGAACATCGGGACCCGGGTGCCGTCAGCGCTTTCATAAAACACCTGCCGGGTGACGAGCCGGTCCGTGTCCAGGACGGTACGGGCCTGGTGGAAGACCTCGAGGCGGTTCGCCAGCAGGTCGTAGCGCCAGACCACGCCCGGGTTGTCGAAGCTCTCGTAGCGCAGGAAGATCTCGCGGTTCGCGGGGCTGCCGTTCATGTCCTCCAGCTTGCCCATTCCCGGCAGCGCCACCCGGCCCAGCGGGCGACCGTCCGCGGTGAACACCTCGAGACGGCTGTGGGCGTCTTCCAGATAATGAACCAGCAGGTGTTCCCCGGCGACCGCGGCATCCTCGATGGCCAGCGGACCTTCCGGCACCAGGTCGATCCAGTGGCTCCGCCCCGGCCGGCGGGGATCCACCGCCACCACCCGGCCCCGCGGCGCGCCGATGTTCGTGCGCAGGATGAAACGACCGTTGACGCTCGCCAGGTAGGTGACACGGCCGTCGAAGCTGTCGGCGACGGGGACCGGCTCCGCGTCGAGGTTGTCCAGGGGCAGCGTATAGAGCCCGCTGCTTCGGCTGTCCTGGTAGACCTCGAGAACCAGGTACTCGCCGTCGCTGGAGACGCGCCCATAGGGGTTCCGGGTCGGATTGTCCGTGATCCGGAAAACCTCCCGGTCAGCGGTCTGCGGCGTCCCCACGGCATGGAAATACACTGCTACCTGGCGACCGTCGTCCCAGCCCTGGTCGGTCCGCGGGTAGCGGCTGTAGAAGAAGCCGCTGCTGTCGGGAAGCCAGCGGACCTGGGTGAACTTCGTACCCTCGAGGATCTCCGGATAGTCCTGGCGGTTGTCCACGCGCCGGATTCGCCAGCGAACCCAGTCCGAGCCGCCTTCCGAGGCGGCCCAGGCGACCAGCCGCCCGTCGGGACTGGGGCTCCAGCGGGCCAGGAGCTCGGTGCGGTCCTCGGACAGTCCCGATGGGTCCAGCAGCGTCCGGGGCTCGGCGTCCAGGGCGTCAAGCACCATCAGCCGGCTGAGGTCGGACCTGCCGTCGTTGTACTCGTAGAAATACCGCGGTCCCTTCACGCGCGGAGCCGTATACCGCTCGAAGCTCCACAGCGCCTCCAGGCGTTGGCTGAAGCGCGGATATGTCGGCAGCTGGTGGAGCCAGGGCGTGGACAGGCTGTTCTGGGCGGCTACCCAGGCGCCCAGCTCGGGCGACTCCAGGTTCTCCATCCAGCGGTAGGGGTCGGCCACTTCCGTGCCGAAATAGTCGTCCACCTGGTCCGACCGCCTGGCCTCCGGGTAGTCGAAAAACGGGGCCTTGTCCGGTGCCCGCGGCAGCGGTGGCTGGGGTGCGCAGGCGCTGGAAACGACGGCGGCCAGCAGCGCAATGAACGGGAATCGCATGATCGACATCGGGGGCTTCGCGGAAGACGCGGCGCGCAGTCTAGCGATCTGCCACGGCCTTTCAACCGTCAGGCGCCTCCCGCCGGTGCCCCGGCCCCGGGACCGCCGTCGTGCCCTAGGCGGCGGATCGGCCCCCGGGACCGCGGCGCCGCCGCAGCCGCGCAGTGCCGGTC
>JARRON010000016.1:63216-73199 GCA_037383845.1 Gammaproteobacteria bacterium
GATCGATCCCAGGCGGCCGGGATCGGCCCTCGAGGAGCTGCTTGCTGAATTTCTGGAGCCTGTTCATGACTCGGCCAAACCGGTTGGGTAACTCCGGCGAATCCTACGTTCCATGGATGAAGCTCATGTGACAGCGTCCGGCCCGGCGCCTCCGGCCACCCGCGGGGCCGCGCTGCAGCGGCTCGACGGCTTCGTGCCCCTGGCCGGTGCGCGGTACGCGGCGCGCCGGAACTTCGACGCCGGCTCCGGCCGGCACGACAACGTCAGCGGCCTCTCACCCTGGATCCGGCGGCGCCTGATCACCGAAGCGGAGGTGCTCCGGGCCGTGGTGGCCGCCCACCCGCCCGAGGCCGCCGAAAAGTTTCTCCGGGAGGTGCTCTGGCGCAGCTACTGGAAAGGCTGGCTGGCCCTGCGTCCCGCCGTGTGGCAGCAGTACGCCGAGGCGCTTGAGCGGCTGCAGTCCGAAGCAGCGAAAGACGGACCACTGCGCCGGCGGCTCGAGGCGGCGGAGTCCGGAGCCACCGGCATCGACGGCTTCGACGCCTGGGCCAGGGAACTCAGGGAAACCGGGTACCTGCACAACCACGCGCGCATGTGGTTCGCCAGTATCTGGATCTTTACGCTGCGCCTTCCCTGGCAGCTGGGAGCGGATTTCTTCTTTCGCCACCTGCTGGACGGGGACCCGGCCTCCAATACCCTGAGCTGGCGGTGGGTGGCCGGCCTGCATACCCGGGGAAAGCACTATCTGGCCCGGGCGGCCAACATCCGCCGATACACCGGGGGGCGCCATGAACCAAGCCGCCAGCTGGACGAGGACGCCGCGCCCCTGGCCTGGTCAGAGCCCCCGGCGCCCCGGACGCCGGAATTCCGGCGTGAGCCGGGGCGCGGCGGCCGCACCGGGCTGCTGATCCTCGGTGACGACTGCCGCGGGGAGGCCTCGCCTGCCGGGCAGCAGGAGATTGCCGCCGTGGCAGCGGGCTGGTCGCGGCGCCTGCAGGCTCGCTGGCGGCTGGCCGAGCCGGTGGCGGCGTTCGGCCGTGAAGCCCTGGCCGATGGTCTGGCGCGGGCAGCCGGCCACGCCGGCACGCCCGCCACGGCGCTGGACGAGGAGCACTGGACGGAAAGCGTCGTGGACTGGGCGCGGACGGCCGGCGTCAGCCGGGTCGTGGCCCTGAAGCCGGCCGTGGGCCCCTGGCAGGACGCGGCAAACCGCGCGGAGGCCGCACTGGCGGAAGTCGGAATTTCGCTGGCCTGGTCCACCCGGGCCTGGGACCGGGACCTGTGGCCCCGGGCGACCCGGGGCTTCTTCGCGTTCCGCAAGGCGGCCCGGCCGGTGCTGGCGAACCTGCATCGCTACGACTGAGGGCCGTCCTCGTCAGCGGGGTGGAACTCCGCGTGGTCGAACGCCCAGTCGTCGATTTCCGGCCAGTCCGGGACCATCCGGTGGCGGACCACCTCGGAATACCTGCCCTCCACGGGGATGCGCATCTCCGCATACCGTGCCGTGCCGTCCCGCTGGTGGCCCAGAAGGACCACGACGAGGTCTCCCGGCTGCCGGGTCGCCGTGATCCGGCCGCCGAGGGCGAGCAGCCGGCTGTTGGGCTCGTAGGTGATGCTGCCGTCCACGCACAGGGCCTCCAGAGGGGCGCAGAACACCTCCTGTTCCAGGAGAAAACGCAGCCCGGCTGCGTCGGCGGCGGTCACGTTCAGCAGCCACAGCAGCGTCCCGGCCAGGAGCCAGGGGACGGGTGGCGTGGGGCAAGGTGTCGTCATCCAGACACCATAGACCAGGTCGGGATTCTCCGGAAGCCTGGCAGCCGCCACCCGAGAGTGCTGATTTTTATTTGTGGAAACATGCACTTGACCGCGAGGATCGGGCAGGGTAAGCCTTGGCCTGCGCGGAAGCGACGGCCTCTCGGCAGACCAGGGAAGCGTCCGCCGGGGCGTTCCGCTCCCGCCCGGGACAAGAGGAGACAGCCATGAAGCACGAGTCCGACAGCCGCCGGATCCTGCCCAGCGCCAACGTCCGGGAGTTCTTCCGGGAGTCCGTCGACGAGGCCCTTTCACGCCAGCGGGTGCGGGCGGAAGACCACACGGTGCACTACGTGGTCAATCTGCTCACCCTGTTCGCGAGGGCCGAGGAACTCTACGAGGACCGGTCGGGTCTGCGTCCCCTCGCCAGCATGCTGGGGGAGGCGGTGGAGGCGCCCACGGAGACGGAGCGGGACCGGGCCATGCAGCGCCTCGGGGACGTGGCGCTGTTCGTCGCCGGGTTCTTCCCGGACTACTTCGCCCGTCGCTGCGTTGACGTGGACTACTACATCCGCATGGGCGGGAGCGCCTATTCCTGGCTGGCAGAGCGTTCCCGCCAGTCCGTCCAGGTGCGCGCCTTCGGCCAGGTGTTCGCTGAGCTTTCCGAGAAGTTCGGCCAGTTCGTGGAAGTCATCGGCGAGGTCAGCGAGCAGGGCCGGAGCTACACCGACGCCGACATCATGCGGCTTTACGAGCTATGGCTGCGCACCGGCAGCGCCCGGGCCTCCCGGAGGCTGAGGGAACTGGGGGTGGAGCCCACGGAAGGCGCCAGCAGCCGGCTCACACACTGATGGAGTTGCTGGAGAACCTCCAGGGCGCTCTGGAGAAGACCTACGGGCTGGACGCAGACCACCGCGTCACCGACTTCCTGACCACCAGCCGGGGGCTGGCCGCCTCGCTGGGACTGTCCCCGGGAGAGGCGGCTGCGGAGGAACACCTGCTGGTCGCGGAAGCTGAGGACGGCCTGGACCTGGCGGTATTCCTGGCCCCGGAGGTGCTGGCGCGGCTGGCGGACGAGGACCCGCTCGAACACCTGCACGACGGGAATCTCGCCGATTTCTGGACCGCCCTGGAGGGCGTCAGCCATTTTCTCTACCTGACCTGGAACGCTGGCCGCGGCAAGCCCGTGACCCTCCTGGAACTGGAGCTCCAGGCGGAGGTGGACAAGTTCGTTGTCACGGCCCTCGTAGCCGCGGCCCAGCACGGCCGGGTGCCCGCAGAGCTCCACCAGTGGCTGTTCCGGCTGTGTCGGGTGGACGACTCCCTGGATGCGGAAACCCGGGCGCGCTACGAGCGGGCCAGCCGGTATGCGGGCCACTACTGCGAAAGCCTCGCCCACCGGTACCTCCGGGGCCGCACCTCCCGGGCCCTGGTGCCGGAACTCCGGCGTTTCTACCGGCTGACCCAGCGGGGGAAGCTCTCCCACATCGCCTCCCGGCGCCTCAGCTGAGCGGTCCTGTCCTCCCAGGCGCTGACCCGGGCGCTCATTCGTGATATGCATGTCCGGATGAACGCAGGTGCCATCGACAGTGCCATCGACGCTTTCATCGACGGGGACATGGAATTCGCCCAGCTGCGGCGGACCCTGGAGCTTCACGTCGGGCGTAACCCGGCCCGCCGGGGTCCGGCGAAGGCGCGGCTGGACGGCCTCCTGGAGGCCGGCACGATGTCCACGGCCCTGCACCGGATCCTGGTGGAAGAACTGGACCGCAGCGTATCGGAAGAAGTGACCATCGCCGCGGACGAAGAGGGCGACGGGCCCCGGGAGCCCGAGGCCCCCGCCGCGTTCGGAGCCGGACCGCACCAGGGGGAACTGGACGAGTTTCTCGAGCCGACCCTCCCGGACGATCGGCCAGAACTCCCGCCGGCCCCGACCGCGCCGGCTGACGACGCCGGCGCTGACGCGCGGCCCGCCGGTGCAGACGCCCCGGAAGCCCCGGCAGTCAAGCTGGAACCGTCCGCCGGCGAGGCGCCCGGAGCGGGGCCGGAATTTCCTTCGGAGCCTGTCGCTGGCGGCGAGGAAGCGGCTGCACCGCGCCCGGAAGGCGAAGCCGCGGGGCCGGAGACCGCCGATACCGGCGACGACCTGGCCGACAGGGCCGAACCGGCCGTGGCCGCAGGGCCTGGCCATATGCTGGCGGGCCGCTACGTGCTGGAGTCCCTGCTGGGGCGCGGAGGCATGAGCGTCGTGTTCCGGGGTCGGGACCTGCGGATCCCCGAGGGCGAAGACGGCGCCCAGGGGGTGGCGGTGAAGCTGCTGACCCCCGAATTCGCACGCCGGGCCGATGCCCGGGCAGCCCTGGCGCGGGAGGCCGCTTTTTCCCGTCGCCTGCAGCACCCGGCCTTCGTGCGTATCTTCGACTGCGACGTCACGGGGCCGGTGCCGTTCCTGGTCATGGAGCTCCTCCAGGGCGAGCAACTGCGGCGCCTGCTGGTGCGTCGCTATCCGAGTCCCCTGCCGCTGGCAGAAGCCATGACCGTTATTCGGGGGCTGGCCGAGGCCCTGTCCCACCTGCACCGGGCGGGGGTGGTCCATGGTGACGTGAAGCCGGGCAATGTTTTCCTTGACCCGGGCGGGCAGGTCCGCCTGCTGGATCTCGGCGTGGCCGGCAGCGCGGAAGATTCGGGTGCATCGCCCATGCGGGCCCGGACCCCCGCCTACGCCAGCCCGGCATTGCTGTCCGGGCAGCCGGCGTCGGCGGCGGACGACGTCTACGCCCTGGGCTGCGTGGCCTACGAGGTCCTCGCGGGACATCACCCTTTCGGCAAGCTTCCCGGGGACGAGGCCGCCGCCAGTGATGCGGTTGCGGAACGCATCGAGACCCTGTCCACGGCCCGGTGGCAGGCCCTGCAGCGAAGCCTTCAGTTCGATCCCGCACGGCGCCAGCCGGACGCCGGCAGCTTCCTGGCCGAGTTCTTCCCGCCTCCGGAGCCCAGGCGACGCACCCGGCCCTGGGCCGCAGGCGGCATTCTCGCGGGGCTGCTACTCGGCCTGGCCCTCGGCTGGTTCCTGCCGCCGCCGGAGGGCGTCGTGTCGGGCGCCCGCTCCCTGTTCGAGCGGGGCCGGCCGCTGGTGGGACAGACGAACCCTGAAGAGCGTGCCGGCACTGGCGAGGCGCGGCCGGAGGCAGTGGAGCCGCAGGCCGGCGCAGCAGCGCCGGCGGAGGTCGGGGACCGCAACCTTGGCGACCCGGATACGCAGACAACTCCGGCGATCACCGACGAAGGCTCCGGGGCGGCGGAGACAAGCGCGGCAGTCCGGCCCGGCCCGGCCGAGGCGGGATCGGAGCCGGTCCGCGAGACCCGGGCGTCTTCGGGGACAGCCACAGCCGAACAAGACCTCCCGCCAGGCGGGGCCACAGCCCCCGTGCTCACGCTCTCGTCGGAAATCCTGCGGGTCAGCGAGGGCAGCAGCGCCCTGAAGCTTTCCATTCTTCGTCCCGAGGGCTACTCGGGGCCCATGCGGGTGGAGTGGCGGACCGTGGCGGGGACCGCTGAGGACGGTTCGGACTATGCCGGCGGGGGCTGGCAGGAACTGGAGGCGCCGGCGGGGGCCGTGGCCCTGGTCCTGTATGTGCCCATCGTCAACGACGGCCGCCAGGAACCGCCGGAGTCGTTTTTCGTGCAGATCCGCAGCGCCCCGGGCGAGGGCGCCCGCGTCGGCGACCCTGACAGCGCCCAGGTGATCATCCTGGACGACGACTAGGCCGGCGTTGCCTGCCCGTCAGCGCAGGCCGGTCTCCTGCCGGGCGATGACCATCCGCTGGATCTCGCTGGTGCCCTCGTAGATCTCGGTGATCTTTGCATCCCGGAAGTAGCGTTCCACCGGCAGTTCCCGGCTGTAGCCCATGCCGCCGTGGATCTGCACCGCCTGGTGGGTGATGAACATGGCGGCTTCCGAGGCAAACAGCTTCGCGCAGGAGGCCTCGGTGGTATTCCTGAGGCCTGCAGCGGCCGCCCGGTCCTTGTTCCAGGCCGCCTTCAGCGTCAGCAGCCGGGCGGCTTCCAGGCGCGTCTTCATGTCCGCGATCTTGGCCTGGATCATCTGGAAGCTGCCGATGGGCGCGCCGAAGGCCTGCCGCTCCCTGGCGTAGTCGAGGCTGGCCTCGTAGGCCGCCCGGGCGATGCCCACCGCCTGGGCGGCGATGCCGATACGCCCGGCATCCAGAATCGTCATCGCGATCTTGAAGCCGTCGCCTTCCTTGCCGAGCAGGTTTTCGGCCGGGCAACGATAGTCTGCGAACTCCACCTCGCAGGTGGCCGAGGCCCGGATGCCCAGCTTGGGCTCCGTCTTCCCACGGGAGTAGCCCTCCCGGTCCGTTTCTATCAGGAACGCGGACACCCCCTTCGGTCCCGCATCCGGGTCGGTGACGGCAAACAGGATCATGTATTCAGCCACGGGCCCGGAGGTGATCCACGATTTCTTCCCGTTGATGAGGTAGTCGTCACCGTCCCGCACTGCGCGTGTGCGCATGTTGGCCGCGTCGGAGCCGGACTGCGGCTCGGTAAGGCCGTAGGCGGCGATGGCCTCACCGGAGGCCACCGGCGCGACGAACTTCTGCTTTTGCTCCTCGGTGCCGAACTGCAGGATGCCGTTGCAGTACAGCGAGTTGTTCACCGAGATGATCGTCGAGTGGGCGGCGTCGGCGGCGGCGATTTCCTCCATCAGCAGCGCGAATCCGATGGCGTCCATGCCCGAGCCGCCATACTCCTCCGGGACCTCGATGCCCATGAAGCCCAGTTCTCCCGCCTTCCGGATCGTCTCCTCGGGGAATTCCCCGCTGGCGTCGTGCTCCGCGGCCACGGGCAGGATCTCCCGCTGGGCGAAATCGCGGGCGGCCTCCTGGATCATGAGCTGGTCTTCGGTGAATTCGAAATTCATGCGGATCGTCTCCGTTGATGGGTCCGGGCGCCGCCGGCGCAGCGCTCAAACCCGAAATTCTACCCCCTCACCGGGGATCAGGCGGAACCGGTCAGGCTCCGGACACACCGTAACGCACCGACATCACGATGAAGTCCCTGCGGCCTTCGGGCGTTGCCACGCGGACCTCATCCCCCTCCCTCGAGCGAAGCAGGGCCCTGCCCAGGGGAGAATCCATGCTGATGAACCCGGGCGCATGGTCGAACTCGTCCGGGCCTACGATCCGGACCTCCCGCTGACCGCCGCGGTCGTCCTCCACCGTGACCCAGGCGCCGAAGAACACGCGCCCGGTGTCCTCCGGCCTGCGGTCTATGACCTCTACTACCGCCAGGCGCTTGCGCAGATAGCGCACACGCCGGTCGATGCCGGCCAGCTGCTTCTTGCGGTAGATGTACTCGGCGTTCTCCGAGCGATCGCCTTCTGCTGCAGCCTCGGAAAGCGCCCTCACCACCTCCGGGCGTTCCCGCCGCCAGAGCCGGTCGAGCTCTTCCTGCAGGCGGCGGGCACCTTCGGCGGTGATATAGGCGGACGAAGGCGGTGCCGGCGGACGGTAGCGGCCCATGCCCGCGGTGCCTCACCAGGCCATGCGGAAACCCAGGCTCAGCACGTTGGCCTTCGCATCGAAGCTACCCACCAGGGTGTTGCCGGCGCCGGGAATCGTGCCAGTGGCCTGCTCGAGCAGTCCGCCGGTGGACAGTTCCTCTTCGTTGATTTCGTAGTCGGGAACCCAGATGTGGGTCCAGGCGAAATCCATGAAGACCCGCTCGGACAGCTGCCATGTCGCGCCGGCGGACAGCCAGTAGCGGTCTTCGTCGGGAATCCGGGCGGTGAGACGCTCCCCGGGGACCGGCGTCTCGTCGTACTCGGCCCCCATGCGCAGGGTCACGTTTGGCGCATACCGGTACTCGAATCCGACGGAATAGCGCCAGCTGTCCTCCCATTCCTCGGGCTGGTTGCTGAGAATGTTGCCCTCCGAGTCTTCCACGATCAGGGCGTCGAAGACGCTCCAGTCCGTCCAGGTGGTGCCGAACATCACGGTCCACTCGGGATTGAGGTCCTGCTGGACGCCCAGCGTGAAGCTCGCAGGCGTGGACACCCGAGCCGTACCCCGGGTCACGCGCCGGTCGAAACCGAGGGCGTCCTGCAATGGCCCGGGCACGGTGACGGTCACCGTGCCCGCGATCTCGTGCTCGATTTCGGAGCGATAGCCTACGCCGATCCGCGTGCTTTCTCCGGTGTACAGAATGCCCGCGGTCCAGCCCCAGTCGCTGTCGTCTCCTTCCAGACGGCTGTTCCCGTCCAGGGCGGCATCGCCGGAGTCCGGCAGCAGGTCCGGCGGGATGGGAACCGGCGACAACTCCGGAAGCACGACCCGCGCCACTGCGCCGAAGTCCAGGGCATTACTGAGCTCCGCTTCCGCAGACTGGTATGCGAGACCGGCGCCCACGGACCACCGGTCGGTCACGTTCCACGCCAGGTTCAGGTTGGCGTTGATCAGGACGAGCTCCGAGCGAAGGGCGTGATAGCGGCCGGTCCAGTTGCCCCGGTAGTCCGTCGCCAGTCCGTAGGGTGCGGCCAGCTGCAGACCCACGCCGAAGCGCTCGCCCAGCTGGTGGGTGACGTGCAGGTTAGGCACGTAGGCGTCCTCGGCACCGTCCACGAGCCGGGCGCCTCGCTGGGGGCGGCCGAAGGCATTGGTGGAACCTTCATCCTGGAACTGGAACTGGCCGAAAATGCCGTGGGCGCTGAGGTCGAACTGGGTCCCGGCGACCCTGCTAACGGCTGCCGGATTGAAATAGCCGGCGCCCGGCGCGTCGGTGTCGGCGGCCATGCCCGCGTTCCGGTGACCCTGACACTTGGCGCAGTTCTCCGTGATCTGGAACCCGCCGGCGCTGGCCGGGGGCGAGGCGAGCGGAATGAAAGCGCAGAAGGTCGCGGTGGTGAGGGCGCGACGACGAATAGTGTATCTGGCCATGGGGACCGTCCCTATGCCGTGGGTGGTTTGCAGCCGCCGACGGCGGCGCGCCGGGATTATAGCCCCAGCGGGGCCTCGGTCGCCTGCAGAGAGCCGGGGGTTGTGGCCGGCTTCCGGCGGGGGTCCCGGCGGGGCCGGGCCACCTGCCGGGCCAGGAGCAGCACGGGCAGCACCCCGGCCGCGACGATGGCCAGGGAGGCCGTTGATGCTTCCGCCAGGCGCTCGTCTGCGGCCAGCTTGTAGGCCTGGACAGCGAGGGTGTCGAAGTCGAAGGGCCGCAGGATCAGGGTGGCAGGCAGCTCCTTCATCACCTCGACGAATACGATCAGGCCGGCCGTCAGCAGGCTGGCCCGCAGCATGGGCGAATGCACCCGCCGCAGGGCGGCGCCGGGACTGTGTCCGAGGCTTCTTGCAGCCATGTCCATGGAAGGGGTAATGCGGGCGAGTCCGGCATCGACGGTGTGAAGGGAAACAGCGAGGAACCGCGCGACATAGGCAAATACCAGGCCGGTGATGCCCCCCGTGAGCACCAGCCCCACGGAGACGCCGAACCACGACTCCAGCGCGGTACGCAGTCCCAGGTCCGCTGCCGCCAGGGGGATCAGGACCCCGACGGCGATGACGGAGCCGGGAATGGCGTAACCCAGGCCGGCCAGGCGGTGGGTGGCTGTCATCAGCCGCCCCGGCGCCAGGCGTCGCCCGTAGGCCACCACCAGGGCCGCGGCGACGGCGATGATGGCAGAGATGGCCGCCAGGCCGAGGCTGTTGGCCAGCAGCCCGGCATAGCGCGCCCCGAACTGGGCATCGCCGGACACCAGCGTCAGCCAGAGCAGCCGTCCTGCCGGCAGCACGAATCCCAGGCCGAGGGGCAGGGCGCACGCGATCCAGGCGGCCAGCGCCCTCCCGCCCCTGAGGGTGTAACCGGCCCGCACGCTGGCGGCCTGGCCCGTCTGGTGGAACCGCATGCCGCCCCGGTTCCAGCGCTCCAGGGCCACCAGCAGGATCACAAGCCCGAGGAGCACCGCTGACAGCTTTGCCGCCGACACCGGGTCACCCAGCGAGAACCAGGCCCGGTAGATGCCGGTGGTGAACACGGGGACGCCGAAATGGGCCACGGTGCCGAAGTCGGCCAGGGTTTCCATGAGCGCCAGAAGCACTCCGGCCACCAGTGCCGGCCGGGCCATGGGCAGGGCGACCCGGACGAACGCCGTCCACGGACCGCAGCCCAGGGTCCGGGCCGCATCGAGGATGCCCCGGGACTGCTGGACGAAGGCC
>JARRON010000016.1:73245-175099 GCA_037383845.1 Gammaproteobacteria bacterium
AGGGGTACAGGACCAGGGACAGCATGGCCACGGCACCGCCGAGGGAGCGGATCTGGGGGAACCAGTACTCCCTGGCGGACCACCCGGTCAGGTCCCGGATGGCAGTCTGGACGGGGCCTGACACCTGCAGGAGGTCCGTGTACGTGTACGCGATGACGTAGGCGGGAAACGCCAGCGGAAGCACCAGCGCCCACTCGAAGAACCGCCGCCCCGGGAACCGGCACATGGCCACCAGCCAGGCGCAGGAAAGACCGATGACCAGCACGCCGGCCGCGGTGCCGAGGCCGAGAAGAAACGAATTGCCCAGGTAGCTGGGCAGCAGGACCGATGCGATGTGCCGCCAGGCGCCCTGGTCAGGGAGGAAGAGGTGGACGACCACCACCAGCACCGGCACAACGACCACCGCCGCGACCCCCAGGGCCGCGGCGGTCAGTCCGGTGGGCGTGGCGCGGGCCACCCTGGCGGCCTATTTCCAGCCGGCCCGGTCCAGGGCCTTCTGGGCCTCAGCCTGGTGTTCCCCGTAAAGGGACGCGGCCAGGTCATCCGCCTTGAACTGGCCGAGCTTCTCCAGGGCCGGATTGTCCAGGGACGCGCCGGCGACCACGGGGTATTCGTTGTTGCCCCTGGCGTACAGGGTCTGGGCTTCCGGCGAGGACAGGAATTCCAGAAAGGCAAGTCCTGCGGCCGGGTGGGGGGCATGGGTCAGGACGCCGGCGCCGGACACGTTGACGTGGGCGCCGCGGCCGTCCTGGTTGGGGAAAATCCAGCCCACCTTCTCCACGACCTCCTGGTCGGCCGGATCGTCGGAGTTCATGAGCCGCGCGAAGTAGTAGCTGTTGGCGATGGCGATACCGCACTCGCCTGCGGCCACCGCCCGGATCTGGTCGGTGTCTCCGCCCTGGGGATCGCGGGCGAAGTTGGCCACCACGCCCTCGGCCCAGGCTTCGGCGTCTTCCAGCCCGTGGTGGGCGATCATGGAGGCCATCAGGGAGAGGTTGTAGATATTGCCTCCGGTGCGGGCGCAGACCTCGCCTTTCCATCGGGGATCCGCCAGGTCCTCGTAGGTGTCCAGGCCCTCCGGCTCGATGCGCTCCTTGTTGTAAAAGATGATCCGCGCCCGCGTGGAGAAACCGTACCAGCGGCCCTCGTCGTCCCGGAGACTGGCCGGAATCCGCTCGTCAAGCACAGGTGACTCCACCGGCTGGAACAGCCCGGCCTGCTGCGCCCGCCAGAGGCGACCGGCGTCCACTGTGATCAGGACGTCCGCCGGGCTGGCATCCCCTTCCTGCTGGATGCGCTCGATCAGGGCGTCGTCCTTGCCCTCGATGCGCCGGACCTGGATCCCGGTCCGGTCCGTGAAGGCGGCGTACAGGGCGTCGTCACTCTGATAGTGGCGCGCCGAGTAGACATTCAGAACCTGCTCGGCAGCGGGCTCTTCCTGCTGACCACAGGCCGCCACGGCCAGGCCGAGCAGGAGGATCGCGGTCGCGCGCAGGGAGGCGGGTGAAACAGGCATCGACGTCCTCGCGTTCGGAAGTAAGGGCCACGTATGCTAATGAGAAAGATTCGCATTAGCAACACAAGCCCTCAGGGCCGGCCGGGGAAGGCGAAGCCGTTCACGGTAAATCCGCCATCGACGACCAGGCACTGGCCGGTGATGTAGGCCGCCGCTGGCATGCACAGAAACGTCACCGCTGCGGCCACCTCTTCCGGTTCGCCGATCCGGCCCATGGGGGTACGTTCTGTCACCGCCCGCAGGTACGCCGGGTCCTGCAGCACCTGCTCGGCCAGCGGCGTGGCGATGTACCAGGGAGCCACGGCGTTGACGCGGATCGCGTCGGCGGCCCACTCGCAGGCCAGGTTCCGGGTGAGCTGGATCATGGCCGCCTTGCTCGCGCCGTAGGGCGCCCCGGTAGCCAGGTGGGTCAGTCCCGCCACCGACGCCACGTTGACCACCGCACCGCTGCCGGCTTTCAGTGCAGGGTGGAGCGCCCGAGTGAGCTCGAACGTGCTCTCCAGGTTTGTGGCCATGACGTGGCGCGCTTCGCCGCCGGCATAGTCCACGGTGGCGCGCCGGATATTGGTGCCGGCGTTGTTGACCAGGATGTGGAGCGCATCGCCGGCGGCCTGCACCGTCTCGACCAGGCGCTGGCGGTCCGCCGCTTCAGAGACATCAGCGGCCACGGCCGCTGCGCGGGCGCCCTGCCGCCGGAGCGCGTCAGCCGCGGCCTCCGCCTTCCCTGCGTCCCGGCCGCACAGCACGACCTCCGCCCCCCGCTCCGCGAGCATTGCGGCCACGGCCCGCCCGATGCCCCGGCTGCCGCCGGTGACCAGTGCCCGTCGGCCGTCCAGTCGCCATGGGTTGGCTTGTGCCATCTTTGGTCTCCTGCGTTACGGGACCCCGGCATTTGGTCACCAACCGGGGCCGTGAGAAAATCGGGGGCCAGACCATTCCGGGCGGCACGGCCCCCACGTCGCCAGCAGCCAACATCATGACCACGAAGTTCAAGGGCATCCAGATCGTCCCCGGCGACGCCCCGCGGGGCATTGTCGAGAGCGGCTCCAAGTTCCGCAACGAGTACGGATTCACGGCCATCAAGAACGGCGTGAAGCGTAACCGCAGGGCGGAAGACACACCCATCGGCCGCAAGCCCGCCTGGATACGTGCGCCCATGCCCGGCGGGGAGGGCTTCGAGGCGGTGAAGCGGAACGTCCGCGATCATCGCCTGGCGACGGTCTGCGAGGAGTCCATGTGCCCCAACATCGGGGAGTGCTGGAATCACGGCACGGCCACCCTGATGATCATGGGCGCCGTGTGCACCCGCGCCTGCCAGTTCTGCGCCGTCGATACCGGTAACCCCCGGGGCTGGCTGGATCCGGATGAGCCCGCCAACGCGGCCCGGTCGGTGGAGCTGATGGGCCTGCGGTACGTCGTGATCACCTCCGTGGACCGGGACGACCTCCCCGACGGCGGCGCGGCCCACTACGCGGCCTGCGTGCGGGAGATCCGGGCGCGGAATCCGGATACGGCGGTGGAAGCCCTGACGCCCGATTTCCGCGGTGACACCCGCGCGGTGGAGACCGTGGTGGATTCCGGGCTCCAGGTATTCGCCCAGAACGTGGAGACCGTGCGTCGCCTCACCCACCGGGTCCGGGACCGGAGAGCCGGCTATGACCAGACCCTGAAGGTGCTGGCCCATGCCAAGGTCCACCGGCCGGGGGTGCTCACCAAGACCAGCCTGATGGTCGGGCTGGGCGAAACCGACGAGGAAATTCGCGAGGCCCTGGCGGACATTCGCCGCGCGGAAGTGGATATCGTCACCTTCGGCCAGTACCTGCGGCCGACGGCCAACCACCTCCCCGTGGAGCGGTTCGTCACCCCGGAGTCCTTTGCGGACTACCGGCGCTGGGGCCTGGAGATGGGCTTTCTGGAAGTGGTCTCCGGCCCGCTGGTTCGCTCCAGCTACCGCGCCGACCAGGTGCTGGAGAAGAACAACGTGGGCCTCGGCGCCGCCTAGGACCTGTCCCGTCCTGCAACCTTTTCCGCGTTCCCGGCGTCTTATCCTTCGAGACCCCAGGAGGAGAACCCGTGAACGCCATCCAGCTGCTCAGCAAGCGCCTTCTTGCCGCCAGTCGATCGTCCGCCCGGAGACGCAATACCGAGAGCTCCGCCCGGCGATCTGCACCGGCGGCCCCGGTCCCGCCCGTGACGCGGTGGAGCCGGGTCCGCTAGCCCGGACTCATCCCTCGGCGAAGCCCTCGAGAAAGCCGGCGACGTTGGCGCCGATGGCCTCCAGACCATAGCCCCCTTCCATGACGATCACGGTGGGTGGTGCCCCGGAACCGATCCGGCGGCCCATCCGGCGGAAATCCGCGGTGGTCAGCCGGAAGCCGGAGATGGGGTCTCCCTCCCAGGTGTCCACGCCCAGGGACACGACCAGGGCCTCGGGCGAGAAGTCGGCGATGCGGGCCAGTGCCGTCTCCAGGGCAGGCTCGTAACCCCGCCAGTCCGTGCCCTTCGGCAGGGGCAGGTTGAGGTGGGTGCCGCCCTCGGTCTCGTCTCCGTGGCCGAGGAAGAACGGGAAGGCCTGCCTGGGATCGCAATGGACCGACACCGTCAGCACGTCTTCCCGGCCGGAAAAGATCTCCTGGGTACCGTTGCCGTGGTGGTAATCCACGTCCAGCACGGCCACTGAGGGAACGCCCGCGTCGCGAAAGCCCTGGGCGGCGACGGCGGCGTTATTGATGAAGCAGTAACCTCCGAAGAAGCTCCGGCCGGCGTGGTGGCCCGGCGGGCGGCTGAGGGCGAAGGCTGCTGCCTGGCCTGAGGACACCGCCCTGCGGGCGCTGTCGGCCACCGCCGCTGCCGCCCGCGCGGCCTCCCAGGTTCCCGCCGTGATCGGAGTTCCGGCGTCAAAAGACCAGAAGCCCAGCCGGCCGTCGATATGCTCCGGTTCCCGGTCACCGCGCATGCCGGGCGCCCGCCAGGACAGGGGCAGGGCGCAGACTTCTTCGCCGTGGGCAGCCACCCACTGGTCCCACGCTTCCTGTAAGAAGGCCACGTAGCGGGGCTCGTGCACGGCCAGCACAGGCGCAAGTCCGCCGTCCCGGACAGCCTGGATGTCGTCCATGCCCCGGCGGGTCAGCTCAGCGAGGATGCTTTCCATCCGCTCGGGGCAGTCGTAGGCCGGCACGAGCCGGCCACCGGTGAGTTCCGAGGCGCCGTGCTGCCGCTCGTGCGCCGGGCTGTAGAAAATTTTCATACCAGGTCCACGGGCGGGCCAGGGCCCGCGTCGACAGGTGGCTGCGCTACCATAGCGCCGAATACATCGACCACGAATACCAAGGAGCCGGCGTGCCTGAAGCCCTGCTCGACTATGGCCTGTTCCTGGCCAAGACCGCCACCGTTGTAGTGGCCATCGCCGTGGTTCTCGGCCTGGTGGTCTCCGTCTCCCGGAAGAACCGGGAGCCCGAGGGACTGCAGGCGAAGAACCTGGGCAAGCAGCTGCGCGGGGCGGCCAACAGCCTGCGCCAGGCCATGATGCCGCGCAAGCAGTGGCGCAGCTTCGCCAGGGCCCAGAAGAAGCAGCTCAAGGACAGGGAACACGTGCAACGCCCGACCCTGTTCGTGCTGGACTTCAAGGGCGACCTGCGGGCGTCCGCGTCCGCCTCTCTGCGCCGGGAGATCAGCGCCGTGCTGGAGGTGGCCCGGCCCGATGACGAGGTCCTCGTCCGTCTGGAGAACTACGGTGGGCTGGTGCACGAGCACGGCCTGGCCGCCTCCCAGCTGGCCCGGCTGAGGGATCGCGGTATTCGCCTCACCGCGGCCGTGGACAAGGTGGCGGCCAGCGGCGGATATCTCATGGCATGCGTGGCGGACCGCATCATCGCCGCTCCCTTTGCCATCGTCGGATCCATCGGGGTGCTGGCCCAGGTGCCCAACTTCCGAAAGCTCCTGGAGGACCGGGGCGTCCACGTCGAGCAGGTGAAAGCGGGCCGGTACAAGCGCACCGTGAGCATGTTCGGCGAGGTCACCGACGAGGATCGGGACAAGCTGCGCCAGGAACTGGAGGACGTCCATGCCCTGTTCCAGGACATGGTGGCCCGCTACCGTCCGAGGTTGGACATGGGCAAGGTGGCCACCGGCGAGTACTGGCACGGTACCAGGGCCCTGGAGCTTGGACTGGTGGACGACCTGTGCACCAGCGACGAATACCTGCTCCGGGCGTCGGAGCGGTTCGACGCCTATGCGGTGAAGTGGGCTGGCCGGAAGAAGATTACCGAAAAGATCAGCGCTGCCATGGAAACGGGCGCGGCGAGGGCCACGGAGGCGGCCCTGGAGCGAGCCCGCAGGGGCGGCCTGGGATGCTGAGCCGCGCCTGGAGAGGCGCCCGGGTTCCGGCACTTTTTCTCGCTTTCTTCTTCTTCCTTACATTCTCCGGCGCCGGGGCGGCGGAGCGCTTCGTCTCGGTGCTGCCCGGTCCGGCGCAGGGCCAGTGGACGGTCACCGTCGAGGCCGAGGCCCGGCCCACGCTGTGGCTGGACGGGGAACCCATGGATGCTGTGCCCGGCCCTGCGGCGGAGGGCAGCTTCGAGTACCGCCTGACGGGCGTCGGCGGCACCCTGCTGGGACTGGGCGCAGAGGGGGCGACCGCGGCAGTCCGGCTGGATGCCGGCCGGCAGCCGTTCAACGACCGTATCGTCTACCACATCATGATGGCTTATTTCGCCAACGGCTCGGTGGAGAACGACCGTGCCGGCATGCGGCGCTGGGTCCACAAGAACTATGCGGGTGGCGATCTCCAGGGTCTCCTGGCCCGGGCGGATTACCTGTCCCGCCTCGGCGTCAACGCCGTGTGGCTCAGCCCGGTGTTCCAGAGCGAAACGTCTCACGGCTACGACGTTCAGAACTACTTCCGCATCGGCGACGCCATGGCCGTGCCCCGGGACCCGGAGGCATCCATGGCCCTGTTCCGCCAGGTAGTGGAGGCCCTGGGCGAACGGGACATCGAGGTCATCCTGGATCTGCCCCTGGACTACGGCGCGGGGACCTACGACCGGAGGGCGGGAGACCCCAACCGGCGCCGGCCGAAACATACCCGGGCCCGCCAGGAGGCCGAGAAGGTCTGGGAGGAATGGGGCACCGGCTTCAAGTACTGGAATCTCGAGGATGAGGACACCCGGCGTTTCCTCGTGGAAGTGGGGGCCTGGTGGCTCGAGAACACGGACATCGGCGGCTTCAGGCTGGATTACGTCCGCGGCGTGGACCACCGTTTCTGGGCGGAGTTCTACGCGGCCATGAAAGCGATCGACCCGGGAGCGTTCTTGTTCGGCGAGGCCTGGCAGGACGCAGCGGCCATTTCCGCCAACATGACGGACATCGCCGCCTACTACGAACCGGTGGAGGGCATCGGCCCCCAGTTCGACTCGCTGATCGAATACCCCCTCCAGATGGTGATGACCGAGGTGTTCTCCCGCGGTGCCGGCGTCCGGGACCTGGAGACCTGGCTGCAGGCCACCGAGGCGGCCTATGGCGGCCACGGCGAACCCCTGTACTTCCTGGATAACCACGACATCGCGCGGTTCTCGGACTGGGCCGTCGATCAGCCCCGGGATCGTTTGCTGGCAGCGCTGACCTTCATGAGCTCCCTGCCGGGCCCGGTGGCCATTTTCTACGGCACCGAGATCGGCCTTTCCGGCAGCCGTCCCGTGCGGGGCTTCACGGACCTGGGCCGGATACCCATGCCGTGGGACGACCTGGATGAATCCGCCGTGGCGGCGGTCGCCGAAATTTTCAGGGCGCGCCGGGAACACCCGGTGATGAGCCACGGGATCCGGCTGCCTCTCCTGGCGGACGACAAGACGCTGGTGATGGCGCGAATGCACGAGGGCAGTCTGGCGCTGGTGGGCGTCAACCTGGATGCCGAAGCGCGCACCGTGGAGTTCGAGTTCCCGCCTGCCGCCGCCGGCTTCGAACCGCTGTTCGGCGGCGCTGTCCCGGCCCGGATTGATGGGGCCCGCTGGCGGTGGGAGCTGGCGCCCATGAAGACAGCGGTGGCCGTCGCGCCCTAGCCGGGGTGGCCGGAGCGCAGGCCGCAGATCACTCACCCAGCCCCGGAGCCGCCAGTGCCTTCCCATGCGTCCCTGGTTCGCGCGACCCCAGAAGGCCTGTATTGCGCGGCGGGGGACTTCTACGTGGATCCCCGGCGGCCGGTGCAGAGGGCGGTGATCACCCATGCCCACGCGGACCATGCCCGGCGCGGCAGCGACTCCTACCTCGCCTCGGAAACCTGCCTGCCGCTGCTGCGGGCGCGCCTGGGCGCTGATGTCCCGGCGGAGGCGCTGGCCTGGGGGGAGACCGTGCGCCTGGGGGACACGCGGGTCTCCCTGCACCCCGCGGGCCACATCCTCGGTTCTTCCCAGGTGCGCATCGAGCACGGCGGAGAGACCTGGGTGGTGACGGGGGATTTCAAGCGGGCGCCGGATCCCACCTGCGAGCCCTTCGAAGTGGTGGCCTGCGACACCCTGGTGACCGAGGCGACTTTTGCCCTGCCGGTGTACCGCTGGCCGGAGCCTGGCCAGGTGGCCGCCGCTATCTTTCGCTGGTGGGAGGCCAGCCGCGCCGAGGCCCGTCCGTCCGTGCTGTTCTGCTACGCCCTGGGCAAGGCCCAGCGGGTGCTCGCCGAGCTGGCCCGGTTCACGGACCGCCCGGTGTACGCCCATGGCGCGGTGATGCCGCTGGTGGAGCTCTACCGGGAAGCGGGCGTGGCCATGCTTCCCGTGCACCCGGTGGACCTGAAGCGCCGTCGCGGCGACTGGGGCGGAGAGCTGGTGATCGCGCCGCCGTCGGCGGCGGGGTCCCCCTGGATGCGCCGCTTCGCCGGCGCCTCGACCGGATTTTGTTCCGGCTGGATGCGGGTCCGGGGCGCCCGCCGCCGGCGCGGTTACGACCGGGGATTCGTGCTCTCCGATCATGCTGACTGGCCGGCACTGGTAGCGACGGTGGTGGATACGGGAGCGTCCCGGGTGCTCACCACCCACGGGCAGGACAGCGCTCTGGTGCGTTACCTGAACGAGTCGCTGGACGTCGAAGCCGAGAGCCTCGGCGCCCCTTTCCCGGGCGCGGAGGGCGCCGCATCGTGAGGGACTTCAGCCGGCTCTACGAGGCTCTGGACGCCACGACGTCCACGAACCGGAAAGTCCAGGCCATGGTGGACTATTTTTCGACCGCGCCGGCGGCGGACGCGGCGTGGGCGGCGTGGTTCCTCTCCGGACGCCGGCTGAAGCGCCTGGTGGGCCCGGCCGAGCTGCGGCGCTGGCTGTGCGCTGAGTCGGGACTGCCGGCGTGGCTGGTGGAGGAGAGCTACGCCGCCGTCGGCGACCTGGCCGAGACCGTGGGCCTGCTGGCCGCCGGGCGGTCCGATCCCGGCGGTGCGGACACGGAGCTGGGACTGGCCCGCTGGGTGGAGGAACGGCTGCTGGGCCTCAGGGGCCTGGAGGCCGGCGAGCGGGAAGAGGCCGTCCGCCGCTGGTGGCGCGCGCTCACGCCGGAAGCGGCGTTCCTGCTGACCAAGCTGCTCACCGGGGCGCTGCGGGTCGGCGTCTCCCAGACCCTCGTGGCCCGGGCGCTGGCCGAGCACGCGGGACTGCCCCGACCCGTGATCGTCCACCGCCTTATGGGGGACTGGACGCCGTCGGAGTCCTTCTGGCGCGGCCTGCTGGACCCGGAAACCCGCTCGGAGGACGAGGCGCGTCCCTATCCGTTCTTCCTCGCATCGCCCCTGGAGACCGGGGAGGCGGGCGAGCCGGCGAGCCTGGGAGACCGGCAGGACTGGCAGGCGGAATGGAAGTGGGACGGCATCCGCGCCCAGCTGGTGCGACGTGACGAGGTCTACCTGTGGTCCCGCGGGGAGGAGCTGATTACGGGCGTTTTCCCGGAGGTAGCCGAGAGGGCCGCTGAACTGCCGCCCGGCGTGGTCCTCGACGGGGAACTGCTGGCCTGGAAAGAGGGCGTGCTGCCGTTCGCGTCGCTGCAGCGAAGGCTGGGCCGCAAGCGGGTCTCCGCCCGGCTGCGGGAGGAGGTGCCGGTGCTGTTTCTTGCCTACGACCTGCTGGAGCTGGACGGCCGGGACCAGCGCGACCTCCCCCTGGCCGAGCGGCGCCGGCATCTGGAGGCCCTGGCCGGAAAATTTCCCGCCGCGATCGGGCTGTCGCCGGTGCTCGACGCTGACGACTGGTCTGCGCTTGCCCGGTCCCGGGCCGAGTCCCGGCCCCGGGGCGTGGAGGGCCTGATGCTCAAGCGGCTGGAGTCGGCCTACGGCGTGGGCCGCCGTCGGGGCAGCTGGTGGAAGTGGAAGGTGGATCCGTGGACCGTGGACGCGGTGATGCTGTACGCCCAGGCCGGCCACGGCCGGCGGGCCAGCCTGTACACGGATTACACCTTCGCGGTCAGGCACGGCGACGAGCTGGTTCCCGTGGCGAAGGCCTACTCCGGCCTGGAGGACCGGGAAATTACCGAGCTGGACCGGTGGATCCGTCGCAACACCGTGGAGCGGTTCGGCCCGGTCCGGGCGGTTCGTCCGGAGCAGGTTTTCGAGCTGGCCTTCGAAGGCATCGCTCCCTCCTCCCGGCACAAGTCGGGGGTAGCGCTGCGGTTCCCGCGGATCGCCCGCTGGCGGCGGGACCTCGGGCCGGCGGACGCCGATACCCTGGATGACGTGCGGAAGATCCTGGAGGGCAGCGGTGGCTGATGCCGGCCCGGACCGCGCCGCCGCGTGGTTTGCCGCCCTGGGCTGGGAGGTGTTCGGCTTCCAGCGGCGGGCGTGGGAGGCCTACCGCGAGGGCCGGTCAGGTCTCATTCACTCTCCCACCGGCAGCGGCAAGACGCTGGCTGCCTGGCTCGGCCCGCTCACGGAGCCGGGTCAGGGCCCGGGACTGAAGGTTCTCTGGATCACGCCGCTCCGGGCCCTGGCCCGGGACACTGCCCGCAGCCTCGCCGCTGCGGCCGAAGCGGTGGATGCGGACTGGCGTGTCGAGTTGCGCACCGGGGATACGCCCCAGTCCGCCAGGACCCGCCAGCGCCGGCGGCCGCCGGACGCGCTGGTGACGACGCCGGAGAGCCTGTCCGTGATGCTCTCCTACGCCGACGCGGACAACCTGCTGGGCGGTCTCCGGTGCGTGGTGGTGGACGAATGGCACGAACTCCTCGGCAGCAAGCGCGGCGTCCAGCTCCAGCTTTGCCTGGCCAGGCTGAGACGCCTCGCGCCGCGCATGGTGACCTGGGGACTCTCCGCCACGCTGGGCAACCTGGAGCAGGCCATGGCGGTGCTCCTCGGGCCGGAGCGGCCGGGGGAGCTGATCCGGGGGGCGGTTCCCCGGGACATCCGGATCCGTGCCCTCGTGCCGCCGGAGGTGGAACGCTTTCCCTGGTCCGGTCACCTCGGGACCCGGCTGCTCCCGAGGGTAGTGCAAGCCCTGGAGTCCGGCGGGACCACCCTGTTCTTTACCAACACGCGTTCCCAGGCGGAGCTTTGGCACGAGGCGCTGTGCGCCGCACGCCCGGACTGGCGCGACAGCATCGCTCTGCACCACGGGTCCGTGGACCGGGCCGGCCGGGAAGGCATCGAGGCGGCCATTGCCGCCGGCGGACTGCGGTGCGTGGTCTGCACCAGCAGCCTGGACCTGGGCGTGGATTTCTCGCCGGTGGAACAGGTGATCCAGGTGGGCAGCCCCAAGGGTGTCGCCCGGCTCATGCAGCGGGCGGGCCGCAGCGGCCACCGTCCCGGTGTCCCCAGCGAGGTCCTCTGCGTGCCCACCCACGCTTTCGAGCTGGTGGAGATCGCCGCCGCCAGGCGCGCCCGCGAGGCCGGCCGGATCGAAGCGCGGACGCCGCCGGTCCTTTGCCTGGACGTGCTGGCACAGCACCTGGTCACCCTGGCGGTGGGCGGCGGCTTCACGGAGGCGGAGGCGCTGGAGGAGGCCCGGGCGACCCACGCGTTCGCCGCGTTGACCGACAGCGCCTGGGGCTGGGTGATGGACTTCGTGACCCGCGGCGGCGAAGCCCTGTCTGCTTACCCCCAGTTCCGGAAGGTGGTCCGGGAAGGCGACCGCTGGACCGTGGCCGACCGCAACATCGCCCGGCGCCACCGCATGGCCATCGGCACCATCGCCAGCGATGCCGCCATGACGGTGCGCTGGTCTTCCCGCAACGGCGGACGGCTCGGCACTGTAGAGGAAAGTTTTATCGCCCGGATGAAACCGGGGGACCGGTTCCTGTTCTCCGGGCGACTGCTTGAGCTGGTCCGGGTCCGGGAAATGACGGCCTGGGTGAAGGCCGCCCGCCGGGGCGGGCGGACTGTTCCCCGCTGGCAGGGCGGCCGGATGCCGCTTTCCACGGAGCTGGCGGACACGGTCGTGGAACTGCTGGCCGATCCTGCCGGTGCCGCTGGCCCGGAGATGGCGGCGGTGCGCGGCCTGATCGAGGTCCAGAGCCGCTGGTCCCGGCTGCCGAGCCCGGACGAGCTGCTGGCAGAGCGCGTCCGAACCCGCGAGGGGCACCACCTGTTCCTGTATCCGTTCGCGGGCCGCCTGGTCCACGAGGGCCTGGCCACGCTGCTTGCCTGGCGCCTGTCCCGCCGGCAGCCCGCCACGTTCACGCTGTCCTTCAACGACTACGGCCTGGAACTGCTGTCGCCGGATCCCTTCGCGGACGATGCCGGCAACCTGCCTGCCGCCCTGGATCCCGGCAACCTGGCAGACGACCTTGCCGCGTGCGTCAACGTGTCCGAGATTGCCCGCCGCCAGTTCCGTGACATCGCACGGATCGCCGGGCTGGTGTTTCCCGGCTACCCCGGCAGCGGCAAGACGGCGCGGCAGGTGCAGGCCTCCAGCGGACTGATCTTCGATGTGCTGGTAAGGTACGACGCCGGAAACCTGCTGCTGGACCAGGCCCGTCGGGAGGTTCTCGAGGGACAGCTAGAGTTTCGCCGTCTCCGCCAGACCCTGCAGGAAGCCGGGAAACGCAGGCTCGTGGTGGTGGATACGCCGAGGCTGACGCCCCTTGCGTTTCCGCTCTGGGCGGAGCGCCTGCAGAGCCAGGTGATCAGCACGGAGGACTGGCGCACGAGGGTCCGCCGTGCCGCGGAGCGTCTCGAGAAAGCTGCTGGACGAGGAAAGAGCGACGACCATGCTGCCGATCGACTGGCTGGGTGAACGGTTGCACCTGTGCGCGGCCCGGGCGCTGTACTGGCGCCGCCGGCGCACCCTGCTCGTGGCGGACACCCATTTCGGGAAGGACGCCGCCTTCCGCCGGGCCGGCATTCCCATCCCCGTGAGCGCCATGGAGGACGACCTTGTCCGTCTCGGTCGCCTGGTGGACACCACCGCGGCAGAGCGCGTCCTTGTGCTCGGCGATTTCTTTCATGCCCGCCCGACGCCCGACGAGCCTTTTGCCGCCGCCCTCGAGCGATGGCTGTCGGCACGCCCCGGGGTGGAGGTCTGCGCCGTCCCCGGCAACCACGATCATCACGGCGGCGCGGGCACCCTGCCCGGGCTCGTCCGCTGGCTCCCCGAAGGCGTCGTCGAAGCGCCGTTCGTCTTCCGACACGAGCCCGCGGCGGACCCGGCCGGGTACGTACTCGCCGGGCACCTTCACCCGGTCGTGCGCCTCGCGTCCGCCGCGCGGGATCGCTTACGGCTGCCGGTGCTGTGGCTGTCCCGGGACGTTGGCGTGCTGCCGGCCTTCGGCGGATTCACCGGCGGCGCGCCCGTGTCGCCTGCCCCGGGAGACCGCGTCTGGGCGTTCGGCGCCGACGAAGTCCTGCCCATCGCCGTCGGGGGAGAACCGGCCCGTGCCTGACTTCGCCCGGACCCTGAGGCTCGCGGTCCTCGCCCTGTCCCTGGCCGGCTGCGCTGCGCCCGCTCCCGTGGTGGTGGAGCCGGAGCGGCCCGAGGTGGACTACTGGCCGTCCCTGGATCGTGCGGACGTCCACCGCGGCGTCACCCCGGAGACGGGCGTGGTAGGGCACCTGCAGAAGGTCGTGGCCTCCGAGGAAGACACGTTTCCAGACATCGCCCGGCGCTTCAACGTGGGCTACGCGGAACTGGTGGCCGCCAATCCCGGGGTGGATCCCTGGCTTCCCGGCGAGGGGACGGAGATTCTGCTGCCCACGGCCCATGTCATCCCCGATGCGCCCCGGCGGGGCATCGTCATCAACCTGCCCTCCATGCGCCTGTGGTGGTTCGGAGAGCCGGACGACGAGGGTGCCCAGACGGTCGTCACCCACCCCATCGGCATCGGGCGGGTGGGGTGGGCCACGCCCCTGGGAGAGACCCGGGTAGTCTCCAAGGCCGCCGACCCGGCCTGGTATCCGCCTGCCTCCATCCGGAAGGAGCACGCGGCTGCCGGGGATCCGCTGCCTGCCGTGGTGCCTCCGGGACCCGACAACCCCCTCGGAAGCCACGCGATCCGGCTGGCGCTGCCCGGCTACCTGATCCACGGGACCAACAAGCCCTGGGGCGTGGGCATGCGTGTCAGCCACGGCTGCATCCGGCTTTACCCGGAGGACGTGGCTGTCCTGTTCGAGGAGATCCGTCCCGGCATGCCCGTCACTCTCCTCGACCAGCCCTGGCTGGTGGCCGAACAGGAAGGGGAACTGGTGCTGGAGGTGCATCCGGTGCTCCGGGACAGCCGGGCCGACTGGTCCGACGGCCTGCGTCGAATCTACGGAGCTGCCGGGGACCGGGACGTGTCGTGGCACCGGGTCGGCTACGCCGTGACTACCGCCCGCGGGGTCCCCGTTCCCATCGGCGCGGGCACGGACGACGAGGAGTGGTTCCGGCGGGCGCCGGTGGTTCCCAACGAGGCCCGGGGCAATTACGCGGACGCCGCCGAAAGCGACGGTGCAGCTCCGGCTTCCGCCCCGGGGGCCGCGCCATGAGGGTCCTGCTGTGCATCGCTGCCCTGGCCGTGGCGGCGCCGGCCGCCGCCGCGCGGTGCTCTCTTGACTGGGTTTGCGTGGAGTCCCGGGAATCCGACGACGGCGTCGTCCTGGTGGCTCGCAATCTCAAGCCCTGGCCCCTGACCCTGACTGCCCAGGTGACCTCAAGCAACCTGAAGGCCCGGCCCGCTGCCGAGGTCACCCGGACCGTGCCCGGGGGCGCCCGCATCGAGCTGGTCAACCTGGAGGTGGTGAGCCCCGGCCGTCCCTGGAACTACCGCTTCAACTACGACTGGGCGGTGGGCCGGAACGACGCCCGGCACGACGACGACTATCTGTACCGGCTCCCCTATGCCGGCGACGCCGCCTGGCCGGTGCTACAGGGCGTCCAGACGCAGTTCAGCCACACGGGACTGGAAGCCTGGGCAGTGGATTTCGACATGCCGGAAGGCTCCGCCGTCCACGCCGCCAGGGAGGGCATCGCGGTGCGTGTCGTGGAGGAGCACGACCGGTCGTGCTGGGCGCCGGGCTGCGGCCGGTATGCCAATTTCATCGTCATCCTTCATGACGACGGCACCACTGGTGAGTACTACCACCTGAGGCACGAGGGCGCCGTCGTGGAAGAAGGACAGAAGGTCAGGCGGGGCCAGCACATCGGCTGGTCCGGCAATACCGGCAAGTCCACCATGCCGCACCTGCACTTCGCCGTGTACCGGCCCGACACCTGGGGCCGCACCCAGTCCGTGGCCGTGCGATTTGAGACCCGGAGCGGGCCGCTCGAATACCCGGTGCAGGGCGTGAGCTACCGGCACCCGGACCCGGCTTCCGGCACTAACCGAGCCGCGCGCTGATCAGGCGATCACGAACCGCGTCGGGGAGCTTCCGCAGCAGGGCGAGGGACTTTGCGTCCTTGCCCACGATGTAGCGGTTTTTCGGGCTGTCGGATTCCAGGGCTTCCGCGACGGTTTCCGCCACCTCTTCCGGAGGCAGCACTCCCGGCCGGGAATTGAGCTTCTCCAGCAGGCTCACCAGCCGCTCGTACAGGGGCCGGACAGCCTGGATGTCGGGGTCCTCCTCGCGGGCCTCGTCGCGAGCCGCGCCCTTGTCCCAGATAGGCGTCCGGATGCTGCCCGGCTCCACGGCGGCCACCCGGATCCCGAAGCCCTTCAGCTCCACCCGCAGGGAATCCGTGATGGCTTCCACGGCGTGCTTGGAGCCCGCGTAGACGCTGACGCCGGGGAGGGCGACCAGGCCGGAGATGGAGCTGATGTTCACGATACGTCCCTCGCTGGCCCTGAGCAGCGGCAGGCACTGCCGGGTGACCTCGAGCAATCCCGTGACATTGACGTCTAGGGTCCGCCGGATCTCCTCCGGCTTCATCATCTCCAGGGGAGCCCCGTGATAGACGCCTGCGTTGTTAACCAGCCCGTCCAGCCTGCCGCCGGTCTCCTCGCGGATCTGCCCCACGGCCCTGGTCACCGAGGCCTCATCGGTCACGTCCAGGATCACCGGGACCACACTGTCGCCGGCTTCGGAGACCAGCGCCTCGCCGTCGGCGGTCTTGCGCACCCCTGCATATACCCGCCATCCCCTGCCGGCGAGCGTGATGGCGGTGGCGCGGCCAATGCCCGAGGAGGTGCCGGTGACGAGAACAGTTTTCATGGAAGACGCTTCCGGATAAGGACGTGCTAGCGCTTTCGGGTCGCCCGGTAGCGCAGATTCAGGCCGGCGATGGCCAGCAACAGCAGTCCTGCAGCGGCCGCGGGCCGCTCCAGGGCCAGCACCACCGGCGCAAGCAGCGTCCTGGCCGTTGCCCGCAGAATCTCGTGGCGGCCGATGAAGGCGGCCAGGGGAGGCGAATGCCGGTAGTAGAACGCGACGAAGGCGCGACCCTGGGGAGAGCGCATCAGCACCGCGTCCCGAAAGTCCCGGAGGCTGACCACGTGGGGATGCATCCAGCTGCCCCAGGCCGCGGTGGCGACGAAGCAGTCACAGGTTCCGGAGCAGTCGTCGTCACTGTCCCCGCCCCGGTCGTCCTCGCGGATGGACACGGTGGCCGAGCGTCCCTCGGGGTCAATGCCCGCCGGCAGCGACGGGTTCCCGAGGACCACCTGGAACTGCCGGCGATCCGGCCGGGCCGACTCGTCGTTCACGAGCACGACGGCGAGCGTCTTGCGCGTCTCCCCCGGGGCGAACACCAGTTCACCCGTTGCGGCCTCGTAGTCCGTGCCGGCATTGGCGTCATTGTCGCCGGCGCCGTCCACGGTGCTCCAGGACACGGTGGCCGTGCCGCTGCTGCCCCGGTTCCGGTCCACCGTGAATCGGGCGACGGCGCCGGATTCGTCCACTTCCGCGGAATTGGCGAAGATGCTGAACTCGCCGGCCGGATCGCCGTCGCCGTCGGTGATCACCACCAGGGGGCCCGTACCGGCGAAACCCGCCCGGCCCTCCGGCTCCGGCGACGCCAGCAGCAGCGCCAGGGTTTCCGGGCCCTCTACCTCGTCGTCCTCAAGGGTAAGCAGGTCCACGGAGGTGCTCGTGTCGCCGGCGGCGAAGTCCAGCACGGTGGTCACGTCGGTGAAGTCGATGCCGGGAGCGGCCGTGCCCGGGGGACCCACCAGGGTGATCGCGACGTTCTCATTCGGAAGTCCGCTGCGTTCGACCGTCACCGAAAGACTCGCGCCCTCGTCGACCCGCCGGACGCTGTCCCCCGGGAGCCTGAACAGCGCTGCCGGCGTTTCGTCGTCCTCGATCTGCAGCAGCAGGGTCGTGCTCCGCGCCAGGGTGGCACCGGACGGGTTGCCCAGGCTCAGGCTCGCGTACTCGGTGCCCTCGGTCTCCGAGTCCTGGGGCAGTTCCAGGGCCACCCGGGCGAACAGTTCGCCGTCCGCCAGCTGGACCACGCCGAGGGGCAGGTCTACCCGGAAATCATCGCCGGTGGTCGCCGTGCCTCCCAGGGAGACGTTCAGCACGACCGTCGCGGAGCCTTCGGCGCTGCCCGTACGCACGACGGTGATCCAGTCGTCCTCACCTTCCCGGACCTCCAGGTACGGATCGGCGAACTGGAGGACGCCGGCGGCGAAGGCCGCGGCCGGGGCGAAGGCGGGGCCGGCGAAAAGCGCCAGCACGGCTGGCAGGCAGCGACAGCGGACAAGTGGTCTCATGTTGGGCATCCGAGGGACGGGTCTGAAAGGGATTCTAGGAACGCCGGGGCCCGGCGGCCAGCCGTGCCGCTCCCGGACGCATCCCGGGAAGTGTGAAAACCGTCTCGGCTCCGGGCTGCTGGGCCGGCTATAAGGGCCCTGATGACCGCGAGGTATTACGCCAGTTTCTTCGTCCACGGCGGGGGCGGCCGGGTCGCCTTCGAGTATGACGGTGTCGTGGAGGTCCCGGACGAGCGCCTGCCCGCGGAGCCGGGAGCCGGCGAAGAACTCGCCCAGCTGGTGGCCAGCAGCCTGGAAGTGGCGGCGGCGGACGTGCACGTGCTGGAGTGGCAGCGGCTGCACTGATCCGGCGCTGGCCCGCCGGGGCTTTGCTGGGCTAGTCCTCGGCCACGCCCCGGGCGGTGGATACGATCCCCGTGGCCACGGCGCACAGCCGGCCTCCTGCATAAAGCTCGCCTTCCATGAAGGCCAGCCCCTCGGCCTTCTTCAGCGCCACCGCCCAGGCGTCCACGGACCGGCCCCGGGTGGGGCGGAGAAACTTCACCGACAGCTCCACGGTTCCTGCCCTCCGGCCCGGGAACTGTACGACGCCTGCCACGCCCAGGGCCGCATCGAAAAGACCGGCAATGACCGCACCGTTGACCGCCGAACTGCCCAGCCCGCCCTGGTGGTGAGGCCGCACGTCGGACAGGTGTACGCGGACCAGGCGGTCGTCGCTCAGGTCCAGGCGGGCGCCCATGGCGTCCATGGCCGGCATGGCGTTGAAGCCGTCCTGCCATTTTCTGCGGGCATTCTCGTCCATGGGGATTGGCCGGCCCCGCGCCTTCAGGGCCCGGATGGCTGCGTGTTGATCCTGGTTCACGGTGTCCGCCAGAGGGTCTTCAGCCGGGAAGCATAGCGCGGGTGTTGCAATGCCGCATCCGGATTGGGCCGCACCGGCCGGGGCGGGTTTTTCCCGACGTGCGCTCCCGCCGGCTGCGATAGACTTGCCGGTCCCGGGGCGGCTTGCGCGTCCCGGTTTCACCGGCAGTCCGGACGGCGGGAGGACCCGCAGATGCAGCACAGCGTGCTCGGCGACGGACCGTCCCAGGCGGACGGTTCGCCGCGGCCCGACGACCTGAAGACGGAGATCCTGACCCGTCTGGACCGGTCCGCGGTCTGGCTGCGGGATACCGGGCGAGAGCCCGCCTGGGTCATCCACGAAGTCCGCAAGGAGCTGAAGCGGGTCCGGGCGCTCCTGCGGCTGGCCGGCGAGCGTCTCGCCACGCGGCGGCTGGAGAAGCGCTGCGCAGCCACGGCCCGGCGCCTCTCCCGCCTGCGCGATGCCGACGCCCTGCTGGAGACGCTGCAGAGGCTGGAGGACAGGGCCGAGGCCGCCGGCGCGGCGGCGGAGCTGGAGGCGGCCCGGCGGTGGGTTCACGAAGCCCGGGAGGATGCCGGGGGGCTGCCCGCGGAAGTGGCCGTGCCGGTGGCCGCGGAGCTGGAAGGCATCGCCGGCCGATGCCGGGCGCTGTCCTTCGCGCCGATGGACGGCGGCGCTCTCGATGCAGGGCTGGACCGGTCCCGGCGCCGGGCGGCGAAGGCGTGGCGCCGCGTGGACCGGAAACCGGAGCCGGAACGTTTCCACGACCTGCGCAAGGCGGTGAAGCGCGAGCTCTACCAGCGCGAACTGTCGGGTCGTCCCTTCGACCGCATGGACCGCGCCATGCTGAAGAAGCTGGCCGACGTCCTCGGGGAAATACAGGATCTGGAAGTGTTGCGCGCCGCACTCGGGCCCGCGGGGTTCTGGCAGGGCGCGCTTCGCGACCTCGCGCGCGCCACGCGCAGGGACCTGAGGCAGCGCGCCGCGCGGCTGGCGGCGGCACGCTACGACCAGTCCGGGGGCTGACGCGTCTTCCCGGGCGCCGGCACGTCCCATGATCCCCATCCGTGACGAGAACCCGGTCACGCTTGCGCCCGTGGTGAACTGGGCGTTGCTGGGTGCCTGTGTGGTGGTCTTCCTCTGGCAGATGTCCCTCGGGGCGGGCGGATTCAACCGGGCCGTCTTCGCCTTCGGCGTGATCCCCGCGGTGCTGAGCGGCCAGGCGGAGCTCGCGCCCCAGCTCGCCGTCATTCCGCCGGCAGCCACGGTGGTCTCCTCCATGTTCCTCCACGGCGGTTTCCTGCACCTGGCCGGCAACATGCTCTACCTGTGGATATTCGGTGACAACGTGGAAGACCGGATGGGTCATGTCCGGTACGTGGTGTTTTACGTTGCCTGCGGTGTCGCCGCGGTGTTCGCCCAGGTGCTGCCGGACATGGATTCCCGGATTCCCATGATCGGAGCTTCCGGCGCCATCTCCGGGGTCCTGGGCGCCTACCTGTACCTGTATCCCCGCGCCCGGGTGCTGGTAGTCGTGCCCATAGGCTTTATCCTTCGGACCATGCGTATGCCGGCGTCGTGGGTGCTGGGGCTGTGGTTCCTGATCCAGCTCATCTCCTCCCTGTTCGCGAGCCAGGGGGAGGGCGGAGTCGCGTTTCGTGCGCACCTGGGCGGCTTCGTGGCCGGACTGGTGCTGGCCCCGCTGCTGGTCCGATGGAGGGGCGCCCCATGAACGAGTGGCTGAAGCTCATGATGGAGGAAGTGCGCCGCCGGCGAGAGGAGGCCGAGGCCCGAGACGAAGAGAGGCAGAAGCGCGAGGACGAGCGCCGCAAGCGCGGAGGCGACAGGACGGGACGGTCGGCGACCCGGTGAGCCGGTCTCACGAGGAAAAAGGACTGGCCCAGGGGCCGGCCGAGTGGGCGCTGCTTTTCACACTCGTGGTCCTGTGGGGAAGCGCTTTCGTACTCATTCGCATCTCTCTGGACGCCTTCGCGCCCATTGCCGTCACTGCCGGCCGCCTCATCGTGGGCGCGGCGGTGCTGGTGGTGATCCTGCTGGCTGCCCGGCGGCCTGTCCCGTCAACAGGCGCAGCCTGGCGGTTTTTCACGGCCATCGCCGTGTTGGGAAACGCCCTGCCGTTCTTCCTCATCAGCTGGGGGCAGCAGGGCGTGCCCTCGGGCATGGCGGGAATCCTCATGGCCATGATGCCGCTGGTGGTGCTGGTGCTCGCTCATTTCCTGGTGCCCGGTGAGCGGCTGACCCGGCGAAGCGTGGCCGGTTTCCTGGTGGGGTTCTCCGGCGTGGTAGTGCTGACCGGGCCTGAAGCCCTGACGGCCGTGGCCGGGGGCCAGGCGAGGCTGTGGAGCCAGCTGGCCATCCTCGGGGGTGCCGTGTGCTACGGCGTGGCAGCGATCATCGCCAGGCGGGGACCGAGCTTCCACCCGGTGGTGACCGGTGCCTGCGTCCTCAGTATCGCCAGCGCCATCGCGGTCGCCGCTGCGTTGTCTGCTTTCGTTCCGTCGGCGGGACCCGGCGCCCTGATGACGGGCCAGCTGACCCCGGCGGCGGCCCTCGCCTTGTTCTGTCTCGGAGCCTTCTCCACGGGCCTGGCGACGGTCGTGTTCTTCAACCTGGTCCGACGTTCCGGACCCACCTTCATATCCCTGATCAACTACCTGATCCCGCTGTGGGCGGTGTTTCTTGGCGCAGCGGCCCTGGGAGAGCGACTGCCTGTCCGCGCGTTCGCGGCGCTGGCGCTGATCCTCGGCGGCATCGTCCTTGCCCGTTACCGGCGCAGCGCCAGCGAGGAGGCTTCATGAAAATCGTGGTCGTCGGCGCCGGCTACAGCGGCATCGCCTGTCTCGCCCGGCTGTCCGCCGCGGCGCCCGCCGCCGAGCGGCATCTCGTTTCACCCCGGCCGTGGCATCTCCACCGCACGCGCCTCCACGAGGCGGTGCGCCGGCCGCTGTCTGAGCTGCGGGAGCCGCTGCCCGGCCTTGCCCGGCGCTGGGACTTCGTCAATCACCGGGGACGCGTCCAGGTCACCGACGACAACCTGGCGCAGTGGCGCCGCGAAGGCTGCCTTGAGGTAGGACGAAGAAAACTGGGCTTCGACTACCTGGTCCTGGCCACGGGCCTGCCTGGGCCCCGCCCACCGGGCCGTAGTCGCCACACCCTGGGCCTGGACGAAGTGGCCACGGGCCCCGGCCGGAACCGGCTTCGGCGGATGGCTGCCGCGGACGGGCCGCCGCTGTGGATCGTCGGCGCGGGCGCAAGCGGTCTGCAGTTCGCCTTCGAACTCGCCCACGCCGGCGCCGGTCCGCTGGCCGTGGTGGATGCCGCCGACGCCCTTCTCCCGGGGGAGTCGCCATCCCTGGTGCGCTATGTGAAGGATCGCCTCGAAGAGGCCGGTATCCGGCTCTGGCTGGGACACTTCTACCGTGGATTCGTCCGCGGACGGGTACAGCTGGAAGCTGCGGCCGACGGCGCGGTGCGCATGGAGCCGGGCCGGGGTGTCCTGTTGTGCACCGGCCCGGCCAGCCGCCGCCTGCGGGCCGCCCGGGACGGGCGGCTGCTGCTGGACGACCAGTGCTGCGAGAGGATCTTCGCCGCCGGCGACTGCGCCAGCTGGGAGGGCGAGGGTTTCGACGCCGCTACGGCGCAGGCCGCCATCCGCAAGGGCCGGCGCGCCGCAGAGAACGTGGGGGCCAGCGCCCGGGGCCGGTCCCTGGAAGCTTACGACGCCCGGCAGCTTGGATTCTTTCTGAGCCTGGGGCCGGAAGACGGCGTAGGCTGGGCGCTCTCAGACGCGGCACTGATCAAGGGCTGGCCCGCCGTGGCTGCCCGCGAGGCCATCGAATCCCGCTGGGAGCTCCTGCTCTCCGGCGTTGACACCTTCAGCGCCTTCTGAGGTTATCAGGACGCAGCCGGATCCAGGGGCTGCAGCGGCTTCTCGAAGTACCGGCGCAGGGGAGCCGGCAGTTCCGTCGCTTCGATGTCCTCCGCGCCCGGCGGCAGCGGCCGCGAGCTGTAGGTGTTCCAGAACAGCACCCGGCGGCCGGCCAGCCTGCCGGCACGGGCATCCGCCAGCAGGGCGGCGAACGCCTTGCCGGTGTAGGTGCCCTCCAGGAGGAGATTTGCCTGTGAGCGGGCGAATTCCACCGCCGCGATGCCCTCGGGGGTGAACCGGGCGTAGCCGGGCCCGATGTGGTCGTGACGCACGGCCAGCCGGGCCGGTTCCAGGGGCGCCAGGGGGAAGCGGGGATCGTGCCGGTGGAGACGCCGGGCGGCGCCGTGATACAGGCGGCGGAACCTGCCCGGGCTGGCGATGTCCTCCCGGACGACCCGCACCAGCACCAGGCGCGTGGAGAGCCCGGCCACCTGCAGCCCCAGGGCCAGACCCGCGGCCGTGCCCATCGTGCCCAGGGCCAGATAGATCAGGTCGGGTTCCGGCAGGAGGCCGGCGCGCACCTGGGCGGCCAGCTCGAAGGCGGCGGACACGAAACCCACGGTGCCGGCCGGCGACGAGCCACCGCCGGGGACGCGGTAGGGAGGCGGGCGGCCGCCCCGTCCCGCCAGGCCGAGTATCCGGGCCCGCCGGCCCGCGGCGGCCTCGTCCGCGCAGAACACCTGCCGGGCGCCCACGTACCGGCCCAGGCGCAGGTTCTTCGCCACGTAGGCGGCGTTGGCCTGGGGCGTGAGCAGAAGCCATGCGTCCATCCCCACCTGGCGCGCGTAGACCGCGGTGGCCACGGCGTGGTTCGAGCCCACCACGCCGAAGGTCATCACCGAGTCGTGACCGGTGGCCAGGGCATCCGCCAGCAGGAACTCCAGCTTGCGGACCTTGTTGCCGCCATAGGCGTCGCCGGACAGGTCGTCACGCTTGACCCACAGTCCCTCGCAGGGGCCGGGCAACTCCACGTCCGCGCGCTCCACGGGCGTGGGCAGGCTGGCCAGGGGCAGACGGGGGAGGGATCCGGCCAGCCCGGGAAATCGATCGAACAGCACGGGCTCTGTGTCAGTCATGGGTTTTCCGGGAGCGGGCGCCCGCCAGGGCGGTGGTGGCGGAGCCTGCCACCACCAGCAGGGCGCCCGCAAAAGCCAGGGCGTCGATGGGTTCCGGCGGCACGTGGTCGGGGAACCAGCTGTGGGCGACGGCCACCACCCCGAGGGTGGCCAGGGGCGTGATGGCCAGCACCGCGCTGACCCGGCTGGCTTCCCAGGCCCGGATGGCCTCCGCGAAGCAGCCGTAGGCCACCAGGGTGTTGACGCTGCAGAAGGCCAGCAGGCCCAGGGCCGCGCCGTCCAGTTCCAGCACCGCTGCCGGCCGGGCCGCAGGCAGCAGCAGCGGCACCGCGGCCACGTACACCACGACGAGTACCACCGCCGGCGACAGTGTGGCCCCCAGCTTCTTCTGGGCCAGGCCGTAGCAGGCCCAGGCGACAGCCGCCGCGACGATGAGGAGGAACCCGCGGCCCGGCCCGGCGTCCGGACTGGCCAGCAGCGCCAGCCGGTCATGGAAGAAGATGACCAGCCCGGCCACGAGTATGGACAGGCCGACCCACTGGCGTCGCCGGAAGCGCTCGCCGAACAGAAACAGGCCGCCGAGGAGCAGGAACATCGGCGCGAGCTGGATCAGGACCTGGGCGGAACCGGGCTGGATGTGGCTCAGGCCGAGGAGGTAGAGGACGTAGTTGCCCACCAGCCCGAACACTGCCGCCGCCAGCAGGGCCACGACGGGCAGCGCGACCCGGCCGCGGCGGGGAAGCCCGGCGCGGATCAGCAGCCACCCTCCCAGCAGCACCGCGGCAACCAGGAAGCGGTACCAGGTGATGGTCCAGGGATCCATGTAGACCAGCAGCGCCTTGAGCGCCACGGGCAGCACGGCCCAGCACGCCACCGTGGCGAGGGTCAGGTAGAGCCCGCGGCGCCAGTCCGGCTCCGTCACCCGGGCGGCTTCCCGTCCCGGTAGCTGGACGGCTGGAACCGGGGGGTGCACACGCAGTAGAAGACCAGCTCCTCCGGCCCATCGCAGCGGATCCGCTGGGCGGTCTCCGACGGAATCACGACCACGTCGCCGGGTCCGACGGCTTCGGGGGAGCGGTCGCCCAGCTCGACGGTGCCACTGCCGCTGACGACCAGGTAGCGCTCCACGGTGTCGACCAGGTAGTGCCAGCGAGTTGTTTCGCCCGGTAGCAGCCGCGCCCGGGCGATGGAAACCTCCGGGTCCCGCGGCACGTTCCAGCTCTCCAGGATTCGAACGCCTTCTGACGTGAGCCTTTCGTCTTCCTCGCCGGGGCGGACCAGTTCGCTGTGCGGCGTCGCTGCCCGGGCGCTGTCGCGCATCACCCGCCGGGACTCGGCGATCAGGAACTCCTCGTCTACCGGTGACAGGTCGAAACGCCGGCAGGCCTCCTCCACGGCGACGGGATCATGTCGTCCCTCCGCCGAGAGCCAGCCGATGGCCTGGCGCAGGGCCTGTCCCCGGGGCGGATGCCCTCTCCTGTGACTGTTGTCGGTCAATTTGCAGACTCTTCGTTTCGGCTATTATCGGTTGCTGGGGATGCCGTTGGAACGCCACGGGCCAGCTGAATCATGAATGCGCCGGCCACAGACCATCTCGATGCGCTCAAGGCCGACGCAGCGTCGGCAGACGTGGTCGTTTTCGCATCCCGCATCTCCGACGTCCGGGACATCGTCGCACGGATGGAGGATCTGGAGATTCCCCACCGGCTCGTCATCATGGCCATGGGGGAGGCGGACCAGCGGCACCGGTTCCACGTGCTGGAAGAATGGACCGGCTGGCGGACCCTTCCCCAGGTGTTCGTCAACGGCCAGTTCATTGGCGGTCCCCGGGAACTCCTCCGCCATCGGCGACTGCAGGGACACGCGCCGGGGGCCGGCGCCTGGCTGGGCTATCTTGGGCTTGTCCCTTTCGCCCTGGCCCTGGCCGGCATGCTGTTCGGCGAACCCGGCGCCCGGGAGTATTTCGCCCGCCAGTTCCTGGCCTATGGCGCCGTGATCCTGTCGTTCGTCGGTGCCGTGCACTGGGGCGTAGCCCTGTCAGGCGCCCGGCGTCGGCCCGCCGCGCGCATGCTGGTGAGCGTGCTGCCCGCACTGGTGGCCTGGGCTGCCCTGCTTCTGCCCCCTGCGCCGGCGGCCTGGCTGCTCCTGGCGGGTTTTGTCGGCGTGAGGATCTGGGAGCTCACGGAACGCGGACGCTCCGGCCTGCCCGACTGGTATCTGAAACTTCGCTCGCGACTGACCGGGGCTGTCGCCCTGTTTCTCGTGGTCTTCGCAGTGGCGGCGCCTTGAGCCGGCTGATAGCCTGTGGTCGTCGCTCGCCACCCATCGGAGGATCGGATGCCTGACTCCCTCGCATCGGGCATCCTGGTCCAGGAGATTCCGGGTCGCGAGACCGAGCTGGATGCTTTCCCGGAGGGCGTGGCGGCCTTCGTGGGAGAGGCCGCCCGGGGCCCGGTGGATGGCCCGCGGCTCCTGCACAGCTACCAGGACTTCGAGCAGAACTACGGCGCGGCCGGCGCGGAGACGCCCCTTCAGCGCTGCGTGAAGGATTTCTTCGCCGCCGGCGGCCGCCAGGCGGCGGTGGTACGGGTGACCAACGGCGCACGGCGCTGCACCCTGCGGCTGCCCGGCGCCGAGGGTCCTCTCGTGCTCGAGGCCGTGAACCCGGGTCGCCGGGAATGGCTGCGAGCCTCGGTGGACTACGACGGCGTGGACCCCCAGGACACGGGGTGCTTCAACCTGGTCGTGCAGCGCCTGCGGGTGCCCAACTCGGAGCGGGTCGCGGAACAGGAGATCTACGCCCGGGTCTCGGTAGTGCCAGGGGCCGACCGCTACATCGCCGACGAGCTGCTGGAGTCCGGGCTGGTCCGGGTCAGTGGCGCGGTACCCCCGTCCAGGCCGGCGCCGACGGTCAGCGGGGCGCCGGGCTATCCGGTGACGTGGATCGCCTCCGGCGCCGACGGCAGCGACGGCGCGGCCCTGACCGACTACGACATGGTTGGCTCCCTGGCCGGCGGGACCGGGCTGCTGGCCCTCCAGGCCCTGCCGCGGGTGGACCTCCTGTGCCTGCCGCCGGGACCCGACGGTCGTCGGCCGGGGGCGACCCTGCTGCTGTCAGCACTGCGGTACTGCCGCCAGCGACACGCCATCCTGCTGCTGGAGCCGCCGGCGGACACCGCCGATACGGCGGCGGCCCTGGCCTGGCTGGATGGCCTGAACATTGCCGGCGAGAACGCGGCGGCTTTCTTCCCCGGTCTGGGCAGCCTGGGGGGTGGGGCGCCCCGTCCCGTGTGCGGCGCCGTGGCCGGGGCGCTGGCCCGCAGCGGCTCGGCCAGCGCGCCGATGGTCGGCGGTGGGCTGCGGCCGGCCCTGGAGGTGCCGCCGGAGGATCGCCGCCGCCTGTTTTCCGCGGGCATCAACGTCGTGGTGCGCTCCGCCGGCGGCCGCCTGGTCGTGGAGGGTGACCGGACCCTTGCGCCCGCGGAAGGCGGCGTGCCGGCTTTCCGGTCCCTGGCGGCGCGGCGGCTCGCCCTCGGCATGGAAGAGACGCTGCTTCACGGGACGCGCTGGGTGCTCTTCGACACGCCGGGTCCGGGGCGGACAGAGGACCTGAGGCGCCAGCTGGAGGCCTGGCTGGAGTCCATGCGTTTCGCCGGCCGGCTTGCGGGCGACCGGGAGGACGCCTGGTTCGTGGACCTGTCGGCCCTGGAGGCGGCGGGCGAGGAGGCCCGGAAGCACGTGGAGTTCGCCCTCGGCTTCGCTCCCCGTCGTCCACGGGAGTTCGTGATCCTGAGGGTCGTCCACGGCATCCAGGGCGGCCGGGTCGTGCCCGTCTCGGCGGAACGCTGGGCGATGTCCCGGACCGGCCCCGGAGAAGCTGCCCGGGGCGCCTGACCGCTCGTGTCTTCCTGGATCCGCTACTTTGCCTACGGCTCCAATCTGCATCCGGGCTGGATGCGCCGGCGGGTTCCCTCCGCCAGGATCCTGGGCGCCGCGACCCTTCCGGACCACGCCCTGGCGTTTCGCAAGAGGGGCCGGGACGGCTCAGCCAAGTCTGACGCGGCGCCGGCTGCGGATGCGGTGCTGCCCGGGGCGGTTTACGAGATGCGGGCCGATGATCTTCCCAGGCTCGGCGCTGCCGAAGGAGGCTACCGGCAGGGCGCGGTGATGGTGGAGACGGCGGCGGGACCCGTGGAAGGATTCGCCTGGTTTGCCCGCGAGGAACATCACGTCACCGGGCTTCCGCCCTGGGACTGGTACGTGAGCCTGATCCTGGAGGGCGCCCGGTTCCACGGCCTGCCGGAATCCCATCGGCGCTGGCTGGCCGGCGTCGCGGCGGCGCCGGACCCGGACCCGGACCGGGCGGCCCTGGCCAGGGCCGTGCTCGAGTCCGACCTCTAGCCAGACCGCCCTTTGTCCGGGCTTCCGTAGCCGCCGCCGCCGGGGGTTCTCACCTCGAGAACATCGCCGGGCCCAAGCTCCGCGACGAAGGTGCCCGGCATGTCCTGCGCGGTGCCGTCGGGTGCCACGATGATGTTGCGCCCGGGCCGGCCGGGTTCGCCTCCCGCCAGGCCGAAGGGGGGTATCCGCCGACGGTTGGACATGACCGCGACGGTCACCGGCTCCCCGAACCGGAGCCTGCGGATGACGCCGTCGCCGCCGGTGTGCAGGCCGTTGCCCCCGGAACCGCGCCGGATACCGAACCGTTCCACTCTCACCGGGTGTCGCAGTTCCAGGATCTCGGGATCGGTCAGGCGGGAGTTGGTCATGTGGGTGTGGACCGCCGAGGCACCGTCGAAGCCGGGGCCGGCCCCCGCGCCCCCGCAGAGGGTCTCGTAATACTGGTGGCCGGGGTTGCCGAAGGTGACGTTGTTCATGGTGCCCTGGGAGGCCGCCGCCACGCCGAGGGCGCCGAACAGGGCGTCCACCACGCACTGGGAGGTTTCCACGTTGCCGCCGGCTACCGCTGCCGGCCATTTCGGGTTGAGCAGGCTGCCCTCCGGTATGACCAGGTCCACGGGGTCCAGGCAGCCGTCGTTGAGCGGGATATCCCGTTCGACAAGGCAGCGGAACACGTACAGCACCGCCGCCCGGCAAACGGCCGCCGGCGCGTTCAGGTTGCCGGGGGACTGGGGCGACGTGCCCGTGAAGTCCACGCGGACGCGGCCCGCCTGCGGGTCGGGGACAATGTTCACGCAGACCGTCTCGCCCCCGTCCATGGCCAGGCTGAAGCGACCCGGCGGGAGATCCGCAATGGCTCGACGAACCGCCGACGCCGCATTGGCCTTGATGTGCCCCATGTAGGCTGCCACCGTCTCCCGGCCGAACTCCCGGATCATTTTCTCCAGTTCCTGGTAGCCGCGGCGGTTGGCCGCCAGCTGTGCCCTCAGGTCGGCAAGGTTCTGTTCGGGGTTGCGGGCCGGCCATTCGCCGGAGTCCAGGAGCTGCCTGATGCCTGCCTCGTCGAAGCGGCCCTGGGATACGAGCCGGAAACCCCGGATCAGCACGCCTTCTTCGTCGATATGCCGGCTCGCCGGTGGCATGGAGCCCGGCGTCATCCCGCCGACGTCGGCGTGGTGTGCGCGGGAGGCGAGGAAACAGGCCGGGGCGGCGTCGTTGTCCTCGAAGTACGGCGTGACCACCGTGACGTCGGGCAGGTGGGTGCCGCCGCCGTAAGGGTCGTTGAGCACGAAGCTGTCCCCGGGTTTCACGTCGCCTGAGAACTGCAGCGCGATGGCCCGCACGCTTTCGCCCATGGAACCCAGGTGGACCGGCATGTGCGGCGCATTGGCCACCAGTCGGCCGGCGGAATCGAAGACCGCGCAGGAATAGTCCAGCCGTTCCTTGATGTTTACCGAGGCGGCGGTGTTCTGCAGCACGCCGCCCATCTGCTCGGCGACGTGCATGAACCGGTTGTTGAAGACCTCCAGCAGCACCGGGTCCGCCTGGGTGCCGGCTTCCCGTTGCGGAGGCGCCCCCCGCCGTTCCAGCAACAGGTTTTCACCCTCGTCGCGCCGGGCACTCCAGCCCGGCGCAACCCACGTGGTGGCGTCGTCCTCCACGATGATGGCGGGACCGGCGATCGTGGCCCCCAGCGGGACGTCACCGCGGTGCTGGCGCGGGACCCGCCGCCACCGGCCGCCGGCCCAGGCCATGCAGTGCTGCTCGGATGACCGCGCATGCCCGGAGGAGGGCGCGGGCATCGATTCCGGATCCCGTCCGCCACCGCGACTCTCCAGCTCCATGGACTCTGCCACCAGCCCCCTGGGCTCGACGAAGCCGAAGCGCTCCAGGTGAGCCTGCTCGAAGGCCGAGCGCATGGCCTCCGGTGAGCCCGCGGGCACGTCCAGCGTCGTGTCGCTGCCCTCGTAGCGCAACCGGACGCGACGGATGAACCGGATGTCTTCGGCCGCCACGCCCTGGGTCTCCAGGGCGGCTGCACCCTCGGTTTCCAGCTCACGGAACCGGTCCGCGAGGTCGCCGGCGGCAGCCAGCGGCACCGGCACGGGTGCCTGGCGCAGGTCGATCAGGTCCGCCAGCCCGGTGCCCCAGGCCGAGAGTACACCGGCGGCCGGAGGCATGAGCACCCGGCGGATGCCCAGGGCATCGGCCACTGCGCAGGCGTGCTGGCCCGCGGCGCCGCCGAAGCCGCAGAGGGTGAAGGCGGAGGGATCTGCTCCGCGGCGCACGGACACCTGCTTTACGGCGCGGGCCATGCGTTCCACGGCAATCTCCAGGAAGCCTTCGGCGACGGCCTCCACCTCCATGGGACGCCCGGCCTCCTCCAGGCGCGCGGCGACGTCATGGAAGGCCCGTTCGGCCGCCCCGCGGTCCAGGGGGGCGTCGCCGTCGTGCCCGAACACCGGCGGCAGGAACCCGGGCTGGATCCGTCCCAGGAGGAGGTTCGCGTCCGTCACCGCCAGGGGACCGCCCTTGCCGTAACACGCCGGCCCGGGATCTGCGCCCGCGGAGGCCGGCCCTACCTGGAAGCGGTCGTCCTCCAGCCGCAGGACGGACCCGCCGCCGGCGGCGACGGTGTGGACGGCGAGCATCGGCGCCTGGATCCGGACGCCGGCCACGGTGCCGTCCAGGCGCCGCTCAAACTCTCCGTCGAACAGGCATACGTCCGTGGACGTGCCACCCATGTCGAAGCCGATGAGTCGCTCGAGCCCGGCCCGGCGGCCGGCGGCGGCCATGCCCACCACACCGCCGGCGGGGCCGGACAACACGCTATCGCGGCCGCGGAAGCGCGAGGCCTCCGCAAGACCGCCGCTGGACTGCATGAACAGCAGCCGCCGCCCTGCCAGGGGCCGGCGGATCCGTTCCACGTACCGGGACAGGACCGGCGACAGGTAGGCGTCCGCCACCGTCGTATCGCCCCGCGGAACAATGCGGGCCAGGGGGCTGACCTCGTGGGAGACCGACACCTGGTCGAATCCCGCCTGAGCCGCGAGCCGCGCGGCGGCGGCCTCGTGACGCGGGTGGCGGTAGCCGTGGAGGAACACGATGGCGGCGGCCCGAAGGCCGCGGTCCCGGGCTTCAGCCAGCCCTTCTGCCAGGGCCGCCTCGTCCAGGGCCTCCAGCACCGTACCATCGGCGTCGATCCGCTCCGGTGCTTCCAGCACGTCGGCGTAGAGCGCGGGGGGGAGTCGGATATCCAGGTCGAACAGTCGCGGACGCTGCTGGTAACCGATGGCCAGTACGTCGGCGAAACCGCGGGTGACCACCAGCAACGTGGGCTCGCCGGTCCGCTCCAGGAGAGCGTTGGTGGCCACGGTGGTGCCCATGCGCACCGCGTGCACGGGCGCGTCCGCCAGCCGGGAGACGTCGTCCAGGCCGAGGAAGCGGCGCATGGCCTCAAGGCCCGCATCGGCGTAGCGAGCCGGGTCCTCGGACAGCAGCTTCATGGTCTGCAGACCGCCGTCGGGGCGGCGGGCCACCACGTCAGTGAAAGTGCCGCCCCGGTCGATCCAGAAACTCCAGCCCTCCGGCAAGACGTTGCTCCTCCGGTCCCGGTGAATCCGGCGTGTCGGGCGAGTCATTGTAGGGCCGCTGCCCCAGCTTGCTACACTGCGCCGCAGCTTCCCCGTCGCATAAAGGAACCCCATGTCCCGGGGCGAGGCCATCCTCTACACGCTGGTCGCCTACATGCTGGTCCTGGTGGCGATCGGCCTGTGGGCTACGCGCCGCACGAGGGACACCGGGGACTTTTTCCTGGGCGGCCGGCGCCTGGGGGCGTGGGTGGCCGCCATCAGCGCATCCGCCTCGTCTTCGTCGGCCTGGACCCTGCTGGCGGTCAGCGGAATGGCCTACCTCTGGGGCACGCCGGCCCTGTGGCTCTTCCCGGCCACGCTGACCGGGTTCCTCATCAACTGGCTGTGGGTGGGGCCGAGGCTCATGGAAGCGAGCCGGAAAAGCGGCGCCATCACCCTGACCGAATTCCTTGCCGGGCCGGACGCGACCACCGGCTGGGCCCGGCGCATCGTCGTGCTCGCCTCAGTGGTAGTCATCTTCTCGTTCACCTTCTACGTGGCGGCCCAGTTCCAGGCCGCCGGTCATGCTTTTGCCGCCGCCTTCGACCTGCGGGCGGAAACTGCGCTGCTGATCGGCGCCGGCGTGGTCCTGGTGTACACCCTGCTGGGCGGCTTCTGGGCGGTGAGCGTGACCGACACCCTGCAGGGCCTGCTGATGGCGGCCACGGCACTGCTGCTTCCCCTGGTGGCGGTGGCGGCCGTGGGGGGCGCACGGTCCCTGGCCGACGGGCTGACGGCCCTGCCCGCGGCCCCTGACGGCCCTCCCGCGGCAGGGCTTGCGTCGCTCGGGTTTATTGCCGGCACCCTGGGCATCGGTCTCGGCTATCCGGGCCAGCCCCACGTGGTGAACCGCTTCATGGCGCTGCGTGATTCCCGGGCGCTGGCCCGGGGCCGGGTGATCGCCATCGCCTGGGCGGTGGTGATCTATGCCGGCATGCTGCTTCTGGGGCTGTGCGCCCGGGTGCTCTACCCCGGACTGCCCGAGGGTGAACAGGTGCTGTTCGAGGTGGCCAACCGGCTTTTCGCCCCGCTTGCCGCGGGCGTCATGATCGCCGCCGTGCTCTCGGCCATCATGTCCACGGCCGACAGTCAGCTGCTGGTGGCCGCATCCTCGGTGAGTCATGACCTGCCGCGGACGCCCAGGGAGGGGCTCACGCTCAGCCGGCTGGTGGTGCTGGCCATCTGCGTGCTGGCGGTGATCATCGCCTTGTTTGCTCCCCAGACCATCTTTACCCGGGTTCTGTTCGCCTGGCACGCCCTGGGCGCTGCCTTCGGCCCGCCCCTGGTGGTGAAGCTGGCCGGGCGCCACATCGAGCCGGGGATATTGTTTGCAGCCATGGCCGTGGGCTTCGCAGGCACGGTGGGTCTGTACTGGCTGCCGGACACCCCCGGCGACTGGGCCGAGCGGCTGCTGCCCCTGGCCGCGTCCCTGGCCATCTGCATTGCCGGGTCCCGGAGCGGTTCGCCGTGAGCCTGGACCGTCGCTTCCGGGTCGTTGCCGCCATCGTCGTGCTGGTGGCGCTGGTACTTTTCGCCGGCACACTGCTGGCCGTGGCCGATACGGTCCTGTCCGTGCTGGAGCGACTGCGGCAGGGCCCGGCACTGATCTACTACGGCTTCCTGGCCCTGCTGGCCGCCGGCACTGCTGGCGCTGTCTGGCTGCTTTGGTGGCTGTTGTGGCCCCGGGGGCGGAAGACCCCGGAGAAGAAGTCCCGCGAGCCGGTCACCGAGGGCGATCTGGCCGACGCGCTGGAGGCGGAGCGTGCCCTGGGCACCGATACGGCGGCCGCCGAGCGTGAGCTGGCGGAGCTTGCCCGGCGGCGTTCTACCGGCGCCCTTTACATCGCCCTGTTCGGGGAAGCCAGCGCGGGGAAGAGTTCCCTGGTGAAGGCGCTGGTGCCGGGTGCCGCGCCGGAGATCGATGTCCGCTCGGGCACGACCCGGACCGTGACCCACTACCGCTGGGAGCTGGATTCCGGCGACGTCCTGGAGGTCGCCGACGTGCCGGGCAGCGGCGATGATGCAGCCCTGGACGAGCTGGCCATGGACGAGGCCCTGCGGGCCCACGTCGTGGTCTATGTCTGCGACGGTGACCTGACCCGCAGCCAGTACGAAGACCTGGCGGCCCTGGCGACCGCCGGGAAGCCCATGGTGGTTGCCCTGAACAAGTCCGACCGCTATTCCCCGGAGGAACTCCCGGAGGTGGCGCGGCGCGTCGAGGAACGCCTGTCAGGCCTGGAACCCGGCCCGGAGGTGGTGCCGGTGACCGCCGGAGGCATGGAAACGGTGGTCGTCCGCGGTCCCGACGGGCAGGAAACCCGAACCCAGCGGCCCCGGCCGGCAAAGGCGGACGAGCTGCGGCAGGCACTGCAGCGCCAGGTGGACAGCAGCACCGAGGCCCTGGATGCGCTGCGGGACGCCTCGGTATTCCGGCGCGCCTCGGAGAAGCTCGCGGACGCGGCCGCGGCCCGTCAGCGGGAGCGGGCGGATGAGATCGTGGCGGGTTACACGAAGAAGGCCATCATCGGGGCGCTGGCGGCGGTGAGCCCGGGCGCGGACATCCTCATCCAGGGCTACCTGGGAACGGCCCTGGTGCGGGAGTTGTGCAAACTCTATGGTGCGCCCGTGCGCGACCTCGACGTACAGAAGTTCCTGGATATCGCCCAGGGCTATGTGGGACGCGCGGTGCCGCTGCTGCTGGCCATATCGGGCAACGTGCTGAAGGCCTTCCCCGGCGCCGGCACCGTGGCGGGGGGGCTCGCCCATGCCGTGGCCTACGGCCTCATCTTCGACGCCCTGGGCAAGGGACTGGTACACAGCCTGGAGACCACGGGAGAACTGCGGCCCGCTGCAGCGGCCCGCAAGGTGGGAGACGAACTCGGTGACGACATCGGACGAAAAGCGCGGCGGCTGGCGCGGCTGGCCCTGGAAGCGAGACGGGACACCCGCGGACGCGGCGGGTCCTGACGGCTCCGCCGGCGACAATCACCTGGCCCTGGCGCGGGAGAGCCTGAAGGGGCTCCTGGAAGACTCCCGGCTGCCGGAGGAGGTGCGGCTGTCACTGGCCGAGGACTTCGCAGAACTGGAAGCCATGCTCCGGAAGCTGGAGCAGGGAGAGATCCACATCGCGGTCCTGGGAGAGGTCAGTGTCGGCAAGTCGTCCCTGCTGAACGCGCTGCTGGGAGAAGCCCGCTTCGCCACCAGCCCGCTTCACGGAGAGACGCGGCGCCCCTCGCAGGCCCAGTGGCGGGAAGAGCAAAGCGGCGGGGTCATGCTCATGGACACCCCGGGCATCAACGAGGTTGGCGGGGAGGAGCGCGAGCGCATGGCCAGGGAGGTGGCTGAACGCTCGGACCTGGTGATGTTCGTGCTCGACGGTGACCTCAACGCCATGGAGCAGTCCGCCCTGGAGGAGGCCCTGGCGCCGGGCCGGCCCCTCATCGTCGTGCTCAACAAGGCCGATCGCTACACCGACGAGGAACGTGATGCCCTGCTGGAGCGGATTGCGCAGAGGCTGGCGGGGCGCGTCCGGCCGGAGAACATCATCGCGGCGGCGGCGGACCCGGCGCCCGTGCGCCGAATCGTGCGGACGCCCGACGGGGAGGAAGTGGAGGAAAGGGAGGTGCCGCCTCCCCGGGTGGAGCAGCTTCGGGAACGGCTGTGGAACGTGCTGGAGGCGGAAGGCCGCAGCCTGGCGGCAGTGAGCGCCAGCATGTTCGCCGGCCAGGTCAGCGAGCGGGTCGGTCGTCAGGTCGTGGCTGCCCGGCGCCGCGCGGCGGAACGGCTGGTGCGCTACTACTGCATTGCCAAGGGCGTGGCGGTGGCCGTCAACCCGGTGCCGGTGGCGGACCTGTTCGCGGCGGCGGCCCTGGATGCCGGCATGGTGTTTCACCTGTCCCGGCTCTACGGGCTTCCGCTGACGCGGGCGGAGGCCCGCTCACTGGTCACGGTCATCGCCACGCAGATGACGGTGCTCATGGGTACCGTGTGGGTGACACATCTGATCTCGGCGGCCCTGAAGGCGGGCACCGGCGGCCTGTCCACGGTGCTGACCGCGGGCGCCCAGGGTGCCGTAGCCTATTACGGCACCTACATGGTGGGACGGGTCGCGGAGCGGTACTTTGCCGAGGGCAAGTCCTGGGGGCCGGGCGGGCCCAAGGCAGTGGTGCAGGAGATCCTGGAATCCGTCGACCGGGAGTCCATCCTGGCCCAGGCCCGGGATGACCTGTCTGCCCGGCTGCGGCGCAGCTGACGCCGGATGACGAGGCAGGAAGAGGCGGCCGTGCTGGCGGTGGTCCGGTCCATACCGTCGGGTCGGGTGGCGACTTACGGGCAGGTGGCGCGGGAAGCCGGCCTGGGCCGGCGAGCCCGGTTCGTCGGTCGCGTCATGGCCCGGCTCGGTGGCAGCAGTGGCGTGCCCTGGCACCGGGTCGTCAGGGCCGGCGGCGAAATCGCCTTCGCCCCGGGGTCCGAGGAATACCGGAAGCAGCGTGCCCTGCTTGAAAGCGAGGGCGTGACATTCCAGGGGCGCCGGATCGACATGTTGCGCTGCGGCTGGCAGGCAAGCCTGGACGAGCTGCTCTGGGGTCCTCCGCCGGCCTAGCCGGGACCGGGCAGGCCCGGCCCAGTTGGACTAAGATGCCGGTTTCGGGAGTTTCCCGGGCAGACGGCCCCGGCACGTGCCGGCTGCAGCCCGGACCCTGAAGCCAACAAGAAAGAGATTCGGCGAGGAGTTCGACAGCATGGCCTATTTCGTAACCGGAGCTTCCGGCTTCATCGGACGGCGGCTGGTGGAGAAGCTGCTTTCCCGGCGGGGCAAGATCTACGTGCTTGTTCGCGGCAGCAGGAGCTCGAAGCAGGTCAAGGCCCTGATGGAGGGATGGGGCGCGAAGGGCAACCGGATCATCCCCGTGAAGGGCGACCTGACCAAGCGCAACCTGGGCATTTCCCGCAAGGAGACCGCCGAACTCGAGGGCAAGATCAGGCATTTCTTTCATCTGGCCGCCGTTTACGACATGAAGGCCCCTGCGGAGGTGCAGGTCCAGGTCAACCTGGAAGGCACCCGCAATGCGGTGAAGTTCGCCGAGAAGATCGGCGCGGGTCATTTCCACATGGTCAGTTCGATTGCGGCTGCCGGCCGGTATGACGGCACCTTCACGGAGGACATGTTCGAGGAAGCCACCGGCCTGGATCACCCCTATTTCCGCACCAAGCACGACTCGGAGGGCCTGGTCCGGGAGGAGTGCACCATCCCGTGGCGGATCTATCGTCCCGGCATGGTGGTGGGAGACTCGAAGACCGGAGAGGCCGACAAGGTCGACGGGCCGTACTACTTCTTCAAGCTGATCCAGAAGGTCCGCGACGCACTGCCGCGATGGATGCCCCTGATCGGCATCGAGGGGGGACGCATGAACATCGTCCCCGTGGATTTCGTGGTGGATGCCCTGGACCACATCGCCCATGCGCCGGGGGAGGACGGGGGCTGCTTCCACCTCACGGACCCTCATCCGCGCCGGATCGGCCGGATGTTCGGGGTGGTGCCCGGGTACGTCTGGAAGACCGTGTCCGGCCTGCCGCCCGTGCGGCGGGTGACGAACAGCGTGCTTTCGGACCTGGGCATCCCGCGGTCGGTCCTGGGATATATCAACAACCCCACGCGCTTCGATTCCCGGGAAACCGAGCGCCTGCTGAAGGGTACGGACATCCGGGTACCGGACCTGTCGGAATACGCCTGGAAGCTGTGGGACTACTGGGAGCGCCACCTCGATCCCGATCTCTTCGTGGACCGGAGCCTGCGGGGTGCCGTGGCGGGAAAGCATGTCCTGATCACGGGCGCATCGTCGGGCATCGGCCAGGCCACTGCCCTCCGCATGGCCGAGGCAGGGGCCCGGGTCATCATGGTGGCTCGCGGTGAGGAGGCACTCAAGGAAACCCAGGCCGAGATCCGGAGTCGCGGCGGCAAAGCCGACTGGTATACCTGCGACCTGACCGACCTGGAAGCCATCGACGGGCTGTGCGAGAAGATCCTCGAGGACCACGGCCACGTGGATATCCTGGTGAACAACGCCGGCCGGTCCATACGCCGCAGCATCGAGCTGTCTTTCGACCGGTTCCACGACTTCGAGAGGACGATGCAGCTCAACTATTTTGGTTCCCTTCGCATGACCATGCAGCTGCTGCCTTCCATGATTGCCCGGCGGAAAGGCCACATCATCAATATCTCTTCCATCGGCGTTCTCTCCAACGCGCCGAGGTTCTCAGCCTACGTGGCTTCCAAGTCGGCTCTGGATGCGTTCACCCGGTGTGCTGCAGCCGAGCTGTCCCACCGGGGCATTTCCTTCACGACCATCAACATGCCCCTGGTCCGCACGCCGATGATCGCTCCCACCAAGGTGTACGAGAACGTGCCCACCATCAGCCCACAGGAGGCAGCGGAGCTCGTGGCCGACGCGGCCATCACCAAGAAGAAGCAGATCGCCACGCGTCTGGGCATCTCCGCCCAGATTCTCTACCTGCTTTTCCCCAAGGCCATGGAGATCAGCATGAACACGGCGTTCCAGATGTTCCCGGACTCCGCGGCGGCCAAGGGCGTCAAGGAGGACCAGGGCCGGACCTCGGCGGAGCAGATCGCCCTGGCCCAGTTCACCAGGGGGATTCACTGGTAAGGCCATGGCTAAGGGCCCCTTCGTTTGCTTCTCTCACGGCAAGGAGAGCGGGCCGTGGGGCACGAAGATCTCGGCCATGGCCGACCTGGCCCGGGACCGGGGGCTGGCGGTGGAGTCCCTCGACTATCGGGGCATGGAGGATCCCGTCGAGAGGGTGGGAAAGCTGGTGGCCCACTGCGGCGTCCTGCAGCAGCCCCTGGTGCTGGTGGGCTCCAGCATGGGAGGCCACGTCGCCGCCTCCGCCTCGGCCCAGCTGCCGGACGTCCGGGGGCTTTTCCTCATCGCCCCGGCGTTCTACATGCCGGGCTACGAGCACCTGACGCCAGAACCCCGCGCCGGCCGAATCACCCTGGTCCACGGCTGGCGGGACGAGGTGGTCCCGGCGAGCAACAGCGTGCGATTCGCCGCGACGCACCGCGCCACGCTGCACCTCATCGACGGTGATCACCGCCTGACCGACAGCCTGTTCGAGATCAACCGCTTCTTCGACTGGTTCCTTGATGACCTCTAGCCGCAGCGCGGCGCCCCTGCCGGAGCACGCGTCGGCCTGACGGCCGCAGCCTTCGCTGCGCTGCGTCAATTACCGATTGTTCCCGGTTCCGGCCGGTGTTAGTGATGGAGTCTGGAGAGGTATGGGACGGCGCCTGGCTACCTTCTGCCCGGGCGCGTCTCGCGCGGCTTATGCCGGGGAGTCAGCCAGGCAGGCATCATGGGAACACTTCCCGAAGAAGGATCCGCGGTGGGCGGTCCCGTGTCGGACCATAGCCCCAGCGGCAGGATCCTGGAGAAGGTCGAGGAGCGCTCGACCCGGCGGGTCACGCCGCGGATCGTCCGGAACTGGATCGCGCCTATGGTCATGGTGGTGGCCGTGGCGCTGCTCTTCAGCACCGTGTTCTACATGGTGGACCTGTTCTTCATGGACGGTGCGGTGACGGGCGCGGCAGGGGTGTTCGAACACTATCTTGCCTTCACGCCGGAACTCATTACCGACGCGCTGCCCGCCCTCGGGACGACGATCGTCGCGGCCCTGGGCATCGTCCTCACGGTCATCGCCATCATCGTCCAGCTGTCATCAGAGCGATATACCAGCGTGGCCATGATGTTCCTGCGGGACCCGGTGCACGTGGCCGTGCTGAGTTTCTACGTGGTGGCCAGCCTCTGCGCCGTGTGGCTCAGCGTCACGCTTCGGGTGGATTTCGTTCCCCGCAGCCTTCTGCTGCTGGTGATGACGCTCACCAGCCTCGGCCTGGCCACGATGCTGCCTTATTTCGCCTATACCTTCTGGTTCCTGGAGCCCGGGAACATCATCGAAAGACTGCGGCTGAGGAGCTCCCGGATCGCCCGCGCGGGGCTGGCATCCGAGTCCGCCGAGGACGTGGAGCGGCTGCAGGAACGGCTGGTGTTGCAGATGGAGGAGATCACCGACATCGCCAACAACTCCATCGAAGGCCGGGACAAGATCATCGCGGCGGATGCGGTGAACGGTCTGCGTGATTTCCTGCTTCACTACATTGCCCACAAGGAAGAAGGGACGCCTTTGTGGTTCCGGACGGGAGAGGCGTTGCGGGCCAGCCCCGACTTCACCGGGATGGACACCGAACTTCTGACGGAGCTTTCCAATCGCGGACTCTGGGTGGAGTGGAAAACGCTCCGGGAGTTCGAGCGGGTCTTCCACGAGGCGCTGGATTCCATGGAGGAGATCGCCACGCTGGTGGCTATCGACACCCGCTACCTGGGCGAGGTGGCGGCGCAGCGGGGGCATTCCGACAGCCTGCGCATGGTCTTCCGTTTCCTCAATTCCTACATCCGCGCCGCCGTGGAAGCCGGGTCCTCGCGAACTGCCTGCGACGTCCTGCACCAGTACCGCATGCTGCTCGAGGAACTGCTGCGGCTGGGCGACGCAGACGCGGCGTGCGAGGGCGTGGCCTTTATCAAGTACTACGGGCAGATCGCCTTCGAGGAAGATCTGCCATCGGTCACCGAGACCGTCGCCTACGACGTGGCGGCCCTCTGCCAGTACGCCCACCGGCGGGGCCTGAAGGGCGAGGTAAGGATCCTCCGGCAGCTTCTGAACCTGGACGCCGAAGGCCCCACCGAGGGCTACCGCCAGCAGCGCAGCCTGAGGGGCGTCCGCCGCGCCCAGACCAAGCTGGCGGTCTACTACCTTTCCGCCGGCGCGCCGGACAAGGCCCGGCTCATTGCCGAGGACATGCGGGACATGCCGCCGAGCCTTCTGGAAGGCGTCCGGGACGACCTGGTACAGGCCCCTCCGCCCCATTTCTGGGAAATCGTCGACCGGGGACGGAACCTGCATTACCTGAAAGACGACGAGCGGCAGCAGTTGGACACCTTCCTCGGCTGGCTCGAGACGGGAAGCCGTCCGGGCTGACCCGCCGGCCCGGTCGGGCCCTGGTTACGACGCCGGCACGCACCGGGTCACTCCGCGCCGCACCCGTCGCCGCTGACGCCATGGTCCTCTAGCCACCGTCCCATGGGGGCGAAGAAGCCACCGTCCCATGGGGGCGAAGAAGCCGGCGGAAAACCGGGCAGGGCCTTCGGCGGGATGCACCAGGAAGGAGTGCGCGGCGTCGTCGACGACCACGATTTTCTGGTCGTTGCCAGGGCTGTCGACAAACGCCTCCTCGAGAGCTGCACGGCCGGCTCCCAGCGGCACGTTCTCGTCCCGCTCCGCCAGGAACCACAGGACCGGGCCGGGAAACTGCTTCAGCCATGGCACGGACGAGACAGCCAGGTTGCGCCGGGCCCACCCCCACCAGCGCGGAGACCACCGGCCGCTGACCGGTCCTTCGCCGAACGCCACCCCATACCAGGGTTCTTCCAGGTAAGGAGTCACCAGGGCGTCGGTGGCTGACAGGGGAGCGCCGGCGAGGGCCAGCTGGTAGATCTCCCGCCGCAGCTGGACGGCGTAATCCAGCTCGAGGCCGCCCAGTCCCGCCAGCCTCAGCTCCTGGCGAACCTCGTGCAGCACGGTGTCCAGGTGCTTCGTAGCCGCTCCGGCGCGGAGCACGATGAAGGCGGTCCGGGGGGCTTCCACGGCTGCCCGGGGCACCACCCAGCCGGCCTGGCTGCTGCCCACGATGCCAATGCGCCGGGGATCCAGCCGCGGGTGGTCCGCGGCGAATTCCACCGCGGCGGCGGCATCCGCCGACAGCCGGGCCAGATCCGGTTCTTCCCAGTCAGCGGGATCGGCCGTGTAGCCGCGCTTGTCGTACGCCAGCACCGCCATGCCCCGGGTGAGGAACCAGGTGTGGTAAGGCCCGCCGTACCGGTTGACCGGCCCGGACCCGTGCACCGAGATGACTACGGGATGAGGTCCGGAGCAGTCCGGCACCAGCAGCCGGCCCCGGAGCCGGGTGCCGTCGCCGGAGAGGAATTCCACCGGATGGCTGCCGTGAGGATGAACCCGGACCGCGGTGAGCGGCTCGCTGCCGGCCTCGGTCCAGGTGAGCCGGTCCAGCCCGCCCTGGTCTCCGGCGAAGAACTCGATCTCGATGCTGCGATCCGGGAACACCGAAAGCAGGCGGGTTTCGCCGATGCGCTCGAACAATCCGCCGCGGCCTGCGTGCTCCGGCTCGAGGTAGAGGTAGCGGCCTGTACCCTCCTCGACGAAGTAGCCACCGGTGATGACTTCGCCGTTTTCCAGGCGGAACGAGCCGTCGAAGGCTGCCGGGGCCGGAGGGTCGCCGGCCCCGGCCGGCAGCCCGTGCACTGCCAGGAGGGTCCACGCCGTGGCCAGCACCGCACCGGCACGCCGGGACAAGGCGGGTCTGAGTGGCTGACGTCTGCTGGAGATGCTGCCCCCTGGTCTGATGCCCGGCCTGCGCCTATTTGCGTTCCCGGATCGCCTTCTCGGCCATGCGGTCGATGACCGAGGGCGCAAGCAGCTTCAGCGCGCGGCCCAGCTTGCCCCGGGTCGACGTGATGAGCATCCGCTGCCGTTTTTCCATCGCGCTGATCATGAGCTCGGCGCATTCCTCGGAGGTCATGATGCTGGATTCCTGCATGGGGGTCTCTCCCAGGGGGCGGCCCTGCCCGTCGACGGCCCGACGGTGGATCTGGGAAACCACGAAATCCGGGCAGATCATCGTGACCGTCACGCCGCTGTCGGCCAGCTCGATCCTCAGGGAGTCAAAAAACCCCACCACCGCATGCTTGCTGGCGGCATAGCCGCTCCGCGACGGGACCCCGGTGAGCCCGGCCAGGCTGGCTACCGGCACGAGCCGCCCGCGGGTGGCCTTGAGGTGGGGAAGGGCGGCCAGGGTAGTCCAGACCAGGCTGAAGTAGTTCAGCTCCATCACGTCCCGGTAGATGGAGGGGTCTTCGACCTCCTCCGCGAGTGCCCACATCGTGCGGCCGGCGTTGAGCACGAGGGTGTCGAGCCGGCCGAAACGCTCGACCGTATTTTCCACCAGGCCGCGGCACCGCTCGGCATCGGTGAGATCCGCCGGGAACACCTCTACCTCGGCGCCGGCGGCGCGGCACTCGCTGGCCAGGGATTCCAGGCGCTCCGCGTTCCGGGCACTGACCACGAGTTTCGGGCGCTGGGCGGCGACGGCAAGGCACAGGGCCCGGCCGATGCCTTCCGATGCGCCGGTGACGATCATGACGTTGTCGGTGAATTCAGCCATCAGGATGTCCTTCTTCGGGGCGCCCGGGAGCCTAACACGACGTCACGTCTGCAGCGGCTGGCCGTTGCGCGGCCCTGCGGCGCTGGCTTATGTTGCCGCCCTGTCCCACGCCGGAGTCCGTCCATGCGTATCGCCGCGACTGTACTCGCCTGCCTTGTCCTGTCCGCCTGCGGGCCACGGGAGCCACCCCCTGAGCCGGAGGACACGGTGTTCGGCGACCAGATCAAGACCCTGGACAAGGCCAGGGGCGTCCAGGACGACTTCGACCAGCGCAAGCGCGACCTCGATGAGCGCATGAAGCAGGCCGAGGACGGAGGCTAGCGGACCGTGGAGCGTGTTACCGAGCCTGAACTGATGGATGACGAGGCCCAGGCACGGGCCTATGCAGAGGCCGATTTCGAGGAGCCCAACGCCCATTTCGTCGAGCTCTTCGCCGGCCGGGTGGGCGCCCTGCCTGCCGGGTCGGTGGTCCTGGACCTGGGCTGCGGGCCTGCGGACATCACCCTGCGCATCGCCCGGAGCTGGCCGGAGCTGGAGGTCCACGGCCTGGACGGTTCAGCGGCGATGCTGGCGTTCGGACGGCGAGTCCTGGACGGGGAGCCGGGCCTCGCGGAGCGCGTAAAGCTGGTGGAAGGCCTGGTGCCCGGCGCTGACCTGCCGAGAGCCCGCTATGATGCCGTGGTGTCCAACAGCCTCCTGCATCATCTTCACGACCCTTCAGGGTTGTGGCGGATGATTCGCGACAGGATCACGCCGGGAGGCCCCGTGCTCGTGATGGACCTGATGCGGCCCCCAAGCGTGGAGGCGGCCAGGGAACTGGTGGACACGTATGCGCAGGGGGAGCCCGAGGTCCTGCGCCGTGATTTCTTCAACTCCCTGCTCGCGGCCTTCGAGCCCGGCGAGGTGAGAGAACAGCTTGCCGCCGCCGGCCTTGGCGGGCTTGAGGTGGCGCCCACCAGCGACCGCCACCTGGTGATCTGGGGTCGGGCCTAGTTACGGGCGTGGGCGTCAAGGGCGGCGGTGAAACGCTGCCGCCAGGCGTGGATGTCGTTTTCCCTGAGAACTTCCATCATCGCCCCGTGGCGTTCCTTGCGTTCCGCCAGCGGCATGTTCGCCGCGGCCAGCAGCCCGTCGGCAACGCCGACCGCGTCGTAAGGATTCACGAGGATCGCGCCGCCCTGGCCCAGTTCCGCTGCGGCTCCCGCCAGCCGGGACAGCACGAGCACACCGGGATCTTCCGGGTCCTGGGCGGCCACGTACTCCTTGGCCACCAGGTTCATGCCGTCCCGCAGGGGCGTGACCAGGCCGATCCTGGCCAGCCGGAGAAAACCCATGAGCATTCCCCGGGAGAATCCCCGGTTTAGGTAGCGGATGGGGATCCAGTCGGGTTCCGCGAAGCGGCCGTTGATGTGTCCGGCAGACTGCTCCAGGGAGCGGCGGATGTCCTGATAGGCCCGGACCCCGGTGCGGGTAGGCGGGGCCACCTGCATGAAGACCACCTGGCCGCGGGACGACGGATAGCGTTCCAGGAGGGTTTCGAATGCCTGGAATCGCTCGGGCAGGCCCTTGCTGTAGTCCAGCCGGTCCACGCCCATGATCAGCTCCCGGCCCGACAGGTCGTCCGCCAGCCGCTTCACCGAGGCGGACTCGGCCGACTTGGCCCCCTGGCTGGCGGCCTCGTCCACGTCGATGCCGATGGGGAAAGCGTCCACGGTGATGCGGCGATCCAGCGCGAGGACGGAACCGTCCGCCTGGCGTTCGCCGCCGAAGCCTGCGCCCCGCAGGCATTCCAGGAAGTCGTCGCAGTCCCAGCGGGTCTGGAACCCCACTACGTCGTACTGGGCCAGCGCCCGGAGCAGTCGCCGGTAGGCCGGCAGGGTCCGCAGCACGTCAATGCCCGGGAACGGCACGTGGAGGAAGAAGCCGATGGGATTGTCCACGCCGGCCTGGCGAAGCTCCTCCGCCAGGGGGATGAAATGATAGTCGTGAACCCAGATGCGGTCGTCCGGCTCGAGCATTGGCTTGAGCTTTCGGGCAAACAGGGCGTTCACGCGCCGGTAGGCGTCGTAGTGGGCCCGGTTGTACTTGAAAAAGCCGAGCATGTAGTGGAACAGCGGCCACAGCGTCCCGTTGCAGTAGCCGTTGTAGTAGGACTCGAAGTCCGCCTCGGAAATGTCGATGGTGGCGAACGTGATCCGGCCGCGCTGCTCCAGGCGGGGGTCGCCGGGCTCGCCGCGGGAAGTTTTGCCGCCCCAGCCGAACCAGATACCGCCGGACTGGCGCAGGGCCGCCAGCACGCCCACGGCCAGCCCGCCTGCCGCCTTGCCCGCGGACGGCACCGCTACACGGTTGGAAATCGCAACGAGTCTGCTCAAAATGCTGTCTCCCATGATTTGCTCAGGCGAATGGCGCCGAGGATGATCCCCACGAGGCTGTAGGTCTGGGGAAAGTTGCCCCAAAGCTCTCCGTTGCGGGTATCCAGGTCCTCAGACAATAGCCCAAGCTTGGTCCGGCAGCTGAGCATCGCCTCGAACAGCTCCCTTGCTTCGTCCTCCCGGCCGATGGCGGCCAGGGCGTTGATGTACCAGAACGTGCAGATGTTGAACGCAGTCTCCGGCTTGCCGAAGTCGTCGGGGGCCGCGTAGCGGAACATGTGCTTGCCCCTCAGAAGATGCTCGCCGACGCACTCCACCGTGCTGACGAAGCGCGGGTCGTCCGCTGGCAGGAAACCCAGCTCGTTCAACAGCAGCATGCTGGCGTCCAGAGTCTGACCCCCGAAGGTCTCGGTGAATGCGCCCAGCGCCTCGTTCCATGCCTCCCTGCAGATGACGCCGTGAATATGGTCGGCCCTCTCCCGCCACCGCTGCCGGCGCTGCTCGTCGCCCAGGTGGGCCGAGATGCGGGCCAGCCGGTCGCAGGCGGCCCAGCACATCAGGCTCGAGAAGGAGTGCACCTGGGCGCGACCCCGATACTCCCAGAGGCCGGCGTCAGGCTTGTCGAAGAGCTCTACCGCGCGCTCGCCCACCTGCTCCAGCATCTCCATCTGGGCTTCTCCGGCCGGTGCGGCCAGGCGCTTGTCGAAGAAGGCCTGGGCGGAGGAGAGCACCACGGCGCCGTAGACATCGTTTTGCACCTGCTCATAGGCCAGGTTGCCGACCCGCACCGGGCCCATGCCCCGGTAGCCGGGCAGGTGCTCCACCACTGACTCGGTCAGCGACGCCTCGCCGCTGATGCCGTAAACAGGCTGCAGGCGGGATCCGTCCCCGGATGCGGCCACGTTCAGGATCCAGCCGAGGTAGGCCTCCATGGTCCGGGTCGCGCCCAGCCGGTTCAGTGCGTGAACGACAAAGTAGCTGTCCCGGAGCCAGCAGTAGCGGTAGTCCCAGTTCCGCGCCGTCCCGGGAGCCTCCGGGATAGACGTGGTCATGGCGGCGATGATGGCGCCGGTGTCGTCGAAGGAGCACAGCTTGAGAGTGATGGCGGCGCGCATTACCGCGTCCTGCCACTCGAAAGGCACGGCCAGTCCCCGGACCCAGCGCTGCCAGTAGGAACGGGTCTTCTCGAAGAACTGCCGGCCGGTGGTCACTACCGGTGCCTGCAGACTCTCGTCCGGACCCAGGATGAGCGTGATGGGCCCGCCCAGCCGGAAGCTGCGCTCCTCGAGAACGTAGTTGAGGGGCGCGTCGCTGGTCAGCCGCAGGGTGATATCCGGCATGACGTAGCGGATGTGGTTGCTGCCGAAGGTGGTCTCCGGGTCCGAGGCCCCGTATCCGGCGGCCGGACGCAGGCGGACCCGGACGCGGGGGTTGCCGGCCAGGGGCTCCACGTAGCGCACGAACATCACGGGATGAAAAACCCTGCCGTACTGCTCGAAGCGGGGCGAGAAGTCCACGATCTTGATGGCCCCGCCGTCCGCGTCCCGCAGGATGGTCTCCAGGATCGGCGTATTGGGGATGTAGCGCTGCTCGGAGCTGGCAAAGTCCTCCAGGATGATCTCGTAGATGCCGCGCCGGACGGCGGACTGCCCGCCCATCAGCAGGGAGCAGAACACCGGGTCACCGTCCAGGCGGGGCATGCAGGCCCAGACCATGCGACCCACTTCGTCCACCAGTGCGCTCACCTGGCAGTTGCCGATGACGCCCAGCTCCAGCGAGGGGCCGGGTCGCCCGTTCGTTTCAGTTTCCATGTTCGGCCGCTTCTTCCGCCCAGGTCTCCATCTGATTCAGTACGCCCATGACGCTGCCCACCCGGTACCGGGCGGCGGTGGTCTCCGGGGGACCCACCCGCATCGAGAGCCCGCCAAGCTCGTTTACCACGCGGAACCCGTCTTCGTCCGTGACGTCGTCCCCGATAAAGACCGGGATGCGCCCGGCGAAGGGCGGCTCCGCCATGAAGGCCCGGATCGCAGTGCCCTTGTCTTCGCCGGAGGGCTTGAGTTCCAGGACCATCTTGCCCTGCTGCACGTGGAAATCGTCACCCAGGACGCCTGCTGCTTCCTGCATCGCCTCCCGGGCCTCCGCTTCCAGCGCCGGCGCGTTGCGGAAATGCAGCGCCAGGGCGGCTCCCTTGTCCTCCAGCAGCAGCCCGGCGCGGGACTCCACGAAACGGGCGAGCCGGTCCCGGACGTCGTTCATTCGGGACACGAAGCCCGCCGGGTAGTGCACACGCCCGTCTGCGTCCCGGCGTTCCAGGCCGTGCAAACCCGCCGCCGGCAGGACCATCGGTGTGAAGATCCTGTCCAGGCTGGCGATGGAGCGTCCGCTGACAAGGGCCACGGCGCCGCCCATGGCAGCTGATACCCGGGCCAGGGTTTTCCTGAGCCCGGGGCCCGCCCGGACTTCGTCCGGATGGCTTTCGATGTCGACGAGAGTCCCGTCGACGTCGAGAAACAGGGCCCAGCGTCGGTCCCATGCCGGCAGGGCGGGAGAGGCGGTCATGGGCGCAAAGCCTAGTGCCCCGGGGCCGGCGCTGCCAAGGCTGGCTGGTGTTACCATCCCGGGGGTTTGCGCGGGCGGGGCCCCCAATGAATCCCTGGCACGGCCTGTGGCGGCTGACGCTGCTGCTGACCAGAAAGATCCTCTTCCTGTGGGTGAAAACCCGCACCCTGGACGGTCAGGTGGAAGGCGTGGCGGCGGCCGCCGACCACCCCGTGTGCTATGTCCTCGAGCGGCCCGGCATGTCCGACCTGGCGGTGCTGGAACAGGAATGTCTGCGGCACGGATTGCCCGTGCCCAGCGCCGGCGTCATGGTGGGTGGCCGGGAGGAGTGGCGGGCGGTGGCCTACCTTCGCCGCGCTGCCCGTCGTCGCCGGCCCCACCACAGCGAACGCCTTGAACGAGTGGCCGAGGCCGTGCAGTCCGGGCGGGAAGAGGACGTGATGGTGGTCCCGGTCTCGGTGTTCTGGGGACGTTCGCCAACCAAGGAGAAGTCCCTTTTCAAGCTGATGTTCTCGGAAGACTGGGGCATCGCGGGCCGCATCCGGAAGTTCTTCACGGTCATCATCCACGGGCGCAATGTGCTGGTGCAGTTCAGCCAGCCCGTGTCCCTGGCGCAGATGGTGGAAGAGGGCCCCAACCCGGCCCTGGTGGCGAGGAAGCTCTCCCGGGTGCTGCGGGTCCATTTCCGGCGTCTCCGGGTGGCCACCATCGGCCCGGACCTCTCCCACCGGCGCACCATGGTCAACCAGGTGCTGGATTCCGAGCCGGTCCGTCAGGCCATCCGCCGGGAGGTGGACTCGGGCCGCATGAGCGAGGAAAAGGCGCTGGCCCGTGCCCGTAGCTACGCCAGCGAGATCGCCGCGGATTACAACTACACGACGGTCCGCATGCTCGAGGGCGTGCTGACCTGGCTGTGGGACCGGCTGTATGACGGCGTGCAGGTAGGCCACATAGACCGGCTCAAGTCGGTGGTCGAGGGCACCGAGATCATCTACACGCCCTGCCATCGCAGCCATATCGATTACCTGCTGCTGTCCTACGTCGTCTACCGGAACGGGCTGGTTCCGCCCCACATCGCCGCCGGCCTCAACCTGAACCTGCCGGTGGTCGGACCCATTCTGCGACGGGGCGGCGCCTTCTTCCTTCGCCGGAGCTTCCGGGACAACGCGCTTTATACCGCGGTCTTCCGACAGTACCTGGCCCTCAACCTGGCCAAGGGCGTGGCGCTGGAATACTTCATCGAGGGCGGGCGGAGCCGGACCGGACGCCTGTTGCCCGCCAAGGGCGGAATGCTGTCCATGACAGTGCGGGCCTATCTTCGGCAGCCGGAGCGTCCCGTCGTGTTCGTGCCCGTGTATTTCGGCTACGAGCGGCTCTTCGAGGGCCAGTCCTACGTCTCGGAACTCTCGGGCCGGCCGAAGAAGAAGGAATCTCTCCTCGGCCTGGCCAAGGCCATCAGGGGGCTGCGCCAGGAGTTCGGCCAGGTGCACGTGAATTTCGGCGAGCCGCTTGCCCTCGACGATGTGCTGGACGATCACCGCACGGGCTGGCGGGACGAGCCGGTGGGCCCCGACGAGAAGCCGCCCTGGGTCAACCGGGTCGTGGACGACTTAGGCGTGCAGATCCTGCAGCGTATCAACGCGGCCGCCGCGGTAAGCCCGGTGAACCTGCTGGCCACCGTACTGCTCGCAACGCCCAGGCAGAGCATGGTGGAAGGCCCCCTGTGCCGGCTGCTGGAACTGTTTGCCCTGCTGCAGCGGGCCGCACCCTACAGCGATCTGGTCACCGTGACCGACATGAGCGGCGCGGAGATGCTTGAGTACTGCGAGGGCCTCGGCCTGCTGGAGCGTCAGTCCCACAGGCTGGGAGACATCCTCCGACTCGCCGACCGGGAGGCGGTGCTGGCCACATACTTCCGAAACAACGTGGCGCACCTGTTCGCTCTGCCGTCGCTGGTGGCCTGCTGCTTCGTTGACCGGACCGCCATGGCGGAGACCCGGCTACGGGGCCTGGTGCGCATGATCTATCCCTACGTGGCCGGCGAGCTGTTCATGCGCTGGCCGCCGGGAGAAGTGGACGCGCAGATTGACCGGGTGGCGGGCGCCCTCGTCGACCTGGGCCTGCTGCGGCGGGAAAAGTTGAGCAACGAGCCCTGTTTCGTCCGCCCGCCGGACAACAGCGCCGAGGCCATCCAGCTATGGACCCTGGCACAGAACTCGCTGCAGAACCTGGAGCGCTTCTACGTCACTGCCGCCCTGCTGGTGACCCATGGTTCCGGGACCCTGACTCCGGCGCAGCTGGAAGACCTGTGCCATCTGATGGCACAGCGGATGTCGGCGCTTTACCAGTTCAACGCCCCGGAGTTCTTCGACAAGGCCCTGTTCCGGGGCTTCATCAGGCGTCTGAGGGACCACGACATCCTGAACACGGACGGAGACGGCAATCTGGTCTTCGACCGTCGCCTCGTACGGGCGATGGAAGATGCGCGCACCATTCTCGGAGAGCGGCTGCGCCACGATATCCTGCAGGCCATCAATCTGTAGCGTGCTGCGTTGCAGCGCGCAACATGGTTCAGGAGCGGTGCCGCCGTGCCGGGGATTTGCGGGCAGGCAACATGCCCGGGACGATGTTGACGCGGGACCTGAGCCAAATTGATCCAACGTGTTGTTTTCCGGAGACGGTTTGGGTAAGACTACCGGAACGCTCCGGCCAGGCCGGCAGCGGGGCGACCGTGCATAACAAATTAGAAGCTGGGGAGTCCAAATGAGAACTCATCCCTCCAGGGCCCTGCCCAACGGCAGGCGGATCTTGGCGGCGGCCTTTGCCGCGGTGCTGGCGGCAGGGTTCGCCGGCCAGGCGGGGGCGGTCCCCTTCGAAAGCGAAAGCGGCAACTGGCGCGGCAGCTGGGACACCACCCTGAGCTACGGCGCGCAGTGGCGGGTGCAGGACACCGACTGCCGCATCATCGCCAACGCCAACGGCGGCTGCGGGCGCAGCGCCAACATCGACGACGGCAACCTCAACTACGACACGGGCCTCTACTCGAACGTGGTCAAGGCGGTGTCGGAGATCGAGCTGAGCTACAAGGACTCATTCGGTGTCTTCGTCCGGGGCTCGGGCTTTTACGACTTCGAGGCCGACCAGACCGAGCGCACGCCCCTCGGCGTGGGCGCGGAAGGACTGGTGAAGCAGGACGCTCGCCTTCTGGACGCCTTCGCCTACGCCCGCTTCAACCTGGGCAGTTGGCCGGCGGAGATCCGCGCGGGCGACCAGGTGATCAGCTGGGGCGAGAGCACGTTCATCCAGGGCGGCATCAACCTCACCAACCCGTTCGACGTGAACAAGCTCCGGCTGCCTGGCTCGGAACTGAAAGAGGCTCTCCTGCCCCAGGGGATGGTGTCGTTCAACATCTCGCCGACCCAGAACCTGAGCCTCGAGGCCTACTACCAGTACGAGTGGGAGCCGGTGGTGCCCGACGCGACCGGTACCTACTACTCGACCAACGACTTTGCCGTTCGCGACGGTCGTTACGTCATGCTGGGTTTCGGCGCCTGGTCGGACCTGGGCACTGACTGGTCCGGTCTGGGCGGCAGCTTCATCCCGGACTTCAACTTCGTCCCGCGCCGGCCCACGGAGGAGCCGGACGACGACGGGCAGTATGGCGTCGCGCTGCGCTACTTCGCCGAGAACCTCATGGGCGGCATGGAGTTCGGCTTCTACTACATCCGCTACCACAGCCGGCTGCCGCTGCTGAACGGTCTCACCGGCACGCCAGCGGGCTTCGCCAACGCCGCGGCTGCGGCCACGGCCATGCAGGGCGCCGCCTTCGGGCTGTCCTCCGGCCTGTCCTTCGACGCCGCGGTCAGCACGGCGGCCCAGGCCGCGGTCAACACTGCCGCCAGCCTCGGTGGCGATCTGACCCTGGCCGAAGCCACGGACCGCGCCGCGGTGGCGGGCAACGTGTACCTGGCAGACGCGTCCCAGCTGGCGGGACTGGTGGGCTCCTTCGCGTCCCATGAGCTGGGCGTGACTTCCGGCTACTACGTGACCTATCCCGAAGACCTGGATCTCTACGGCTTCAGCTGGAGCGGCTACCTGGGCAACACGGGTATCGCCTGGCAGGGCGAGTTCTCCCTCAAGCAGGACTTCCCGCTGCTGAAGGACGACGTGGAGCTTTTGTTCGCTGCCCTGTCGCCGCTGGACGCCCTGGCGCCGGACCCGAGCTTCTCGTGCCCGACCAACCCCACGGCGATCGGCGCGCTGGGCTGCTACAACCAGGTGGGCAACTACGCTGGTCGCTTCAACGAGGTGATCGAGGGGTACATCGAGCGTGACGTCTACCAGTTCCAGACGACGTTCACCTACCTGTCAGGCCCCCTGCTGGGCGCCAATACAGGTGCTTTCGTGGGCGAAATCGGCGTGACCTACGTGGACGACTTCCCGTCCCAGACCAGCGGCGGTCCCAACGGCCAGGGTCTGCGCCTGAACGGCGAGGGCACGTCGGTGTCCGGTAACGAGGCCCTGGCTTCCCGGCACTTCGGCGAGACGGAACCGGCCAGCGCCTTCCCGGACGAGACGTCCTGGGGCTACCGGCTCCGGGCCGCCCTGGTCTACAACAACGCCATCGGCCCGTGGACGGTGACCCCGAACCTGGGCTGGTCCCATGACGTGAGCGGCAACTCGCCCGGCCCGGGCGGCAGCTTCATCGAGGACCGTACCGCCCTGTCCCTGGGTGTTACCGGCTCTCTCAGGAATACCTACGAGCTGTCCCTGAACTACGCACAGTTCGGCGGCGCCGGCAGATTCAATACGAGCAACGACCGGGATTTCATCGGCTTCTCGGCGAAGGTCTCGTTCTAATAAGACGCGGAGGAGTGTCAATGCTTTACAGGAATATTGCCCGGGCGCTCGCGGCAGCCGCCCTGGTGGGTGTCGCGTCGCCGGCAGCTGCCGGCGAGCTGTCTGCCGACCAGATCGCCCGGCTGGACAACGATCTCACGCCCTACGGGGCCATCCGCGCGGGGAACGACGCCGGCACCATCCCGGCATGGACCGGCGGCATCACCAGCCCGGCAGCGGCCGGCTTCCCCGACTTCGTCTCCGGCGGGCATCACCCGGATCCTTACGCGGATGACAGGCCCCTGTACCGGATCACTGCTGACAACATGGCCCAGTACGACGACATCCTCACCGAGGGCCACAAGGCATTGCTGCGGACCTATCCCAGTTATTACATGGACGTCTACCCGAGCCGGCGCAGCGCCGCGGTGCCCCAGCGCATCTACGATGCCACCAAGGAGGTGGCGGCAACGGCCCATCTCACCGAAGGTGGCAACGGCGTCACCGGCGCGGTGGAGGGCGTCCCCTTCCCGATCCCGGAGAACGGCCTGGAAGCGATCTGGAACCACATCCTCCGCTACCGCGCCGACATGGCGAAGCGTTCCGTGGGCCAGGCTCCGGTGACCCGGGACGGCGCCTACACCATGGTGAAGTTCACGGACGAGTACCTGGGCCAGTACGGCCTGGCCGGCATCACCGAGGAAGAGCTGGACAACGTCATCATCTTCTTCAAGCAGACCGTGGAAGCGCCGGCCCGCCTGGCTGGCGAGGTGCTGCTGGTTCACGAGACCCTGAACCAGGCCAAGGAGAACCGGCGGGCCTGGATCTACAACCCGGGTCAGCGGCGCGTGCGCCGGGCGCCCAACGTGGCCTTCGACAACCCGCGGACGGCCTCCGACGGGCTGGCCACCTCGGACCAGCTGGACATCTTCAACGGCAGCCCGGAGCGCTACAACTGGACCCTGGTGGGCCGTAAGGAAATCCTCATCCCGTACAACAGCTACACGCTGCACAGTAACAAGCTGAAGTACGACGACATCCTCACCCCGCTGCACACCAACCAGGAGTACGCCCGGTACGAGCTGCACCGGGTCTGGGTGGTGGATGCGGTACTCAAGGAGGGGACACGTCACGTCTACAAGCGGCGCACCTTCTACATCGACGAGGATTCCTGGCAGGCGATGGTGGTGGACTGCTACGACAACCGGGACCAGATCTGGCGCGTCCAGGAGGGCCATTCCATCAACTACTACGATGTGCCCACGTTCTGGACCACCCTGGAGACCACGATCGACCTGCAGTCCGGCCGCTATCTCGCCATTGCCCTGAACAACGAGGAGCGGACGACCTACGATTTCAACGTGCAGTACTCGCCGGATGACTTCAGCCCGGCGTCGCTGCGCCGGACTGGTATCCGCTAGTTGCCTGGACGGTCGGGGGCCCCGCCCCCGGCCTCGTCAGGATCGCGCGCCGGGAGGCCGCTGATGCTTCCGTTACTGCCGTACCCACGCCGTGCCGTGGCGGTCCTGGCCGCCTCATGGGCCATGTGTCTGGCTTCCCCGGTGCAGGCCCAGACCGGCTGCGCTGATCCGGTCCCGGAGGACCAGTGGTCCACCCTCGCGCCCCTGGCCACCGACGCCATGATGCTGGACGTGGTCAAGGCCGGGGAGTCCTTTTTCGCCGTGGGCGACAGGGGCTATGTCGTGTTCAGCGAGGACAACGGCCGGAGCTGGACCCAGCAGGTCACGCCGACTCGCTCGCTGCTGACGGCCGCGTGGTTCGCCGACCGGCAGCTGGGGTGGGCCGTGGGCCATGACGCGGTGATACTGCGGACCACCAACGGCGGCGACACGTGGTGCCGGGTCCACTGGGCCCCGGAACTGGAGCAGCCTTTGTTCGATGTCTGGTTCGCGGACGAGGACAACGGCATCGCCATCGGCGCCTACGGCTTCTTCCTGCGCACCAGCGACGGCGGCGACAGCTGGACCCAGGTGACTTTCGAGCCGGGCGATCTGGCCACTGAGGAAGCCGGGGACGAGGCTGCCGCCGACGAAGGCGAGGAAGACTGGGACGAGGACTTCAACCTGGCCGGCGATTTCCACCTGAACAAGATCATCGTGGCCGGGGACAAGCGGCTGTTCATCGCTGCCGAGGCCGGCCATCTCTACCGGAGCCGGGACGGCGGGCGCAACTGGGTGGAGCTCCCCTCTCCCTACGACGGCTCGTTTTTTTCGGGCATCTACCTCGGGGGCGACTCGGTCCTGGCGTTCGGGCTGCGGGGCAACGTTTTCCGCACCGACGATGCCGGCAGGAACTGGCGCCGGATCTCCATGCCCGCGGACCGGTCCCTGTTCGGCGGCGGCCGGCTGAACGACGGGTCCGTGCTCCTGCTCGGGGCGTCCGGCGTCATGCTGGTCAGCAGGGAGGGCGAGAGCTTCCGCCTGGTGCAGCGGCCCGACAGGAAGATGCTCATGACCTTCCAGCCAACCGATGACGACGGCATCGTGCTGGTCGGCGAGCCGGGAGTGGAGCGGATAGAGCGTTCGGAGCTGGCACAGCCGTGACGGGAGGAACCGGGATGAAACGGGGTGGAGTCACCGGGTTCCTCGAGAACCTCATCTTCGGAAACCGCCTGCTGGTGATTGCGATCTTCGCACTCATCACCATCGCCATGGCGTACACCGCCGCAACCCGGCTGCGCGTGGACGCGGGCTTCAGCAAGCAGCTGCCCCTGGAACACGAATACATGCAGACGTTCCTGGAGCACTACGCCGACTTCGGCGGGGCCGACCGGATCCTCATCGCCCTGGTGGCTGAGGACGGGGACATGTTCGACCCCGAGTTCTTCCGGGCGATGAAGCAGGCTACCGACGCCGTGTTCTTCATCCCGGGCGTGGACAGGGCCAAGGTCACGTCCATCTTTACGCCCAACGTGCGCTTCCTGGAGGTCACGGAGCAGGGGATCGCCGCCGGCGATGTCATCCCGGCGGATTTCCAGTACACGCCCGATGACCTGGAGAAGGTCCGGGAGAACATCCTCAAGGCGGGCATCGTCGGCCGGCTGGTGGCCAACGACTTCTCGGGGGCCATCATCAGCGCCCAGCTGCTGGAGGTGAATCCGGCAACCCAGGAGAGGCTGGACTATTTCGACGTGGCGCGGCAGCTGGAGCAGCAGGTCCGGGCGGAGATCGAGAACGAGAACATCACGGTCCGGATCATCGGTTTCGCCAAGATCGTGGGCGATATCAAGGAAGGCGCCAATCGGGTAGTGCTGTTCTTCGCTGTCGCGTTCCTGATCACCGCAATCCTCGTCTACATCTACTGCCAGTCCATCAAGATCGCGATGGTGCCGCTGATCTGCAGCGTCTTCGCCGTGATCTGGGAGCTGGGTGCTCTGCCCCTGCTGGGATTCGGCATCGACCCCATGGGCCTTCTGGTGCCGTTCCTTGTGTTCGCCATCGGCGTATCCCACGGCGTACAGATGATCTCCGCCTTCGGCAGCGAGATCTACGAGGGCGCGGATCCGGAGACCGCCGCCCGCAACAGCTTCCGCCGGCTCCTGGTGCCTGGGGGCATTGCCCTGATATCCGACACCATCGGCTTCATCACGATCCTGTTCATCGACATCCGGATCATCCAGGAGATGGCCCTGACAGCCTCCCTGGGCGTGGCCTGCATCATCCTGACCAACCTGGTCCTGCTTCCGGTGCTCATCAGTTTCGTGAATCCGGGCCCGGACTACCGCGACAAGCTCGAACGGCGCGCCCAGCAGATGGCGCCGCTCTGGGACGGCCTCACCGCCGTCTCCCACAGAAAGACCGCGGCCGTCATCCTGGTCATCGCCGCCGGCCTGTTCGCCTTCGGCGCCTGGAAGGGATCCCAGGTCCGCATCGGCGATCTGCACGCGGGTGTGCCCGAACTGCGCTCGGACTCCCGCTACAACATCGACTCGCGGGACATCACCGACAGGTTCTCCATTGGCGTGGACCTGATCAACGTCATCGTGGAGGTGGGGGAGAACGGCTGCGTCAAATGGCCGCTGATGGACGCCATCGACCGGTTCGCCTGGCACATGAGGAACGTGCCCGGCGTGCAGACGGTGGTGGCCCTGCCCCAGGTGGCCAAGATCGTCACCGCCGGGTGGAACGAGGGTTACCCCAAGTGGCGCAGCCTGTCCCGCAACGAACTCGTGCTCGTGCAGGCCCTGGCGCGGGTGGAGACCAGCACCGGCCTGCTCAACCGGGACTGCAGTGTCATCCCGGTCATGATTTTCACCGAGGATCACAAGGCCGAGACTATCAACCGCGTGGTGTCCGAGGTGAAGTCGTGGCGCGAGGAGCATCCCGTCGAGGGCGCCGAGTTCCGGCTGGCCACGGGTAACGTGGGCGTAATGGCGGCAATGAACGAGGAAGTCGAGGCATCCCAGTTCCCGATCCTTGCCTACGTGTTCGGTGCCGTCATCATCCTCTGCTGGCTGAGTTTCCGCTCCCTGCGGGCAGTGGCCTGCATCGTGATTCCGCTCGCCCTGGTGTCCCTCCTGGCCTATGCGCTGATGGCGTTCATGCAGATCGGCCTAAAGGTCAACACCCTGCCGGTGGCCGCTCTTGGCGTGGGCATCGGCGTGGACTACGGCATCTACATCTACAGCCGGTTCCAGCACTACCTGAAACAGGGCTATGACGTGCAGCAGGCGTTCAACGCCACCCTGGGCGTGACGGGTAACGCCGTGGTGTTTACCGGTATCACCCTGGCCATCGGCGTGTTCACGTGGATCTTCTCGCCGCTGCAGTTCCAGGCGGACATGGGCATCCTGCTCACGTTCATGTTCCTCGTGAACATGCTGGGGGCCATCCTGCTCCTGCCGGCCCTGGCGACCTGGATCCTGCCTGGCAAGTACCAGCACCAGCGGCCTGCCGAACAGCCCGACTGACGGGAGAGCCTTCCTGCCGACGCCGCCCCGGGCCCAGTCCTTCCCGGGGGAGCGGTTGCGTGCCGGCCGGGCATGCTGCTCCCCGCCTGGCGGCCATCAGGCAGCGTCCGCTGCGGCGCAGCGGTGCGGGAGCAGGGGGAGATTTTGGCGGCCCGAAACCCGCCTTGCCGCCGGCGGATTCAGCCGGCAGCCGCCGGCCTGCGGGGCACAGGGGCCCCTCAGGCGTTGAGATCTGGAATCAGTTCACTTTCGAGACGGGTGATCTGGTCCTTCAGCATCAGCTTGCGCTTCTTGAGGCGCCGCAGCTGCAGCTGATCGACCAGCGGATCCTCCGCCAGCCTGGTGATCACGTCATCCAGGTCGCGGTGGGCCACCCGAAGTTCTTTCAGTCGGCTCATGTTACTGAAAAGATCGGTGTCGATTTTCGGATCGGTCATGTTGCCGGTGATGACCTGCATGGGTCCCCCGTCGGTGACACGGGCCATGCCGGCTAGCTTAGACCTGCCCGCCCGACCCTGCCACCGCGGGAGATACCTATGTGGCGTGACTCAGCCCGGAGGAGGTGGCTCGGCATCCACCGTGAGCCGGGCCGAGGCCAGGCCGACGGACGTGACACGGCGCCCCAGCATGAGTACGAAACCTTCCAGCCGGCGCTGCCCGTCATCGCTGTATTCGAAGGCGTAGGTTCTCTCCAGGGCCAGCTGGCCCCGCTCGTCCCGGCGCGGCCACAGGCGGCTCAGTGCCACGGTGCCGTCAAGGAGTTCCAGCTGAAGTCTGCGGCAGGCCTCTGCAGCCGCCTCGTTTGCCTTTTCCCTGGCTGCCATGCTGCTGTGCCACAGCCACAGGCCGGCGACGAGGACCAGAAGGATGGTGCCGAGATAGCCCCCGGTCACGGCAGGTAGGCGGTCCAGTCCCTGGATGCGTCGGCGTAAGCGATGAACCAGCCGTTGAGGACGCTGGAGCCCTTGTTGTAGCCCAGGGGCTGTCCGTGGGTGTCCACGACGCTGCCCCCGGCGGCTTCCAGTACCGCCTGGGCGGCCGCGGTGTCCCACTCAGAGGTGGGCCCGAGCCTCGGGTAAACGTCCGCCCCGCCCTCGGCCAGGATGCAGAACTTGAGGGAAGAGCCGAGGGCGACCGTCTCGTGGGGTCCGAGCCGCTCCAGGTAGCCGTCCAGGTCGGGTCCGCGATGGGACCGGGAGGCCACGACCTTCACCGGGCCGTCGCCCAGCCGGCGTACCGTGATGGATTCCGCCGGGCCGTCGCCGGTCTGCTTCCATGCCCCCTGGCCCACGATTCCGCTGTAGGTCACGCCGGTGACGGGAACGTGGACGACGCCCAGCCGGGGGCGATGGCCCTCGATCATGGCGATGTTGACGGTGAACTGGCCGTTTCTGTTGACGAATTCCTTGGTGCCGTCGAGGGGATCGATCAGCCACAACCGTGACCAGTGGCGGCGCTCCTCCCACGGGGCCTGACGCGACTCCTCGGACAGCTGGGGCAGCCGGGGCTCGATTTCGGCAAGACCGGCCTTGATCACGTCGTTGGCCCGCCGGTCCGCCTCGGTGATGGGTGAGTCGTCCGACTTGGCGTCCACCTGGAAGTCGGACTCGTATACCTCGAGGGTGGTGCGCCCGGCCTCCCGGGCAATCCGGATCACGCTGTCGAGCAGCTCGCGGTCAATGGTGTCGGTCACGGGTGTCTCCTGGGAATCCACGGGCGAGGCTGGGGCAGGGGCTATATGATACCGGGCCATGGACCTGGTCTCCCGGCACGCCTTCGACTGGGCGGATTACGACACGGTGCTGTTCGACATGGACGGCACCCTGCTGGACCTGAAATTCGACAACTACTTCTGGCAGCAGCTGATCCCGGAGCGCTACGCAGAACTCCACGGCCTTGGCGCCGACGAGGCCGTCAGGATCCTCGAACCCCGCTTCGCCGCGAAACGGGGCACCCTGGAGTGGTATTGCATCGACTACTGGAGCCGGGAGCTGGGACTGGACATCGGGCGCCTGAAGGCCGAGGCGGAGGACCACATCGATTTCCTGCCCGACGTCCCCGAGTTCCTCATGGAGGTGCGGGAGCTGGGCAAGCGCTCGGTCCTCGTTACCAACGCTCATCGCAGGGTGCTCTCCGTGAAGCTGCGGCGCACCGGCCTGGACCGGTTCCTGGATGCCATGCACTGCAGCCACGACCTGGGCCTGCCCAAGGAGAACCCGGCCTTCTGGGGACGGCTCCAAAGCCGGGAGCCCTTCGACCCGGAACGAACGGTCCTGGTGGATGACAGCCTGCCCGTACTGAGGTCGGCCCACGCCTTCGGCATGGCCCGGGTCATCGCCATCCGACGTCCGGACTCCAGTCAGCCCTCCCGGCCTGTGGATGACTTTCACGCGGTGGAGAGTGTGGCCGAACTCTCGCCACGTCGGGGCCGTGGACGCCGCGGGGGGACAGGCTCAGCCGTCTGAGCCGGATGTAGGCTTGCCGCCGCCGGAGGGCTTTCTGCGGCGCCGCCTGCGGGGCTTCTGGGCACCGCCGGACTCGCCCTTCCCGGACGCGGCGCTTTCCCTGTCGCCACCTGACCGCTCTTGCCGGGGCTTGCGACCGCCGCTCCGACCGCGGCCGCCCCCGCCGCCTCCGGGCGGCCGGGAGCCCCATTCGGTGCGTTCCCGGCGACTGCTGCGGGACGGGCGCTTGATCTCCGGGAGGCTGGCCCGGTCGATCGGCTCCACCGGGAGCTTCATCCCGATGTATTCCTCGATCTCGGGCAGGGTCATGACGTAGGTCTCGCATCCCAGGCTGGTGGCGTCGCCGGAGGCGCCGGCCCGGGCCGTGCGGCCAATGCGATGAACGTAGTCCTGCGCGTCCTGGGGCAGGTCATAGTTGACCACGTGGGCCACGTCCGGAATGTGCAGTCCCCGGGAGCCCACATCGGTCGTCACCAGCACGGCCAGGTCGCCCGACTGGAACTGGTTGAGCACCTTCAGTCGCTTCTTCTGCGGGACATCGCCGGAGATGACTTCCGCGCCGAACCCGTTGGCGTCCAGGTAATCCCGCACACGGTCCGCTTCGCGCTTGGTGTTGACGAACACCATGGTGCGCTTGGCGTCCATCTGCCGCAGGATGCCGATCAAAAGCGGCAGCTTCTCGTTGTTGGCGGGGAAGTAGATGCGCTGCCTGACCTTCTCGGCGGTGACCTGCTCCGGCTCGATGCGGACGAACCCCGGGTCGTTCATGTGCTCGTAGGCCAGTTCCAGCACCCGGTGGGAGAGCGTGGCGGAAAACAGCATGGACAGGCGCTTCTGCGGCGCCGGGAGGCGGCGCATGACGAAACGGATGTCCTTGATGAAGCCCAGGTCGAACATGCGATCGGCTTCGTCCAGGACCATGACCTGCACGTGCCGGAAGCTGAAGACGCGCTGTTTGAAGTAGTCGATCATGCGGCCGGGGGTGCCGATGAGCACGTCGACCCCCGCTTCCAGCGCCCGGCGCTGCTTGTCGTAATCGGTTCCCCCGTAGGCCAGCCCGAGCACGAGACCCGTGCTGCTGCCGAGAAGCTCCGCATCCTTGTGGATCTGTACCGCCAGCTCCCGGGTGGGGGCCAGGATGACCGCCCGCGGGTCGGTCAGCTGACGGGTGGGTTCCGGCGGATTCTTCAGGAGGCGGTCGAACATGGCCACCAGGAACGCGGCCGTCTTGCCCGTGCCCGTCTGGGCCTGGCCGGCCACGTCCTTTCCGGAGAGTGCGATCGGGAGGGTCTCGGCCTGGATCGGCGTGCATCGCTCGAATCCGGCTTCGGCCAGTCCCGCCATAACGGGTTCGGCCAGGCCGAACTCCGAGAAGCTGACCTGGGTCAGCAGTCCATCTGACATGTGTAGCTAGGGTTCCTGAGGAAAAATTGGTTCAAGGTCTTGCAACTGGCGCGACAACCGGGCCAGAATACGGCTCAGCCCGGCTCCGAATGCCCTTTTTCGGAGCCTCCCGCGCAAAGAGTTTCCAAGAGCAAGCCGCAAGCGCCGCGACATTGTGCCTGAACAGGCGGGGTGCGTCACAGTCCCATTGCTGACCCCGCCGGCCCGACTCACGGGCCCACCCCCCCTTTTTTGACCGTCTGTACTTTGAATTTTTCATGAGACCGAGCCTGCGGAGGCAAGACAAGTGAGCGACCAGATCGTCCATACCAGCGACACGAGCTTTGAAAACGACGTCATCAGCTCCGACGTCCCGGTACTGCTGGACTTCTGGGCTGAGTGGTGCGGACCCTGCAAGATGATCGCCCCGATCCTCGACGAGGTCGCGGCGGACTACCAGGGGCGGCTGAAGATCGCGAAGCTCAATATTGACGAGAACCCGGCCACACCGCCGAAGTTCGGCATCCGGGGCATCCCGACGCTGATGTTGTTCAAGAACGGCAGCGTCGAGGCGCAGAAGGTAGGGGCCCTCAGCAAGAAGCAGCTCGTCGACTTCCTGGATTCTCATCTGTGAGGACTCACCTGGGCAATTCCGCCCGGGGTGGGGGTAACAAGCGAAAGCCTGGCCGGAAAAAAGATATGGCCTCAAACGGCAACCGAAGCTCCAATAATCCCCAGCATGGCAATCAGGGCGGGGGGCGTAAGAAATCCCGTCGCCGCAAGAGCGGCGGGGGCGGCGGTGGTGGTTTCCACCACGAACAGATGCCCGACTTCGAGGAAGTCGAGATTATTTCCCAGGAGGATCTGGAGCGCTCCAAGAACGCCATGAACCTCACCGAGCTCAAGAAGCGGCCCGCTCACGAGCTCGTCAACCTGGCCGAATCCATGGGGCTGGAGAACCTGGCCCGCTCGCGCAAGCAGGACATCATCTTCTCGATCCTGAAGGCGCACGCGAAGAACGGCGAGGACATCTACGGCGACGGAGTGCTCGAGATACTGCAGGACGGCTTCGGCTTCCTGCGCTCCGCGGACAGCTCCTACCTTGCCGGGCCGGACGACATCTACGTCAGCCCCAGCCAGATACGCCGGTTCAACCTGCGTACCGGCGACACGGTATCCGGCCTGATCCGGCCGCCGAAGGACGGGGAGCGGTACTTCGCGCTCCTGAAGATCGGCGAGATCAACTACGAGTCGCCGGAAAGCGCCCGGCACAAGGTCCTGTTCGAGAACCTGACCCCGCTGTTTCCGAACAAGCGCCTGCGCATGGAACAGGGCAACGGCAGCCGCGAGGACCTTACTGCCAGGATCATCGACCTGGTCGCGCCCATCGGCAAGGGTCAGCGGGGGCTGATCGTCTCGCCGCCCAAGGCCGGCAAGACCATGCTTCTCCAGAACATCGCCCAGAACATCGCCGCCAACCAGCCCGAGTGCTACCTCATGGTGCTCCTTATCGACGAGCGCCCCGAGGAGGTCACCGAGATGGAGCGCACGGTCCGGGGCGAAGTGGTCTCGTCCACCTTCGACGAGCCCGCTACCCGGCACGTCCAGGTGGCGGAGATGGTGATCGAGAAGGCCAAGCGCCTGGTGGAGCACAAGAAGGACGTGGTGATCCTTCTCGACTCCATCACCCGTCTGGCCCGTGCCTACAACACCGTGGTGCCCAGCTCGGGCAAGGTGCTCACCGGCGGTGTGGATGCCAACGCCCTGCACCGGCCGAAGCGCTTCTTCGGCGCGGCTCGCAACATCGAGGAGGGCGGCAGCCTGACCATCCTGGCGACAGCGCTGATCGATACCGGCAGCCGCATGGACGACGTGATCTACGAGGAGTTCAAGGGCACGGGCAACCTGGAGATCCACCTGGACCGCCGAATCGCCGAGAAGCGCGTGTTCCCGGCCATGAACATCAATCGATCCGGCACCCGGCGGGAGGAGCTGCTGACCTCCCCGGAAGAACTCCAGAAGATGTGGATTCTGCGCAAGCTGCTGCATCCCATGGATGAACTGGCCGCCGTGGAATTCCTGCTTTCCAAGCTCCAGGACACCAAGACCAACGCCGAGTTCTTCGACTCCATGAAGCGCTAGGTTCTGTCGGTCCGGCAGGCCCGGCACGGCAGGGGCCGCGGATGCGGCACAGGGTGACCGCCACGGTACGGGGTGAGCGGTGAACGGCAGCACACTTGTCATGGCCGCGGTCACCTGCGCTGCCTTCATGTCGACCAACCTGGACAACCTGCTCGTGCTGGCGGCTTTCCGCGCTTCCCCGGGTGCTTCGCGACGCGTCCTGCCCGGCTACTGGGCGTCCCTGCTGATCGTCGTGGCCGTCGCGGCCGGCATCGGGCTGACCGACGGCATGCTCTCCCCCGGGCTGGTAGGCTGGCTTGGCCTGGTTCCGATCACGGCAGGGCTGGCCCAGCTGGCTGTCGCGGCTGCCCGCCGGCGATCGCCGCCTCGCCTGCGGCGGGCTCCGGCCTCCGCGATTGCGGCATCGGTGACCTTCCTTGCCATAAGCGCGGATTCTCTGGCGGTGCTGGGGCCGCTTGCCGCGGACACGGCGGACCGGTGGGAGCCAGTGGTGCTGGTGTCGTGGCTGGCCATGGGGGCCGTGTGGACGTGGGTCTCCGGCTGGATGGCCCGCCGGCCGGTGATTGCCCGGGAAGTCGGGCGCCGGGGTGCCTGGATGGCGCCCCTGGTCATGATCCTGGCCGGCATTTACATCCTGCTGGACACGCCCACGGACGCCCTGCCGGGATAACCGTCTCGTGTCCGGGTCGTCGGCGGGATGCAGCCGGCGCCGGATCGCGTTAGCGTGACAGCGAAAATGACGTGACCTGCCGGAACGGCTGATGAACCTTTCTGCTGAACAACTGGATGTTTACCGTCGCCGCCTCGAGGCGCTCGAGGTCGAGTTGCTCGGCCAGCGCGAAGCCGCGGGAAATGCCGCCGGGGTGGTGGAACTCGACCAGGCCCGGGTCGGGAGGCTCTCGCGGATGGACGCCCTCCAGTCCCAGGCCATGTCCGCCGAGGCCCAGAGACGTCGTGGAGACCTGCTGGCCCGGGCGAGAGCAGCCCTGGCCCGCCTGGACGCCGGAGAGTACGGGGACTGCCTCGCGTGCGGCGAACCTGTCCCGCCCGCCCGCCTGGACACCGATCCCGCGGCGCCGCTGTGCGTCGCCTGTGCGGAGCGGGCCGAGGGAGGCGCCCGGTGACCCGCCCGTCAGCAGCGGGAGGCGGATCATGCTCTGGGGCCTGACCCTCGTATTCGCCTGCCAGCTGGCCGGCGAAGTCCTGGTCAGGCTGCTGGGCCTGCCCGTGCCCGGGCCCGTACTGGGCATGGTCATACTCCTGGCCGGCGTCGTCGCAGGCGGCGTGCCGACCGGGCTTCGCGAGGTGGCGTCCGGGCTGCTTCGCTACCTGCCGCTGTTTTTCGTGCCCGCCGGGGTCGGCCTGATCACCCACGGCGATCGTCTCCGGTCGGACTGGCTTCCCCTGGGCCTGGGTATCCTGGTCAGCACCCTGGCGACCCTGGCCCTGGTGGCCTGGCTGCTTCAGCGGCTGGCGCCGGAGGACGACTGAGCATGGGCGAAAGCCTTTCCCGGGTCTGGGTGTACCTGGAGGAGCAGCCCCTGGTGTGGCTGACCCTGACCCTGGCAGTCTTCGTTGCTGCCGTGTGGATCAACCGGCGGGCCAGGGGAGCGCCGTGGCTCCATCCCACCATCCTGTCCATGGCCGTGCTCATCGGCTTGCTGCTGGTCACCGGCACGGACTACGACACCTACTTCGAGGGAGCCCAGTTCATTCATTTCCTGCTGGGTCCGGCGACGGTGGCGCTGGCCGTCCCGCTGCACGACAACCTCCGCCAGATCCGCCGGCTCCTCCTGCCCATCGGCGTCGCCTGCATCGTCGGCGTGACGGTTGCCGCCGCCACGGCGGTCGGCGTCGCCTGGCTGGTCGGCGCCCGGGGGGCGACCCTGGCCTCGCTGGCGCCCAAGTCGGTGACGACGCCCATCTCCATGGGCGTGGCTGAGCAGATCGGCGGGCTGCCGTCCCTCGCGGCGGGCATTGTTCTGATGACCGGCGTCGTGGGCGTGGTCGCCGCCGGGCCGCTTTTCCGGCTGATGGGCATCCGTGACGAGAGGGCCCAGGGGCTGGCGCTCGGTGTGTCCGCCCACGGCTTCGGGACGGCCTATGCCCTCGGCATCAGCCTCCGCGCCGGCGCCTTCGCCGGCCTCGGCCTGGGCCTGGCGGGCATCCTCACGGCCTTCCTTCTGCCTCTGGCGGTACGGCTGCTGGCGGGCTGAAACCGGCTCACCGGGAGGGCAGAAGCCGGGTGGGGGGACGGCTGCCGAGACGGTCCAGCCAGTTGCCGAATACCCGTCGGGCCAGTTCCGCGGTCGCTGCCAGGTGCCTCCGGGTGTCGGTCAGGATGGCTTCCGGCGACGTCTGCACCCCGGAAGCACGCAGTTCCTCCAGGTGCGGCGGCGAATTCATCCACCGCCGGATGAGACGCTCATCGAGCTCCAGGTGGAACTGGAAGCCCCAGGCCGAGTTGCCGTGGCGGAACGCCTGTCCGGGACAGTCGGGGCTGTCGGCGAGATGCACCGCGTTCCCGGGGATACTGAACGCATGGCTGTGCCACTGGAATACCCGCGTTTCCCGGTCCAGCGGAGACAGCACGGGGTCGCTGCGAACCGCGGGGTTGCAGGGACGGACCGGATACCAGCCTATCTCCGGCCTCGGCGCCGGCCCGACTGGCGCGCCGAGGACGTGGGCGAGCAGCTGGGCCCCCAGGCAGATACCGAGGACAGGGATCTCCATTGCCAGCGCCTCCTCGATGCGCCGGCACTCGGTGCGCAGGTGCTGGCGGCGGTCCATGTCCCGGACCTGCATGGGACCGCCAAGTACGACCAGGGCCTGGTACCGGGAGACGTCCGGATCCGCATCCGGGTGGCGATGGAAGTTGACGAAACGGATCCGGTGCCCGCGCTGCCGGATCATCGGGTCCAGCAGGCCGAGGGGCTCGGCTGCGACGTGCTTGAAGACCATGACCCGCGCCATGGCCGCATTCTAATGCCTGCGCGCCGGCGGGACCGGCAAGGGAAGGCGGCGGCCGGGGGCCGCCGCCAGCGGCTAGAACGTATAAAGCAGGCTTGCGGAGGCGAAGTACACGTCGTCGATATCGTCGATGTCGAAATACTCCACCTCGCCGCGGATGGCGAAGGAGCCGAGCTGGAACCGGGCGCCGAGACCGTAGGCCGGGTCGGTACCGTCGTCGCTGTCGGAGAGCGAGCCGAGCCGGTACTTGGCGTCCCAGGAAATCACGCCGGCCTTCGCGAACAGGCCGACTGGCCCGAGCTTGAATCCGGCCAGGCCGAAGGCGGTAAAGCCATCCAGTTCCGCAGAGAGGGTTTCGCCGAGTACCGTGTCGTCGGGCTTGCCGAGATCCACGTAGCTCACCTCGGCCGCCAGGTCCACCAGGGGCACCAGACCAAAGTTGAACCCGCCGATGAGCTTGTAGCCCGTGTCGTCGCCGTCGAACTTGAAGGATTCGCCGTCGATGTTGTCCCTGGACTCCACCATGGACTGTCCGACGCCGCCGCCGAAGTAGAAGCCGCTGTCGGCACCCGCATGGGCCGTCACCGGCAGGGCCGCGAGACCCAGCGCTACAGCGACAGCGGGAACAAGAACCTGTTTCATGGGTATCTCCCGTGGAATGAACCGAGGCAGTGAAGAGTCTAGCCGCAGCACGTTACAGCCACGTGCGACGCGCGTCACGACGCGGATCAGGGCTCCGTCGCCCGGGTGCCGGTGATGTTCCAGGCATAGTCCAGCGTCGGATCGAGCCCGGGGAATCGCAGGGGCGTCCACCGGGCCTGCCCGGGCGGGATGTCCACCGGGTGCGTGAACTGCTTCCGGTCCACGATGGTGCCGTCAGGGAGGGTTGCGACGCGCTCCGAGGAAAACTCCGCCAGGCGCCACCGGCTGTTGTGGTTCTTCACCAGGTATTCTGTGCTGCCGAACCGGGTCCGGGTTTCGGTAATCTCTACGTCCGTCGTCGGAATCAGGTCGTCGAGCTCCGCCTTCTGGCGCTCGTCGTAGACCGTCCAAGCCCCGAGGGCAACCAGCACCAGGACCAGCGCGCCCAGGGCGGCCATGCCCGCGCGGCGGGACGACATGAAGGCGAGGATGACCGCGGCGATGAGGATGGCGATGAGAATCTGCATGGGCACCAGCGAGCGGACGGGGACGGATTCGCTACTGTGCCCGATGCCGGCCGCGCTTCCAACCGCGGAGACCACATGACCGGACCGCACCCGGCGATGTATGCTGCCGGGCCGAGTGTCCAGACAGCAGGGGTACATGACATGAAGAGACTCGATCGAGGGTCGGGGGCGGCTGCGGCGGGGTGGCGCGTCGCCCTGGGGGCAGTGGCGCTGCTGGCGGCGGGCTGTACGACCATGCCTGAGGTCCCTCCCATCAGCTCCAGCGGTATCTACCAGCCGGGCAAGGTGGTATGGCGCGACCTGGTGACGCCGGACATGGAAGCCTCCCGGGCGTTCTATTCCTCCATGTTCGGGTGGAAATTCGAGTCGGTCAGTCCCGATTACGACATCATCCGGCACGACGGCCGGCTGATCGGCGGCATGGCGAAGCTGGCCGACGCCAACGCCGTCAGTCACTGGATTCCTCTGGTCTCGGTGCAGGACGTCGACGCAACCGCCGAAGCGGCCCTGGCGGCCGGCGGTCGGGAACTCCTCGCCCCGGTCGACGTGCCGGGCCGCGGCCGCGTGGCGTTGCTGGCCGACCCCTGGGGCGCCGCCTTCGGCGTCGTCCGCTCCGCCAGCGGCGATCCACCCGACCGGCAGGCCGGCCTGGACGAGTGGTTGTGGACGGAGATCTGGAGCCGAGACGTGCCCCGGGCCGCGGCCTTCTATGCTTCGGTGCTGGGCTATTCCACGGGCGAGACCACCGTGCTGGGAACGCCGTACAGGTACCTGGGCCGGGGCGGCGAGCCGCGGGTTGGACTCCTGGAGAAGATGGACTCCAGCGTGGACGACATGTGGGTTTCCTACCTGCGGGTGGACGAGGTTGCCGGCATGGTGCGCCGCGCGGAGGGCCTCGGGGGCCGGGTGATCTTGCGGCCGGATCCCGAACTTCGTGGCTTCGTGGCGGCTCGCTGGCCATCGTGGCCGACCCCAACGGCGCCGGCATCGTGCTGCAGCGCTGGAACCGACAGTATTAGGGAGACAGGGATAATGGGACTGAGAAAGTACCGGATATTGCTGTGGGCCGGCGTGGTGGCGGCTGCGTTGAGCCTTTCCGGGTGCAACCCGTACGCAAACGTGAGCCTGAACGCACACTGGGGACCCGGCGGTATGCGGGTGCATCCCAGCGTCGGCGTCGGCGGTTACCTGTAGGTCGCAAGCCCGCGTTCAGGCAGGCCTGCCGCTGGGCTTTTGGCCCAGACCGGCGCGGGCCTGCTATGGTTACCGGGCAGCGAGAGCGATAACCCACCAGGGAGGCAGACCATGAAAAAGCTCCTTTCCGCCGCCGCCGCGCTGGCGTTGCTCGCCGGGACCGGCCTGGCATTCGGCGATGACATGTATCCCAACGGCTGTGTCGACTGCCACGTCGAGGCTGACGGGAACGACATGCGCATCAGCACGTTGCTGGACAACGTGGGCCACATGGGGGTTGAAGACCTCGAGACGATTCCGACCGACTGCAAGGACTGCCACAGCGAGGACGGGGGCTTCGGGGAGCTCTACACCTTCATCCACAGCGCCCATTACGGCGGTGCGGACAATCAGTTCGTGACTGACCATGAAGGCAAGTGCACCCACTGCCACGCGCTCAACCCCGAGTCCGGCGAAGTGTCCACCAAGTCGGGGCCGAAGAACTGGTAAGGACCAGCGACTTTTTCGGCCCGACGGCAACCATCCGGCCGGAGCCTGCCGCGCGGCAGGTTCCGGCCGTTGCGTCATGACCGGGATTATCGTTGGCGTCGTCTGGCTGCTGGCGGCGGTGGGCGTGGTGGTATCCGCGCTCATAAAGACGGTGCAGCTGCTCAATACCGGCCACGGAGCCCGGGCGGCAGCAGCCTTCGGAATCTTCATGGTGTGGGTTCTGGTCTCGGTGGTGGCCGTATTCTTCCTGCAGATGTTCGGGGCGGCCTCCGTCGCCGCCGCCCACGGCCACGAGGCGCAGGCGGCCAGTCCGGCTTCGGATTTCGCCCGGGCCCTGGTCATCGGGTATCCGCTGGTGGCGCTTGTGCTGCTTGGCATCCTGCGCCTCCTCGCTCCACCGCCGGGGGTCTCCCGGAGCAGAGAACCGGAACAGTGAGCGGCCAGCCTGAGCCGACGCGAATCAATGCGGATTTTGCCCGCCGGGCGGTCGTGTCCCTGGAAGAAGCCGCCTGGGTGCCCTCTCCGGCCAGGGGCGTGTCCCGGATCATGCTCGACCGGGTGGGGGACGAGATTGCGCGGGCCACGAGCTTCGTCCGCTATGCGCCCGGGAGTCGCTTTGATCGCCACGTCCACGAACTGGGCGAGGAATTCCTTGTCCTGGACGGCATCTTCTCCGACGAGCAGGGCGTCTACCCGGCGGGAACCTACGTGCGAAATCCCCCCGGCTCTCACCATGCACCCCACAGCGACGGCGGCTGCACGCTTTTCGTCAAGCTGAGGCAGTTTGACCGGAACGATCGTGCCCGGGTCGTGGTGGACACCACCGACGCCGATTGGCTTCCGGGCCTCGTGCCCGGCCTGGCGGTATTGCCTCTGCACAGCTACGGTGAGGAGAATGTCGCCCTGGTGGACTGGTCTCCCGGCACCCGGTTCCCGCGCCACGCCCATCCCGGCGGCGAGGAAATTCTGGTACTGGACGGACAGCTGCGGGACGAGGAGGGACGCTATCCCCGGGGCACCTGGCTCCGCAATCCTCCCGGGAGCATCCACACGCCCGATGCTCCGGACGGCGCGCTCATCTACGTAAAGACGGGCCACCTCGCCTGACAACCGATTCGGGCATCCCCGGCCCTGCGCGATACGTCAGGATGAAACTGGACGGTGGCGGCCGCTCTTCCTGCAACACCCGGGGGGACTCCTGCGTTCCGGGACGAGTGGTTTCCGGACGGACCCGCGGGGCGGATTCACGGCACTATGCCCTGCCGGGCGATGGTGCTCTGAATCGCCTCCATGGTGATGGCGGAGCCCTGTCCCTGCCGGCAAACTACAACCATGGCGCCCGGCTTTTTAAGTGTCATGGGCCGAGGGCCCGGCGGCGCGCCGGCGGCTCGGGCGCGCGTCCGCGGAGGCTGCCGGCCTTTGCGGTTCGCTCACGTTCGCAACCCCGGGCGTTTGCGGTCACGGGCGCGGTCCCGGCCCGGGGCCGCCTCGCGCGGGAGATGATCCCTGGAGCCTGTCTGCCGAAGAGGACCGGGGGCGGCCTCCCGGGCAGCGACCGGCGCGACCGCCAGGCTTCGGGTTCAGCAGGCCACGGTCGCGGTGCCGGCAACGCGGCGTGCCTGAAGCCGCTGCCAGGCTTTCTCGTGAAAGAAGAAGGCGAGAGTATTGAGCGCGGGCTCGAGGAGGGCCACCGCGCCGCCCGCGACGAGGCTGCCGGTGAAGGCATACCCCACCGCGAAGGCGATGGTGAAATGCACGGCGGCAAAGCTCAGCGTCTTGGTCATGTCGCGGTTCCCTCGGGAAGGCTTTTTCATGCACACCACTCTAGGGCCCTGTCTCCAATAATTGAAATGGATTGTTTCTCTCGGATTCATAGTTTTGAGCTATCACCAGGCAGGGCGGGGCCGTCGTGGTTCGTGACGCAGCCCCCGCGCGGGGCCGAGAGGAGCCGGTAGGCTAGCGTCCATGAATGCTCGTGCCGTCCCCTTGGCCCCATCCGCCTGCCTGGTCGGGCTGGCTGCGCTCGTGCTGCTGGGGACGGGCGGCCCGGCCGTTGCCCAGGATCCGCCTTCGGCGGTACGCCCGGAGGCGCTGGAGGCCGTGCCCCCGGACGAGGTGCTGGAGTCCGAGGGTGCCGTGATCGGCCACGTCTGGATCGAGCGGCACAATATCTTCGATACGGACGATCCGGCGGAGTCCGGCGCGCTCTACCGGGGCGCCAACGCCCTGCACGTCATCACCCGGGAATCCACGATCCGGGCCCAGCTGCTGTTCAAGGGAGGCGACCGTTATTCCCGTCGGCTCCTGGACGAGTCCGAGCGCATCCTGCGGGACAACGAGTACCTCTGGGACGCCTGGATCAGCCCGGTGCGGTACGAGGACGGCGTGGTGGATATCCGTGTCGTGACACGGGACGTCTGGACGCTGGAGCCCGGCATCTACCTGTCCCGCAGCGGCGGCGAGAACCGCACCGGTGTGGAGATCGTGGACCAGAATTTCCTGGGCCGCGGCGGGGAGCTGAGCGTCGGCCGGATCAGCGACGAGGAACGGGACTCGACCATTTTCGGCTACCGGGACAAGAACCTGGGCGCCTCCTGGCTGTCGGTGGACCTGAAATACACCAGCAGCAGCGACGGGAGCACGAGGTCGATGTATCTGAGGCGGCCGTTTTATGCACTGGACGCTCGCTGGGCGGCCGGCGGAGGCCTGGTGGATGACGACCGACTGGAACCCGTCTACGAGCTTGGCGACAAGGTCGGCGAGTTCCGGCAGCAGACCGGGTACTTCAACCTTTTCTACGGCTGGTCCGACGGCCTTCAAGGCGACTGGGTCCGGCGATGGCGCGCCGGTTGGGTGTATGACGAGAGGGACTTCTCCCAGTCCGCCGGGAACAAGCCTTCCCCGTTCGTTCCCGATGACCGGAAGCTCGTATATCCGTACATCGCATTCGAACTGCTGGAGGACCGGTTTTTCGAGACCCGTAATCTGGACCAGATCGCCCGGACCGAGGATATTTTCCTCGGCCGCAGAGCGGACGTGACGGTGGGCTGGTCAGACGAGACGTTCGGCGCCGGCGAGGACGCACTGGTCTTCAAGAGCTCGATCAGCGCAGGCTACGGTGATCCCATGGCCACCATGTTCAGCCTGTCTTCCAGTCTCTACGGAAGGCTGGAGTCGCAGGACCTGGCCAACACGGTGCTGTCGGGCACGGCCCGCTTCTACCACCGCCAGTCAGAGCGGCGCACGTTTTTCGCCGGCTTCAGCGCCGACGTGGGACGGAATCTGGACCTGGACAACCCACTGGAAATTGGCGGCGACAGCGGCCTTCGCGGTTATCCGCTGAGGTACCAGCGCGGCGAGAGACGGATGCTGTTTACCCTGGAACAGCGGTACTACACCGACATCTACCTGTTCCGTATCTTCCGCCTGGGTGGCGCGCTGTTCTACGACATGGGAAGAACCTGGGGCGAGAATCCGGCGGGAGAGGACAGCCTCGGCTGGCTGCGGGACGTGGGCTTCGGACTGAGGTTCGCCAATACCAGAACCAGCATCGGCAAGGTGATCCACGTGGACGTGGCCTTTCCCCTCGACGGGGACGACGACATCGACAGCGTCCAGATTCTCCTCGAGGGCAAGCGCAGCTTCTAGACCGTTCCGGGGGCAAATGAGTGTCTGACTTTTCAATCCATCCGCAGCTGGTCGGGGACTGCCACGTCCTGGGCCGCCTGTCGTCAAGCCACCTGCTTCTGCACAGGAACTCGGCTGTTCCCTGGTTCATCCTGGTCCCGGAAACCGGTGCCGCGGAGCTTTTCGAGCTGCCCCCGAGCCTGCGTCGCAGGGTGGCAGACCAGGCCGATGAGATTGCCCGCTTCATCAAGTCCTTTTTCGGCAGCGAAAAGATCAACGTGGCTGCCATCGGCAACGTCGTCCCGCAGCTGCATATCCACGTCATCGGGCGTACCGCCCAGGATCCCTGCTGGCCCCGCCCGGTATGGGGCAACCTGACCTCGGGAATGCCCTGGCCCCCGGAGCGGCTGAGCGAGATCGTCGCCGCGGCGGCGGAGCGGCTCGGACTGGAACAGGACGTCCTCTAGCCGGTGAACATCGCCGGAGTGGACGGATGTCCCGGCGGGTGGTTTTACGCCGCGGTGGAGAAGGGACGCACAAGCTGGGGCGTGGTCGCCGACGTGGATGCCCTGATGCGTCGCCTTCGCCCGCCACGGCTCGTCGCCATAGACATCCCCATCGGCCTTCCGGATGCCGGGCCAAGGGCCTGCGACCAGGAGGCCCGGCGCGCCCTCGGCCGGCGCGGCAGTTCCGTGTTCCCCGCGCCGGTCCGGCCGGTGCTGGAGGCCGGAGACTACGAAGACGCGTGCCGGATAAGACGCAAAGTGGAAGGCAAGGCCATGTCCCGACAGGCCTGGCACATCGTGCCCCGGATCGCGTCGGTGGACCGCTGGCTCAGGCAATGCCCGGAACGGGCCGCCGAACTGGTGGAGGTGCATCCCGAGTTGTGCTTCCGGGAGATGGCCGGCGGGCCGCTGGCCTGGCCCAAGCGCCGACCCCGGGGTCGCCAGGAGCGCCTCGAGCTGCTCAGGCCCTTCTTCCGAAACACGCCGGACGCCGCCCTTGGCTGGCGGCGGGGCAGGGCAGTTGCCGCGGACGACGTCCTGGACGCCTTCGCGGCGCTGTGGAGCGCGAAGCGCATTGTGGAGGGCCGTGCCCTTTGCATGCCCGGACTCCCGCCCCGCGACCGATTCGGTCTTCCCATGCGCATCATGGCCTAGGACGCCGTTGCCCCGGCGGGCGTCCGCACGTAGCCTTTCCCGGGCCCCGAGAAACACGAGAGAAGCAATCCCATGTACATCGTTACCGGCGGCGCCGGTTTTATTGGCAGCAACCTGGTCAGGGGCCTTAACGCCCGGGGCGAGCGGGACGTGCTCGTCGTGGACGATCTGACCGACGGCCGCAAATTCGTGAATCTCGTCGACTGCGACATTGCCGATTACCTCGACCAGGAGGACTTCATCGGGCGGGTTCAGTCCGGCGAGGCCTTCGGGCCGGTCCGGGGCGTGCTTCACATGGGCGCCTGTTCCACGACCACCGAGTGGGACGGGCGATACATGATGAACAACAATTTCGAGTACTCGAAAAGGCTGCTGCAGTGGTGCCAGCAGCATCGAATCCCGCTGGTCTACGCGTCGTCGGCGGCCGTCTACGGGGGTACCGGGGAATTCCGGGAAGCGACGGAATGCGAATCGCCTCTGAACGTGTACGGTTACTCCAAGCTGTTGTTCGACCGCTACGTGGCCAGGACCCGCGCCAGGGATGCCCAGGTGGTCGGGCTACGGTTCTTCAATGTTTACGGCCCCCGGGAGCAGCACAAGGGGCGCATGGCCAGCACGGCGTTCCACTTCGATGCCCAGGTCCGTGAGACGGGCGAGGCGCGACTGTTTTCCGGCAGCGGCGGCTATGGCGACGGGGAGCAGCGCCGGGACTTCATCCACGTCGACGACGCCGTGGCCGTGGCGCTGTGGTTCCTCGACCACCCGGACCGGTCCGGCGTGTTCAACTGTGGCACGGGCCGCAGCCAGACCTTCAACGACGTAGCCCACGCCGTGATCGCCTGGCACGGACAGGGGGACATCCGCTACGTCCCGTTTCCCGAGGAACTTGCCGGCAGCTACCAGCACTTCACCGAGGCGGATCTGACGCGGCTCCGGGAGGCCGGTTACGACCGGCCGTTTCTTACCGTGGAACAGGGCGTCCCCCGCTATCTCGATGTCCTCCACGGCGCGCGCGCCGGCGGTTGATGTTCCCGGCCGCGTGTCTGCGGGGCGACCGCCCGCGCTTCAGCGGCATACCGGGCCGGCGGGCGTGACAAGCAGCCCGGCAGATCGCAGGCCTGCGCCCCCGGGCCGCTGCGACATCGCGGTCATCGCCGGGCGGCGCCTGCCCACCCTGGAAGGTGACCGTGTCCGGTTGCGCTGGCTCCGGGAAGCGGACGTGCCGGCCCTGATGGAGATCTTCTCCGACGAAGAGGTCACGCGATTCTGGAGTTCGCCGCCACTTACCCGCACGTCCCAGGCCAGGACGCTGTTGCGCGAGATCCGTCGCGGGTTCAGGGAGGGCCGGCTGTTCGAGTGGGGCCTGGCTCTCAAAGACAACGACAGGGTGGCGGGTACGCTCACCCTCTGGCAGCTGGATGTCGAGAACAGGCGGGCGGAGATCGGCTTCGCCCTGGCGCGGAATGTCTGGGGTCGGGGCCTGATGCGCGAGGGCCTGAACCTGGCCATCGGGCTGTGCTTCGGCGCGCTCGGCCTGCGCCGCCTGGAGGCGGACGTGGATCCTCGCAACACCGCGTCGCTGAGGCTGCTTGAAAGCCTGGGCTTCCAGGCCGAGGGGCTGATGAGGGAGCGCTGGAACACAGGGGGAGAGCTCCAGGACAGCGTGCTGCTCGGGCTGCTGGCGAGGGAATGGGTTCGGCCTGCGGCGCCCTGAGTTCAGGAGGCTCTGTGCTAGGCTCGCGGCCGGGATGACATTCACCAACCGCATGCGGCGAACCCTCGGCAAGGCCGCTTCGCTGCCGCCCACGCTCCGGCAGCGCGCGGTAGCCTTCGCCATACGACGCACGATTCCGTTCGTTGGTACGGCCGGAATCGACATCCTGGAAGTGGAACCCGACCGGGTCGTGCTGCAGCTGGCCAATCGCCGGGGTGTGCGCAACCACATCGGCGGCGTCCACGCTGCGGCCATGGCACTGCTCGCGGAGACCGCAAGTGGACTGGTGCTGGGCATGAACGTCCGGGATTCCGCCGTGCCCGTCCTGCGGGAGATGAACATGAGCTACGTGGCCAGGGCCACGGGGGGGCTGCAGGCCGTGGCCACGCTGGACGAAACGGCGCGCCGATCGGTACAGGAATCCGATCGCGGCGATCTCCAGGTGCCGGTCTTCGTGACGGACGCCGCCGGGCAGGCGCCGGTGGAGTGCCTCATGAGCTGGGCCTGGCGCCCCGGGCGGTAGAGCCCGGACGGGTCGCGGCACGGGGCGCCCACCACCACGACCGCGGCCCCGCGTGCCGTTATCATGGAAACGGGCGTTCCGGGACCGCCGGAGTCCCGGCCCGTCGCCAAGGAGGATCTCTCATGGGCTTACGCATGCTGTCCGCTCTGGCTGCAGTCGCGCTGCTGCCCGCGCTGGCGGCCGCGGACCCGGCCACGGACGAAGCCATCACCAATACCGCCCTGGCCTATGCGGAAGCGTGGTTCTCCGGGGATGCGCCGCGGATGGCGTCGGTGCTGCACCCCGAGTTCCTGCGCCGGCGCATCATGACCGACCCGGCGACCGGCCAGCAGTGGATGCTGGAGTCCGATGCGCCGGCGATGGTGGAGATGACCGAACGCGACGGCGGCCGGGACTATGCCGGCCCCCTGGATCTGCGGGTGACCATACTGGACCGGGTTCGGGACATGGCGGTGGTGAGGGTGGTCTCCCCTCTATACGTGGATCATCTGCAGATGGTGAGGTGGAAGGGCCGCTGGGTCGTCCTCGCCGCCCTCTGGGGACCGCTGGATGAGTGAAGGGCAGTTTTCGCACCTCCCCCGCAGTCACGGCGTACGCCTGCGCGGGCTGCAGATGACCCGCCTGGAGACCTTTGCCGATGCTGCCTTTGCCTTTTCCATCACGCTTCTCGTGATCTCCATCGACAGCATCCCCTCGTCCTACGATGAGCTCCTGGGCGCACTGAAACGGGCGCCGGCTTTTCTGCTGAGCTTCATCCAGATCATGATCTTCTGGGCCGGTCATCGCCGCTGGAGCCGCTGGTACGGGCTCGAGGACGTACCCTCGACGCTGGGCACCCTGCTGCTGGTGTTCCTGGTGCTGGTGTTCGTGTATCCGCTGAAGATTATCTTCTCCGGGCTGCTCAACTGGGCCACCGACGGGTGGCTGCCGTTCGACTTCGCCCTGGCCTCGGCGGAGGAACTCACCGGTGTTTTTGCCATCTACGGATTCGCCTTCGCCAGCCTGGCCGCGACCATGGTGCTGCTCTATCTGCGCGCCCTGGGCTGTCGGCAAACGCTGGGTCTGGATGCCCTGGAGGTGCTGCGCACCCGGGAGGAAATCGCCGGATGGGCCGTGGTGGCCGCCACCGGACTGGCCAGCGCCCTGGTGGCGCTGCTGGCGCCGGTCCGGATCGGCGTCTACTCCGGGTTCTTGTACTTCATCCTGACGTTTGCGCCGGCGCTGGCGGGCAGACCCTTCGCTCGGCAGGCCCGCCGACTCGCCGCTTCCGGATGAACGGCGTAGTCCCCATCGTCATTTTGACGGGGTTGCTTGCCGCCCTGCAGGTCGCAAACGCACAGGAGGGAGATCCCTTGATAACACTGGTGGACTTTTCCCGGCCTGAAGGCGTGGCGGACTGGCGCCCGGTCAACGACGTCGTCATGGGTGGCGTGTCTTCCGGCCGGATTGACCGGGCGGAGGATAGTGCCGTCTTCTCCGGAGTGCTGTCGCTGGACCGGGGCGGAGGCTTCGCCAGCGTGCGCGGGCCGGTGCGGACGGCAGACCTGTCTGCCTGCACCGGGGTCGCGGTACGGGTCCGTGGCGACGGGAAGACCTATCGGCTGCGGCTGTACGACTCCGGCCGTTTCGACGGGGTCGCCTGGCAGGCCCGCTTCGAGGCCCCGGTCTCCGGCTGGGCCACCCGGGTGCTGCCCTTCCACTTGTTCGAGGCCAGCTTCCGGGGCCGGGTGCTCAGGGACGTTCCACCCCTGAGAACCGACCGCCTCCGGCAGGCGGGGCTGATGATCGCGGAGCGCCAGGCCGGCCCGTTCCGGCTCCAGGTCCGCTGGGTGCGCGGACATGACTGCGAAGCACCCGGGACTGCGGGATGAAGACGCTGGGTCTGATCGGCGGCATGAGCTGGGAGTCCACCGCCAGCTACTACGCCTGGATCAACCGATACGTGGCTGAACGGCTCGGCGGTCTCCATTCGGCGCAGCTGTTGCTCTACAGCGTGGACTTCGCGCCCCTGGAGGCCATGCAGGCGGAAGGCCGCTGGGCCGAAGCCGGCCAGGTGCTGGCAGATGCCGGCCGGCGGCTCGAGGCTGCCGGTGCCGAGCTCCTCGTGCTCTGCACGAACACGATGCACGTCGTGGCCCACGCCATGGAATCCGCGGTATCGATTCCGCTGCTCCACATCGCCGACCCGACGGCGGTGGCGATACGGGGAGCGGGCCTTTCCAGGGTGGGCCTGCTCGGCACCCGCTACACCATGGAGGCGGATTTCTACCGGGGCCGGCTCCAGGGCGTTCACGGCCTGGAGGTCCTGGTGCCGGATGCGGGGGATCGCAGGCTGGTCCACCGGGTGATCTATGAGGAACTCTGCCTGGGGCGGATCGAGGCCGGGTCCCGGGCCGCCTATCAGCGGGTCGTAAACGGGCTGGCGGAACGCGGCGCCCAGGGGGTGATACTGGGTTGCACGGAGATCGGGCTGCTGCTGTCCGGACCGGATGCCAGCGTGCCCCTGTTCGATACCGCCCGGCTTCACGCCGAGGCGGCCGCGGCGTTTTCCCTGGGCGGCGAGTCAACGGCGGGCTAGTCCCGCTCGAAGGTGTAGATGATATCCGCTGAGGTCTCGTCGCTGGTTGCGACCTCGACGGACAGCTTGCGGCTGAGCCGGTATCGCATCTTCAGCACGTTGATCGCGTCCAGCAACCCCACGCCATAGCTGACGAAAAGCTGCGGGCTGAGGTACTTCCCGATTACCAGGGACGCTTGTCCCGTTTCGTCGCTGCCCTCGAATCCCAGCGTGTCGATGCCGACCCGCTCGCCCACCTCCCCGGCGATCATCGAGCCTCCGGCGAGGGCGAGAGACGCGGCTGCGTTGCTCAGGGCGGCATCCTCTCCCGCGCTCAGGTCGCCGATAGGCTTGCCCGTGGTCAGGTAGGAGAGCGTCTCGGCCCGGGACATGGGTGGCTCCGAGAAGATGGAGAAGCTGGGTTCGGACAAGGTGCCCCGGAGACGGGCGCCGGCGGCCACGCCATCGACCTCTCGCCGCGCCACGACGTCCAGGGCCGGCTCCTCCAGAGGTCCGCCGGTATAGATGAGCCTGCCTCGCTGGATCTCCAGTTCCTGCCCGAATGCGGCAAGTTCGCCGTCAACAAAGCGGAGTTCGCCGCGGCCCCAGGGCAGCGCGGGGGGATCCACGACCGTCAGGATTTCGCCCTCGAGGCGACCGGAAAGGCCGCCGAGTTCGACGTCGACGTCAGGGCCCACCTGGAGGTAGATCCGGGCGATCACCGCGGCTCCCTCCTCGGGTGGCTCGCCGACGATGACTTCGTCGGGACTCGGGTTGACTCCCCCGCTCTCGATGATCCCTGTGAGCTTTCCGGACGGGATGCTGACATTGCCGACGATCCGCATTTCTGCCTTGCGGTAGGTGAACTTGAGGTCCGGGCTGGCAACCAGCCTGGCCTCCGGTATGTCCACCAGCAGCACGTCCGCGCCGGAAAGCCAGAACCGGCTGACGGGACTCGCCCCTTCCGCGAGGTCAAGCCATCCTTCCATGTCGAGGAGTCCGCCTCCGGACCTGGCGCTCAGGCTGACGTCCACGTTCGTTCCGTCCAGGGTAGCGGTGCCCTGGACATCCGTCAGCTGAATCCCCAGGGCCGGCACACCTGCCGATCCCTCCTCGAGCGCCACCGAGCCGGTCAGTTGCGGGCGCTGAACCGTTCCCCCGAGGGAGATGCGGGCGGAGGTGCGACCGGTGGGATTGCTCAGGTCCGGGAAGAACTCCGCCAGCAGGGCCAGGAAGTTGACCTCCGCCTCGATCCGGCCCGAGAGGGGCTGAGGCGACTCGTTCCAGCCGACGCTGGCGGTGCCCTCCAGGCGCTCGTCCCGGCCGAGCTCCAGCAGCAGGCGGGCCCTGGCCGCCTGCCTGTCTCCGTCCAGCGTGACGGTTCCTCCGGACCAGGTGTAGACAGGGTCCTCACCCAGGGTCCTGTCCAGCAGGACACCCTCTCCAAGGGCGAATTGCCCGGTGAGCAGGCGATAGCCGTCGTCGTCGGCTTCCAGCCGGACGTTGCCGGACACCTCTCCCCGGGCCAGGTACGCCGTGCCCATCCATTCCGTGAGGGGCTCCAGCCTGAGCGCATCCAGCCGGACATCGGCAGCAAGCCCGCCGGCCCGGGCCCAGCGGCCCTGCAGGCACAGCCGGCCCGGTTCTCCCTCGAGGCACGCTTCCCCGAGGCGGACCGCTTCCCGGGAAACGGCCAGGACCGTCGGCGCCTGGAGCCGCCACACCGGACTGTCCTGGCCGTCAAGCTCAAGGGACGCCAGGGTACCGCTCCATGCCGCGTCGGCCATCCCGCCCGCAAGGTTCGCCCGGGCGCGCTGTTCACCCCTTTCCAGGGACAGGTCGATTCGGTGGTCTTCCGGTAGCCCGGCCACTTCCAGGTTCCCGTCCAGGGGCTCGCCGTCATTGTTGCCCAAGCCCACGATATCCAGGGTCAGGCGGGACCGCGTCTGCCCACTGCTGTAGAACTCCGCCTGGCTTCTCAGGGACTCCAGGGTCTGCCCTGCGACGCGGAGGTTCGCGCCCTCGGCGGTGGCTTCCACCCGGAAGGAACGCCGGGGCCCGGTCACCGAGCCTCGCAGACTCAGCTGGCCGCCGGCGTTCGGGAGAATGTCTCCCAGGTCCGCTGCCGCGAGGGACGCGGAGAGGTCGAGCTCGTCACCGGCGTGCCCCTGCAGGAACAGCCGGGCGGAGCCCACCTGCAGGCGAAGGGGATCGGCGGTGACCGAGTCGCCGGACACCTTGAGCCGCCCACCTCCGGAAAGAGGCTTGTCCCGCAGGACACCCCGCAGGTCCGCCAGTTCCACGGTCAGTCCGTCCCCGGACGCCGGGGCGCCGGTCAGGGTCACCCGGGCTGAGACCCGGCCGGGGAACTCTGGCGCCCAGGCGGACGGATCCAGGCCCCGGAGTTCGGCGACAAAGTTGCTGCTTCTCCCTGGTGCCCAGGCGAGTTGGCCGGCGCCGTCGATGACCCCGTCCAGCGCGTGGACGGTCAGGGCCTCCAGCTGGACGGTCCCGGTATCGCCGTGGCCCGACAGGCTTGCGGACAGTCGCGGGAGATTTTTCGGCTCGGCCTCGCCGCCGGCGCGGAATCGGTAGGCCAGCCCCCCGTCTGCGAACTCCACGCTGCCGGTGGCGGTGACGGACAGGTCCGCCGCCGGATTCTGTAGCGCGGCCGCATCGACCGTCAGCTCGGTTCCTGCAAGGCGGCCGACAGCAGTCAGTCGGGAAACCGGGATCTCACCGTAGCCGACACGCCCTTCCAGCTGGAGGGCATACTCCGCCGCGTCGCCCCGGACCGCGAGCTCGAGTTCGGGCACCGGCGCCACCGGCGCATCGTCCCCCAGCGGCCAGCCCAGGTCCGTGCCGAAGAGGTCGGCGTCCACTGCCCAGTCCTCGGCGGGGGCCAGGCGACCCTCGAGGCGGGCCGTGCCGCCGTTGGCAAAGGCCAGACGGAGCGGCTGCAGGACGAGGGCTCCGCGGCGCCATCTCCCGGAGGCGTCCACCGCCACGTCGCCGGAGGCCAGCGCCGGCCAGCGGAACCGGCCGGCGAGCGTGGATCCCGCCGGACTGCCCGCGATCTCGAGATCCGCCTCCAGGCCGTCCAGCACCGCCGGCAGAGGCCCTTCCCCCGCCGCCACAGGCGCCAGCTGCACCGTCAGGTCCGCGGAAGACTCGCTGCCGGCCAGGGACACCTCTCCGCTGACGGAGCCCTCCAGCACGCCGGACAGGACCTGCTCGATCTGGAACCGGTCCGGGCCGCCGTCTATCCGGGTGCGCCCGGCCAGGCCGGTCTCGCCATCGGGCCCAATCCGCCACTGGAGCGCGACCGACGAGGGCTGGCCCGGTTCCCGCGAAATCCGCGCGTGGCCCAGCAGTTCGGCTTCGCTCGACGTCAGCGAGATGCGTTCCAGGTCGAGGCCCTCGCCCGAGAGGCTGCCGGCCAGGCCGAGGCGGCCACGGCTCAGCCAGTTCCTGTCCGGGCCCGCCACGCTGAGGTCGCGCACCAGCAGGTCGTCCACGCGTATCGGCGTGGCCGCGGCCGGAAGTCCCGGTGGCCCCGTTTCCGGCCGGCCGTCTGATTCCGGGGCGTCGAGAAGCTGGACCTGAAGGGTTGCCGCGTGCAGCCGCACGATTCGCACCTTCCCCGCAAGCAGGGCCAGGGGAGACCAGTCCGCCTCCACGTCCCGGGCGGTGACCCGGGCCGCCGGCGTATCCACCCGGAGAAACCCAACGCGGAGCGGCCCGGAGAGTCGGCCTTCGGCATCCCGCACTTCCACGCTGATGGGAAGTGTCGGCAGAACCCGCGCAAGGACGAAGTGAAGACCCGCCTCCGTGCCCAGCAGCCAGGCGCCGCCCAGCACCAGGGCGGCCACGAGGCCCGCGGCCAGCAAGAGCAGCCGCCGTGTCAAATCCCCGGCCTCACGCTGATGTGCAGCCGCGGCGACCGGCTCTCGGTGATGCTTCGGGCGACCTCCAGCCGGACCCGGCCCACCGGCGTGTGCACGTGAACGCCGAGGCCCGCCGACACTTCCACGGGATCGCCCCACGCGTTGAACGCGTTGCCGGCGTCCAGGAAGATCGCGCCGCTGAACAGCCGGGTGATTCGCCGGGAAAACTCAATGCTGCCGAAGACCATGTGACGGCCGCCGATCCGGTTGCCATCCCCGTCCCTGGGCGACAGGTCCTGGTAGCCGTAGCCCCGCACGCTCTGGTCGCCTCCGGCGTAGAAGCGCTGGGACGCCGGCAGGTTGCCGAAACCTTCCACGCCGCTGATACCCACTTCGGTCCTCAGGAAAATATCCCAGTCCTCGCCGACCGGCATGACCCAGTGCGCCAGCCCGTGGAAGCGGAGGAAATCGGACTGTGCCCCCAGGGCGGAGTGGGAACCGCGGAGTTCTCCCCGCAGCCGCCAGCCCCGCACCGGGGTAATGGGATCGTCGGCCTTGAGGCGTTCCATGCCGATACCCGGGACGAACAGGAACTCGGTGAAACGGTCCTCGCCGGGATTGCGCGTCGTCTCCTGCAGGAAGTCGCCGAAAAGCGTGCGCTGCCAGTCGCCCAAGCTGCGCAGGTAGTCGGCACCCAGGGTCACGCGGCGGCTCTCCAGGTCGCCCAGTTCCTCGTCTACAAGGCCGCCCCGGAACGCAAACCGCTCGGTCAGAAGATCGCCCACCGGGATCTGGTAGCGGAGGGCGATCTCGGTTTGTGGTTGGGAAGCCCGGATCTCGGCGGTGGCCGTGTGGCCGCGATCGTTGATCCGTCGCCAGTCGGAACCGAACAGAAAGCGGAGCCTGCTGTCGGTGGCGTACCCAACGCCCAGGCGTATGCGCTGCTTGGGTACCTTGGAGGCGCGTACCGTGACCGGCACCGTCCGGGTCTCCGGGTCGGCCTCGCCCTGTTCCACGACCACGGAGGAGTAATAGCCTACGTCGGACAGGGCATACTGGGTGTCGAGCAGGTCACGGGAATCGTAGGGCTGGCCTTCCTCGACGAAGATGAGCCGGTTGGCGAAGGCGTCCCGCAGCACATTCTGGTTCACAGCCACTTCACCGAACCGGTAGCGGGGGCCCGTCTCCAGGCGCAGGATCGCCCGGGCCTCACGGGCGGAGGGGTTGACCTCCAGGCGGCGGGTGGTGAACTCGGCTTCCAGGTAGCCGCTGGAGCGCGCGGCCCGGGCCATGGCGTTGCGCAGCCGGTCGTATTCCTGGTGGCGGACCACGTCGCCGACCTCAAAGTTCCTCTCGGCCACCGCCTTCTTCAGTCGCGGGTTGTCGCTGCCTTCGCCGCTGACCTCGATATCCAGTCCGGTCCAGCGCAGGGGAATGCCGGGATCAATCTTGAGACGCACCTGCCACGTCCCGGCAACCTTCTCCATGGATTTCCGGACCGTGGCGTCGTAGTAACCGAAAGGGCGAAGCGCTTCCCGTGCCTGGGGGCCTGCCTGCTGATAAAGGCGCCGGACGGCGGCGTCTGAAAGATCTTCCCGGTCGGCGAAGCGCTCGAGATCCAGGTAGCTGCGGACGTTCTTCTCAAGGCGTCCCCGGATGCCCGCGATCTCCACCTCGATGGCGGCGTCCGCCGGGCCCGGCCACAGGGCCGCCAGACCTGTCAGGGCCGCAGCCATGATTGCCTGGCCTCGGAAAGGGCCAGCACCGGTTCTTGCCGGGCCGGCGGACTGCATGGGGCGCTTGGGTGACACCGGGTTCCTCTCAGGGTGTCATTCTAGTCCCGGTGCTTTCCGGCCGCGCAGCGCGGCCGCCGGCCCCGGTGCCGTGGTCCGGTCCGGGGGGCGTGGGGCCGTGGGGTCTCAGGCTTCCCGGGCGACCGCGCGCCAGCCGATGTCCCTGCGGAAGTAGATGCCGTCCCAGCACACCTGGCGCGCCAGGGCGTAGGCCCGCGCCTGGGCCGCGGTGACCGTGTCTCCCAGGGCGACGGCGCACAGGACCCGCCCGCCGCTGGTCACTACGTGGTTGCCCGCCAGCCGGGTGCCGGCGTGAAAGATTTTGGCGTCTTCCTGGGCGGCGGCGCTGTCCAGCCCGGTGATCACGTCGCCCTTCGCGTACTCGCCGGGATAGCCGCCGGCGGCCAGCACTACGCCCAGGGCGGGTCGCGGGTCCCACTCGCAGTCCACCGCATCGAGCTCGCCGTCCAGGGCCGCCAGGCATAGTTCCACCAGGTCGGACTTCAGCCGGAAGAGGATCGGCTGCGTCTCGGGATCCCCGAACCGGCAGTTGAACTCCAGAACCCGCGGCTCTCCGTCGTCTCCGATCATCAGGCCGGCGTAAAGGAAGCCGGTATACGGCGTACCCTCCGCGGCAAGACCCTCCACGGTCGGCTCGATCACCTCGCGCATGATGCGCCGGTGCATGGCCGCGTCGATGACCGGCGCCGGCGAATAGGCTCCCATGCCGCCGGTATTTGGGCCCTGGTCTCCGTCGTCACGGGCCTTGTGGTCCTGCGAGGACGCCAGGGGAAGAATGTGTCTGCCGTCCACCATGCAGATGAAGCTGGCTTCTTCCCCCACGAGGAATTCTTCCACGACGACCCGCGCGCCGGCCGCGCCGAAGCGGTTGCCCGCCAGCATGTCGCGAACCGCGGCCTCCGCCTCTTCCGCGGTGGCGGCGACGACCACGCCCTTGCCCGCGGCCAGGCCGTCCGCCTTCACCACGATGGGCGCGCCGTGCTGCCGGATGAAGCGGCAGGCCGCTTCCACCTCCGTAAAGTCTCCATAGGCCGCTGTGGGGATCTTGTGCCGGGCCAGGAACGCCTTGGCGAAGGCTTTTGAGCCCTCCAGTCGGGCGGCGTCCGCGGTGGGCCCGAAGCACTTGAGACCCCTCCGGCGGAATTCGTCCACGACGCCCGCCACAAGCGGCGCCTCGGGGCCGACGATGGTCAGGCCCACGTCCCCGGACGCCGCGAAATCCGCGAGTGCGACGACATCGTCCGCCGGGATCGGGATGTTCTCGCATCCCGGCTCCGACGCCGTGCCTGCGTTCCCGGGAGCGACGAAGACCTTTTCCGCCTTCGGGGAGAGGCTGGCCTTCCACGCCAGGGCATGCTCCCTGCCTCCACCACCTATGACCAGAATTTTCATCGGAACCTCCCTGCTGCCCGGGCGCTAGTGGCGGAAATGGCGCATGCCGGTGAACACCATGGCGAGGTCGTGCCGGTTTGCTGCCTCGATGACCTCCGGATCGCGCACGGAACCGCCCGGCTGGATGATGGCGGTAATGCCGTGTTCGGCGCCGGCTTCCACGCCGTCGGCGAATGGGAAGAACGCGTCCGAGGCCATCACCGAGCCCTTGACCGCCAGTCCGGCATCTGCAGCCTTGATGGCGGCGATGCGGGTGCTGTATACGCGGCTCATCTGCCCGGCGCCGATGCCGATGGTGGCACCGTCCTTGCAGAACACGATGGCGTTGGACTTGACGTAGCGAACCACGCTCCAGGCGAAAAGCAGGTCCGTCATCTCGTGGTCCGTCGGGCTGCGTTCCGTCACCACCTTGAGCTGGTCCGGGTCCAGTCGCCCCGTGTCGGCGTCCTGAACCAGGAGCCCGCCGCTGACGCTTCGGTACTCCAGCGCTCCCGTTGTCGTGCGCTCCCGGTGGCCTGTCACCAGGACGCGGAGATTGCGTTTTCTCTCGAGTATCTCGATGGTTCCGGCGGCGAGGGCGGGCGCGATGATGACTTCCACGAACTGCTTGCCCAGGATGGCCTCTGCTGTTTCCGGGTCCAGGGGCCGGTTGAAGGCGATGATGCCGCCGAAGGCCGAGACGGGATCCGTGGCGTAGGCGCGTCGGTAGGCCTCCAGCAGGCTGTGGCCGGTTGCCACGCCGCAGGGATTGGCATGCTTGACGATGACGCAGGCCGGCGCACCGAAATGGGAGACGCATTCCAGGGCCGCGTCAGCGTCAGCAATGTTGTTGTAGGACAGGGCCTTGCCTTGCAGCTGCTCGGCCGCGGCGATAGTGCCTGACCTCGGCACGCCCACGGTGTAGAAGCCGCCGCGCTGGTGAGGGTTTTCCCCGTAGCGCAGCTCCAGCCGGCGGCTCGCCGGGATGGGCAGCTCCCTGGGCAAGCGCGTTGCCGGCTCACGGTCCTCCAGCCAGTAGGCGATGGACGCGTCGTAGGCGGCCGTGTGGGCATATGCCTTGCCCGCCAGTTCCAGGCGCAGGGCCGGGTTCACGGCATCGCCGGCCAGCGCCTCGAGTACCCGCCGGTAGTCGCCCGGGTCCACGACCACAACGACGGAGGCGTGGTTCTTCGCGGCGGCGCGCACCATGGCCGGGCCGCCGATGTCGATGTTCTCGATGGCCTCTTCGAAGCTGCAGTCGGGTTTCGCGATGGTTTCCCGGAACGGATACAGGTTCACGGCAAGGAGGTCGATGGGCGCGATGCCGTGCTCTGCCATAACGGCGTCATCTGCGCCCCGGCGCCCCAGCAGGCCCCCATGGATGGCGGGATGCAGCGTCTTCACGCGGCCATCCATGATTTCCGGGAAGCCGGTATGCTCCGACACCTCCTTTACGGGAATGCCCGCCTCCCGCAGGCTCCGCGCGGTGCCGCCGGTGGACAGAATCTCCACGCCCGCCTCCGACAGTCCCCTGGCGAATTCTTCGATACCGCGTTTGTCGGAAACGCTCAGAAGGGCGCGCTTGATGGCCGCCATTGTGGCTCCTCGACGCCGTTGTGGAACGACGGCTGACGCCGTCAGGAGATCAGGCCGTGCTGGCGCAGCTTCTTGCGCAGCGTGCCCCGGTTGATGCCAAGAATGTCGGCTGCCTGGCTCTGGTTGCCCTCGGTGTAGATGAGCACCGTCTTGAGAAGCGGACGCTCCACCTCGCCGATGACGAGATCGTAGAGGTCGCCGGGGCGATGACCGTTCAGCGTCCTGAAATAGTCGTCAAGCGCCTGCTCGGTCAGTTTGCATAAAGCGATTTCGGACTTTCTCCGGCCTTCGCTGTCGTCGGCCGGGCGTGTCTTCTTGCTGGGCACGTGCCTATTCCCTGTCAAGCTGCGAGCTCCTTGTGCGGAGCTTCTTCGAAGTACCGGCGCACCAGGCCGAGCTGCTCCCTGGCCGTTGCCAGGGCGACGAACTGTCGCCGGAACAGCTCCCCGTCAGGCTGACCTGAGAGGTACCAGCCAAGGTGCTTTCTTGCGGTCAGGACCCCCCGGGCTTCGCCGTAGAAACGGTGCAGTTCGCGGAGGTGGTCAAGGATAATATCACGGACTTCCGCGGGCGCCGGTTCGGGTGCGCTGCGGCCGGTGGCCAGGTAACCGCGCACCTGCCGGAATAGCCAGGGCCTGCCCTGCGCGGCTCGCCCGATCATGATGCCGTCGGCCCCGGTGGCTGCCAGCACGCGCGCCGCGGATTCGGGCGTGGTGATGTCGCCGTTGGCCACCACAGGAATGCCGACGGCTTCCTTGATGGCGCGGATGGTCTCGTATTCCGCCGGCGGTCCGTACAGGCAGGCCCGGGTCCGGCCGTGGACCGCCAGCGCCGCGATGCCGGCGTCCTCGGCGATGCGCGCGATGGTCACTCCGTTGCGATGCTCCGGCGACCAGCCGGTGCGGGTCTTTCGAGTGACCGGGACCCCGAGGGGATCGACGGCGCCGACTGTTGCCTCCAGGATTCGCGCCACCAGGCTCTCGTCCTTTAGCAGCGCAGAGCCCGCAGCTTTCTTGCAGACTTTCTTCGCCGGGCAGCCCAGGTTGATGTCGATGACCTGAGCGCCGCGCTCGACGCTGACCAGGGCCGCCTGCGCCATCATCTGTGGGTCGGCGCCGGCAATCTGGACGATCACCGGGTCGCCTTCGCCGGCGTGATCCAGGCGATGCCGGGACTTGGGGCTGGTCCAGAGGCGCTGATCTGAGGTCACCATCTCGGTGGCGGCAAAGCTTGCGCCGAGCCGGCGGCAAAGAGCGCGGAAGGGCCGATCCGTCACCCCGGCCATCGGCGCGAGGCCCACCACGGGCGGCTGGAAGTGGAACTGGCCTATCTTCATCACGGCGGGCCGCACAAAGGGCGGACCAGTGTAGCGCTGCCGCCGCCTGCATCAAGACGGAGTTATACGGACTTGCTTCCGGCGTCAGGAGCTGTCTTCGGTGGCGCAGACGAGATCGGCGGCCGGCCCGGGCAGGCACAGGTCCACTCTGAAGCCGTCGGCCCGGGCTTCCGGGTCGGCCAGGACGACCGAGGCCTGTACGCGCTCCCCCGGCCGCATGAGCCGGCCCGAGACGTGGCCGTCATCGTAGGCCGCCGCCGGGAAGTCGCGGACGCTGACTTCCTGCCCCCAGCGGTCCTCCAGGGTGACGCGCAGCACAGGGTACGGCTGGGCGAAAGAAGCGGCGTTCCGGAATTCCGCCGTGACCCTCAGACTGGAAGGCTTGTCCGGATCCGCCACCGCCGCCGATCGGAGGATGCGGAGCTCGCCCACTGACCACAGGGGAGCGGCAGAAATCCCGAGGGCCGAGTACATGGGTGCCAGAATCGCCTGGCCCGCGGGGTGGCGAAGCAGGCGCCCCCGGTCCTGGTGGACCCAGGTGGCCAGCGCGGCGACGAGCACCACGAGCAGAATCGCAACCCTGGGCCAGCGGGAACGGGGTTCCGGCTCCGTGGGAAGCGGCGGTTCCCGGATGGGGAGTTCGATGGTCGTGCCTTCATCGTCCGGCGCCGGCTCGTCGTCCGCGTGTTCCCCGTCCGGCGGCGGAACGACCGGGGTCTCCCCGGGCGCGGCCGCATCTTCGCCTCGGCCCTGTTCGTCGCCGTTGTCGGGACGCGTTTCGCCCGGGTCCGGCGGGCTTGCCTTTGCTTCGTCGTCCGGGGTGAGGGATTCGGTTTCGGCTTCCGGCGGCTCGTCGTCGGCCCCGGCGCCCTCGGCACCCTCGGAGATAATCACCGCCTGGAGCCGCCTGCCGGCGTCTTCATCCACCCGGAAGACTTCGTCCGGAGACGGGAAGTCGTCGTCTCCCTCGTCCACGATCAGCGACTCGATTTCCTGCAGGAAATCGTCCTCGTCCCGGGCTTCGTCGCCGGTTTTCTCCCCGGCATCCGCTGGGGCGGCCTCCGCCGAGGACCCGGCGGCCGGCTCCTCCCGGGGTTCTTCCGGCGGCGGGAGCGTATCGCTCAGAGTCTCGAGGGCGTCGAACTCCCTCTCGCACTGTCCGCAGACGACCCGGCCGTCGGCGGCCCGAAGATCGGCCACGGTGATGTGGAAGACGGTGCGGCAGGCTGTGCAGCGGGTGTACACCTAGATCCCCTTTCTCGTCCCGGCAAGTCCGATCCAGCCATCACGAAGTGCCGGTGCTTCCATCCGGAAATACGGCTCGCAGGCGGCGCAGACCGGCTCCTGCTGACCGGCAAGGATACCTGACAGCGCAATCTTTCCGCCCGGGGCAACGAGGTCAGCGAACGTGGGCGCCAGCGCTGCCAGGGGGCCGGCCAGTATATTGGCCACCAGGAAGCCGGCGGGCCCGCCACCCAGGGTGCGCTTCGCGTCCGCCGGTTCACACGCCGCGACGTGCTCCGCGACGCCGTTGGCCCGTGCGTTGTCGGTCGTGGCCACCAGCGCCTGGGGATCGTTGTCGACAGCCACCGCCCGGGCCGCACCCAGCTTCACTGCGGCGATGGCCAGGATGCCCGATCCGCAGCCGTAGTCCACCACGGTGGCATCGGCGAGCCCCGGTGGAAATGCGCTCAGCCCGTCCAGCCACTCCAGGCAGAACGCGGTGGTGGGATGGGTGCCCGTACCGAAGGCCAGCCCGGGATCCAGCACGACCACGGCAGCATCTGCCGGCGGGGGTGCGCCCCGGGGCACGACCCACAGCCGTCGCCCGAAACGCATCGGGCCGAAGTCCCGCATCCACTCCCGCTCCCAGGCCCGTTCCGCCACGGCGCATACGCGCCAGTCCCCGGGAGCCCCGACCCGCGACAGCGCCGCCAGCAGTGCAAGCACATCGCTGTCCTTCGGGAACAGGCCGGTGACGACCACCCGCGGCCAGAGGGGCATCTCGCCGGGGCCAGGTTCAAGGACCGGGGTGTCCTCGGCATCGGCCAGGGTGACCGACACCGCGCCGACGGCCGACAGTGAGGCTTCCGCCGCCTCCACGTCCGAATCCGGCAGGACGGCGGCAAGCTGAAGCCAGGGCGCTTCGGACTCGCTCACGGGAACCAGGGCATCGGCCGGTCTAGAGGCCGAGGCGCTTCTCCAGGTAGTGGATGTCGGTGCCGCCGTTCTTGAAGGCGGTATGGCTGAAGATTTCCATGTGGAGGGGCACATTGGTCTTGATGCCCTCGACCACGACCTCGGTCAGGGCCGTGCTCATCCGGGCGATCGCCGATGCGCGGTTCGGCCCGTGGGCGATGATCTTGCCGATCATGCTGTCGTAGAAAGGCGGGACCTGGTAGCCGGAATACACGTGGCTGTCCACCCGGATGCCGGGGCCGCCCGGGGCGTGCCACTGGCGGATGGGACCCGGGCTCGGCATGAAGTTCTTGGGATCTTCGGCGTTCACCCGGCATTCCACAGCGTGGCCGGTAATGCGGATGTCTTCCTGGCGCAGCCGCAGCGGCTCCCCGGCGGCGATGCGCAGTTGTTCCTGGACGATGTCGATGCCCGTAATCATCTCGGTGACCGGATGCTCCACCTGGACCCGGGTATTCATCTCGATGAAGTAGAACTCTCCATCCTGGTAGAGAAACTCAAAGGTGCCCGCACCCCGGTAGCCGATTTCGAGGCAAGCCTCGACGCAGCGCTGACCCATGGTCTCGCGCTGCTCCGGCGTGATGCCCGGCGCCGGCGCTTCCTCGATGACCTTCTGATGGCGGCGCTGCATCGAGCAGTCCCGTTCGCCAAGGTGGACGGCACGGCCCTGCCCGTCGGCCAGCACCTGGAACTCCACGTGTCTGGGCCGCTCCAGGAACTTCTCAAGGTAGAGGGTCTCGTTGCCGAAGGCCGCCATGGCCTCTCCCCGGGTCACGGTGATGGCGTTGAGAAGGGTCGCGTCCGAGTGCACCACCCGCATGCCCCTTCCCCCGCCACCTCCGGCGGCCTTGACGATGACGGGATAGCCGACCTTGCGTGCAATACGAAGATTATCCTCGGCGTCGTCTTCCAGCGGGCCGTCGGAACCGGGTACGCAGGGGATGCCGGCATCCTTCATGGCGCGGATGGCCGAAACCTTGTCGCCCATAAGGCGGATGGTCTCCGGGCGTGGGCCGATGAAAACGAAGCCGGATTTCTCCACCCGCTCGGCAAAGTCGGCGTTCTCCGACAGAAAGCCATAGCCGGGGTGAATGGCCACGGCGTCGGTGACTTCCGCCGCGCTGATGATGGCGGGCATGTTCAGGTAACTCATGGCCGACTGGGGCGGGCCGATGCAGACGGACTCGTCCGCCAGCAGCACGTGCTTCTGGCTGCGGTCGGCCGTGGAGTGGACGGCCACCGTCTTGATGCCCATCTCCCGGCAGGCGCGCAGGATCCTCAGAGCGATCTCGCCCCGGTTGGCGATCACGATCTTGTCCAGCATGGCGGAGCTACTCAATGACGAACAGGGGCTGGCCGAACTCAACGGGCTCGCCGTTCTCGGCGAGGATAGCCACCACCGTGCCCGCAGCGTCGCTTTCGATCTGGTTCATCATCTTCATAGCCTCGATGATGCACAGGGTGTCGCCGACCTCCACCTTGCTGCCGATCTGGACGAACGCCTTGGCGCCTGGTGCCGGCGCAGCGTAGAAGGTGCCGACCATGGGCGCCGGGACGGTGTGGCCTTCCGGCGGCGGCGCGGCCGCGGACGCCTCCGGGGCGGGCGGGGCGGAAGCCGCAGGTGCAGCCGGAGCGGCAGCCGGCGGCAGTGGCGCCGCCGGGGAAAGGGTCAGGCCCTGGGGATACCGGCTGATACGCACGGACTCCTCGCCTTCGGTGATCTCGATCTCCGAGATGCCGGATTCCTCCAGCAGTTCGATCAGTTTCTTGACCTTGCGGATGTCCATTGCGTCTCCCCTTTACCGCCCCGCCAGCAGTCCGTGAGCTGCCCTCACTGCCAGTTCGTAGCCCGTCGCCCCGAAACCGGTGATCACGCCCGCCGCCACGGCGGAAAAATACGACCGCCGCCGGAACGGCTCCCGGGCATGAACGTTGGACAGGTGTACCTCGACGAACGGGATGCCCACTGCCGTCAGGGCATCCCGGAGCGCGACACTGGTGTGGGTGAAGGCTGCGGGGTTGATGATAATGGCGCCTACCCCTTCGCCGGCGGCGGCCTGGATCCGGTGGATCAGCTCGTGCTCCGCATTGGACTGGAAGCTCTCAAGCTCGTGGCCCAGCTCCGTGGCCAGGGCCGCGCAGCGCCTCTCGATGTCGGCCAGCGTGTCGGCCCCGTAGAGGTCCGGTTCCCTGCCGCCCAGCAGGTTGAGGTTCGGTCCGTTGACAAGTAGCAGGCGGCTCATGGCGGGCCCCGTCGCGGCGAAAATTGCGAACTTGCCGGCGAGTTCGCGGCAATACTATATCTTTTCGCGACAGGTTTGCAGCAGCTGCCGGCCCGGGGGAAATCGTCCGGGTTACAGCAGGTCGCCCAGCACGGCCTCGATCTGCTCCCGGTGGATTTCGCCCGTGTGGACGTGGACGATCCGGCCCGAGGAGTCGGCGAAGGCAGTGAAAGGCAGGCCCACGAAGTCCGGCAGGTAGGCGTTGGCCAGGTCCAGGGCTTCCTGCTGGCCGACCAGGACGGGAAAGTTGAAGGGCACGGACTCGGCGAACTCCAGCACGTCGGCCGTCTCGTCGATGGCGATGCCGATAACCTGCACGCCGTGCCCGGAGAACTCTCGCTGGATGTCCACCAGCAGCGGTATTTCCCGCCGACAGGGTGGGCACCAGGTGGCCCAGAAATTCACCACGCGGATCTGGCCGTCCCATTCGCTGCTGGAGCGAACCCTGCCTTCCAGGTCCGGCAGGGAGAAGGCCGGGGCCAGGGCCCTGTCCGCGGCAGCCGGGGTGGTCTCCGCCGTATCGGCCATGCCGCGGTAGATGAAGTAACCGGCCACTGCGGAGGTCACGGCGAGCAGAACGATGGCGAGGATACGGTGCATGGGTCAGCTTCCTGAGGCGTCGACGCGCCGGACGTGTTCGGTGAATTCCTCCGCCGGCATGAACCCGATGAGGCGCAGGGGCCGCAGTTCCTCACCGCCGGTAAAGAACAGGGTGGCAGGGGGGCCGAAGATACCGAAGTGGTTCATCAGTTCCCGGTCCCTGTCGTCGTTGGCGGTCACGTCGGCCTTCAGCAGCACCATGTCGCCGAGGGCAGCCTGCACCGCCGGCTCGCCGAAGGTGTATTTCTCCATGCGCTTGCAGTCCACGCACCAGTCCGCATAGAAGTCCAGCATGACGCCGCGCCCCGCCGCACTTGCGGTTTCGAGCTCCCGGCGAACGTCGGCCAGGGACTTGACCGGGCGGAAGCGGGACTCCTGGGCGGTCGTGGCCGGGGCCGGGCCGCCCGAGAGGCCGGCGAGGGGCTGCCAGGGGCTGCTGCCGCCGGCGGCTGCGCCCACCAGCAAGACGCCGCCGTAGACGAGGGACATGAGCCCGAGCCCCCGGGCAAGCCGCCGGCCCGGGGTGCCTTCACCGGCGGAATCCAGGGCCCCCAGGAAAACGCCGCCGAGAATGAATACCCCTGCCCAGACCGCCAGTGCCGCCGCCGGCGGCAGGATGCGCTCCAGCATCCAGGCCGCCACGGCCAGCAGCAGGACGCCAAAGAAGTTCTTCACGGTGTCCATCCATGGCCCGGCCTTCGGAAGCAGTTTGCCGGCCGATGCGCCGAAGGCCAGCAGCGGCGTACCCATGCCCATTGAAAGGGCGAACAGGGCCGCACCCCCGCGGAACGGATCCCCGCTCTGGCCGATGACGATGAGCGCCGCCGCCAGCGGGGCGGCCACACAGGGGCCGACGATCAGCGCCGAGAAAAACCCCATGGCGCCGGCGCCGGCCAGGGTGCCGGCCTGCTGCCGGTTGGACGCCTGGCTCAGCCGGGTCTGCAGAGCGCTGGGGACCTGCAGGTCGTAGAAGCCGAACATGGACAGCGCCAGTGCCACGAAGATCGCGGAGAAGACGATGATGACGCCCGGGTGCTGGAAAGTGGCCTGCAGGTTGTGCCCGAGCATGGCCACCACCACGCCGGCGACCGTGTAGGTGATGGCCATGGCCAGCACGAACACCAGGGAAAGCGTGAAGGCGCGGCGCACCGTCACGTCCGGGCCCTGACCGATGATCAGGCCGGAGAGGATGGGCACCATGGGCAGTACGCAGGGCGTGAAGGCCAGCAGGACGCCGAGGCCGAAGAACATTCCTGCCACGGCCAGGAGGTTGCCGTCGGTGATGAGGGCCGCGAGCCGATCCTGCTCCGGGGCCTGGCCCGCCGCCGACGCAGAGGCCCCCGGCGCCCCGGGTTCGGCTGCGGCCGCCGAGCTGATCCCCAGGCCGGCCAGATCCACCGTGCGGGTCATGGGGGGGTAGCAAATCCCGTCTTCGGCGCATCCCTGGTAAGCCACCTTCGCCATGCCGGATCCGGGTACGGGCACGGTCACCGAGAGGCCGTCGTAGAACACTTCGACGTCGCCGAAAAACTCGTCGTACTTGGCCTTTCCCGGGGGCAGTTCCGCCGGCAACGGCTCGCCGTCGAGGGTGACCCGGGTTTCGCCGCGGTACAGATAGTAGCCGGGCGCGATGTCCCAGTTCAGGGCAAGGCGGCCGCCGGGATCGCGGTAGGCGCTGAACCGGAATGCCTCGTCGGCCGGCAGGAACTCCCCGCTGCCGCTCGCCGCGCCGGCGAGGATGGCGCTTAGGTCTACGCTCCCGGCGTCAGCCCCGGAATCGTCGGCAAACGCGACCCGCGCGGTCCAGGTCTGGGGCGGCAGGCAGATGCCGATGTCCGCGCATCCCTGGGACTTGATCCGGACGTCCAGGGCTCCGCTTCCCGGCCGTCCGGACACGGGCATGGTGATGTCGAAGCGACCACGGAAGATGATGCTTTCGCCGAAGAATTCGTCCTCGTGGATTTCTCCCTCGGGCCACGACGGCTCCCCGAGGGACACGGCGGGGTCTGTGCTCTCGAAGCCGAAACGCTTCTTGTAGAGGTAGTAGCCGTCAGCCACGTCCCAGCTGACCACGAGGGTGTCGCCGTCCAGGCGCGTGCTGTACTGGAACGCTTTCTCGGCGCGCAGCAGCTCGGGTGCGCCAAGGGACGGCGTCGCGGGCAGCCATGCCGCGACGGCGAGACAGACAAAAAGCAGCAGGTGGCGCATCCGGGGATTCCGTGGGCTCGATTGTCAGGTTTCGGGGGACAGGCTGGCGCCGATCCAGGCCAGGTAGCCATCGAGGCCCCCGCAGACAGGGACCGCGATCACCTCCGGAAGTTCGTACGGATGGAGCGTCCGGATACGCTCCGCGAGTTCGTCGACGCGCGTCGCCGCGGACTTGATCACCAGGAGGACCTCCTGTTCCTCTTCGATCCGACCCTCCCACCGGAAGGTGGAGGTGATCTCCGGCACGCGGCTGACGCACGCGGCCAGCCCCTCGTCCACCAGGCGGGCGGCGATGGTGGCGCCGGTCTCGTCGTCCGGGCACGTGCAGAGCACGACAACATATTGATTTTCCGAACTCATCGCGGGCTGCCGGGATGTGGAAGGCGGCTGAGGATACCGGTGACCCCGTCTGCTGTCACGGCGGCCGCCGACATCTTGACTCCCGACGAATCGCCCCTATTATTAGCACTCACCAGCGAGGAGTGCTAACAGCTCCCTCAGTCTTCCTTAGGCCGGTTCAACTAGCGAACTGACTGATTTTCAAGGAGAAACAACATATGAACATTCGTCCGCTTCATGACCGTGTCGTCATCAAGCGCCTGGAGGAGGAGCGCACGTCCCCGGGCGGGATCGTGATCCCCGACACTGCTGCCGAGAAGCCCATCCGGGGCGAAGTCCTGGCCGTGGGCAAGGGCAAGATCCTGGAGAACGGCGACATCCGTCCCCTGGACCTGAAGAAGGGTGACAGGGTGCTGTTCGGCAAGTACAGCGGCACCGAGGTAAAGGTCGAGGGCGAGGAAGTCCTCGTGATGCGCGAGGACGACGTGATGGCGGTGCTGGAGGGCTGATCCGCCCCGGCCGCACTGTCCCGACACGACTCCATCCAACGGAATTCAACTCAAGGAGCAGACATCAATGGCTGCCAAAGAAGTCAAGTTCAGCGATGACGCCCGCCAGCGCATGTTCCGCGGCGTCAACATTCTGGCGAACGCCGTAAAGGTGACCCTCGGCCCGAAGGGCCGCAACGCCGTGCTCGAGAAGAGCTTCGGCGCCCCCACCGTGACCAAGGACGGCGTGTCCGTGGCCAAGGAAATCGAGCTTGCCGACAAGTTCGAGAACATGGGCGCCCAGATGGTCAAGGAAGTCGCCTCCCAGACCTCCGACGAGGCGGGCGACGGCACCACCACCGCCACGGTGCTGGCCCAGGCTATCCTGCGGGAAGGCCTGAAGTCCGTCGCCGCCGGCATGAACCCCATGGACCTGAAGCGCGGCATCGACAAGGCCACCACCGGGATCGTGGAGGAGCTGAAGAAGCTCTCCAAGCCCTGCGAGGACCGTAACGCCATCGCCCAGGTGGGCACCATCTCCGCCAACGGCGACGCCGACATCGGCGACCGCATCGCCGAGGCCATGGACAAGGTGGGCAAGGAAGGCGTGATCACCGTCGAGGACGGCTCCGGCCTGGAGAGCGAACTCGAAGTGGTCGAGGGGATGCAGTTCGACCGCGGCTACCTGTCCCCCTACTTCATCAACGACCAGCAGACCCAGTCTGCGGTGCTCGACAACCCGTACATCCTGCTGTTCGACAAGAAGATCTCGAACATCCGCGACCTGCTTCCGCTGCTGGAAGCCGTGGCCAAGTCGGGCCGCCCGCTGCTCATCGTGGCCGAGGACGTGGAAGGCGAGGCCCTGGCCACGCTGGTGGTCAACACCATCCGCGGCATCGTGAAGGTGGCCGCCGTCAAGGCGCCCGGCTTCGGCGACCGCCGCAAGGCCATGCTGCAGGACATCGCCATCCTCACCGGCGGCACCGTGATCTCCGAGGAAGTCGGCCTGTCTCTGGAGAAGGCCGGCCTGGACGACCTGGGCGAGGCCAAGAAGGTCCAGGTGTCCAAGGAGAACACCACCGTCATTGACGGCGCCGGCAAGACCGCCGACATCAAGGCCCGGATCGAGCAGATCCGCGCCCAGATCGAGGATGCCACCTCCGACTACGACAAGGAGAAGCTCCAGGAGCGTGTGGCGAAGCTGGCCGGCGGCGTGGCCGTCATCAAGGTCGGCGCTGCCACCGAGGTGGAGATGAAGGAGAAGAAGGCCCGCGTCGAGGACGCCCTGCACGCGACCCGTGCGGCCGTCGAGGAAGGCGTGGTGCCGGGTGGTGGCGTGGCCCTGGTCCGCAGCCTGGAGGGCATCGAGGACCTCAAGGGCGACAACCACGACCAGGACATCGGCATTAACATCCTGCGCCGGGCCGTCGAGGAGCCGCTGCGCCAGATCGTCGCCAACGCCGGCGAGGATGGATCGGTCATCCTCAACCGCGTTCGCGAGAAGAAGGGCGCAGAGGGCTACAACGCCGCTACCGGCGAGTACGGCGACCTGATCAAGATGGGTATCCTGGATCCCACCAAGGTCACGCGCCTGGCCCTGCAGAATGCCGCTTCCGTTGCCGGCCTGCTGCTGACCACCGAAGCCATGGTGGCTGAGCTGCCGAAGGACGAGGAAAAGGCCCCGGCCATGCCCGACATGGACATGATGTAAGCTTCACGGCGACATCAAGGTTCATGAGTCCACGAAGCCCCGCCCCGTGCGGGGCTTCGTTTTTTTCGCGGGCACATCCGGCCATCGGGTTGTTACTCTTGGATCATGACGTGCGGTAGCGACGCTTCTGACCACCCGGGCGCTGACGGCGCCCCCGGACCCGGCCTGGCCGTCCTTCCACCCAACCTGTCGGAGGAGGTCACGGCCCGCTGGCGGGCCTTCGCCGGGCGCCATCCGGAGGCCGCGGACCGGCTGGCCGCCGCCGAGCCGCTGGCCTCGCAGCTGCCGCGGGTCTGGGCCGGTAGCGAGTTCGTCGCCGAGACTCTGCTCAGGTATCCGGAGCTGGTCGAGGAATTCTGTCGTTCCGGCGACCTGGAAAGGGCCTGGCATCCCGGGGACCTGGAGGCCGAGGGTCGCGCGCTCCTGGAGGGCGTGGACTCCGAGGCCGGGGCCATGGCGGCGCTCCGCGGCCTGCGGCGGCGGGAGATGGTTCGTATCGCCTGGCGGGACCTGGCCGGGCTGGCGACCCTCCGGGAGACCCTGGGACATCTGTCGGAGCTGGCGGAGATCTGCATCCGCGCCGCCGCCGGCTGGGCGCACAGTCAGCTGGCGGTCGCCCACGGGGAGCCCCGTTCCCCGGGGGGAGAGCCGCAGCGGCTCCTGGTCATCGCCATGGGCAAGCTGGGGGGAAGGGAGCTCAACTTCTCATCGGATATCGACCTGGTCTTCCTGTTTCCCGAGGCGGGAGAGACCGACGGCAACCGCTGCCTGTCCAACGAGCAGTTCTTCACCCGGGTGGGCCAGATGCTGATCCGACTGCTCGACCAGCGCACCGAGGACGGTATCGCCTACCGGGTGGACATGCGCCTGAGACCGTTCGGCGACAGCGGGCCTCTGGTGATGAGCCTGGCGGCGTTCGGCAGCTACCTCCAGAAGCATGGCCGGGCGTGGGAGCGGTACGCATACGTCAAGGCCCGCCCCGTGACCGGCCACGTCGAGGGCATGGGCCTGTACCGGGACATCCTCCGACCCTTCGTGTTCCGCCGCTACCTGGACTACGGCCTGGTCGAATCCCTGCGGGACATGAAGGCCAGGATTGCCGCGGAGGTGGCCCGGCGCGACCTGGAGAACAACATCAAGCTTGGCCCGGGAGGCATCCGGGAAATCGAGTTCGTGGTCCAGTGCCTGCAGCTGCTCCGTGGCGGGGCGGATCCCCGGCTCCGTGAGCCCGGACTGCCCGCCGCGCTCCAGCGGCTGGGCGAGGCCGGGCTGCTGCCGTCTTCCAGCGTGACTGGGCTGCAGAACGCCTGGGCCTTCCTGAGACGGCTGGAAAACCGGCTCCAGGAGTGGCAGGACCGCCAGACCCACGAGCTGCCGGGAGATGAGGCCGGTCGCGCCCGGCTGGCATGCGCCATGGGCTACGACGACTGGCCGGCCCTGGCAAGCGACCTGGCAGACCACAGGCAACAGGTCACCGCCTGCTTCGAGGAGCAGACCGCCCAGGCGAACCAGGAGGACGACGGGCTGGAGCGGCTCTGGACACAGGACGCGGAGGAGTCGAAGGCGCACTCCCTGCTGGCCGCCGCCGGTTTCGGCGGAACCGGTCGCGCCCTGGAAGCGATTCGCGCCCTCGCCCGCGCCGGGTGGTTCAGGCGGATGGACGAAACCGGCCGGGAGCGCCTGAAGGTCACGGTGCCCGCGCTGATCCGGGCGGCCGCCGGGCTGCCTCATCCGGAGGACGCCCTGGAGAGGCTGCTGAAGGTCGTCTCGGCCATCGGCGGTCGCAGCGCCTATTACGCGCTGCTGAACGAAAACCCAGCCGCGCTGGCCAGGTTTGCGTCCCTCTGCGGCCGCAGCGAGTTCCTCGCCAACCAGGTGGCCCTTCATCCCCTGCTGCTTGACGACCTGATGGATGCCCGCATTCTGGACCAGGTCGCCGGCCGGGAGGCACTGGCCCGGGACCTGGAAGGCCGGCTGGAAGGCCTGGAGCCGGACGACCTGGAGCTGCAGATGGAGGCGCTGCGGAATTTCCAGCGGGCGGCGGTGTTTCGCACCGCGGTGGCGGACCTCAGCGGAGGCCTGCCCCTGATGAAGGTCAGCGACCAGCTGACGTGGATTGCCGAGGTGGTGCTGGAGGCCTGCATCGACCTGGCCCGGCGCCAGACCGAGGTGCGACACGGCCAGGCGGTCTGCGGCCCGTCGGAGGAGGCGCTTCGGCCCTGCGGTTTCGCCGTGATCGGTTACGGGAAGCTGGGCGGCCTGGAGCTGGGCTACGGTTCCGACCTGGACCTGGTCTTCGTCCACGACGCCGAAGGCGAGATCCAGAAAACCACCGGCCCCGACGAAGTGGACGCCAGCGTGTTCTTCGCCCGTATGACCCGTCGCCTGGTCCACCTGCTGGCCACCCCGACGGCTGCCGGCGTCCTCTACGAGGTAGACACCCGCCTGCGGCCCAGCGGGAAGGGCGGACTGCTGGTGACCAGCCTGGCCGCCCTGGAGAGCTACCAGCGCGACCAGGCCTGGACCTGGGAGCACCAGGCGCTTCTGCGCGCCCGGGCGGTTGCCGGGGACACCCGCGTGCGTGACCGGTTCGAGGCGCTGCGGCGGCGCGTGCTCCTCGAGGTGGTTCACCGGGACCGACTCAAGGAGGAAGTGGCGGCCATGCGCGCCCGGATGCGGGAGGAGCTGTCGTCGGGAGACGCCCACTGGTTCGACATCAAGCAGGACGCCGGAGGGCTCGCGGACATCGAGTTCCTCGTGCAGTACTGGGTGCTGAGCCATGCGCCTGAACACCCGGAGCTGCTTCGCTGGTCGGACAACATCCGGCAGATAGAGGCGCTCCAGGAGGCGGGCGTACTGGCGGCTGAGGATGCCAGCTTCCTGCACTCGGCCTACGTGGACTATCGAGCCAGGATTCATCACCTGGCCCTGGACGGCCGGCCGGGCCGGGTCCCGGTGGAGGAGGTCGCGGCCCTCCGGGACCGGGTGGTGGCCCTCTGGGAGGCCAGCATGGGAACGGGGTAGGCGCCGCGGCATTGCTATAATCCCGCCTCCCGAGACTGTCCAACCCGCGATGCCAGACGCCCCC
>JARRON010000016.1:175117-188172 GCA_037383845.1 Gammaproteobacteria bacterium
CCAGGGAGCACTACGACGTCACGCGGGACGATCTTCCGCTGTCGTGCCCCATGCCCGACATGGCGCTGTGGAATTCCCATCCCCGGGTTTATCTGCCCATCGAGGTGACCGGGCGGGCGACCTGCCCGTACTGCGGCGCGACCTTCACCCTGGTGGACGGGCGCGCCCGGGGCGCCTGACCCGGCGGCCGCCGGCGTTGCTTCCTGTGACGGCGGTTTCTCACGTCAACCTGGCCCGTGGCTTCCGCGGTGGCGAGCGGCAGACCGAGCTGCTGGTCCGGGGCCTGGCGGAACGGGGCTGGGAGCAGGTGCTGATCGCCCGGCGGGGGGAACCTTTGGCAGATCGCCTCAAGACCGTGACCGGCGTAGAGGTGCGGGAGGTCAGCAATAATTTCCTGAGCGCCGCACGGGCCACCTCCGGGTCTGCCCTGGTTCATGCCCACGAGGGGCGGGCGGGTCAGGCGGCGCTGCTTGCGAGCCTTGTGTCACGGACCCCCTACCTGATCACCCGACGCATTCCCAACATGCCCAGCGATCGCTTCTTCACCCGGGCCATCTATCGCCGGGCCTCCCATATCGTCTGCATCTCGGAGGCGGTGACCGAGTCCATGGAAGCCTTCGCTCCGGAGACTCCGAAGTCACTGATCTACAGCGCTCTTGGCTACCTGCCCAGCGACCCGGAGGCCGTGCGCGCCATCCGCGCCCGGTTCCCCGGCAGGATTCTCGCGGGCAACGTAGCCGCCCTGAACGACGCCCACAAGGGCCAGAGGGTGCTTATCGAGGCGGCCCGGAAGCTGTCCGCCGAGCGGCCCGGGGTCATGTTCCTGCTCGTGGGCGCCGGTCCCGACGAGGCGGAGCTGAAGGCGCAGGCGGCCGACCTGCCGAATGTGGTGTTCGAGGGTTACCGGGAGAACGTTGGTGACTACCTGGCCGCTTTCGACCTGCTGGTCTTCCCCTCCCGGGAGGAGGGCCTGGGCTCGACGGTACTGGACGCCATGCATTTCGGCCTGCCCGTGGTGGCCAGCAGCGCCGGCGGTATCCCCGAGATCGTGAGCGACGGCGAAACCGGTTACCTGGTCCCACCCGGGGACGCGGGTCAGCTGGCGGACCAGGTCGCGAGAGTTATCGACGATCCCGGGCTCCGCCGGCGCATGGGTGCTGCCGCCCGGGTACGGGCCGAGGCATTCCGACCGGAACACATGGTCAGCGCCTACGCAGAGCTTTATCGGCAGCTGCTGGGTGAGACAGGGGAGGCCGGCACATGAGCGAGCGGTTCCTGGTGGTGTGCCAGGCCTGGGTCGGCGACGTGGTGATGGCCGGCAGCCTGCTGAAGTTCCTGAGGCAGCGCCATCCGGACGCTGAGATCGACGTACTGGCGCCGGAGTTCCACGGCCAGGTTGTCCGCCGGATGCCCGAGGTCACGAACTTCATCCCGTCTCCGGGCGGGCACGGGAAGCTGGCGCTGAGGGAACAGATCCGGCTGGGGAGGGCCCTGCGCCGGCGGCGCTACACCCGGGCGATCGTGCTTCCCCGGTCCATCAAGTCGGCCCTCGTCCCGTTCATCGCCGGTGCCAAAATCAGGACGGGTTTTCTCGGAGAGCAGCGAAGGGTGCTGCTGAACGACATCCGGGAGGGTCGGGACAGCATGTCCACGGCCGACGGCTTCATCGCCCTGGGCCTGGAGCCGGGAGACGCGCCGCCGGCCGCGCCGCCGGAACCGCAGCTGCGCGTGGACACGGGGAACCAGGCACGTCTTCGGGAGCGGCTGGCCCTGGATCCGGCTCAGCCTGTTGCAGCCCTGGCGCCGGGGGCCGAGTTCGGTCCCGCCAAGCAGTGGCCCGTCGAGCACTTCGCGGAAACGGCCAGGGCGCTGGCACGATCGGGCCGGAAAGTGATCGTGCTGGGCTCTCCCAAGGAGACCGAGACCGGTGCCGCGGTGGCCGCTGCCGCTCCCGGGGTGATGAATCTCTGCGGCGACAGCTCCCTGGAGGACGCCATCGACCTGCTGGCCATGGCCCAGGTCGCGGTGACCAACGACTCGGGGCTGATGCACATTGCCGCCGCCGTGGATACCCACGTGGTGGCCCTTTACGGTTCCACGTCCCCGGAGAAAGCCTATGCGCTGACCTCCCGGAAGGACGTCTTCTGGCTGGCTCTGCCATGCAGCCCCTGCCGCCAGCGGACGTGTCCCCTGGGCCACCTGGACTGCCTGCGGTCTATCCATCCGTCAGACGTCATCGCGGCCGCTCTCGCTGCGGCGGATGCCTCGTGACCGCTTCCCGTGCCGCCGGCCCAGGCTGGGGGCTGATCTATGACCCGGCGCTGGTGGCAGACCCCGCGCCGACGCTCCTCGATCCGGCCGCCTGGAAAGACCAGCATACCGGCGCGGCGGGCCGCGGCCGGGGCGGGGTCACGTTCGTCTCCGCGCCGGGAGGCGAGTGGGCGATCCGGCACTATCGGCGCGGAGGCCTGTTCGGCAGGCTTGTCCGGGACCACTACCTGTGGACGGGCGACGAGCGCACGCGAAGCTGGTCCGAATGGCGGATGCTGGAGGCGTTGCGGGCGAGGGGGCTACCCGTGCCCCGCCCGGTGGCGGCGCTGTTCCGGCGCAGCGGGCTGCTGTACACCGCCGATATCGCCACGGTGCGTATTCCCTACGCCGAGCCCCTTTCAGCGCGGCTTGCGGGCGCCGGGCCAGACGCCCAGCCCTGGGCCGTCATCGGGCGGACGATCGCCGGGTTCCACGCCGCAGGCGCATTTCATCCGGACCTGAACGCCCACAATATTCTCGTGGACGCGGCCGGTCAGCCGTGGCTTATCGACTTCGACAAGGGGAAATTTCGCTCCGAAGGCGACTGGCGGCGGTCCAACCTGCAGCGCCTGGAGCGTTCCCTGCACAAGATCGCCGCCGAGCCCGGCGCGCCGCCCTTCAGCGCGGAGGGCTGGAACGCCCTTGTCGAGGGCTACGCGGAGGGCGGAGCGGGCTTGCGCTGACGGCTGAGGGCGCCGTAGGGATCCGGGTGGTCGGGGCCGGCCTGCTTGAACCGCCGGTGCACCCACAGGTACTGCTCGGGACACAGACGAACGCGTTCCTCGAGCAGGCGATTGATGCGGGCCGCATCCTCCGCCGGGTCGTCACCCGGGAAATCCTCCAGGGGCGGAAGGATGTCCAGGCGGTAGCCCCCGTTGCCCGGCAGGCGTACCGGGAAGAAGGGCACCACCGGAGCGCCGGACAGGCGCGCGAATGCGGTGGTTGCAGTGTTGGTCGGTGCCGGCACTCCGAAGAACGGCACCACGGCGCTGTACTTGCCCCGGCGGTGGGCCTGGTCCGGGGCATACCAGATCAGGTGGTTGGTTTTCAGTCCCCGGACCATGGCGCGCACGTCCTGCTTCACGAAGGCCTTCTCGGCGGACCGCTCCCGCCCCCGGCGCATGATCTCCTCGAACAGCGGATTGCCGTGGGGCCGGTACATGGCCGCGACGGGACCCAGGCGCGTCAGGAAACGGCCGCCGATGTCCAGCGTGGTGAAATGGCCGGTCAGCATAATGGCCCCGCGCCCGCCCTGCAGGGCCTCCTCGATGTGCTCCCGGCCCCGGACATCCACCATGCCGTCCAGCCGCTTGTCCGAGGCCCACCAGCACGTCCCGGTCTCGATGACCGACATGCCCAGGGACCGGAAGTGTTCCTTGAGCAGTCTCTTGCGCTGACGTGGGTCGAGCTCCGGGAACGCGAGGCCCAGGTTGACGTCCGCAATCCGGCGGCGCTTCCCGGACAGGAGGTAGCCCAGAAAGCCTATGAATCGGCCAGCCAGGCGCTGCAGAGAGTAGGGCATGGCCACCAGCAGCCGAACCGTGCCCAGCCCAAGCCACAGCAGCCAGTACCGGGGAGCGAGGAAGCGGTAGAGGGGAACCTTGTCGCTGGATGCCATGTAGGAGCCGTGGCCTCGGGGGCATCGGGCGGGACGCCGATTATAGCTTCGTGCCGCGCGGGGACCGGCCAGGGCCCTGTGCTAACATCCGCGCCACTTGCGCTGGCCCCGGTCGCACGCATGACCCTCTCGGTTCCCACCTTCGATCGCGCCACCGTCCTCGTGGCCGGCGACGTGATGCTGGATCGTTACTGGTTCGGTCCCACGGCGCGCATTTCGCCGGAAGCCCCCGTGCCGGTGGTGCGGGTGGACGAGGTCGAGGAACGGCCGGGTGGAGCGGGCAACGTAGCCGTGAACCTGGCGACCCTCGGCGCCGGATCCCGCTTGCTGTCTGTCACCGGCGACGACGAGGCCGCGGCCCGACTGAGGGCGCTGCTGGCGGCCGCCGGAGTGTCCGCCGACCTGCTCGCGGCGGCCGGCGCTCCCACGGTGACGAAGCTCCGGGTGCTGTCCCGCAACCAGCAGCTGCTCCGGCTGGACTTTGAACAGGCGCTCGCCGCCGGCGCGGCCGATACTCTGGCCGACGCCTTCGCCGAGGCCGTGGCCGGTGTGGATGCGGTCGTCCTGTCCGACTACGGCAAGGGCTGCGTGGCATCTGCCCGGCGCATGATCGAAGTCGCCCGGGCCGCTGGCGCGCCGGTGCTGGTGGACCCCAAGGGGGCCGACTTCGAGCGCTACCGGGGGGCGACGGTTATCACGCCCAACGAGGCCGAGTTCGAGGCTGTCGCCGGGCCCTGGAGAGACGACGACGACCTGGCGCGGCGCGCGCAGCAGCTCCGCTGCCATCTGGAACTGGATTACCTGCTGGTGACCCGCAGCGACCGGGGGATGATGCTCGTCGGCGAAGACGGCCCTACCTGGCTTCCCGCCGAGGCCCGGGAGGTGTTCGACGTCACCGGCGCCGGCGACACCGTGATCGCCACCGCGGCCGCGGGCCTCGCCGCCGGTCTTCCCATGATCGAGGCCGCCTCCCTGGCCAACCTGGCCGCCGGAATCGTCGTGGGCAAGCTGGGCGTCGCCGCCGTGACGCCGGCGGAGCTGACGCATGCCCTGCACACACGGGGCAAGGGCGGCCGGGGCCTGGTCGGGGAGGACGAGGCCGCATCGCTGGTCGCCGAGGCGCGCCGTCGTGGCGAGACCGTGGTCATGACCAACGGCTGCTTCGACATCCTCCACGCCGGGCACGTGGCCTACCTGGAGGAGGCCAAGTCCCTGGGTGACCGGCTGGTGGTGGCGGTCAACGACGACGCCTCCGTGAGTCGCCTCAAGGGGGCGTCCCGCCCCCTGAATCCCCTGGAGGACCGCATGGCGGTGCTTGCCGGCCTGGCCGCCGTGGACTGGGTCGTGCCGTTTTCCGAGGACACGCCGGCCCGGATCATCGGCAGGCTGCTTCCCGCCGTGCTCGTCAAGGGCGGCGACTACCGGCCGGACCAGATCGCCGGCGGGGATGCCGTTAAGGCCGCCGGCGGCGAAGTCCGTGTGCTTCCCTTCCGGGAAGGTCGTTCCACCACCCGCCTCATCCAGCGCATCCGGGGCGGCTGAGCTTGCCCGTGCGCTGGCTTTACCTGGTTATCTCTTACCTGGCCGCCCCGGTGGTGGCCCTGGTCCTTTTTTGGAAAGGGCTCGGCAATCGCGCCTACTGGGAGCGGTTTCCGGAGCGTTTCGGCTTCGGCGCCAGCCGGCTGGACCGGCCCGGCATCTGGGTTCACGCCGTTTCCGTCGGGGAGGTCGTGGCGGCTTCGTCCCTGATCCGGGAACTGCGGGAGCGGCACCCGGATCGTCCCCTGGTGGTAACGACTGTGACCCCCACGGGCGCACAGCGGGTACGCGACCTGTTCGGCGATGATGTGCTGCACAGCTACGCGCCCTACGACACCCCGGGGTCCGTGCGCCGCTTCTTCCGGCGTATGCAGCCGACCATCGCCATTATCATGGAGACGGAGCTGTGGCCGAACCTGTATACCGAGTGCGGGCGCCAGGACATTCCCCTGGTGCTGGCCAACGCGCGGATCTCGCCCCGCTCCGTGGACAGGTACCGGCGATTCAGCAGCCTGTTCGGGAAGGCCCTCTCACACGGGATCGTGATTGCGGCCCAGAGCGAGAAGGACGCGGACCGATTCCGCTCGCTGGGCGCGGCCACGGCCCGAATCCACGTCACCGGCAACCTGAAGGCGGACGTGGAGTTTTCCCCGGAGGTGGCGCGGGACGGCGCGGCCTTCCGGGCCGAATACTGCGGGGGCAGGCCGGCGTGGATCGCCGCCAGCACCCACGAGGGCGAGGAATCCCAGGTCCTGGATGCGCATGAACAGGTCAGGGCCGTGATCCCGGACGCCCTGCTTTACCTGGTGCCCCGCCATCCGCCGCGATTCGAAGGCGTGGCCGAGTTGCTCCGGTACCGGGTCGGCACCTTCAGCCGGCGGTCCCGGGGAGAAGGCCCTGGCCCGGACGACAGTGTTTTCCTCGTAGACACGCTGGGCGAGTTGCCCATGTTTTACGCGGCTTCCGACGTCGCCTTCGTCGCAGGCAGCCTGGTGCCCATCGGCGGGCACAACCTGCTGGAGCCGGCTGCCCTGGGCCTCCCGGTGCTTTCCGGACCCCACAATTTCAACGCCGAGGATCTGGCGGCGCTGCTGGAAGAGGCGGGTGCGCTGGAAATCGTCGACGGCCCTGACGCCCTCGGGGCGTCGGTGACGAAGCTGCTGGGCGATCCGGTGCTCCGGGCCGAGCGGGGCAACCTTGCCCGCCAGGCGGTAGCCGATAACCGGGGCGCCCTCGGCCGGCTGCTGGCCCTGATCGAGCCGCTGCTGAACGGGGCCTGAGCGCCGCCGAGGGCTTACGGCTGGGTGGGGGCGGGGGTTTCTTCCGGCGGCTTCAGCCAGCCGTCCACCTGTCGCAGGTCCTCCTCGGCCAGGATGCCCGCAGCCCGTTTCAGCAACAGCGCATTGACCAGGTAGGTGTAACGGGCATTGGCGTAGTCGCGCTGGGCCTCGAACAGCTGCCGGCGGGACTGGAGCACGTCCACCGTCGTCCGGGTGCCGACTTCGAAGCCCGCCTCGGTGGCGCGCAGGGCGGTCTGGTTGGACGCCACCGACTGGGCCAGCGCCTCCACGCGGCTGATCTCGGACGTCACGGAAAGGTAGGCGTCCCGCGTCTGCCGCTCGGTCTCCCTGGCGGTGCGTTCCAGCTGCTCCTGGGCTGCCCTGTGGAGATAGCTCGCCTCCTTCACCCGCGAGCTCGTGGCGCCGCCGGAGAACAGCGGCAGCCGGACCTGGATGCCGATCAGGTCCTGCCAGGTATCGGTGTCTGCCGGCAGGTATGGCTGGGGCGGCCGGGGCGGCTCGCCGGGAAGCTGGACGCCCGAGTTCCGCTGCTCAGCCGTCACGTCCCGGTTGCCCCGGGAGGCGACGAAATCCACGGTCGGATAATGGCCGGCGCGGCGGATGTCGATGGTGTCGGCCGCGATTTCCGCATTCAGCCGCGCCGCCTCGACGCTGAGATTGCTGGTCAGGGCCGTCTGGACCCACTGGTCCACGTCCTCCGGATCGGGCCTGACCAGGGGCACGTCGGGACCGGCGTCGGCCAGCCCGGTGTAGTACTCGCCGGTGATCGCCCGGAGTGATTCCCGCGAGACTGCGAGCTGGCGCTTGGCCTCAATGACGCCGGCCACGGCCGAGTCGTAGCTGGCCTGGGCTTCCTGGACGTCGGTGATGGCGGACAGGCCTACCTCGAAACGCTTCTGGGCCTGTTCCAGCTGCCGGCCGATGGCTTCCTTGGCCGCCTCCGCGGCATCCAGTGTGGCACGGGCCCCCAGGGTGTCGAAATAGGCCTGGGAAACCCGGAGCATGAGGTCCTGCTCGGCGGCCCGGAACTCGGCCTCCGCCCGGGCCAGTTCCTTGTCTGCCTGGCGCAGCGCCACCCACTGGTCCCAGCGGAACAGGGTCTGGGTGAGCTGAAGCTGCCAGCTCTCCTCAGGGTCGGTCCGGCGGGCAAAGGACGTCGGGACCGTAAAGACTTCACCGGTGGCCGGGTCGGCCTGGTTGAAGGTCGAGGTGCCGCTGTTCCAGATCTTGTTGTAGCTGCCCGTCGCCTCGAGCTGTGGCAGCAGGGCAGCGAGGGCCTGGGGCTTGGACTCCAGGGTGGCCAGCCGATTGGCGGCCGCCTCCCGCAGGGTAGGGTCGCTTCGCAGGGCGTCCTCGTAGGCGTCCACGAGGCTGACGCCCCAGGCGGGCTGGGCCGCCATCATCATCCCCGCCATGGCGAAGACGGGCGCGAAGTGTCGAGTTTTCATCGTGAGTCAGGTCCCCTTCCGCCCGGGGTGGCATCCCGGGGTGTTTTAGTCAACTATATCACCATATCTCCCGCGCCGCCGGCAAGGCGCGCCGGGCCGGATCAATAGGCCGCCAGGCCGGGATCCAGCTGCTCGCCCCAGGCCAGTATGCCCCCGGCGAGGTTCCGCACGTCGCCGAAGCCCTGCTGAATAAGGTAGCCTGCCACCGTGGCACTGCGCCCGCCGCTGCGGCACATCACCACGACCGGCTGGCCCGGGTCCAGCTCTGACAGGCGATCGGGCACCTGGCCCATGGGCATGTGCAGGGCACCGTCGATCCGCGCGATCGCCAGCTCCCAGTCCTCCCGTACGTCCAGGAGCACCGGTGCCCGGCCCTGCTGCTGCAGCTCGGCGAATTCCGCCGGCGTGATTTCCGGGATGCCCATGGTCAGATTCCTGGTTCAGAAAACGAACGCTTCCGGCCGCGGCGCGTTCTCCAGCGCCGGCAGGCAGGTTTCGAAGAGTTCCTGGCGGGAGAACTGGCGATCGCTCTTGCGCACGATCAGCCATGCCTGCATGACCGGCGCCGAGCCCACGAGCTCGAACATTCGGCCCCCGATCGCCAGCAGATTCTCAAAGCGCTCGTGGCGGACGGGAAGAGAGCCGTTGACCGCGATGACGTCGTAGCGGCGGGAGAACTCCATGGCGAAGGCATCGTCCACCAGCAGGCGCACGTTGCGGATGCCGGTGGCCTCCAGATTCGCCCTGGCGATGTCGGAAAGCTCATCGTGAATTTCCACGCTGGTGACGTGGCTGGTCAGCCGGGCCAGGCAGGCCGTGAGGTAGCCCGTCCCCGTGCCGATCTCCAAAGCGCTGTCGCCGGGCTTCGGATCCAGGGCGTCGAGAATCCGCCCCTGGATCTTCGGTGGCGGCAGGGTCTTCCCCTGACCCACCGGAATCGCGGCGTCGGCGTAGGCCAGCGCCGCCCACTCGGGGGGCACGAACCGCTCCCGGGGCAGATTGCGCATAACGTCCAGGACGTGCTCGTCCAGCACGCCCCAGGCACGGAGCTGCTGTCCGATCATCTGTTCTCGGGCGGTTTCTAGGTCCATTTCGGGGGAGCCGGGAAGGGGTGCGAAAGTGCGGAAGATTAAGGGCTGCCCCGCCGGTGTGACAAGCGTCCGGCCCTGCATTATGGTGAATTGCTGGCAGGCTGCCGCCTCCAGTGGGATAAGCTTGCGCGACAGGTGGGGATGGCGCGCGGCCTTGTTGTTTTCGCGGGTTCGCCGGTCCCACCCTGGAAAGCCCGCCTGGCCGCGAGGAGCCGCATGAGCGCCAGTCCGCTTGAAATTCTCCGGGACGCCGCCCAGCTGGAAGCGTCCGTCACCCGGCCCATTCCCGGTTCGGAGAAAATCCATGTGCCGGGCAGCAGGCCCGACCTGCGCGTGGCCATGCGCCAGGTGCGCCAGTCCCCGACGCCTTCCGACAGCGGTCCCGTTGTCAATCCGTCGATGACCCTTTACGACACTTCGGGTCCGTACACGGACCCGGACTACGCCGTGGACCTGCTGGCCGGCCTGCCGCTCCTGCGCGCAGCATGGATCCGGGAGCGGGACGACACCTGCGAGCTCGACGAGGTCAGTTCCAGTTTCGCCGCCTCACGGCGCCGGGACCCGGAAGCGCTGAAAATCGCTTTTCCCGGCAGGCGCGCCCCGCGCCGGGCCCGCGACGGCGCCACGGTGACCCAGATGCACTACGCTCGCCGCGGCATCGTGACGCCCGAGATGGAGTATGTGGCAATCCGGGAAAACGCCCGCCTCGGGGCCCTCCGCGAGAGCTATGTCGCCGCGGGTATCACGGGCCGACATCCGGGCCAGGATTTCGGGGCACGGCTGCCGGACGAGGTCACGCCGGAATTCGTGCGCGAAGAAGTGGCGGCGGGGCGGGCCATCATCCCGGCCAACGTCAACCACCCGGAGATCGAGCCGATGATCATCGGTCGCAATTTCCGGGTGAAAGTCAACGCGAACATCGGCAACTCGGCGGTGAGTTCTTCCGTGGCCGAGGAAGTGGAGAAACTCGTCTGGGCAAGCCGCTGGGGCGCGGACACGGTCATGGACCTGTCCACGGGACGCCATATCCACGAGACACGGGAGTGGATCATCCGCAACTCGCCGGTCCCCATCGGCACGGTCCCGGTCTACCAGGCCCTCGAGAAGGTGGACGGCAAGGCCGAGGAACTGACCTGGGAGCTGTTCCGGGACACGCTCGTCGAGCAGGCGGAGCAGGGCGTGGACTACTTCACGATTCACGCGGGCGTGCGACTGCCCTTCGTCCCCATGACGGCCCGGCGGGTGACCGGCATCGTTTCCCGGGGTGGTTCCATCATGGCGAAATGGTGCCTGGCCCATCACAAGGAGAACTTCCTTTACACCCGTTTCGCCGAGATCTGCGAGATCATGGCCGCCTACGACGTCTCCTTCTCCCTGGGGGACGGCCTGAGGCCCGGCTGCATCGCTGATGCCAACGACGCGGCCCAGTTCGCGGAACTCGAGACCCTTGGCGAGCTCACGCACATCGCCTGGGAGCACGACGTGCAGGTGATGATCGAGGGCCCGGGCCACGTCCCCATGCAGCTCATCCGCGAGAACATGGACAAGGAACTTTCCGCCTGCTCCGAGGCCCCCTTCTACACGCTGGGGCCGCTGACCACCGACATCGCCCCGGCCTACGACCACATCACTTCCGCCATCGGCGCGGCTCAGATCGGCTGGTACGGCACGGCAATGCTCTGCTACGTGACGCCGAAGGAGCACCTTGGCCTTCCGGACCGGGAAGACGTGCGCGACGGCATTGTCGCCTACCGGATCGCGGCCCACGCGGCGGACCTGGCCAAGGGGCACCCGTCAGCGCAGCTGCGCGACAACGCCCTGTCCAAGGCCCGCTTCGAGTTCCGCTGGGAGGACCAGTTCAATCTCAGCCTCGACCCCGAGCGCGCCAGGGAGTACCACGACAAGACGCTGCCGAAGGAAGCCCACAAGGTGGCGCACTTCTGCTCCATGTGCGGACCCAAGTTCTGCTCTATGCAGATCACCCGCGAGGTCCGGGAGTACGCGGCCCGGACCGGAGCAGGGTCCCCCGGTGACGCCGTGATCCAGGGCATGGAAGAAAAGGCGGTTGAGTTCCGCGACTCAGGGGGGCAGGTCTACCGCAGGCGATAGGCCGGCGGGACGACGGCACCAGACCGATGCTCGAGATGCTCACCGTTGCTGCCGGTCTGGGTGCCTTCGGTTTCCTGGCGTTCGCGGCCTGGCGCCGCTGGGGCGCGCCGGGGGAAAGCGAGGCCACGACCTTGGGCGCGGGCGCGGTCCGGCGGGAGGCATCGGACAGGGAGCCGGCGTCCTCGGCGGCGGTCGGGGTTCCCCGCAATCCGGACGACCCACTGGCCGTCATGGCGCGGCAGCCGATGTTCCGCCACCTGGTCACCGCGGTTGACGATGCGGTCCTGCTCCATGACGACATCATCCGTTACGCCAATCCCGGCGCCGTGTCCCTGCTGGGCGGCGGCGATACGCTGGTGGGGCGCAGCTTTTCCGACCTCGTCCATCCCGAATCCCGGGAAGCCTTCGCCTCCTGGCTGCAGGCCCGGCGGACGGGGCGGCAGCCGCCCCTGAAGGTCCGGCTCGTGGATGCCTCCGACCGCTCGGTGGAGTGCAGGCTGAGCGGTTTCCCCGGCGGGGAAAGCCCCCTCCTGGGCACCCTGGTCCGGCCGACCCGGGACCAGCTGGCCGCCGAGGCGCGGGCCCGGGCGTCCCGGCTGGCCGAGGCGACCCTGGCGTCCATCACCGAGGGGGTCATCACCACCGACGCGGAGGGACGGATCGAATACGTCAACGGGGCGGCGGAGGCGCTGCTCGGCTGCGCCCTGGACCGCGCCCGCGGACGGCGTCTTGCGGAGCTTGCCACGCTGGTGGACGAAAGCGATCGTCGGGCCCTCGGCGACCCCGTGCAGCGCTGTCTGGAGGAAGGACACCGGATCGACCTGGGGCGCCGGGCGCTGCTGGTCTCCCGGGCCTCCGGAGACGAGTGCTCGGTGGAGGTCCGGGCCTCACCGATCCGGGAGTCGGGCGGCGGCATGTCGGGATGCGTGGTGGTGCTGCACGACGTCTCCGAGATCCGGGGCCTGGCCCGCCAGATGTCCTACCAGGCCAGCCACGACCCCCTCACCGGGCTGCTCAACCGGAGGGAATTCGAGCGGCGCCTGGACGAGATCATGAAGGACGCCCGTTCCGGGGGCAGCGGGCACGTGCTGTGCTACCTGGACCTGGACCGGTTCAAGGCGGTGAACGACACCTGCGGCCACCTGGCCGGGGACAGCATGCTCCGGGAAGTGGCCGGCATCCTGAAGGAGCAGGTCCGGGATTCGGACGCCGTCGCGCGGATCGGCGGGGACGAATTCGGCATGCTGCTCATCGGCTGCCCCCTGGACAAGGCCCGGCAGATCGCCGGCGACATCTGTGCGGCGGTAAAGGAGTACCGGTTCGTCTGGCGTGACCAGATATTTACTATCGGAGTCAGCGTCGGACTGGTGGAGCTGGGCACGGAGAGCGGTAATCTCGAGGACGCGCTGGGTGCTGCGGACTCGGCCTGCTACGTCGCCAAGCAGCAGGGCCGGGGCCGGGTCCACGTGTACTCGGCCCGGGACGAGGCAGTGGCCCGTCAGCGAGGCGAGATTCTCTGGCTGCAGCGGCTGCAGGCGGCCCTGAAGGAGGACCGGTTCGAACTCTACGTCCAGCCCATCGTGGCCATGGACGGCCGGCCCGCGAGCGGGCCGGCTTTCGAGATCCTGCTGCGGCTGGC
>JARRON010000017.1:0-36046 GCA_037383845.1 Gammaproteobacteria bacterium
AGGCCGCACCGCCGCCGCCCCCGCCGCCGGCGCCCGCTCCGCCGCCGCCTCCGCCGCCGGCTGACGGCGACCGTGATGGCGTGCCGGACAGCGCCGACCTGTGCCCGACGACGCCCGCCGGCGCCCCGGTGGACTCGAACGGCTGCCGTTGCGACTACACGCTGTCACTGGAGTTCGGTTTCGACTCCGCTGAGCTGTCCGCCTCTGACAAGCAGGCGCTCAACCAGCTGATCGGCACGCTGAACCGGCTGCCCTATGTCCGGGCCGTCGTGGAAGGCCACACCGACAGCCGCGGAGCGGCCGAGTACAACCAGGGGCTGTCCGAGCGTCGTGCCCAGGCCGTCGTGGATTATCTCCACGCTGCCGGCATCGGCGACAACCAGCTCAGGGCCGTCGGGTACGGCGAGTCCCGCCCCGTCGCGAGCAACGAGACCGAGGAAGGCCGCGCGGCCAACCGTCGGGCGGTGCTGCGGCGCACGGACTGCAACTAGGTCGACCAGAAGGGTAACCGCCCGGAGGGCAGCCGGCGTCAGCTGACGCCGGGTCAACTCCGGGGTTAACATGGACCCCACCTGCCGCATCCCGGCAGGTGGGGTTTTTTTGACCACCTGCGGACAGGAAGGGCCAACCATGCAAAGACAAACCGCGCCTGTGACCCGTTCAGCCGTCCTCGGCCTCGTCTGCCTGGCGGTTGCTGGCTGCGCTACTCCGGGCAACGAAGAGGAGTCCGCCATGACTGTACTGACTGGCACGGTGACCTACCGGGAGCGGATGATGCTGCCGCCTGACGCGGTGATCGACGTCCGCCTGGAAGACGTGTCCCGCGCCGACGCCCCGGCAACCGTGCTGGCGTCCGACCAGATCCAGCCGGACGGCGCCCCGCCCTACGGGTTCCGAATGGAATACGACCGGGCCAGCCTCATGGCCGGCCACAGCTACGCCCTGCGTGCCCGGATCGAATCCGGTGGCAGGCTTCTTTTCATCAACGACACCCGCATTGACGCCTTCGCCAACGGGCCCGCCGGTCCGGTGGAAATCCTCGTCAAGCGCGTGGCGTCGGCGCCTGCCGGGTCGCCGGGCCTCGCCAGCACCCGCTGGGAGCTCGTGGAACTGGCAGGCGCTGCCCCGCCCGACAGCGATCCCGAGCGGCCTGCCTACCTGGTGTTCGATGCAGCCCAGGACCGGGTCCGCGGCTACTCCGGCTGCAATGCCTTCAACGGCAGCTTCTCGAGCCAGGGTCAGTCCCTGGCGTTCTCCGGCGTCGCAGCCACGATGATGGCCTGCGTCAGCGGCATGGCCCTGGAGCGGAAGTTCCTGGACATGCTCGAGACAGTGTCCGCGTATCGTATCGACGGCGAGATCCTGACGCTCTACGCCGGGGACACGCCCGTGGCCCGGTTCAGGGCGACCGGCCGGCCCTGAGTCCCTGTCGCGCCCTCGCCGGCCACGCCGCCCCCGGAGCATCCAAGTGAAGACAACGCCCATCCTGACCATCCTGGTGGCCCTGGCCACCCTTGCGATCGGCGCGTGCGACCGATCACCGCCCACGCCCGAAGCCGGGCCAGCCGCCGACTCATCCCGGGAGGCTCCCATGAACGGCTCATCAAGCACCGAGGCCCCGGAACTTTCCGGCCAGTGGACCCTGAGCGGGCTTGGCGGATCCCTGGTCCACGGGGGTATCAAGCTCCCGACCCTGGAGGTAAGCCCGGACGGCTCCGTAAGCGGCTTTGGCGGCGTCAACCAGTTCCAGGGCCGCCTGACGCCGGCAGAATCCACGCTCTTCGGACCCCTGGCCACCACGCGCAAAGCAGGCCCCAGGCCGGCCATGGAACTGGAGACCCGCTACCTGGCTCACCTCCAGGAGGCCACGGACTGGCGGATGGAGTCGGGGGAACTCGTGCTGAGCGCCGGGGACACGGAACTGGCGAGGTTCCGTCCCGCGGGAGACTAGTCGGCCCGGGTCATCCGGCGGGCGCCCGCACTCGCTCGAGGCCGACGAAAGTCAGGTCGTAGGGGTTTCGCTCGTCGGCCGGGCGCTCCTGCCGGCCGATCTCCCGCCAGTCAGCCGGGTCGAGTTCGGGAAACAGGGTGTCGCCCCAGGGGTCCGCGTGCACACGGGTCATGTGGATGTAGCGCGCCCAAGGCAGGGCCTGCTCGTAGACGTGGGCTCCGCCGATGACCATGAGCTGGGGCGCCCCGGCGGCAGCGGCCACGCGCAGGGCCTCGTCCAGGGACATGACGCGCGTGGCGCCCTCGGCCCGCCAGGACGGATTGCTGGTGAGTACGAGGTTGAGCCGCCCCGGAAGGGGCCGTCCAATGGACTCCCAGGTGAGCCGGCCCATGAGCACCGGCTTCCCCATCGTGAGACGCTTGAAGTGCGCCAGGTCCGCCGGGAGATGCCATGGCATGCCTCCGTCGGCGCCGATCACGCCGTTGTCGGCGACGGCAGCCACGAGCACGATGCGCGGCATGGCCTGCAGAGTATCCTCCATGTGACCATCATAGCGGCCCCGGGCGGGGCCCGCCGGGAACTGTCTAGACCGACACCTGCGCGGGGATGTGGGGGGCGGCCTCGTAGCCGGTGATCTCGAAGTCCTCGTAGCGGTAATCGAAGATGGACGCGGGCCGACGGTGGATGACGAGTTCCGGCAGCGGCCCCGGTGTGCGCGTCAGCTGGAGATCCGCCTGCTCCAGGTGATTCAGGTAGAGGTGCACATCCCCGCCTGTCCAGACGAAATCCCCCGGCTGCAGGTCGCACTGCTCGGCCATCATGTGGGTCAGGAGAGCGTAGGAAGCGATGTTGAACGGCACGCCCAGGAACACGTCGCAGCTTCGCTGGTATAGCTGGCAGGACAGCCTCCCGTCGCCGACCCAGAACTGGAACAGGCAGTGGCAGGGCGCCAGCGCCATGCGCCCGGCCCGGACGTTGTCCTGGGGCGGGACGGTCTCGTCCGGCAGCTCGGCCGGATTCCATGCCACGACGATGATGCGGCGAGAGTCCGGGCGGGTCCGGATCGTCTCCACGGCCTCAGCGATCTGGTCGATGGCCTCGCCGTCGCCGGAGGGCCAGGCTCGCCACTGGCGGCCGTATACCGGACCGAGGTCCCCTTCCTCCGTGGCCCACTCGTCCCAGATCCGAACCTTCTGTTCCTTCAGGTAGCCGATGTTCGTGTCACCGGCCAGGAACCACAACAGCTCGTGCACGATGGAACGAATGTGAAGCTTCTTCGTGGTCAGGAGGGGAAAACCCTCGGACAGGTCGAAGCGCATCTGGTAACCGAACACCGAGAGGGTCCCGGTGCCGGTCCGGTCGCCTTTTTCGATGCCGTTTGCCCTGACGTGCCGCAGCAGATCCAGATACTGGCGCATGGTGCTCAGGCCGTGGCGGTCTTCGGACGGCGGTAGGCCGCCGCGATCAGCAGGGCGCCCACGATGACCATCGGCAGGGACAGCAGCTGGCCCATGGTGAACCAGCCGAAAGCCAGGTATCCGATGTGGGCGTCCGGCACCCGCACGAACTCCACGGCGAAACGGAAGACGCCGTAGAAGAACAGGAACGCGCCGGACACCGCCATGGTGGGCGGGCGACGGGAGGAGTAGATCCATAAGATCACGAACAGCACGATCCCCTCAAGAAAGGCCTCGTAAAGCTGGGACGCGTGCCGCGCCTGGCCGTTGACGATGAACGCCCAGGGCACGTCCGTCGGCTTGCCCCACAGCTCTCCGTTGATGAAGTTGCCGATACGGCCGGCGCAGATCCCCAGCGGGGCCAGTGGCGCGACGAAGTCCGTCATCTCGAAGAAGGACTTGCCGATCTTGCGGCCGTAAATCCACATGGCCAGCGCGACGGCCAGCATGCCCCCATGGAAGGACATTCCGCCTTCCCAGACACGGAACAGAAGCAGCGGGTCCTTCAGCCAGGCGTCCCAGCCGTAGAACAGAATCCAGCCCACCCGGGCGCCTAGAATGACACCGAGGGCGCCGTAGAAAATCAGGTCATCCACGTGCTCGGAGCTGAAGCCGAACTCGGGCCGCTTCGCCCGGTGACGGGCCAGCAGCCAGGCGATGGCAAAACCCACCAGGTACATCAGGCCGTACCAGCGCACCTTGAGGGGCCCGAGGCTGACGGCGACGGGATCGATATCGGGATAGGGGATCATGGCCGCGCATTCTACCAGCGCCCGCCGGGTCGACGGGCAGCCGCCATACTCCCTTCACCCGCCCCAGGGGCATCGCGGGACGCAAAGCCGGATGGACACGAACGCGCCCGGGTTCGCGGGCGACCGAGGCAAGCCGATCTCACTGGGGGCAGCCCTCGGACCCGGCGCGGGCAACGGCGCCGCCAGGGGTAACGTGGGTGCGGGCATCATCCTGGGGCTGGCCATCGCCGTCCGCATCGGCGCTGGCCGTCACCGCCCCGAACCCGGACAATAGCGGCCTGGCGCAAGGCACCGGCGGAGGATAGTCCATGGGAGGTCCCGTACAGTCGATCCGCAAGCGGTGGTACAGCCTCACCGCGAGCCCGAAGGCTGCCCGCAAGCAGTGGGGCGGGCAGTACTGGGAGGAGGACGACAAGGGCATCCGCCATGTGGCCTGCCGCCGGTGTCCCAAATTCCAGCCGGAACCGCCGGCCTGCTCGGTCCCGTTCGGATCGCCGCTGCGCAAGTGCGTCGTGGCATCCATGGAGGCTCACCTCCATGACGCATCCGGCGAGGACGTGCTGGAGATCGGCTTCGGCCGCTTCGCCCTGGGCCGAAACCTGGTCAGGCGCAGCGGCGGCACGTGGACCGGGGTGGACCCGGAAGCCCCGGAAGACGGACCGGTCCGGGTGGGGGCCCGTGTCCGCGGTCATGCGGCGGCCATTCCTTTCCCGGACGAGACGTTCCACCGGGTCATTGGCGTCCAGACCCTGGAGCACTGGGGCCAGCGACTCAAAGGTTCCGAGACCCGGCCGCCGGACTACGTGACCTGTCTGAGGGAAGTCTGGCGGGTACTGAAACCCGGCGGCAGGCTTTACCTGGACGCCCCCATCCATCTCCACGGACACGAAATGTTCATCCTGGGCGACCTGCCGCGGATCGCCGCCCAGTTCGATCCCGGCCTCTGGACGGACCTTCGGATGGAGAAATGGCGGGCCGAACACGATCCCCTGCCCCGCTACGCCCCTGGCCCCAACCTTTATCCCCAGTGGGAGCGCGAGGTTGAATCCTATCCGCCCGAGCAGGTGGAAGCCGTCAAGCAGGGCACCATCTGGCTGCTCGCTATCACGGCCCGCAAGCGGCCCGACGCCTAGCGTGCGCCGGGAACCGCCACGTTCCCGCTAGTGCAGCAGGGAATGGTCGTCCTTCTTCGTGCGCTTCTCCGCGCGCCTTTCCTTTGCCGTCTTCCTTGGTTGCTTTTTCTTCTCTTTCCTGGGTTCCTTGGAGTGGGACACAGGCGACCTCCGCCCGGCATCCGGGCCGTCGACGAACATATCTCCAGCATAGTCCAGCGACAGGAAATTGCCGGCGCCGGAGCGCTATCCTGACACCATGATGAGTCCGGAGCAGATGCAGGTGCTGGGCGTGCTGGCGGTGACGATCGCCATGTTCCTGTGGGGACCCTGGCGCCACGACATGGTCGCCCTGGCCTCGCTCCTGGCCTGCGTGGTACTGGGGCTGGTGTCCGCAGACTCCGCATTCTCAGGGTTCGGCCACCCGGCCATCGTCACCGTGGCCTGCGTGCTGGTCCTGAGCCGTGGCCTGTACGAGACCGGTGCGGTGGACCTTCTTGCCGAACGGGCCCTGCCGTCCTCGGCGGGAACGGTGACCACCCTGGCGGCGCTCGTGGGCCTTGGCGCGGCCCTGTCAGCCTTCATGAACAACGTCGGCGCCATGGCCCTGTTGATGCCGGTGGCCGTCCAGCTGGCCCGCAAGCATGACCTGCCGGCCGGCAAGTTCCTGATGCCCCTGGCCTTCGGCACCATCCTCGGCGGCATGACCACGCTGATCGGCACGCCCCCGAACCTTATCGTCGCAGGTTTCCGGGAGGACGCCGGCGCCGGCAGTTTCGGCATGTTCGACTTTACGCCGGTGGGCGTGACGGTCGCAGCCGCCGGTGTCGCGTTCATCATCCTGATGGGTCGCCACCTGGTCCCCGAGCGGGAGGGGGCCGGCACGGAAAGCTTCGACACCGGGACCTATCTCACCGAAGCACGGGTGACCGAGGGAAGCAAGGCCGATGGCCAGACCCTTAAGACCGTGGAGGAGTGGCTTGCCGCCGCTGATGCCCAGATCATCGGCATGGTCCGGAACGACTTCCGCATCTCGGCGCCCAATCCGCAGCGGAAGCTGCGCGCCGGCGACATCCTGGTGCTGGAGGCCGACCCGGAAGCCCTCGGCCCGGCTCTTTCCAAGGCGAACCTCACACTGAAAGAGGAGATGGAGGAAGACGATCAGAGTGGCAAGGGCACGGACAGGGAAGGCGATGAGGACGACAAGGAAAAGGACGAGGAGGCCACCTCCGGGGAGACCGAGATCCGGGAAATGGCGGTGCTCCCCGGTTCGATGCTCATCGGCCAGTCCGTGGGCGATATTCAGCTCCGTACGCGCTACGGCCTGACGCTGCTGGCCTTGTCCCGGCGCGGCCGGCGCAGCATCCGGCGCCTGCGTTCGGCCTCGCTGAAGGCCGGCGACGTCCTGCTGATGCAGGGTCCGCCGGATTCCCTGACGGGATTCGCGTCGGAATACGGCTGCGTGCCGCTGGCGGTGCGGGCCGTGCGAGTGCCAGAGCGGCGACAGGCGCTGGCGGCCATGGCGGTGATGGCTGTGGCCATCGCCGGTGCCGCCTTCGGGCTGCTGCCGGCAGCAGTGAGTTTCGCTGCCGGGGTGCTGCTGTACATGGCGCTGAAAGTGATGCCCCTGCAAAACGTCTACGACGCCGTGGACTGGCCGATCGTGATCCTTCTGGGGGCGCTGTTCCCCGTGGCGGAGGCCATGGACACGACGGGCACGGCGGACCTGCTGGCCCGGGGGCTGTTGCAGAACGTGGCCCAGGGCCAGCCGGTGATCGCCCTTGCCCTGATCCTTATCCTCACCATGACCCTGTCGGACTTCATGAACAACGCGGCTACCGCGGCGGTGATGTGCCCGATCGCCATCAGCATCGCGGGCCAGATCGGCGCCAGCAGCGACACCTTCCTGATGGCGGTTGCTATCGGCGCTTCCTGCGCCTTCCTCACGCCCATCGGTCACCAGAACAATACGCTGATCATGGGCCCTGGCGGATTCCGTTTCTCTGATTACTGGCGGCTCGGACTGCCCATGGAGATCCTGGTGGTCGCCGTTGCCGTCCCAATGCTGCTGCTGGTCTGGCCGCTTTGACACGCATCGAGACGTCTCGCCTGACACTCCGCGAGGCCCACGTCAGCGATGCCGCCTTCGTACTTGAACTGTTGAACGACCCCGGCTGGCTGGCGCACATCGGCGACCCGGGCGTCCGGGACCTGGCAGGCGCCCGTGACTATATCGCCGAGCGCCTGTCCGGCTCCTACCGGGCCCACGGGTTCGGTCTCTACATCGTGGAACTGAAAGTCGCCGGCTTACCGGTCGGCTTGTGCGGGCTGGTACGACGCCATGGCCTCGATGACCCGGACATCGGCTTTGCGCTTCTCGAACGCCATTGCGGCCGGGGCTACGGCCTCGAGGCGGCCCGGGCGACCATGGATCATGCCAGGAACGTGCTGGGGATTCGGCGCGTCCTGGCAATCACGTCCCGAGGCAACCGGGCCTCGCAAAAATTGCTGGAGTCACTCGGCCTGAAGTTCGAGCGCATGGCACGGCTCCCCGGCCAGCCCGACGAGGTCATGCTGTACGTCCCCGGACCCTCCGGCGGCGTCGCGCCGGATGGGCCATAATTCCCCGGCATCCATCGCCCCGGGACTGCCATGATCACCGTCCATCATCTCAACAACTCCCGGTCCCAGCGCATCCTCTGGCTGCTTGAGGAACTTGAGCTGGACTACGAGATCAAGCGTTACCAGCGCGACCCGGAGACCATGCTCGCGCCCGCCTCGCTGATGAAAGTCCATCCCCTGGGCAAGTCGCCGGTCGTGACCGACGGCTCCCTCACCCTGGCCGAATCGGGTGCCATCATCGAGTACCTCGTAGACACCTACGATGAGCAAGGCCGGCTCGCGCCGCAGCGGGACACCCGGGACCGGCTGCGCTACACGTATTTCCTGCACTACGCGGAGGGCTCGGCCATGCCGCCGCTGCTGCTGAGGCTCGTGTTCGATCGAATCGCCGAAGGCCCGGTGCCGTTCTTCGTCAAGCCGGTCACCCGGGCTATCTCGGCCAGGGTCAACAACGACTTCATCCAGCCGCAGATCGACCGTCACCTGGATTTCCTGGAGGGAGAACTTTCCCGCCGCCGCTGGTTTGCAGGCCGGTCCTTCAGCGCCGCCGATATCCAGATGAGCTTTCCCCTGGAAGCCGCCGCTTCCAGGGGCGTGATTGGCGACCACCGGCCGAAACTCACCGCCTTCCTCGACCGCATCCACGCGCGGCCCGCCTACCAGCGGGCCCTGGAACGCGGCGGCGAATATGCACTGGGCCGCTGAGCCCTGACGTGCAGCCGATGCCGGAAACCATGAACCCCCGACGCAGCCTGACCGCACCCGTGGAAGACCGGGTGCTGCACCTGGCGGCGGAACTGCCGGTTCCGCCGGGGGACGCTTTCGAATGGTTCTGTCTCGAAGAGCGGCTGCAGGAATGGCTGGTGCCCCAGGCCCGGGTCGAGCCCCGGACCGGCGGCGCTTACGAGCTGTTCTGGGCGCCGGAGGATCCCGAGAACGACAGCACCATCGGCTGCCGGATCACCGTGTTCCAGCCCGGGGAAGTCCTCGGGTTCCAGTGGCGCAGCCCCCGACAGTTCAAGCCGTTCGCCAATGGCGCCGACCCGCTCACCCACGTGCTGGCGAGTTTCGCGGCTCAGCATGGCGGGGCACGGATCCACCTCGTGCATACGGGCTGGCGGAGCGGACCGGAATGGGAGGCCGCGGCAGCCTGGCAGGAACTGGCGTGGCGGAAGGCCCTGCGCGCTCTGGCCGCCGCCGTATCCGGCAGCCGCCCACCCCACCATATCGGGAACTGACACACCGCGCGGAGGGGATATGGCCGGACAAAAGACGACCCCCACCGACGCGAGCGTCGATGCCTTCGTCGAGGCGACGGTGGAGGAAGCCCGGCGCGGAGACGCCGGCACGCTGCTGGGCATGATGAGCAGGATCACCGGAGAGCCGCCCAAGATGTGGGGTTCATCCATCATCGGCTTCGGCAGCTATCACTACCGGTACGCCAGCGGTCGGGAAGGCGACTGGATGCTCACGGGTTTCTCGCCGCGAAAGCGTGACTTCTCAATTTACGTTATGGCCGGTCTCGATCGTTATCCGGAGCTGATGAAGAAACTCGGCAGGTATCGCGCAGGCAAGTCCTGCCTGTACGTCAGGCGCCTTGCCGATATCGACCTGCATGTCCTGGAAGAGCTCCTCGAGCGCTCCGTCGGCTGGATCCGCACGACCTATGGCTGAGAACGGGCCCGACGGGGCGGCCGGACACGGCCCGGCCCTGAAAATCACGCCGACGGTTTCCCTGCCGCTGGCAGAGATCGAGATCTCCGCCGTGCGCGCCTCCGGCGCCGGGGGACAGAATGTGAACAAGGTGGCCACGGCGGTCCACCTGAGGTTTGACATCCCCTCGTCTTCACTCCCGGCGGCGTGGAAGCAGCGCCTGCTGGCCCTGTCCGATGGCCGCATCACCGGGGACGGAACGGTGATCATCAAGGCGCAGGAACACCGGAGCCTGGAGAAGAATCGCCAGGCCGCGCTGCAGCGGCTGAAAGACCTCCTGACGGGCGTGTCGCGGCCGCCAAAACGGAGAATCCCTACCCGGCCCGGCCGGGCCGCCAGGAAACGCCGGATGGACGAGAAGGCCCGGCGGGGCCGGGTCAAGGCCCTGCGGGGCAAACCAGGCGTGGAATAAGGGGGCGATCTCCGGCCGAAAACGCTGTCCGGCTGCGCGCTGTCTACAATAACGGGCAGACCCGGCACCGCTCGGTGCATTTTCAACCACCTCAGCAGGAGACTTTCATGAAGATCAGCGCCCGGAATGTGATCAAGGGCCGCGTCAAGTCTATCCAGATCGGCGCCGTCAATGCCGAAGTCATCATCGACGTCGGCGGCACGGAGATCGTGTCCATCATCACCAGGAGCAGCGCGGAGGAACTCGGACTGGCCGAAGGCAGCGAGATCTACGCCGTGGTCAAGGCCTCCAACGTCATGGTAGCCACCGGCTGACCGTGATCGCCGGAGGGAATCCCGCGAAGACGACCCTGGAATCGTGAACGACAGACTCACGGAAAACACGCCGGCCACGGCCAGGTCGATCTGTGACAGCCGGCGCCGTGCTGTTCCGGGCGCCCGTGCAAAGCCGGCAATTGTCCGGGGACTGCACGGCGGGCATCCACCGTAACCTGGATAGAGCCGGTGTCGAATCTCTCAAGCGAGTTCCTCACCACGCGGCAGCTGGCCGAGCTGCTCCACATCAAGGAGCGGCGGGTTTACGACCTCGCCGCGTCCGGGCAGGTCCCCTGCTCCCGTGTCACGGGGAAACTTCTCTTCCCGCGCCGTGCCGTCGAAGAATGGATCGCCCGTAACAGCTCCGGAGGCGCGGAAACCCCAAAGCACCGTGCCGCAAGAGTCGTCCTGGGCAGCCAGGATCCCCTGCTGAAGTGGGCGCTGAGAGCCTCGGGGACCGAGCTGGCGACACTTTTCGAGGGGAGCCTGAACGGTCTCGACCGGTTCGGTCAGGGCGAGGGCCTGGCCGCCGGGCTGCACCTGTTCGACGCCGATACGGGCGCCTGGAACGTTCCCGCCGTGCGCAGCCGTTTCGAGTACGCCCCCGTTGTCCTGGTGGAGTTCGCCTGGCGCGAGCGGGGCTTCATCCTCTCGCCTGGCCAGGGGGAGGATTTTTCGGGACTCTCGGATCTCGCGAACAAACGCGTGGCCCGCCGCCAGCCCACCGCCGGCAGCCAGGTCCTCCTCAGCCACCTTCTGGACGAGGCCGGCATCGATGCCGGCGCCATCAGCTGGACGGAAACCGCGGGCACCGAAACGGAGCTGGCCATCGCCGTCCTGGAGGGCAAGGCGGATGTCGCCTTCGGACTCCGGGCAGCGGCGCAACAGCTGAAACTGCACTTCGTGCCACACGGCCGGGAACGCTTCGACCTGCTCGTGGACCGGGCGGCATGGTTCGACCCGCCGTTCCAGGAGCTGCTGTCTTTCTTCCGTTGCGGGGCGTTCCGGGAAAAGGCCGGGACCCTCGGCGGCTATGACATATCCGGCCTGGGCACGGTGCACTTCAACGGCAGCTAGGCCGGGGCCGCGACGTTCCCGGCCGCCACGTCCGGGGCCCGTCGTTCAACCGCGAAAGACTAGTCCTGGCCCGCAGCCTCGCCCGCGCTGCGGGCATTGGGAAAGAACAGCTGCTGGCCGTGGAGGGTATAGCCCGCGATGGCCGCCTGTCCTTCCGGGCCCAGGATCCAGTCGATGAACCGCTGACCGCCTTCGACGTTGACGTTGGGATACCTATCGGGGTTGACCAGGATCACGCCGTACTGGTTGAACAGGTCCCGATCGCCGTCCACCAGGATCTCGTGGCCACCCTTGTTCCTGAAGCTGATCCATGTAGCCCGGTCCGTCAGCGCGTAAGCGTCCATGCCCACCGCGGCATTCAGCGTCGCGCCCATCCCCGAGCCGGTCTCCCGATACCAGGTGCCACTGGCTCGGGTCGGGTCTGTCCCGGCAGCCTTCCACAGGGCCATTTCCTTCTTGTGGGTGCCCGAGTTGTCGCCGCGGGAAGCGAACTTCGCCTCCTCCCGGGCGATCCTGGCCAGAGCCGCCGGCGCCTTTTCCATGCCCCTGATCCCGGCCGGGTCCTGCGGCGGGCCGACGATGATGAAGTCGTTGTACATGACGTCAAAACGCTCCACGCCGTAGCCTTCGGCGACGAACTTCTCCTCCGCCGCCTTCGCGTGAACCAGCAACACGTCGCCGTCGCCGTTCTGGGCATTCTTGATCGCCTGACCCGTCCCTACGGCTACCACGTTGACCTTGATGCCGGTCTGGTTCTCGAACATGGGCAGGATGTAGTCGTACAGGCCCGAGTTGGCGGTGGAGGTCGTAGACTGAAGAAGGACGGACGATTCCGCGGCCGCGGGCGTTGCGGAAGAAAACATCCCGGCGACAGCGAGCACCGGCCAAAATCGCAGTAATACTCGAAGATTCACAGTCGTGCCTTGCCGATCGGCTCGTCTAGCTGAGAATCAGGCGACCCGCCAGATAGTCACGGGCTTCTCTGGAAACGGGATCCTCGAAGAACGATCCGGCCGGCGTGTGCTCCAGCAGCCGGCCCCGATTGAGAAATACGACGTCGTCCGCGAGGCGACGGGCCTGGCCCAGGTCGTGGGTCACGTAGACGATCTTGGTGCCGCCCGCGTAGGCGCGCCTCACGATGGTCTCGATCGCGGCCGTGGAGGCGGGATCCAGGCTGGCAGTGGGCTCGTCCATGAACATGATGCTCGGCGAAAGTGCCAGGGCCCTCGCCAGAGCGAGACGCTGCTGTTCACCTCCGGACAACAGCCGGGCAGGCTGGTGGGCGTAGGGAAGAAGCCCGACCTCGTTCAGGATGGCCTCGATCCGCTCGCGGGATGAGTCGCCCCTCACCCTGAGGACGAACCTGACGTTGGCCGCGACGGACCGGCGGAGCAGTACCGGCCGCTGGAACACCATCGCCTGCTGTTTTCGCAGCTCGGGACTCAGCGGCTGTCCCCTGCAGAACACGTAGCCCGCCGTGGGTGGAATCAGGCCGTGAAGCAGACGCAGCAGCAGGCTCTTTCCCGCCCCGTTGGGCCCCATGACGACGGTAATACTGTCGGCGGGCAGACGTAGATCGACGCCGTCAACCAGGCGCTTGCCCCCGGCGCTGTAGGTCAGCCCCCGCGCCTCAGCTACCGGGTCGCCGACGTGCAGTTCCCGTCTGGGAACCGGCACAACCGTTCGCAAGGCTGCTTCAGGCATAAGCGTACCGACTCGCTGTCACCCGCAGCATCATCACCGCCGCGTTCACCGACAGGGCGATGGCCAGCAGGATAATGCCCAGGGCCAGGGCCAGGCCCAGATCGCCCCTGGACGTCTCGAGTGCGATCGCCGTCGTCATCACGCGGGTGAGATGGTCGATGTTGCCGCCGACAATAATGACCGCACCGACCTCGGCCACTGCCCGCCCGAAGCCCGCCAGGCCCACGGTCAGGAGACTGTAACGAGCGTCCCACAGCAGCGCGGCCACCGCCTGGCGCCGGGAGAGCGAAAGCGAACGGAAGTGTTCCGCGTACTCGGAATGCAGCTGCTCGACGACTTCCCGGGACAGGGCGGCGACGATCGGCGTGATCAACACCGACTGGGCGATGATCATCGCCGTCGGTGTGTACAGCAGACCCAGCCAGCCCATCGGACCCGCGTTCGACAACAGCAGGTAGATCATCAGCCCTACGACGACCGGGGGCAGGCCCATCAGCGCGTTCAGCAGCACCACCACCCCGGTCCTTCCCGGGAACCGACCGATGGCGACCGCCGCGCCCAGGGGAAGTCCCAGCAGGCAGGCAACGGCCACGGCACTCAGGCTCACCCGCAGGGAAAGGAGCACGATCTCAAGCAGGTCCGGGTCTGCCGATAGCACCAACCGGAACGCAAGGCCGAAAGCTTCCCCGAAATCCTGCATCTTCTACGTCATCAGCGATAAAGGACGGAGAGTTTGCATTAGATTGCATGATTACGGCAACACGACATGCCAGCTGCAGGCATCCATGGCAGAGGCGCCAAAAGCGGTTCGTCCACAGGAAGATCATCCCGCCGGAGAGCCGCCTGCACGCCGGTCGGGCGAGAGACGCCGCTCCCCTTCCCGCCGTGGGACATGAGCGCCAGCGCGTCGCCTCCGGCCCGGGCACAGGATGCTCGTGGCCGGCTCCTTCTCCTCCTGCGGGCTCCGGCGGACGCGACTCCAGGCTAGCTTGGCCAGGCACAAAAAAGCCCGGCCGCCCCGTGGGGCGGCCGGGCCGCGGCTGGCCGGGAGCCAGTCTGTTGCCAGGCGCTACATCTTCCAGGCCAGGTCGAACTGGATACGGTCGTAATCCCGCTCGTTGGTCGTCTTCGTGACACTGCTCATGATGTAGGTCAGGCCGATCTTCCAGTTCTTCGCGGGGGCATAGGCGCCCTGGAACACCCAGCCGTCGAAGTCTGTATCACCGGCACCCACGTCGGAGTCGACCACGCCACCGTAGATGGCGTCCTTCTCGATGTCGTGCCACACGGCTCCGACCTCCCAGGTACCGGGATCACTGGCCTTGCCGTACTTGGCGCCAAAGGAGTAGGCGGTGTCCTCTTCTGCGTCGCCGTTCTGGCCCCAGGAGCCGAAGATGTTGAATCCGGCGATCTTCACGCCGCCGCGGACCTGGAGCATGTTGTAGTCGTAGACCAGGTTGCCGCTCTCATCGACGGTATTGCCGTTGCAGTTACCCTCGTAGCAGGGGTTCCGCCCCTCCATCTCCTGGTAGTCCTGGTAGAGAACGCTGGCATAGAACAGATCGCCGGCGTAGCCGAACTCACCGCCCCACACCGTAGTGTCATCGTCCGAGGAACGCTCGGCGATCCAGAAATAGTGCAGGTGACCGTAGAACGGCCCGCCGAAGCCGAAATCCATGACCACGCCTTCCGGATTGAGGTCGCTGTCGTAGAAATAGTCCAGCGGATTCGTTTCCCACGGCTGCTTCATCTTGCCGAACGTGAATGCAAACGCGTCCGTGGCCTGCCACTTCGCGTACGCCCGGCTCACGCCCAGCTCCTTGCTGGCGCTGTCACCGCCCAGGGTGACGTTGCCGGATCGCGGATCCGGGCCAGCGGTGCGGAGCTGCACGCCCAGTTCTGTGTTGTCGTTGACCTTGCCCACAACGTTCAGGCGCGCCCGGCCGCGGTGCCGGTAGCGCTTGTCCGAATCGCCTTCCCGGTCGATGTACTCGACGCGATAGCGAAGATCTGCACTGACCTTGATCTTCTCGGCCCAGCTGGACTTTTCTTCAGAGGCTTCCAGCTCCGCTACCTTGGCATTGAGCTCCTGCACCTCGGATTTCAGCTCGCTGATCTCGGCCGAGCTCTGGCCGTAGGCGATTGCCGGCAGCCCCAGCGCCAGCGCAACCGCGGTCCCCAAAACAGCATTCTTCATGTTGATCTCCAACAACAACGTGTTTGTCCATGAGCCGAACGGCCGCCGCGTAAGGGCAGACGCTGAAATTTCGGTGTCAGAAGGGTCACATGGTCCTGTTACAGGAATGTGAACGGAAATCTCCCCTGATCGGAATGGCAGGTGTGGCGTGGGCGCAACAGGCATCCGGGGTATCAGGGGCAAAGGATAAACAACCGTTCGGCGGACCTCCCTACGGGAAAACCACGCCCGTGAACCCGGGGCGTCTCAGGCCGCCTCACGATGGGCCGGCGGCCGGCTGACGTCACGCATCAGCACCATATCCGTCACCCGCGCGGAGGCGCCGTCGTAAAAGCCCGTGGCCGCCGTGAAGGTCGCCGGGTTCCGGAACGTACCGAAAACCATGTCGAATACCGGCAGGTCGGCGTAGTTGTACCGGTGCACGCCCCGACCATGGTGGACCGAGTGCATTTCCGGTCTCTGGACGAAGTAGCCGAGCCAGCGGGGCGTGGCGATGTTGGCGTGCTGGAAGACGGCGAGGAACGTTGTAGTCAACAGCACCAGCGTTGCCGCCTGAGGCGTGACGCCCACGCCCAGCACCAGGGCCACGCTGCCGACGGCGGTCCAGCCCACCATGTCCATGGGGCTGAACCAGTAGGCGCTTGCCACGTCGAGCCGCTCGGAGCTGTGATGCATCTGGTGGAAACCGCGCCACAGCAGGTTGGAGCCGTGCATGGCCCGATGCCAGCCGTAAGCCACTGTCTCATAAACCACCAGCCCGACTGCGCCACCGCCCCAGGTCCCCAACCCGGTCATGTCCAAGAGTTGATACGGGGCCAGGTAGGTGTCCCAGAACAAGGGCAGGTACGTGGACAGGAAGAAAAAGGCGAAGAAGGCCGCCAGTCCCTTGAGCCACCACCCCCGAACTGCGGGCAGGGATCGCGCGGGAGCAAGCTTCTCCCACGTCCAGAGCGCGGCGTACATGGCCAGCACAATCAGCGACAGGGGATCGGTCAGGATTTCGATCGGATTTGGCATTTCGAACTCTCCTCTTGGCATGCAACCCCGGGGGAGCGCGCGGATTGCACGTCCTCCCCGGTGGCTTCACGATGCCCCGGCCCGTGCAAATGGACTAAAGTGATTCCGGGCACTAAACGGACAAATCGGCCATGACCCAGTCCGGGATCACCGTCGCGCTCCTGGCCGTGGCGGAGTCCACGCCTTCGACGCTTTATGGCATGGCGGACATCCTGGCCTCCGCCGGCCGGGACTGGTCGGTGCTGGTGGAAGGCGGGCCCGCGACCCAGCCCATCCAGCCCGTGATCGTGGCGGCCTCGGCGGGCGAGATGACGGTGGCCAGCGGCCACAGGGTCAGTCCGCAGGCCAGCCTGCGCCGGTGCCCGCGGCCCGACGTGGTGGCCATCCCGGACCTGGCGATGCTGCCCGACGAGGACATCCGCGGCCGCCACGCGGACGAGGTCGCCTGGCTCCGTGAGTGTTTCAACGCCGGCGCAATCCTGGCCTCGGCCTGCACCGGCGGGTTTCTGATCGCGGAAACGGGCCTGCTGCAGGGCCAGGACGCGACCACCCACTGGCTGTACTGCGACGCCATGGCACGCCGCTACCCCGGAGTGCACGTACATCCCGGGCGGGCGCTGGTGATCTGCGGCGAGGGCGGGCGCATCGTGATGGCCGGCGGCGGCATCTCCTGGCACGACCTGGCGCTGTACCTGATCGCCCGTTTCCTGGGGACCGAGGCGGCCATGCGGGTGGCGCGACTGCATCTCATCGACTGGCACGAGGTCGGTCAGCAGCCCTTCGCCACGCTTTCGCGCTCCCGGCAGGCGGACGACTCGGTCATCGTCCGGGCCCAGGAGTGGATCGGCTTGCACTACGCGGTCCCGGCCCCCGTGGCCGAGATGGTGAAGCGCAGCGGCCTGTCGGAGCGGTCATTCAAACGCCGTTTCGCCCGGGCGACAGGGCTTCCGCCCCTGGCGTACGTGCACACGCTGCGCCTGGAGGAATCCAAGCACCTCCTGGAAACCTCCGACGCGTCCGTGGAGGGCGTGGCCAACGAGGTGGGCTATGAGGACGCGAGCTTCTTCGGCCGGCTGTTCAAGCGCAAGGTCGGACTCACGCCGGCCCAGTACCGGCGACGGTTCGGAGGCATGAGACGCGCCCTGGAGGCGAAGCTGGAACCCTCGGGATCGGTCCCCCGGGGATGAACGACGGCATCCGCGACACAGGCGGCGATGCGGCTGTGATCCGCATCCGGGGTCTTGGCAAGACCTACGCCGACGGGGTCCCGGCGCTGCACGACGTGGACCTCGACATCCGCCGGGGCGAGATCTTCGCCCTGCTGGGCCCCAACGGCGCCGGCAAGACCACCCTGATCGGCATCGTTTGCGGCATGGTCAACAAGACGGCCGGCGAAGTCACGGTGGGCGGCCACGACATCGTCTCCGGCTACCGGGCCACACGGGAGATGATCGGCCTCGTTCCCCAGGAACTTGCTACGGACATGTTCGAGACCGTGTGGGACACGGTCAGATTCAGCAGGGCCCTGTTCGGCAAGCCCCCCGACGATGCGCACCTTGAGAAGGTGCTGCAAGACCTCTCCCTGTGGGAGAAGCGCGAGGCAAAGATCATGACGCTGTCCGGCGGGATGAAGCGCCGGGTGATGATCGCCAAGGCGCTGGCCCACGAGCCGGAGGTGTTGTTCCTGGACGAGCCCACCGCCGGCGTCGACGTAGAGCTCAGGCGGGACATGTGGGAAATGGTCCGCGGCCTGCGCCGCCGCGGAGTGACCATCATCCTCACCACCCACTACATCGAGGAAGCGGAGGAGATGGCCGACCGGATCGGCGTCATCCACCGTGGCCAGCTCATCATGACCGAGGACAAGGCCACGCTCATGCACGACCTCGGCAGGAAGGAGCTGACCCTCCATCTACATGCCCCGCTGTCCTCGATCCCGCCCTCGCTGGCCGACCGGCCGCTATCGCTTTCGGCGGACGGCATGGACCTGATTTACAGCTTCGACTCCCAGGAACCCCGCACCGGCGTCGCCAGCCTGATCAGGGAACTCGGCGAGCTCGGAATCGGCTTCCGGGACCTCAACACCAGGCAAAGCTCTCTTGAGGAAATATTCGTCGAGCTGGTGAGGTCCCGGCCGTGAATCTCCGGGGTGTGAAGGCCATCTACGGCTTCGAGATGGCGCGCATGTGGCGCACCTATATCCAGAGCATCATCGCCCCGGTGCTCTCCACGGCGCTGTACTTCATCGTCTTCGGGTCCGCCATCGGCTCCCGGATCGCAGAGATTGACGGCATCAGCTACGGTGCATTCCTCGTTCCCGGACTGATCATGCTGACGCTGCTCACCGAAAGCGTCAGCAACGCCTCATTCGGCATCTACATGCCCCGGTTCGCGGGCACCATCTACGAGGTCCTCTCGGCACCGGTATCCTGGGTGGAGGTGGTGGCCGGCTATGTGGGCGCGGCAGCTACCAAGTCGGTGGTACTCGGCCTGATTATCCTGATCACCGCCCGTGCGTTCGTCGACTACGAGATCCAGCATCCGCTCTGGATGCTCACCTTCCTGGTGCTCACTGCCGGCGCCTTCTCACTGCTGGGCTTCATCATCGGCATCTGGGCCGACGGATGGGAGAAGCTCAACATCGTGCCCATGCTGGTAGTGATGCCGCTGACGTTCCTCGGCGGCAGTTTTTACTCCATCTCCATGCTGCCGCCCCTGTGGCAGAAGATCTCCCTCGCCAATCCCGTGGTCTATCTGGTGAGCGGCTTCCGGTGGAGCTTCTTCGGCACCTCCGACGTCAGCGTGGGCCTGAGCCTGGCCATGATCATCGGCTTCATCTTCGCTTGCCTTGCCGCCATCGCCTGGATCTTCCGGACCGGCTACCGCCTGAGGGCCTGAACCAGACGGGGCCATGCCTCCTTGGGCCACAAAGTGCCAGGCCCCCTTCCGATTCGACAACCGCTCCGGCGTGCCCCATGATTCCGGGCATCCGGGCCGGGGGCGTCCTGCCACAGCAATGTCTTTTCTCGAGGAACTCAAGCGCCGCAACGTCGTGAAGGTGGCCGTGCTTTACGTCGTGGCCAGCTGGCTGACGCTGCAGGTGGCGGAGCTGCTGTTCGACGCCCTGGAACTTCCCGCCACCTGGCTGCGGCTGGTGCTGGCCCTGCTGATCCTGGGATTCCCCATCGCATTGATCTTCTCGTGGGTGTTCGAGCTCACGCCGGAGGGGCTGAAACGCGAGAAGGATGTGGACCGCAACACCTCCGTCGCCACCCGGACGGGGCAGCGGATCAACGCCCTGATCATTGTGCTGCTGGTGGCGGCGATCGGGGTTGTTATCTATGACCGACTCGTTCCCGAATCTGTCGAACCCCCCGCGACGTCCGCTTATGAGGCCGGCGAATCCGCAAGCGTCCCTGCTTCCCCTGTCCTGCCCGCCACGAACGAGGAAGCAGGACCACACGCGCCGACCAGCTCCATCGCCGTGCTGCCCTTTGTCAACATGAGCGGCAACCTGGAGAACGAGTACTTCGCGGACGGCCTCTCCGAGGAGATTCTGAATTTCCTGGCCGGCGTGCCGGATCTGCAGGTCACCGCCCGGACCTCCTCCTTCCAGTTCAAGGGGGAGAACAGGGACGTGCGGGAGATCGGCGAAGCGCTGAACGTCGCCCACGTGCTGGAGGGAAGCGTCCGGCGGGCGGGTAACCGGGCGCGTATCACTGCCCAGCTCATACGCGCCGAAGACGGCTACCACCTGTGGTCGGAAACCTACGACCGGCAGATGGACGACGTCTTCGAGATCCAGACCGAGATTGCCGAGAGCGTCGCCCGCGCACTCGGCGTGGTGCTGGACGATGACCAGAGACAGCGGATGATCGAAGCAGGCGTGCGCGAGGTGGATGCATTCGTGTTCTACCAGCGGGGCGTCGAGAAGTTCTGGGAAGCCCATGACCGGCTCTTTACGCTCGGGATCATGGAGGAGGCGGCGAAACTCCTCAGCGAGGCCATCCGGCTGGAGCCGGACTTCGCCGACGCCTACTTCATGCGCAGCGACTATTTTGCCCACCTCACCACGACGCCGGGCATCAGCGACACAGAACGGAGCGAGGCCTTCGCCGCCTACGCCCGGGACCTGGAAATGGCCAGCGAGCATGCCCGCTCAAGCGACCAGCGGGCGCTGATAGAAGTTGACCGGGGCCTGATCTCAGACGACTGGTCGACGATGCGGGCCCGCTTCGACGCCGCCCTGGCGCCGGAGAGCTGCTACCAGGGCGTCTGGCTGGAGACCGCACCTTTGTTCGGCTACGCGGAAGAACTCGTGGCCCATGCCCGCAGGCGGATGGCCTGCGACCCACTGAATTTCTTTCATCCCTTCGACGCGGCCAAGGCCGCCCTGTGGGCTGACAAACCGGAGCTAGCCCTGGAAATCGCCCGGGAGGGTATCGTCCAGGCCGAAGACGACGTGTGGCTGCAAGGCATGGAGGTGCTCGCGCTGCTCAAGCTGGGTCGGACCCAGGAGGCCGCCCGTGGCGCCGAGACCATCACGATCGACATGAACCGGACGCTGGCGATGCTGTCCGTGGCCGTCAACACCGGCGACGCGGAAGGGGCGGCGGCGCTCAAGGCCCGCGCCCTCGAACTCGCCAGCCCCTGGCAGCGCCCGCACCTGGGGGTGATGCTCCACGCCGTCACCGGCGACCGGCAGGCCGCCAACGAGTCGGCGGCCTGGCTGGACAGCATTCCCGCCGGGCAGATGATGCTGGCCTCCGCAACCGTCGAGTGCATGTGCGGCGCACCCTTCGATCTCGAACACACCCCCGAGTTCGCCCGGCGCCTGGAAGAAGCCGGCGTGGACTGGCCGCCTCCGGTGATCCTCCCGCCATCCGCTCACAGCTCGGCAGAATAGCCGTCCGCCCGGCGACCCAGGCACACGGCCAAGGGGCCGTTCCTCTCAGGCCTCGATGTGGCACGCCCCGTTGCTTTTCGTCCCCGTGGGGAAATCCTCAGAAGGCGAGATTGAGGAACAGCTGGGGGCCGTCGTAAGACCAGTCCAGGGACCCCCGGAAGCTGCGCTTGTCCACGTCCATGTCGAGACCGAAGTAATCGTATCCGAGCCCGAGACCGAACCAGGATCGCGGCTGCCAGAGAACGACGCCGCGCACGTCGACGAGGGCGCCATCGTACTCGTCGAAGGACATGGCGAACCACCGGGCCGCGCCGTCCAGCCAGAAGTCCCCGCCGATGTTCCACATTCCCGCCAGCCCGAGCACGGGCAGGGGCGCATCAAGCCGGGCAGTGTCCGTGGCTTCCCGGGTGAGGGTCGGGTCGTCAGCCACGTCAAGCGTCGCTGACAGCGTCGCCCTGGCCTTCGAGTAGTGCAGTCCGGCGGAGACGGCGAGTTCAAAATTATCCCGGCGCACGAAGGTGTAGCCGTAGGACAGCTGGTAGATGTCGAACGAGCGGGACAGGGCCACTGCGGCGCCTACGGGGTAGACTTCGCCGCCCCATTCGATCTCCTCTTCGATCTCCCGCTTCCGGTTGGCATCGGAGGTGAACCACATGAAGCCGAGCTTGTGCCGCTTGGCAATGCGCCAAAAGCCATCCACGCGGAACCGCGTGATGGTGCCCACACCAAATGTGTTTTCCAGGTCGATACGGTCCCCAATGGAGCTTTGTCCGTTGAGTCTTACCTTCGTATCCGAGCTCTCGTCGTACACGCCGAGCCCCAGGCTGAAACGGTTAGCCAGCAGGTCCGGGCCCGTCGCCCACGCCCCGGCCGGGAGGGCCAGGCCGGCGATCAGAAGGAGCGCGAACTGTCGTGGCGCACACCGGCCACTATGTTTTGTTTTCACTGTGATGTGCCTCCCGACACCCGGCCCCGCAGCGCCCTGGCGCGGCGGTGTCCGGGACAACCCGCAGCAGAGCATAGCCCATATTCCCACAGCCGCTATCCCGGCTCCGCCATAGGTTTCTGCCGGAAATCAGGGATCCCGGAGGTGCCTGACAGCCGGGATCAGACCGTCGGGGACATGCCTCTCAGGTCCCTTCCAGGCACGGCCCTCGAACCCTGCTTCAGGTATGGCCCCTTAGCCGGACGGGAGCACGCGGCAGAACAGCGCCTTGAGGTAGCGCGTCTCCGGGATCGCCGGATGGGTCGGGTGGCAGGCGGACTGCCCACCCACCTCCAGGACCTGAAGCTGCCGGTCAACGCTCCGCGCCGCCCGCTGGATGGCCCCTAGCAGGTCCTCCAGAGACACGTGCCAGGAGCAGCTGCAGGCCACGAGGATCCCGTCCCTCTCCAGCAGCCGCATCGCCAGCTGGTTTGCCCGCTGGTAGGCGGTCAGCCCCGCCTTCAGATCTTTCTTGCGCTTCACGAACGCCGGCGGATCCACCACCACCGCCTCGAACCGGCGGCTCTCGTCCGCCAGGGCCTTCATCACGTCCATGGCCTGGCCCTGAAGTATGTCCACCCCGAGGCCCAGCCTGGCCGCGTCACGGGCGGCCACCTCCAGGGCCTGGCCGGAGGCGTCCACCAGGGTCGCGGCGGCGCCCCGGGAGGCTGCCGACAACCCCCATGCGCCGGTGTAGCTGAAAACGTCCAGCACCGTCTTCGGCCCGTAGCGGGCGAAGCCGGCCCGGTTGTCCCGCTGATCGTAGAACCAGCCGGTCTTCTGGCCGTGGTGGACCGGAGCCGTCAGCTCCAGCCCGTTCTCGACCACGGATACGGTCTCGGGCACTTTCCCGCGGGCGACCTCGACGTAGCGCTCGAGCCCCTCTGCATCCCGCGCGCCGGAGTCGTTGCGCCACAGCACGCCCGAGGGCTTGAGTACCTTGACGACGGCGTCGACGATTTCGCCCTTCATCGCCTCCATGGCGGCGGTTCCGGCCTGGAGCACCACGTAGTCCCCGAAACGGTCCGCCACCAGGCCCGGGAGGAAGTCGCCTTCGGAGAAAAGCAGCCGGTAGAAGGGCGCGTCGTAGAGCCGTTGCCGGAGGGCCAGCGCCACGTTGAGCCGGTGCACGAACAGGGAACGGTCCGGCGGATGGGCCGGATCACGCGACAGTATGCGGGCAGCCATGAGGCTGTGGGGATTCACCCCGGCATAGCCGACAAAGCGGCCGTCGGCAGAGAGCACCCGGGCCATCGCCCCGGGCGCCAGGCTTTTCAGGGGCGTCGCCCGCGTATCCACTTCGTTGCTGTAGACCCAGAGGTGCCCGGCCCGGAGGCGCCTGTCCTCCCTGGGCTTCAGCCTCAGTTCGCAGAAATCGGCCATGGGCAGGGTCCTCGAGGGGCAGAAGCCAGGGGCCTGCGTCCGGTATAGTTCGCGGCGAAGTCTACACCCTCCCCGAATCCGTCATGTCAGAGAACTCCAACCGCCTTTCAGGCGAGACCAGCCCGTACCTGCTGCAGCACGCCGACAATCCTGTGGACTGGTATCCGTGGACCGCCGAGGCCCTGGACAAGGCCCGGAAGGAGGACAAGCCTATCCTGCTGTCCATCGGCTATTCCGCCTGCCACTGGTGCCACGTCATGGCCCACGAGTCCTTCGAGGACCCGGCCACGGCCCGGCTGATGAACGAGCTGTTCGTCAATATCAAGGTGGACCGGGAGGAGCGGCCGGACCTGGACCGGATCTACCAGCTCGCCCACCAGATGATCACCCAGCGCGGCGGCGGCTGGCCCCTGACCATGTTCCTGTCGCCCACGGACCAGTCGCCCTTTTTCGGAGGCACCTACTTCCCCCGGGTGGCGCGCCACGGCCTGCCCGGGTTCAAGGACCTGCTGACCCGCGTAGCCGGCTACTGGCGGGACCACCGGGACGAGATCACCAGCCACGGCGAGGCGGTGAAGGAAGCCTTCGGCAGGATCTGGGAAGCTCCCGCGGCTACCGAGGGCACCGAGGTGCCAATGATCCTCAACGACGCCCCCCTGGCGGCGGCGCGGGAGGAACTCGGTCAGGCTTTCGACAGCCAGCACGGCGGTTTCGGCGGAGCACCCAAGTTCCCCCATCCGCCGTCCGTCATGCGGCTGCTGCGCCACTGGCGGGAGACCGCGCTCGGGCAGGACCCGGACCTCGAAGCGCTCTACATGGTGACGTTCACGTTAAAGCGCATGGCCACCGGCGGGCTGTTCGACCAGGTGGGCGGCGGCTTCAGCCGCTACTCCGTGGACGAGCGCTGGATGATTCCTCACTTCGAGAAGATGCTCTACGACAACGGCCAGCTCCTGGCGCTTTACGCCCAGGCCTGGGCCGTCACGGACGAACCCCTTTTCAGGCGTATCGCCACGGATACGGCCCGGTGGGTCATCCGCGAGATGCAGTCCCCGGCGGGAGGCTACTACTCCGCCCTGGATGCGGATTCCGAAGGCGAGGAAGGCCGATTCTACGTCTGGACGCCGGACGAGGTCCGCGGCCTGCTCTCGCCGGCGGAGTACGACGTCTTCGCTCCGGTCTACGGCCTGGACCGGCAGCCCAACTTCGAGGGGCGGTGGCACCTGCACGGCTTCCGGCCCGTATCGGAGGTGGCCGAGGCCGCGGAGATCGGCAGCGACGAGGCGGAGTCCCGGCTGGCCAGCGCCCGGCGGAAACTGCTGGTCGCCCGCGATACCCGGGTGCGGCCCGGGCTGGACGACAAGGTACTGGCGGCCTGGAACGGTCTGATGATCCGCGGCATGGCCATCGCCGCCCGGGTGCTGGGAGACGACGCCATCGCCGGGTCGGCCCACCGGGCCATGACCTTCGTCCGCGACAACATGATGGTGGACGGGCGGCTGGCCGCCACCTGGAAGAACGGCCGGGCCCGCCTCTCGGGCTACCTGGACGACTACGCCTTCCTGCTGGACGCCGCCCTGGAGATGCTGCAGCTGCGCTGGGATCCCGCCGACCTGGACTTCGCCGTCATCCTGGCGGAGACCCTGCTGGATCACTTCGAGGACAAGGGCAACGGTGGCTTCTACTTCACTGCCGACGATCACGAGGCCCTGATCGAGCGGCCCCGGCCCCTGGCGGACGACGCCATCCCTTCGGGCAACGGCGTCGCCGCCCTCGCGCTGAACCGGCTCGGGTGTCTGCTGGGCGAACCGCGCTACCTGGAGTCGGCAGAGCGCGCGGTGCGCTCGGCCTGGCCGGCCATGGAGCGGGCCGCTTTCGGCCATTGCGCCCTGCTGGACGCCCTGGACGAACAGCGCAGGCCGCCGGAGGTGGTGATTGTGCGGGGTGCGGACGGAGCGGAGTGGGCCCGCACGGCCCGGCTGCTGTTTGCGCCACGCCGGCTGGTGTTCCATGTCCCGGGGGACGCGGGCGAACTGCCGGAGGGGATGTCGGACAAGGTGCTGCCCGAGGAAGGCACACGTGCCTGGATCTGCCGCGGCCAGGTATGCTGGCCGCCGCTGGATACCCTGTCTGCGCTTACTGAGGCCCTGAAGAGCGGGCGCGCCTGATGACCTCAGTCATCACCGCCCGCGAATAGGCTTCGCCGCCCGGCCAGCCGCTGGCGCGCGGACCGGCCACGTCCAGGACGCGGATGTCGTTTTCCGCCAGGAAATCCAGGACGCGCTCCGCCGCCTCGTCGGGCTCGACGCCGGCCGCGTCGATCACCCGGCAAGGCCTGTCGTGCCGCCGGGCGAACTCGATGGTCAGGGCGGTTCCCCCGCTGGGATTGCCCGGCGTGAATACGACAACACCATCGGCACTTTTAACGTTGGCCTCGCTGCGAGCCGCGTAGCCGCCGCCGGGCAGGTCCTGTACCGGGTAGCGCGCGGGAATGACGCCGTCCTCGGCCAGCCTGCCCTCGGGGCAGTAGCCGCCACAGGCGAAGCCCGCCTCCAGCGCGGCCTCCATAGCGCCCCGGTCCACCCCCGTCTGTCCCCCGGTCACGATCTTCTCAAGCGAGCCCAACTGATCCCCCTCAAGGCCGCGCGTAGCTCACTGTCGCCTGGGCCACGGCGTCTGCCTCCCCATCGGTGTATAGCCGGACCTCCCCCACCAGCAGCCGGCGGCCGGTCCGAAGCATCTCCGCCTCCGCGAGCACGTCCTTGAGCGCGGGTCGCCGCAGGAAACACATATGAAAGCTGCTCGTCACGGCATCCGTGGCGGCCGCGTCCTGCGCCAGAATCGCCGCATAGATTGCCGTATCCGCCAGCATCATCATAGACGGACCGGCCACCGTGCCGCCGGGCCGACCGTGCCGCGGCGCAGCGAACAGCCGGATCCGGGCCCGCCCCGGCGCCAGTTCCTCGATGGCCATGATGTCGTCGAAGCGAGGCCAGTGGCTCCTGAGCCAGGCCTCCAGGCCGGCCTGATCCATGCCGGCAGCGGCGTCTTCCACGTCAGCGGGCTGCCGCCGGGAATGGCGGCAGGGACTCACCCTCTCCCGGTACGGGCGACGGAATCGGGGTTCGCCGCCATCCCCGCGAGCCCCGCACGAGCTCGTAGGCAGGCCAGTAGCGGTTATCCAGCTTGAGCGTGATCACGTCTTCCTGGCCGTTCCAGGCCACGGTCTTCAGGCGCACTGCGGACCGATCCGGCCGGCCGGAGATCTCCGCAAGGAACGCGTCCAGGTCGGGGGTGGGCACGCCGTCCACCTCGACCACGCGCTGACCGGCAAACAGGCCATAGCGGCTGGCCGGTGAGCCGAAAGCGTAGTAGGCCACGAACACGCCGCTGGGCTCGATACCGCGCTGGGCGGCCATGGGCCGGTGGGGCGCCTGTAGCAGGGCGCCGGCCCACTGCACGACCCGGTCCACGCCGCTGCCGTCCAGCTGCACCGTGGGAACCTCCAGGGACAGGGCCTCGCCCTCCCGCCAGACCACCACCCGCGCCACGGGTACCTGGGCGGCTACTTCCACTTCCCGGAAGCGGCTGACCACGTTGTCGTTCACCGACAGCAGGACGTCGCCGGGCTTGAGCAGGGAGGCCGCCGGCGACCCGGCCACGAGGCGCGTCACCTGCAGCGCCTGCCGGCGTTCCGGATCGTGGGCTTCCAGGCGCCGGACCCACTCCTCGGAAAGGCCCAGCCTGCGGGCCGATGCCAGGGGCAGCTCGGAGAGTTCACTTTCCAGGGACCTCAGCTCCCGGTCGCCCCGGGCGAGCTCTGCCACTTCCGCCACCAGGTATCCCGGCATCCCCTCGTTGGACTGTTCCGTGGTCCGACCGGCGTCGAAGGCGAAGCTCGACCACATGCCCAGGACCCGGCCCTTCTCGTCCGCCAGCACGCCGTCAAAATCGCTGGGGCCGTTCACCAGCTGGATGGATTCCAGGTTGCTTTCACGGAAGCGAAGGGTCCGGGAAAGCGGGAAGGTGAGCGCGTCCACGGAGGCCACCTCGGTGGACTGGGACACCAGTCTGTGGTCGCCCCGCAGTCCCACCACCCACACCCGGTCGCCCGGCATGGCGGGTGCCGGCGCAATGCTGGCGGAACGCACCGGCGTATCGCCGATCAGCGCCGGGTCGTACCTGAGCACGCTCAGGTTGTGCAGGGGATGGATGTAGGCCACCTCGGCCGGGATCTCCACGGACCCGGCAAAGGTCAGCACCGCATCTCCCATGGCCTCCGGGACCGTGTTCCTGTCCACGACAACCAGACCCTGCTCCGCATCCATCACCAGCCCCGTGCCGTGGTAGTTGCGGTCCGAGACGCCGGACACCGGATAAGGCATGTCGAAGTTCACGAGCACCAGGGAGCGCTGCAGCGTCGCGAGCTTGCGATCCGACTCAGGCGGGAACCGGGTGCTCGCCGGCTCCGGCGGAGCCGCGGTGCCCACTTCCGGCAGGGCCTCGCAGGGCCAGTGGCCGCTGCTGTCGTCCCGGGCGCATCGCTGGGCCGGGAACCAGCGCCGGTCCATGCGAAGGCTGCGTACCCTCGGGGTACGGGGATCGTCGAAACCGAACCATCGCACCGGCACCTGGTCGCCGTCCTTCAGCCCGGAGACGACGTCCACGAAAGTCTCCAGGTCGGGAGTCGGCTCCCCGTCCATTTCCACGACAACCGCCGCACGCGGAATGGCCGCGGTCGAGAACACGTAGCCCGGGTTGGCCACGTAAACGCCGGCGCCAAGGGCCACGTTCAGGTGCCGGGCCTGCTGGTAGGACAGGTCGTGGACCACCGCGTCGCCGAACTGCACGAAGGCGTCCGGGGTGACCCGGTGCAGGTCCGTGACCGGCAGCGCCACCTGCAGCATCTCGTCGCCCCGGCGGAGGGAAAGATTCACGGTCTCGCCAACGCCCTCGTCCAGGATGTCCGCCAGCGGATCAAATTCGGCGACGGGCTGCCCGTTCACCGTCAGCAGAATGTCGCCCGGCGCCAGGCGATCCTCGGCCGGCGCTCCGGGGAGGACCTCCCGCACCACCAGCATCCCCTTGAGCCCCGGGAACTCGGCCCGGTAGAGGGCCTCTTCTTCCTCGGACAGCCCCAGGCGCCGCAGCTCGTCATAGGCGACGTGGACGAAGGTGGTCAGAAGCGTGCCCCGCGTCACGGGCCGGCCCTCCCGGATGAGGTTCAGCGCCCGGGTCACGCGGCCGAGAGGCAGGAAGAAGCTGGAGGCGGCCTGGGTGTTGGCGCCCGCGTTCAGCGCCACCACGTTTCCGTCGATGTCGATCACCGGCGATCCCGAGGAGCCGCCGGAAGTACCCGAGGCCGCCTGCAGGTAGAACGTGTTGAAGTCGTTGTACTGGCCTCGCCCGTACTCCGGCGCCCCCCGGTCCAGGCGGGCCAGGGTGCCGGCCAGGATGGAGATCTGCTCGCCGGCGTCGTTGCCCACGACCCGGATCTCCCGGCCCACCTGCGCCCCTTCCGGCGCCAGGGGCAGGGTGACCGGGTCGATGTACCTGAGCCTGGCGGGGTCGTAGCGGTAGAACCCGAAATCATGGACCGGGTCCCGGTACACCGGCGTCAGCTCCACTTCCTCGTGGTTCAGGAACACCGCCTCCGCCACCACCGGGCCGGGAGTCACGACGTGGCGGTTGGTGAGGATCAGGCCGGCGTCGGCATCCACCACGAATCCCGTAGCCTGGCTGGAGGAATTCCACTCGGTGTCGAAGGCGCGGGTCTGGTCCACCTGGATGGACACGATGCTGGGAGAGACCCGCTCCAGGGTCGCACGCCAGTCTCCGTTGTCCGCAGCTCCGGCGGCGAGGGAAGACAGGAAAAAGACGGCGGCCGCCAGGACGGCGGATGGCTTCAGCTGCATTGGACGGGATGCCTCGCGGGCCTGCTCATGATCCGATGAGGCCGGAATCGTAGCCGAACGCTTTCCGGAACCTCTCGGAGAAAGACCCTGCATTGAAGGAATGGTTCTGCGTTCCGTGGGTCTCGACCTTGATGGCGCCCATCAGTGACGCGATCCGGCCGGTGACTTCCCAGTCCGCCTCGCGCATGAGGCCGTACAGCAGTCCCGCCCGGTAGGCGTCGCCGCAGCCGGTAGGATCGGCCACATTCTCCACCGGCGCCGCCGGGATCCAGATCTCCCGCCCGCGAGTGAAGATGCGGGAGCCCTCCCCGCCCAGGGTAACGACGAACGCTGAGACCCGGGCGGCCAGCGCCTCCAGGGAGAGCCCGGTCCGCTCGGAAAGCATCTTGCCCTCGTAGTCGTTGACCGCGACCACCGTCGCCATCTCGACGAAGCTGGCCAGTTCCTCGCCGTCGAACATGGGCAGCCCCTGCCCGGGATCGAACACGAAGGGGATGCCGGCGTCCGCGAACTGCGCGGCATGGTCGAGCATGGCCTGCCGACCGTCCGGGGAAACCATGCCCCAGGTTATGCCGGCATCCGCAGGCACGCTGTTGAGGTGGGCGGAGTTCATGGCGCCGGGATGGAAGGCCGTGATCTGGTTGTCTGCCAGGTCCGTGGTGATGCTCGCCACGGCGGTGTAGGAGTCCGGCAGCTCCCGTACGTAGTCCAGGGGCACGCCCCGGGCGTCGAGCCACTCCCGGTAGGGCGCGAAATCCCGGCCCACAGTGGCCATCGGATAGCCCCGCTCGCCGAGCAGCCGGAGGTTGTAGGCGATGTTGGCTGCACAGCCACCGAATTCACGGCGCAGTTCGGGCACCAGGAACGACACGTTCAGCACGTGGATCTGGTCGGGCAGGATCTGGTCCTGGAACCGGCCCTGGAAGACCATGATGTTGTCGTAGGCGATGGAGCCGCAGATCAGCGCACTCATCCGGTTCCTCCGGGCCCAGGGGGCAGACAGGCTTGTCGTCGTCCGGGGCTCAGGCGGCCTCCTCCGGCACCCAGGCCAGGTCCAGCTGCCTGGCGGCCCGTACGTCGTCCAGCCGGCGCACCGGCGTCGTGTAGGGCGCACCCTTGAGCTTGTCCGGGTCCTTCCGGGCCTCGGCCAGGATAGCCTTCATGGCATCCACGAAGGCGTCCAGGGTTTCCCGGGACTCCGTCTCCGTGGGCTCGATGAGCAGGCACTCCGGCACGAGCAACGGGAAGTAGGTGGTGGGCGCGTGGAAACCGTGGTCCAGCAGCCGCTTGGCCACGTCCATGGCGGTGACGCCGAGTTCCTTCGCCTCCCGCTTCAGGGTGACGATGAACTCATGGCTCGCCCTTCGCGCCGGGTAGGCCAGCTGAAAGCCGGCGTCCGCCAGCCTGGCCATCAGGTAGTTGGCGTTCAGAGTGGCAAACTCACCGACCCGCGTCATGCCCTCGGCGCCCAGCATGCGGGCATAGACGTAGGCCCGCAGGTTGACGCCGGCGTTGCCCATGAACGCCGAGAGCCGGCCGATGGTCTGGGGCTTGTCGTCCTCGGTCAGCCAGCGATAGGTATCGCCTTCCCTGGCCACCACCGGCACGGGCATAAACGGCAGAAGCCGCTCGCTGACGCCGACGGCGCCAGATCCCGGTCCGCCGCCGCCATGGGGCGTGGAGAAGGTCTTGTGCAGGTTCATGTGGATGACGTCGAAGCCCATGTCGCCGGGACGCACCTTGCCCAGGATGGCATTGAGGTTCGCGCCGTCGTAGTAGAGCAGCCCGCCGGCGCCGTGGACGATGCGGGACATCTCCAGGATGTTCCGGTCGAACACTCCCACCGTGGACGGATTGGTCAGCATGATGCCGGCCGTCTTCGGGCCCACCGCGGCCTTCAGCGCCTCCAGATCCACGTCGCCATTCTTGCCCGTGGGAATCTCGATGACCTTGCAGCCGCACATGGTGGCGGTGGCCGGGTTGGTCCCGTGGGCGGCGTCGGGGACGATGATCTCGTCGCGATGATCATCGCCGCGGGCGGCGTGGTAGGCCCGGATCATGGCCACCCCGGCGAACTCGCCCTGTGCGCCCGCCATGGGCGTCAGCGACACGCCCTTCATGCCCGTGACTTCCTTGAGAATTTCCTGCAGCTCGTACATGCACGCCATGTACCCCTGCCCGGTGGACTCCGGGGCCAGGGGATGGCGGCCCAGGAAGCCGGGCAACAGCGCCAGGGTGTTACACGCCCTGGGGTTGTACTTCATCGTGCAGGAGCCCAGCGGATAGAAGTGGGTGTCGATGGAGAAGTTCAGCTGGGACAGCCGAGTGAAATGCCGCACCGTGTCCAGTTCCGAGACTTCGGGCAGCGTCGGCGGCGCCCGCCTGCGCAGGTGCTCCGGGATATCTGCTTCCGCCGGCGCGGACGGTGCCTGGGCCACCGCCCGTCGCCCGGGCCGGGAGTACTCGAAGATCAGCGGCTCAGTCATGGGCGCTCGTCTCCCTGGATCGACGGCCGGGACTAGCCCAGGGCCTTGAGGGCGGCGTCGTAGTCAGGCTCCTGGCCGATCTCGGGCACCAGCTCCGAGTGGACTACGGTGTCGTTCTCGTCCAGGACGATGACCGCCCTGGCCGTAAGGCCGGCCAGCGGGCCGTCGGCGATCAGCACGCCGTAGTTCTTGGCGAAGTCCCCGGCACGCATCGTGGACAGGCTGTGAACGTTCTCCAGGTCCTCGGCGCCGCAGAATCGCTTGTGGGCAAAGGGCAGGTCGGCGGAAACCATGAGCATCACGGTGTCGTCATGCTCGCGGGCGTAGTCGTTGAACTTCTTCGTGGACGCCGCGCACACCGGGGTGTCGATGCTGGGGAAGATGGAGACGAGTTTCTTCTTGCCCATCCAGCGCGACAGGGCGACATCGTTCAGGTCGCTGTCGGTAAGGGTGAAATCCGGGGCCTTGCTGCCCACCCGCGGAAGCTCGCCGGAGGTGTGGATCTCGTTGCCCTGCAGGGTGATGGTTGCCATTTGTATCTCCAGGAAAGTGATGTTGCGGGGACGCCGTTCTCAGGCGACCCGGGCCTGCCGGAGTATGTCCGTCAGCGCCCGTCGATAAGCCTCGATGTCTGCGTCCGTGCGGGTCTCGGTGGCGCAGACAAGAAGCCCGTGACCGAGCTCGGGATAATCCCGGGACAGGTCGTAACCACCGACGATGCCCCTCTCGGCCAGGGCCGCCACGATCGGAGCGACAGGCTGGTCCAGCTTTAGGGCGCACTCGTGAAACACGGGACCTTCGAAGAGCCGGCTCACGCCCTCGAGGCCCGTCAGCTCGTCCGCCAGGACCGCGGTATTCCGCACGCATGCAGCGGCCACGCGGGCGAGGCCTTCCGCGCCCAGCAGGCTCATGTAAATGGTTGCGGCAGTGACCATGAGCCCCTGGTTGGTGCAGATGTTGGAGGTGGCCTTGGAGCGGCGGATGTGCTGCTCCCGGGCCTGCAGGGTCAGGGCGTAGCCCGTCCGGCCGTCGAGATCGACCGTGCGGCCTACGATGCGGCCGGGCATCTGCCGGACCAGCGACTTGCGGCTGGCAAGGAAGCCGAAGTACGGCCCGCCGGAGGAGAGGGGCACCCCCAGGGGCTGACCCTCGCCGCAAACGATGTCCGCGCCGGACTCGCCCCAGCCGCTGGGCGGCTCCAGCAGGGCGAGGCTCACGGGATTGACGACAGCGATGACCAGGGCGTCCCGGGCCCGGGCCCAGTCCACCAGGGCCGCGACGTCCTCGTAGCGGCCGAAGAAATTGGGCTGCTGGATGACCAGGGCCGTCACGTCCTGGTCGTCCCAGGCAGACAGGCCCTCCGCGGACACGACGCCCGTGGCTGCCTCGAACGGCACCGCTTCGAAGGTCAGCCCCTGGCCGCCGGCGATGGCGTGGCAGGTGCGGCGGTAGGCAGGGTTGACGGTGCCAGGCACCAGGATCCGGGCGGACTTCGAGGTCCGGTTCCCGCGCACCGCCATCAGGCAGGCCTCGGCCAGGGCCGACGCGCCGTCGTACAGAGACGCGTTGGCCACCTCCATGCCGGTAAGCGCCGTCATCATGGACTGGAACTCGTAGATGAGTTGCAGCGTCCCCTGGCTGGCCTCGGCCTGGTAGGGGGTGTAGGCGCTGTAGAACTCGCCCCGGGTCGTGATCTCCCAGACCGCAGCAGGAATGTGGTGCTCGTAGGCGCCCGCGCCGATGAAATTCAGCGGGCCCGCGTCCGCGCCGGCGCGTTCCCGCATCAGCCGCTGGATCTCCATCTCCGTGGCAGCCTCGGGCACGGCCAGGGAACCGACCTTCAGCTCGTCGGGGATCTCGTCGAACAGGTCTTCCAGCCGGGACACGCCCACGGCGTCCAGCATCGCCCGGATGTCGGCGTCAGTGTGGGGAATGAAGGGCATGTCGTTACTCCACCGCGGTGACCGCGGTTACTCCTCGAGAGTCTCGGCGTAGGCCTGGGCGTCCATGAGATCATCCATTTCGGCCCCGGCCGACGGTCGGATTTTCATGAGCCAGCCCTCGCCGTAGGGATCCTCGTTCACGAGCTCCGGCTTGTCCGCCAGGGCCTCGTTGGCCTGGATCACCTCGCCGCTGACCGGCGCATAGACGTCGGACGCGGCCTTGACCGATTCCACCACGGCGCAGGCGTCTCCGGCAGTAACGGTGCCACCGGTCTCCGGGGTCTCCACGAAGACCAGGTCGCCCAGGGCATCCTGGGCGTGGTCGGTGATGCCCACGGTGACGGTGCCGTCGTCCTCGGGGCGCACCCACTCGTGGGACTTGGTGAACTTCAGGTCGCCGGGGATGTTGCTCATCGTCAGCCCTCTCTCTTGGCGTGTTCCCGTCCTGGCAGTGCCAGTGGTCTGCTAATTCTAGTCGGTGGCCGGCTCAGTCCAGCGCAACCCGCACCTTGCCGTGCCGGACGAAGGGCGGACGCACCACCCGGGCCGCCAGCCGGCGGCCGCGAACCTCGACCTGGACGGTGTCTCCCGCGTCGGCGGGCACCCGTGCCAGACCGATGGACCGGCCCAGGGTCGGGGAGAAGGTGCCGCTGGTGACCTCGCCCTCGCCGGCATCGCCGACGACGACCTTCTGGTGGCCCCGCAGCACTCCCCGGTCCTCGAGCAGCAGTCCCACCAGCTTGCGGGGCGGGCCCTTGGCACGCTGCGCCTCCAGGGCGGCGCGGCCGATGAACGCCCGGTCGGTTGGCTCCCAGACCACGGTCCAGCCCAGGGCGGATTCCAGGGGCGTGGTGGATTCGTCCATGTCCTGCCCATAGAGATTCATGCCCGCCTCCAGGCGGAGCGTGTCCCGGGCGCCCAGACCGCAGGGCCTCGCACCCGCGGATTCCAGGCCTCGCCACAGGGGCGGCGCATCGGCCGCAGGCAGGATGATCTCCCAGCCGTCTTCGCCGGTATAGCCCGTGCGCGCAACGAAAAGACCATCCAGATCAACGGCCTCGAAGGGCTTGAGGGACAACGCATGCTCCCGGCCGGACGCCGGCAGCAGCGCTGCGGCACGTTCCCGGGCCTCGGGGCCCTGTACGGCGATCATGGCCAGTTCGGGGCGCTCCTCCACGTTGACGTCGAAGGCCGCAGACTGCCGGCCGATCCAGGCCAGGTCCTTCTCCCGGGTGGCGGCGTTGACCACCAGGCGGTAATGGTCCGGGCCAAGAAAATAGGTGATGAGGTCGTCCAGCACCCCACCCTCTTCGTTCAGCATGCAGCCGTACAGCGCCTTGCCGGGTTCGCCGAGACGGCCGACGTCGTTGGCGAGCAGCCGCCGGAGGAACGCCAGGGCGCCGGCGCCTGCCACGTCGACCACCGTCATGTGGGAGACGTCGAACATACCCACGGCGCTGCGCACGGCGTGGTGTTCCTCGATCTGGGAACCGTAGTGGACGGGCATGTCCCATCCGCCAAAGTCGACGATCCGGGCGCCAAGCCGTTCGTGCTCTTCGAATAGTGGTGTCCGCTGGCCCATGGCTCTCTCCCCCAAATGGTTCAGGCAGCAAGCATCGTCATGCCTGCCGCCTCTCTGTCCGGGAACCTGAGAGATTCCGGTCCCGCGCTCGCCCGCGGGACCCTCACCTTCGGTGGGCCGCCTGTGGCGACCGCTCTCCAGAGCCAACTGCTCCCCGCCGTCCTTTTGCCTGAGCGTTTCCGGGCGGTGCTTGCGCCTTCGGCGTCCCGGTGGCCGCGCCGGGCCCGGGATCTCTCCGCCGGGGAGTGAAACGTTGGAGGCGCGGATGATACTAAAGCCCCGCCGCGGGAGCCATTCCCGCACCGCCGAAAAGGGGGACATGCCTCTTTGCGGGCAAAAGCGCCGTGCCTCCTGGAGCCCCAGGAGGCGTGGGCGCCCTTCAGGGTTGCTTGCGGGCAGGCGGCGGAGTTCGGATGATTGCAGCCCCGTTTGCGGTCCGGAAGAGCCCGTGATGTACCGAAGCCTTGCCGTTGTCTTGTTGCTGGGCGCCCTCGCCCCCCTGGCCAGCGCGGCCTCCC
>JARRON010000018.1:5000-35687 GCA_037383845.1 Gammaproteobacteria bacterium
CGGGATCTATTAGCCTGCCGCCGACCTAGTTGTCGTCTTCCCGGAACTCGTCGTGGCAGGCGCGGCAGTCATCAACCATGGCGCCGAAAGCTTCCTTCGATGCCGCCTCGTCACCGCCGGCAGCAACTTCCGCCAGCCGGGCCGCGCTGGCCTGGAGGTTGCCGGCCAGGGTCTCGAACCGGTCGTGCTTCTCCCAGATCACCGGCAGCGCCTCGGTCTCCAGGTCGAAGGCGGAGGTGTCCGGCGCGAAGGCATCCGGAAGCATGGTGCTCATCCAGGCGATGCGCTGGGCGCGCTCGGCGAACACCGCCTGGTTCCAGGGGATCACGCCGCGGACCATCGCCCCCATGGGCCCGATGCTCCAGCCGACCACCTTGAGTACCCCCTGGCGGGTCTCGGTGATCTTCTTCGCCTGATCCGCCGTGAGATCCTGCGCCTGCGCCGTCGCGGCCGCGGCGGCCAGTACTGCTGCGGCCATGGCCTTGCCCAGCTTCCCCATAGACATCCTGCTCTGCATGTTGTCGTTCCTCTTGTGTTCCGAATGCCACGCCGATTGCTTCAGCCTGTCGCCGGCCCGGCGCCGGAGGGCGCCAGGGTGACCCTCGCCGCCTTCCTCTTGCCCACCTGCAGCACCACCGTGCTCCCTGCGGGCAGTTCCATGCCCCGGTCCTCGACCCTCTCTCCGTCCACCCGCACCGCCCCGGCCTTGATGAGCCGGAAGGCCTCCGAGTTGCTGGCAGTCAGGCCGGCGGCGGACAGTGCCTGGGCGATGCCCGCCGGACCGGGAATCTCTTTCTCCGGCATGTCTTCGGGGATCCCGCCGGCGCGGATGCGCTGGTCGAAATCCCGCCGGCCCTGGGCGGCGCCGGCTTCGCCGTGGAAGCGGCCGACGATCTCCGCGGCGAGCTCGAACTTCACCTCCATGGGGTTTCGACCCCCGGCAACGGATTTCTTCAGCCCCGCCACCTCCGCCAGCGGCCGGAAGGACAGCAGCTCGAAATACCGCCACATCAGTTCGTCGGAGATGGACATTAGCTTGCCGAACATCTGCCCGGGGGGCTCAGTGATGCCGACGTAATTGTTCAGCGACTTGGACATCTTCTGGACGCCGTCCAGTCCCTCGAGCAGCGGCATCGTGATCACCACCTGGGGACGCTGGTCCCAGGCCTGCTGGAGCTGGCGTCCCACCAGCAGATTGAACTTCTGGTCCGTGCCGCCCAGCTCCACGTCGGCTCGCATGGCCACCGAGTCGTAGCCCTGCACGAGGGGATAGAGGAACTCGTGGACGGCGATGGGCCGGCCGTCGGCGTACCGGGTGGCGAAGTCATCCCGCTCCAGCATGCGCGCCACGGTGTGCTTGGACGCCAGGCCGATGAGATCTGCGGCGCTCATCTCGCCCATCCAGCTGGAATTGAACATCACCAGAGTGCGGGCAGGATCCAGGATCTTGAAGATCTGCTCCTCGTACGTCCGCGCGTTCTCTATGACCTCATCGCGAGTCAGCGGGGGACGGGTGGTGTTCTTGCCGGTGGGGTCGCCGATCATCCCGGTGAAATCGCCTATCAGGAAGATGACCTCGTGGCCGAACTCCTGGAACTGGCGCATTTTGTTAATGAGTACCGTGTGACCGATGTGCAGATCCGGCGCCGTGGGATCGAAGCCGGCCTTCACCCGCAGCGGGCCTCCTGCCGCCAGCCGCTCGGCCAGTTCCGACTCCACCAGCACCTCGTCGGCGCCCCGCTTCAGTTCGGCGAACTGTTCCTTCGCAGGCGTCATTAGATTCCCCGGGTGAATGATTGAAAAATCTGCCGAAACGCTCATTGACCGGCCGGAGCGCAAGGGCTAGGGTATGCGCAATTTTGCAGCCTCTACAGCGGCGGGTCGAGTGCGCAGCGGAATCCGGCACGACTACAAACCTCCCAGCGATCCCGAGCCGGTGGCAGGGCGCGGGTTCCGGCGTCATCACGCCGTGAGCCTGGGTATCGCCTGTGGAATCGTCGCCCTGGTGGCCCTGCTCAGCCAGGCTCCCGGCGGCGGCACGCAGGCAGCCGCCGTGGCGGAGCCGGACATCGACACGCCCGAGACGCTCCGGATCCCCCTGAAGGTCGCCACCGTTGACGCGAGGCCGCACGAGGCCGCCCCGGAGCCGGCGCCGGACCCGGTGGCCGCGGGCACCGAACCGGCCGGGGAGACGCCACAGCCCGTCACCGCCGGCACACCGACGGCGTCCGAGAGCCCGGCGCCTGCACTGCCCGGCGAAACCCTGGAACTGGAAGTCCGGTCGGGGGACAGCCTGGACCGGCTGTTCCGGCGGCACGGTATCTCCGTGGCCGATCTGGCCCTGATACTCCGCGTCCAGGAAGCCGCACCCCACCTGAAGAAGATCCGTCCCGGAGACGTGATCCAGGTGCGCCACGACAAAGGCACCGTGCTGTCCCTGACCCGGCGAATCAACGAAACCCGCAGCCTGGTGGTGGAGACCACTGCGGAAGAGGGCTACGCCGCCCGTTTCCTGGAGCATCCGGTGGAGATCCGCCGTCGTCACGCCCAGGGCCGTATTGACTCCTCCTTCTACGTCGCCGGCCTGGAAGCCGGCATGTCCGACAAGGCCATCATGGAACTGGCGGGCGTGTTCGCCTGGGACATCGACTTCGCCCTGGACATCCGCCGCAACGACTGGTTCGCCGTGGTCTACGAGGAAATCTGGCAGGACGGCGAGAAGCTCCGGGACGGCGAGGTCCTGGCCGCCGAATTCGGCAACCAGGGACGCGTGTTCCGGGCGGTGCGCTTCGTGGACCCGGACGGCGACGCGGGCTACTTCACGCCGGAAGGCCGCAGCGTGCGCAAGGCGTTCCTGAGGGCCCCGGTGGATTTCACCCGGGTGAGCTCCAGTTTCAACCCGAACCGGCTCCATCCCATCCTCAAGGTGAAGCGACCCCACCGGGGGGTGGATTACGCCGCCCGCAAGGGCACGCCCATCAAGGCCGCCGGCGACGGGCGGGTCATCCATGCGGGCACGAAGGGCGGCTACGGCACGACGGTGATCCTCCAGCACGGCGGCAACGTCACGACGTTGTACGCCCACATGTCCCGGATCGCGCCCGCTGCCCGGCCGGGAAGACGGGTCAAGCAGGGCCAGGTGATCGGCTACGTCGGCAAGACCGGGCTGGCCACCGCGCCCCACCTCCACTACGAGTACCGGCTGAACGGGGTGCACCGGAATCCACGGACCGTGCCCCTGCCCGAGGCCGATCCCGTGCCTGAGGCGCTCAGGCAGAAGTTCGCGCTGGCGACGTCGCCGCTGCTGGCGGAGCTGGATGCCCTGAGTCCCACCCGTCTCGCCTCGGCGGAATAGCGGGACCCGGCCGGTGGCCGATAGATTCGTCGGCCTCATGTCCGGCACCTCCGCAGACGCCGTGGATGCGGTACTGGCCAGCATCGACGGCAGCCGTTTCGTCGTGGAAGCCGACCTGAGCACGCCCATCCCCGCAGACCTGCAGACGGCCCTGCGGGACCTTGCCCGGGCCGGCGACATCGACCAGCTGGGCAGCCTGGATGTGGCTGTCGGCGAACTGTTCGCCCATGCCGTCCTGTCGCTGCTCGACCAGGCCGGCGTCGATGCCGGCGCCGTGCGCGCCATCGGGAGCCACGGCCAGACGGCGCGGCACCGTCCCAGGGCGGAGCGGCGTTTTACTCTGCAGATCGGCGATCCCAATATCATCGCCGCCCGCACGGGCATCACCACGGTGGCGGATTTCCGCCGGCGGGACGTGGCCCTGGGAGGCCAGGGCGCGCCACTGGTTCCGGCCTTCCACGCCGCGGTTCTGGCGGACCCCGCCGAGTCGAGGGCCGTGCTGAATATCGGCGGCATCGGCAACGTCACGCGGCTCGTCCCGGGACAGCCCGTGACCGGCTTCGATACCGGTCCCGGCAACGTGCTCATGGATGCCTGGGCCCGGCGGCATCTCGGGACGCCCTGGGACGAGTCCGGACGCTGGGCGGCCTCCGGGACCCCGGACGCCGCGCTGCTGGACCGGCTGATGACGCATCCCTTCCTCGCCCTGGCGCCGCCGAAAAGCACCGGGCCGGAAGACTTCAGCCTGGAGTGGCTGGACGGGGTCCTCGCCTCGGACGGCGGCCGGCACGACCCGGCAACGGTGCAGGCCACCCTGGCGGAGTTCACCGCCACCACCGTCGGCCGTGCCCTGGAGGCCCAGCCCCCCGACCGGATCCTGGTCTGCGGGGGTGGCGCAAGGAATCCCCATCTTCTCCGGCGCATCGCAGCCCACGGCAGCGGAGCGGCGGTGGAAACCACCGAGGCAGCCGGCATCGCGCCGGACCTCGTGGAAGCCTCCGCCTTCGCCTGGCTCGCCTCTCGCACGCTGGCCGGCCTCGCCGGCAACGTGCCCTCGGTGACCGGCGCCCGGCAGCCGGCCATCCTGGGCGGAATCTACCCCGGCGCCCCGCCGGCGGTCCGGGCCTTGCGCTAGCGCAGGACACCGGCGGCCGGGCCGGTTTATGCTCCGCAGCAGGAAACCTGGGAGACGCCCATGGACGACACGGCCGCGCCCGAAGGACCGGACCTGCGCCGCCCCGAGCTCTATTTCAACCGCGAGCTGAGCCAGATCGAGCTCATCCGCAGGGTTCTGGAACAGGCCAAGGACCCGGCGATCCCGCTCCTGGAGCGGCTCCGGTTCATGTGCATCTCCTGCACGAGCCTGGACGAGTTCTTCGAGATTCGTGTCGGCGGACTGAAAGAGCGGGTGGAGCTGGGCTCCGCCTACGTCCGCCGGGACGGCCTGTCTGCCACCGAGACCCTCGGGGCCATCAGCAGCGTCGCCCACGAGCTGGTGGACGAGCAGTACCGGGTGTTCAACGAGGTGCTCACCCCCGCCCTGGCCCGACGGGAGGTCCGCTTCATCCCCCGGGGCGAGTGGAGCGAACCCCAGGCCCGGTGGCTGCACCAGCTCTTCCAGGAGTCGGTGCTGCCGGTGCTCACGCCCATCGGCCTGGATCCGGCCCACCCCTTTCCCCGCATCATCAACAAGTCACTCAACTTCATCGTCAGCCTGGAAGGCGAGGACGTGTTCGGCCGGCCAGCAGGCCTTGCGGTCGTCCAGGCGCCCCGCTCCCTGCCCCGGGTCATCAGGCTGCCCCCTGAAGATCCCTGGAACGGTCCGGACGATTTCGTCTTTCTGTCCTCCATCATCCACGCCTTCGTCGGTGAGCTCTTCGCCGGGCTGCAAGTGCTGGGCTGCTACCAGTTCCGGGTCACGCGGAACAGCGACCTGTTCGTGGACGACGAGGAGGTGGAGGACCTGCTGCGAGCCGTGGAGGGTGAGCTGGCCGCCCGGCGCTACGGAGACGAAGTGCGCCTGGAGGTCGCCCGCGGCTGCCCGGAGGAGCTGGTGGGCTTCCTCCTCAGGCGTTTTGGCCTGGGCCCGGATGACCTTTACGAGGTGAACGGCCCGGTCAATCTCAACCGGCTTTCCGCCGTCGCGGACCTGGTGAACCGGGCCGACCTGAAATACCCGGCCTTCACGCCATCCCTGCCGGCGGAGCTTGCCCATGGTCAGAGCATCATGGCCGCCATGGCCGCCGGGGACATCCTGCTGCACCACCCTTACGAGAGCTTCACGCCCGTGGTGGAGCTGGTGCGGGAGGCCGCCGCCGACCGGGACGTTCTGGCCATCAAGCAGACGCTCTACCGGGGTGCGCCGGATTCCCCCGTAGTCGACGCCCTGGTGTCCGCCGCCCGGGCGGGCAAGGAAGTCACGGTGGCCGTGGAACTCATGGCGCGGTTCGACGAGGAAGCCAGCATCGCCCTGGCCAACCGTCTGCAGGAGGCCGGCGCGCAGGTGGTCTACGGCGTGGTGGGCTTCAAGACCCACGCCAACATGCTCATGGTGGTCCGGCGGGAAAGCGGCCGCATGGTCCGCTACGTGCACCTTGGCACCGGCAACTACCACCCCCGGACCGCGCGGCGCTACACCGACTACAGCCTGCTGACCTGTGATGGCCAGACAGGCCGGGACGTCCACGAGGCGTTCATGCAGCTCACCAGCCCGGGCACGCCGGCGGAGCTGGAGAAGCTGTGCACGGCGCCGTTCCGCCTCCACGACGCCATGCTGGAGCGTATCGGCCGGGAAGCAGAGCACACCGCCGCGGGCCGGCCGGCCCGGATCGTGGCGAAGATGAACGCCCTGGTGGAGCCGGAGATCATCGAAGCCCTTTATGCGGCCTCCCGGGCGGGTGGCGAGATCGACCTGGTGGTGCGGGGCATCTGTTGCCTTCGCCCCGGCATCGAGGGCGTGTCCGAGCGCATACGCGTCCGGTCGATCATCGGTCGCTTCGTGGAGCATGCCCGGGTGTTCTACTTCCACAACGGGGGCGAGCCGGAAATCCTCTGTGCCAGCGGCGACTGGATGGAGCGGAACTTTTTCACCCGGGTGGAGGTATGTTTCCCCGTGGAGGACGAGGCGCTCCAGCGCCGCCTCGTGGACGACCTGGAAGTGGACCTGTGGGACAACTGCCAGGCGTGGATGATGCAGGCGGACGGGCGCTACGTGCGTCGCGACCCGGGCGACGACCTGGCCGTCTCCTCCCAGCAGGTGTTTCTGGAAAGCCTGTGCGCCGAGGTCAGCGGAGGCTGAGCTTAAGCCCGATGCTGGACAAGTAACCCGCCTCGGTCTCCAGGTCCGCCAGGCTCAGGGGATGGGCCTCCAGCCACCCTTCCGGGAAACGCAGTTTCAGCTTGTGCTTTGTGCCCCGGCTCTCCATGGGCGGCAGGGGCTCATCGGTGCGACTGCGGTTGAGCACTACGGCGACGCGCAGGAGGCAAAGCAGATAGGGCAGCCGCCGGTCCCAGGGGCTGTCGAATCCCTCCAGGTCCCTGCGCCGGACCTTTCTCCGGTGCCCGCCCACCAGGACGGCCAGCCGGCGCTGTTCGTCCACGGAGAAACCCGCCAGGTCGGCGTTTCTGACCAGGTAGGCGGCGTGCTTGTGATGGTGAGAATGGGCGATATCCAGCCCCACTTCGTGCAGCTGGGCCGCCCAGTCCAGCAGGTCAAAACATGCCGGATCCTCGAGGTTCCAGTTGTTGCCAACCTGGGCCAGCAGGGTCGCCGCGGTGGCCCTGACGCGGTCCGCCTGCGCCAGATCCACGTGGAAGCGACGCTGGAAGGCGCGCACGCTGCGGTCCCGGGCGTCCTCGTCGGACAGCCGGCCCACCAGGTCGTACAGCAGGCCTTCTCTTAAAGCCCCGTCCGCTCCCTGCATCCGGCGGATGTCCAGGGCCGCGAAAATCTCTGCCAGGATGGCCACGCCGCCGGGAAACACCGGGGCCCGCTGACTGCTCAGCCCGTCCAGGTCCAGCTTCTCCACGTGGCCGGCACTGATCAGTCTCGCCTGAAGGGTTTCCAGGCCCTCCGGCGTAATCTCCCCCCCGCCGCCCTCTGTTCTCCTCAGGACACGCGCCGTGGCCCGGATGGTCCCGGAGGTTCCCACGGCCTCTTCCCAGCCCTCCCGAAGGAAGGCCCGGCGAACGGGCTCCAGCTCCTGGCTGGCGAACAGACGCGCTTCCCGGAACCGCTCCTCGGAGATTTCGCCATCGGCGAAAAAGGCCTGGCTGGCGCTCACGCAGCCCATGTAGAGACTTTCCAGCCTGAGCGCGTCGTAGCCCTCGCCAATGATGAGCTCCGTGCTGCCACCGCCGATGTCCGCCACGAGCCGGCGCCCCGGCTGGGCGGGCAGGCTGTGGGCGGCGCCGAGGTAGATGAGCCGGGCCTCTTCCACGCCGGAGATGACCTCGATGGGATGACCCAGGGCGGTCTCGGCGTCGCGGAGGAAACCGGTGGCCCGGCGGGCCCGGCGCAGGGTGTTGGTTCCCACGGCCCGGACCTGGTCCGCTTCCAGGGCGCCCAGCCGCTCGCTGAAGCGCGCGAGGCACTCCAGGGCCCGGGCCGCCGCCTCGTCGTCGATCCGGCCGCGGTCATCAACCCCGGCCCCCAGGCGGACCATCTCCCGGATGCGGTCAACGATAGCGAGCTGGCCGTCGCTCATTCGGGCGACGACCATGTGGAAGCTGTTGGAACCCAGGTCTACCGCCGCGATGACGCCGCGCTGGCGGGAGGCGGCCACGGCTGCGGCGACGGAGCTGTGCCTAGACGCCGAAAGAGGAGCCGCAGCCGCAGGTCGTGGTGGCGTTCGGGTTGCGGATTACGAACTGGGCGCCGTTGAGATCTTCCTTGTAGTCGATCTCCGCCCCCATGAGGTACTGGATACTCATGGGATCCACCAGGAGCGTGACGCCGCAGTTCTCCACCCGGGTGTCGCCCTCATCCTCGTTCTCGTCGAAGGTAAACCCGTACTGGAATCCGGAGCAGCCGCCGCCCTGGATGAAAACCCGCAGCTTGAGCGCCGGGTTCTCTTCCTCGCGGAGGAGCTCCCCGACCTTGGTGGCCGCGGCATTGGTAAAGATCAAAGGGGCTTCGGTAGTCATGGCTTTCGTGCCTGGTCAGAGCCTTGAGGTTGGAATGATTCTAACTCACCTGGGAGGCGCCATCGACCTCCGGCCCGGGTTCGGCGGATCCTTCGGCCTCCGCGGTCCCGCTGGTGTCCCCGGGCCCGGGGGCCGGGTCGTGGATCAGGCGGCCGTTCACCCGGGCCCCGCTGGCCATTTCCAGCACGTTGTAGCGCAGGTTCCCCTCGATCCGCGCCGTCGGCCCCAGCCGGACCCGGTCAGTGACGTTCACGTCGCCGGTGATGGTGCCCTCCAGGACCAGGTGCTCCAGCGTCACCGAGCCCTCGATGACGCCCTTTTCCCCCACGGTCAGCACCGCGTCCTCGCCGGCGGCGGACACGTCCCCCGCAACCCGGCCGTCCAGGTGCATTCCGCCCTCGAAGATGACGTCGCCCCGCACCAGGGTGCCGGCGCCGACGAGAGTCTCGATGGGCCGCGTCCGGGCCTTCTTGCTGGAAAACATAGTTACCTCCTGTTCAGTCCCCGGGACGCCAGGGAAAGCTGGCGCTGACCGGCGCCTCGCCCCGGCCCCGGGGCGTCAGTACCACCTGGGCCGAGTCCGGCGTGAAATCCTGGGGCAGCTGCACCTCAAAGTCGATGTCCTGGAAATACCTGAAGTCAAAAGTCTGGGCGTCGGCGGCCAGGTCCTGGAGGGACAGACGGGTGTCCTCGCCGTTTCGCTGTCCCTTGATTTCCACCGCCAGCTCCCCGCTGGTGCGGTCGTCCCGCTGGCGGGCCTGCACCAGGACCAGCTTGACCCGGTAGCGACCGGCGGCCTCCGCCGGCGCCACCTCAAAGCCCTGGATGCGCAGCCCGCCCTCGCCCTTCGACGGCGCCATGATACGCCGGTAGAACGCCAGTTCCTCGTTCAGCTCCGCCACCTGCGACTCGGTCTCCTCCAGGCTGCTCCGGAGCTGCCGCTGGGCCTCGAGGTCCACCTCCAGGGTTGTCTCGAGACGTGCGATCTCCGCCTTGAGATTGCCGTTTTCCTGTTCCAGCGCCGTGATCCTGTCCTGCAGCTCGCGGCTTTCCCGGGCGGCGGCGAGCATGGAATAGCCGCCGGCCTGCCGGCCCAGCTCGAACAGGCCAAAGGCCAGCAGCAGCAGGAGGATGACGGCCGCGGCCGCGGCGAGGCGCCAGCGGGTGGGGTCGTGCTGTCTGACTACGAGTTTGGGGCCGTCCACGCCTGCTCCCGGCGGAAGCCGGGGCGGATCACCCGGACCCCGATTGCCGCGATCGCCTGGCCGGGCGCTCTGGCGGCCCGTCAGGAAAAACCACTCTTCCGAACTCTTTCAGCGCCCTTACGTACACCCGGCGCTTGAAATAGATCACCTGATTGACCGGCTCCCACCAGCTCACCCAGCGCCAGCGGTCGAATTCCGGTTTCTCGCCCAGGTCGAAGCGGAACCGCTCCTCGCCGGCCGTCAGCTTCAGCAGGAACCACCGCTGCTTCTGCCCAATGCACAGCGGCCGGCTGTGATGGCGGATATAACGGCGCGGCAGCCGGTACCGTAGCCAGCCCCGGGTGCAGCCGAGCACGCAAACATCCTCGGGGACCAGCCCGATCTCCTCCTCCAGTTCCCGGAACATGGCTTCACGGGGGCTCTCCCCCGGCGCGATGCCGCCCTGGGGAAACTGCCAGCCCGGGCGGCCAGCCCGCCCGGCCCAGAAAACCCGGCCGTCCTCGTTGGTCAGGACGATCCCGACGTTAGCCCGGAACCCGTCCCGGTCGATGCAGTCGCTCATGACCGCCGCAATAAAACCTGCTTGCCCGGATTCTTCCACAACGCCGGCTCAGGGAACAACACTGGCCGGCGACCCGACCTAGGCGCCGGCGCCAGCCGGGGCCCTGGGGAAGACCACCACGTGGTCCGCCTCCAGGCGAATGCCGATGCGTTCGCCGATGCGGTGATTGTGGTGGCTGGGAACCAGGGCAAGCACCCGGCGTCCGCTGGGAAGCCCCAGGGTGTAGAGGATGGACGCGCCGCGGAACGCCTTGCGGATGACCAGGGCCTCGGTGGGACTTTCGTCCTCGTGGACCACGTCGTCGGGCCTCAGCAGCACGTCCACGTCGGTGCCCGCCGACAGCTCTGCGTCTTCGGTCAGCTCCAGCCGCCCGAGCTCGACGCGCACCTGTCCGTCGTCCTCCAGGCGGCCGGGAATAAAACAGCCCTCGCCGACGAACTCCGCCACGAAGCGGCTGGCCGGCCGGTGGTAGAGGTTGTAGGCGCTGTCCCACTGCTCCAGCCGGCCGGCGTTCATCACGCCGATCTCGTCGGCCACGGCGAAGGCCTCTGCCTGGTCGTGGGTCACCAGCAGGGCCGTGATCCCGAGCGCCTTGATGATGTCCCGGACCTCCGCGCCCAGGCGGACCCGCATCCCGACGTCCAGGCTCGAAAAGGGCTCGTCCATCAGCAGAAGCCCGGGGCGGGGCGCGAGGGCCCGGGCCAGCGCAACCCGCTGCTGCTGGCCGCCGGAGAGCTCGTCCGGGAACAGTCCGGCGGAGGCTTCCAGCCCGACCAGCTCCAGCACCTCCCCTGCCCGCCGGGACCTCTCAGGCCCGGAGAGGCCGCGCAGGCCGAAGGCCACGTTCTCTGAAACCGTCAGGTGCGGGAACAGGGCGTAGTCCTGGAAGACCATCCCGATACCCCGCTTCTCCGGCGGCAGTGTGAACCCGGACCGGCTGATCGCCTCGCCGTTGGCCAGGATCCGGCCCGCGCTGACGTCTTCGAAGCCCGCGATGCATCGCAGGGCGGTGGTCTTTCCGCAGCCACTGGGGCCCAGCAGGCAACCGATGGAGCCCGTCGGCAGGCGAAACGACAGGCCCTGGAGCACCGGGGCGTCGTCCGCGTAGGCCTGGGAGATGTTCTCGACGATGAGCCACATGGCCGGATCAGGCCGCCCGGACCCGGTTGCGGCCGTCGGACTTCGCGCGGTAGAGGTGCATGTCGGCCTCCGCGATCAGCCTTTCGCCAAGGCTTTTCAGGTCGCTGTCGACCAGGGCGTCCGGCAGCACGCCCGCCACGCCGGCGGAGACCGTGAGACTGACCGGCCCGGAGGCAAGCTCCACGGGGCTGTTTTCCACAGCATGGCGAATGCGCTCAGCCACGGCGGCGGCGTCAGCGCAGGTCGCGCCCGGCAACAGGACGGCGAACTCCTCGCCTCCGAACCGAACCGCAACGTCGCTGTCGCGGCAACTGTCTTCCACGGTTCCTCCCACGACCCTCAGCACCTGGTCGCCGGCGGCGTGGCCCCAGCGGTCATTGACCGCCTTGAAATGGTCCACGTCCAGCAGGACGCAGGCCAGGGGACGCCCGTCCCGGCGCGCCCTGGCCAGCTCGTCGGCGAGCCGGTCCTGGAGGTAGCGGCGATTGTACAGACCGGTCAGGACGTCGCGGGTCCCGGACCGCACCAGCCGGGCGCGGTTCACCGCGTTCTCCAGGCAGACCGCGGCGATGTCGGCAAAGTGACTCAGGAAGTCCACCGCATGGTGCCGGGTGAACCGCTCCGGTCGTGTGCTGGCCAGGTTGAGGACCCCGATAAGCTCCTCCTGCCGCCGGAGGGGCAGCAGGGCGCAGCTGGCCAGGCCGGCCGCCCCCGGGAAGACCAGGCCGTGGTCCGAGCCCACGAAGGGCCCCAGCCAGGGCTGCCAGAGGAAGCCGTACTGGGGCGCCAGGGCCTCCAGGCTCTCCGCAAAGATCACGCCTTCCGGCAGGCCGGCATCACGAATCTCCTCGCCGGCCAGCTGGCGGATCTCATGGTGGATGTCCCGGACCACGAGGGTGACGTGCTGGAGGTCGTGGGCCCGGGCCGTGCCGTCCACCAGGACGTCCATGAGCTCGGGCAGGGTCCCGGCCCGGAGCAGCCGCATCTCCCGCTCGTGGGCGGAGCGGAAGATACGCTCATTGGCCCGCGCTTCGCCCCTGGCCTCCGCCAGTTCCGTGCGCAGCCGGCGGACCTCCCGATCTAACTCCTGCACCCGGCGCCGCTCCGCGTCAGCGCATGAACAGGGCGTGGACGAGCTTCTGGACCCAGCGCCCGTACGGCGGATACAGCACCCGGGCGGTATTGAACCTGGGCCGGCTGAAGACCGCCTTCTGGTGGGAGAAGGTCAGGAATCCCTCGTGGCCGTGGTAGTGACCGATCCCGGACTCTCCGATGCCGCCGAAGGGCAGCTCCTCGGCGATGAAATGACTCACGGCATCGTTGACACAGACGCCGCCGGAATGGGTCTGGGCCAGCACCTGCTCCCGCCGCGTGGCGTTCATGTCGAAGATATTCAGCGCCAGGGGTCGCGGCCGGGAGTTGATGAAGTCGATCGCTTCCTGGAGATGGTTGTAGGGCACGATGGGGAGGATGGGCCCGAAGATCTCCTCCTGCATGAGCCGCATGTCCGTGCTGACGTTGGTCACCACATACAGGGGGAGCTTGCGGCTGCCGGCCTCGGTGTCGTGCCCGCCGGGGTTGATCTCCCGCAGGTCCGCCCCCTTGCTCCGTGCGTCCGCCAGGTAGGCCCGGAGCCGGTCGTGGTGGCGGGCGTTGATGACCGACGTGTAGTCCCGGTTGCGGAGCATCTCCGGGTACATCCGGGTGACCGCAGCGCCCAGGGCGTCCACGAAATCGTCCACCCGTGCACGGGGACAGAGAACGTAGTCCGGCGCCACGCAGGTCTGCCCCGCGTTGGCCAGCTTGCCGAAAGCGATCCGCTCCGCGGCCATGTCCAGCGCCACGTCGTCGGAAATCAGGGTCGGGGACTTCCCTCCCAGCTCAAGGGTCACCGGGGTCAGATTGGCGGCGGCCTCGCGCATGACTCGCCGGCCGATCTCCGTGCCGCCGGTGAACAGCAGGTGGTTGAAGGGCAGCCGCGTGAATTCCGCGGCTACCTCGGCCTCGCCTTCCACCACGGCCACATGGCGCTCGTCGAACACCTCCGCCAGCATGTGGCGAACCAGCTCCGCCGTGCGCGGCGTGGCCTCGGACATCTTGATCATGACCCGGTTGCCCGCCGCGAGGGCGAATACCAGCGGGCCCAGGGAGAGGGCCAGGGGATAGTTCCAGGGCGCGATGATGCCCACCACGCCCAGGGGCTGGTAGTACACCTTCGCCGTGGTGCTCGCCATCAGCAGCCCGGCCCTTCGCCGGGCGGGCTTCATCCACTTGCGCACCCGCTTCCTGCAGTAGTTGGCGTGGTGAACCGTGGCCAGTATCTCAAGCAGGGTGTCCCCCGAAGCCCGGCTGCCGAAATCGGCCGCCGCCGCCGTGACGAAACGCTCCTGGTTCGCGATCAGCGCCTCCTTGAGCCGCTTCAGGTCATCCCGCCGCCGCCCGGCATCGGGCATGGGTGCGGTGCGGAAGGCGGCCTGCTGCTCCGTAAAGAGCCTCCGCATCCGTGCGATTTCCTGTTTTTCGGCGATGGCAGTCGGCTCGCTGGCCATGGGAAAATGCTCCGCGTGAATCCAGCCCATGAATGTAACCCGCCACGCGGCACCGGCGCCATGCGCCCTGCCTGCAAGGCATCTCGCGGGCGGCGCCCCGGCCCGTGATCGAGGAGGTCGGCTACCTGTGCCCTCACTGTGGCGAGCCCGTGACGGCGCTGGTGGACCTGAGCCTGCCCTCCCAGGACTATATCGAGGACTGTGAGGTGTGCTGCCGGCCGATCCGGCTCCGGGTGGACGTGGAGGACGGCCACGCCCGGCTCACCGCGGAGGCGGAGACGTGAGCCTGCTGAAATTCCTGCGCATTTTCGCCCTGTTCCTGGTGCTCGTGGTGGTGGCCGGCGTCAACTACCAGAACGCCGTGGAGACCACGGACTGGGACTCGCCGCTGCGCGTGGCCGTCTACCCGGTGAACGCCGACGGCAGTCCGGACACCGCGCGCTTCATCGAGGGCCTGACCGCGGGCCATTACGAGGACGTGGAGGTCTTCTTCACCCGGGAGGGCCGGCGCTACGACGTCGGCCTTGAGCGGCCGGTGGACCTGTGGCTCGGCGAGCTCGTCGCCGCCGTGCCCCCGCCGCCTCCGGCGGACCGGGGTCCGCTGAGGGTGGCCGCCTGGAGCCTGCGTCTGCGACTGTGGACCTGGTGGACGCTTCGGGACCAGCCCGGCCCGCCGCCCCAGGTCCGGGTTTTCGCCCTGTTCCACGATCCGGAAACCAGCCGGAGCGTGCCGGACTCCCTGGGACTGCGCAAGGGTCTCATCGGCGTTGCCCACGGCTTCGCCGCCCCCAGGCTGGCCGGCACCAACGCGCTGGTGCTTGCCCACGAGCTGCTGCACACGCTGGGCGCCACGGACAAGTACGATCCCGCCACCAGCCGACCCCTCTGGCCCGAGGGCTATGCCGAACCGGACGCCGAGCCGCTCCACCCCCAGCGGCGGGCGGAAATCATGGCGGGCCGCCTGCCGGTGTCCGAGAACGAGGCAGTGCTGCCGGCGGGGCTGGCGGTGACCACCGTGGGCCCGGCCACGGCCCGGGAGATCGGCTGGGCTCGCTAGTCAGCGTCCAGGCGAAAGCTGCCCTCGATGACGAGCCGGGTCCGCCCCGCGATGCGCACCCGGTCCCCGCTGACGGTGCAGACCAGCCATCCGCCGCGCACGGACAGCTGGCGGGCCTCCAGGCGAGGCCGGCCCAGCCGAGCCGCCCAGTACGGCGCCAGCATGCAGTGGGCCGAGCCGGTCACGGGGTCCTCGGCAACCCCGGCCCTCGGCGCGAAGAAGCGGGATACGAAATCCTCGCCAACGCCGGGCGCGGTGGCGATGACGCCCAGAGCCGGCACGCGACTGACCGCGGCGGGGTCGGGCGCCAGCGCCGCCACGGCCTCCCGGGAGTCATAGACCGCCATGAAATACTTCCCGGCGTAGGCCTCCGACGGGACCGCGCCGAGGGCCTGCGCCGCGACGGCCGGCTCCGCTGGCGCCCGTTCCCAGGCGGGGAAGTCCAGCTCCAGCAGGTCGTGCGACCTGGCCACCCCCAGCGGCCCGGACAAGGACTCGAACGTCACGCCCTCCCGGTCGGGTTCCAGGTGGTCAAGCACCACGGCTCCGGCGGCCAGGGTCGCGTGACCGCAAAGCGCCACCTCGCAGGCTGGCGTGAACCACCGGATGCGCCAGCCCTCGGGGTCCTGCCGCAGGAATGCAGTCTCCGACAGGTTGTTCTCGGCAGCGACGGCCTGGAGCCGGGCGTCCTCCACCTCGCCGGGAAGGACGCAAACCGCTGCGGGGTTACCGGTGAACGGCCCCTCGACGAATGCGTCCAGCTGGAAGAACGGCAGTTTCACAACCAGCGGGAGAGCACCCGGTGGAGCGGCCCGTTGGTGGCCAGTACGGAGGTGGTGTCCAGCCCGACCGGGCGGCCCTCCAGGTCCGTGAACCGGCCCCCGGCTTCCTCCACGATCAGGGACAGCGCGGCGATGTCCAGGATGTTGACGTCCGACTCCACGACGCCGTCGATCCTCCCCGTCGCCAGCAGATGGTAGTGATAAAAATCCCCGTAGCCGCGAATCCGGGCCACGCGGCGCACGATCTCTCCCCAGCCGGCCCACCGCGGCCCCGACGCCAGGGTCTTCAGGTTCCCGGCGGACACCGCTGCTTCCTCCAGGGTGGACAGGCGGCTGACGCTGCAGGCGTGGCCGTCCAGCCAAGCGCCGCGGCCGCGCTCGGCCCACGCCACCTCGCCGAAAACCGGCGCGCTGGAGACGCCAACCACGATCTCCCCCTGGTGCATCAGCGCGACCTGGGTGGAGAAGAACGGATAGCCCCGGACGAAACTGCGGGTGCCGTCGATGGGATCCACCAGCCACAGGTATTCCGCGTCGGCGTGGGTGGCGCCCGTCTCCTCGCCGTAGAAACCGTGATCGGGGAAAGCACTGTGGATGGCCTGGTGGATCACCTCCTCGGCCTCCACGTCGGCCCGGGTCACCGGCGTGTGGTCCGCCTTCATGGTGACTTCCATTCCGTGCTGGTAGTAGTGCCGGATTATCTCCGCCGCAGAGCGGGCGGCCTCGAGGGCAACCTGCAGAAACTTCGACCGCTCCGTGTCCATTGTCCGGGGCTCCTCGCGGGGACAGGACGATTCTAGCCGAGCCCGGGGCGCCGCGATGTTGACACCGTCCAAGGGGGACGGCCAATATGGCAGACGACCAGGTGCAACCGGCGTTGTGACGCGCCGGTTGGGGGAGACCGCAGGGTGCAGTCTCTCCCGGGAAGCCGGTGAGGCGGGCGAATCCCGCAATTCCGGCGCTGCCCCCGCAACGGTGATCGAGTCAGGCGGCGTCATTCCCGTTCACGGGAAAGCCACTGCGTCAGAAAGACGTGGGAAGGCGACGCTACCGGGTCCCCGAACCCGCTCGTCAGCCCGGAGACCGGCCTGGAACGTTACCGGTCGTGCGGCGGGCGCGGTCACCGGCCAGACCGGCGACCATCCGTTTCCGCCTCCTTCCGATCCAGGGGACAAGAAGCGCATGCGGGAGTGCGTGCGCGGGGGATGCGGAACGATGAGATTTCCTGCCGGCCTGCTCGCCGCCGCGAGCCTGGCCGCGTTCGTGCCCGGGCCCGGCGCCGCGGCTGAAACTCTCGACGCGATGGTGGTCACCGCCACCCGCAGGCCCGCCCCCCTCGCGGAGACCCTCGCGCCGGTCATCGTCATCGACGAGGCCGAGATCCGGAGCAGCGTGGCGCTGGATCTTGCCGAGCTGCTCAGGTTCCACGCCGGCGTGGAGATCGCCCGCAACGGCGGCCCCGGCCAGCTCACGTCGGTGTTCCTGCGAGGTGCGGAGAGCGACCACAGCCTGGTGATGATCGACGGCGTCAAGGTCAACCCCGGCACCGCGGGCAGCGCCGCCCTTCAGAACATTTCTCCCCGGCTGGTGGAACGCATAGAGATCGTCAAGGGACCCCGTTCGTCTCTCTACGGCTCCGAGGCCATCGGCGGCGTCATCAACATCATCACCCGGCGCGGGCCAGAGGGCCGCCACTTCTCCCTGGGCGCGGGAGCCGGCGATCACGACACCCGGGCGGCGTCCGCGGGCGGCTCCTGGCGGTCGGGCCGGGCCGGCGCCGGGGCACACTTCGCCCGTCTCAGCACCGGCGGCTTCCCGACGTTCCGAGACAGCCAGGACGACCGCGGCTTCGACAATGACACCCTCAGCGCCTGGCTGGCCGCGCCGCTGGGGCCGGTGGACGCGGAAGTGAGCCTGTGGAGCGCCTCGGGCAATACGGAATATACCGACTTCTTTCGTGCTCCCCAGGACCAGGATTTCGACAACCAGCTGGGCAGGCTGAGGCTGGCTTACACGGCGGGCGGCTGGTCCTCGGTCCTGACCCTGTCCCGGTTCGTTGACGAAATCCGCCAGGGCCAGCTGGCGCCGGATCCGGGAGATTTCGTCCGCACCGAGCGGGACAGCCTGGACTGGCAGACGGATTTCGCCGTGGGCAGCGCCAGTATCACCGCCGGCGCCACCGTCACCCGGGAAGACACCTCCGGCCGGAGCTACGGCGCCCCCCTGGAGGCCTATCCGGGCGCCGGCCGGGCAGAGCGGGACAACGAGGCGGTCTACCTCCAGACCGGCCTTGACCTGGGGCGGCACCAGCTGCTGGCCGCAGGCCGTCACACCGAGGACGAGGTCTTCGGCGGCATTGATACCTGGAACCTGTCCTGGGGTATGCCGATCTCCGGGACGGTGTCGCTGGCCGCCGGCGCCGGCCGGGGGTTCCGCGCCCCGAGCACAGCCGATCTTTACGCCTTCGGGGGCAACCCGGACCTGGAACCGGAGGTGTCATTCAGCTGGGACGCCATGCTGCGCTTCCGGCCCCGGGCGAACCACCTCTTCTCGGTGGGGGTGTTCCGCACCCGGATCGAAGATCTCATCGAATACGTGGATCCGGACGGCTTCGCCGAACCGGCCCCGGGCCGCAACGAGAACGTGGGAGACGCTCGCATTCAGGGCGTGGAACTGGCCTGGCAGGGCGAGTGGGAACACTGGGATCTGCGCGCCGAGGCGGTGTTCCAGGATCCGGAGGACGCCGACACGGGCGAGGTGCTGCTCCGACGCGCCCGCCGCACCGCCTCGATGACGGTGGACCGGCTCCTCGGCCCCCACCGCTTCGGTCTCCAGCTGCTGGCGGCCAGTGAGCGGTACGATTTCGGCGGCGCCAGGCTGGCGGGCTACGTGCTCGCCAACCTCACCGCCAATCTGGCCCTGGGCCGGCATCTGCAGGTTCGGGCCCGGCTGGAAAACCTTCTGGACCAGGACTACGAACTGGTAGACGGCTACAACACGGCCGGCCGCGGGCTCTACGCCGGGCTGGCCTGGAACTACTGACGCACAGGACACGGGTAAAGCCATGGGACATCGACTCAGCCGCATCTATACGCGCACCGGGGACGACGGCAGCACGGGCCTGGGAGATGGCAGCCGGGTACCCAAGGATCACGCCAGGGTCGAGGCTTACGGCACCGTGGACGAGGCCAACAGCGCCGTCGGCGTGGTGCTCGCCGCCGGCGTTCCGGACACCGTGGCCAGGTGCCTGACCGTGGTCCAGCACGAGCTGTTCGACGTGGGCGGCGAGCTGTGCGTCCCGGGCATGACGGTGATCACGCCCGCCTACACGGACCGGCTGGAGTCGGCCCTGGACGCCTTCAACGCCGATCTGCCGCCCCTGAAGGAGTTCATTCTCCCTGGCGGCGGGCCGGCGGCGGCGGCCTGCCACCATGCCCGGACCGTGGTCCGCCGGGCGGAACGTCGCGCCTGGACCCTGAACCGGGACGAGCCGGTGAACCCGGAGGTCATGCGCTACCTGAACCGGCTGTCCGACCTGCTGTTCGTGCTTGCCCGGGTCCTGGCCCGGACCGAGCAGGGGTCGGAAGTGCTGTGGCGGAAGGGGATCAGCGGCCGCTGATCCTGGCCCGGGCGCTGTCCAGGTGCCCGCAGACAGCCCGCGCACCCTCCAGCAGGCGCGGCGAAGGCCGGGAAACCAGGTCGCCGTCCACCCGGAAGAGGTTGCCGTGGCGAACCGCCGCCAGGCCTTTCCAGGCGTGCCAGCGCGCCAGGCCCTCCCCGGCACCGGCGGCGGCGAGGATCACCTGGGGATCGCGGGCCACCACGGCTTCCACGTCCACGACGGCGGCCAGCGATTCCAGGTCAGCGAAGATGTTGCGCCCGCCGCACAGCTCGAGGATCCGGGTGATCACCTGGTCACCGCCGACGGTGTAAAGCGGATCGGCGCTGATCTGGTAGAACACCCGAACCCGTTCACGGCCCTCCCGGGCCCTTGCCAGGGCACCCAGTCCGGCGAGGAACTCATCGGCGGCGGCCTGCGCGATGGCATCGCGGCCGGTCCACCGGCCGATGGCCCTCAGGTGGTCGGCCACGTCTTCCAGGCCGCCGCTGGCCAGCGCTTCCACCCGGAACCCCCGGCCCCGGAGCCGTTCGATCACGGCCGGCGGCGTTCCTCCCGACCAGGCCAGCACCAGGTCCGGCGCCAGGGCGGCAACCCGCTCGTCGTCGATGGAGAAGGCATCGCCCACCCGCGGCAGCGCCCGCACCGGCGGCGGATAGTCGCTCCAGGCCACGGCACCCACCAGCAGGTCACCTGCGCCGGCCGCCCAGGCCAGCTCCGCCAGGTGAGGGGCCAGGGCCACCACGCGGGTGGCGGGTGCTGCCGCAGCGGACCCACCGGCGCCCAAGGCCACCAGCAGACCGGCCATCAGGCAGGCGAGTCCCCTCATGCGGCGACGCCGAGAAGCGTCGCAATGGAGATGACGGTCAGCCAGATCACCACGCTGCGCTTCACCAGGTCCAGCGCGGCCCGGGCGCGGCCGGTGGCGTCCAGGTCGGCGCACCGGCCCCGGATGGCCCCTACGCCGGCAGCAGCGAGCACTTCCTCGCTGGCCCGCAGGAACCGGTCAGACGTTTCCCGGTAGAGCCTTTTCCAGTCCTCCGCCGCGTCCTCGAAGCTGCCGGCCACGGCGTAGGTCAGGGCGAGAGCCCTCGCCGGCAGCCAGGCGACGATCTCGTAGAGCACCAGGATGGTGGAATCCGGCGCCTCGCCCCGGCGGTGGGCCTCGAACACCGAGCGCCTGCGAAACAGGTCGGCCACCCGGAATCCCCAGGCGCCCGCCGGCCCCAGGAGCATGAACCAGAACAGCACCCCGAAGATCCGGTGATTGGCCTGCACCAGCACCGCGGATTCCATCGCGGCTGCGCCGCCGCGGGGGACCTCGTACGGCGCCTCGGTCAGGCCCCGGGCGATGGTGGCCGCATCGGCCGCGTCGCCGCCGTCCAGGACCCGCAGGTACGCCTGCACTTCCTCGAACAGGTCCCGGGGGCCCAGGCTGAACACGAGCACGCCGGCGGCGAAAAGCACGTATAGCAACCCCGACAGGACGTGCCCGAAGGCGAGCCCCACCCATGCGACCGGCACGACGGGGATACCGATAACGGCGATTCCCACCATCCACGGAAGGGGCGCCGGCAGACGCCGCATCCAGTCCATGCCGAGATCGAACCAGCCGTCGAGCCAGCGCATCTCCCTCAGGTGAAGCAGGCGCGTCAGCAGCCGCTCCAGCAGCAGACCCAGAAAGAGCGCAAGGAGATTCATGAGCTGTCGCCGGCAGTATAGCGGGCGGGGCCCAGGAGCCGGTGCAGGCGTGCCCAGTCGAAACCGGGGCCCGGGTCGGTCTTGCGCCCCGGCGCGATGTCGCTGTGGCCGGCGAGCCTTGCCGGCGACAGCGACGGGTAGGCGCGGCACAAGGCCCGGATCACGGCCGCCAGTCGGCGGTACTGGCGCCAGTGAAAAGGACCCGTATCGGTGCCTTCCAGCTCGATGCCCACGGAAAAGTCGTTGCAGGCCGTTCGCCCCTGCCAGCACGACGGGCCCGCGTGCCAGGCGCGGCGGTGGAAAGGCACGTACTGCACCAGGCCCCCGTCCCGCCGGATCAGCATGTGAGCCGAGACCTTCATCCCCGCGATCTCCCGGAAATAGGGGTCCAGGGCCGGGTCCAGGCGATTCGTGAACAGCTGGTCAATCCAGGGTCCGCCGAAGCGGCCCGGTGGCAGGGAGATGGCGTGGACCACGATGAGCTCCGGAGCGACACCCCCGGGGCGGGCGTCCTGGTTCGGCGAGTTCACCTGGCGGGCGGCGGGCATCCGCCCGGTCCGCCGATCCACCCGGAAGTTCATTCGCCTGCGCTTTGCCATGGACAACAGAGTCTGCACCGGCGGAGTCGGCATCGCCACCTTGCGCCCGGTCGGGCGGGCCGGGATCATGGCGCGAGCATGACTCCGTCCCTGCCCTCCCTGGAATCCATGATCCGTCGCCTGGTGGCGATCCCGTCCGTGAGCAGCCCCCGCCGGGACCTGGACCAGGGCAACCGCGCGGTCTGCGAGGCGGTCGGGGAGTGGATGGAGCACCTCGGCCTGTCAGTGCAAATCCGCCCGCTGCCCGGCGCAGGCCACAAGTTCAATCTCATCGCCCGGGCCGGCGGCGATGCCGACGACGGCCTGGTCCTCTCCGGCCACACCGACACCGTTCCGTGGGACGACGGCGCGTGGCGCCTGGACCCCTTCGAGGGCGTCGTACGCGACGGCCGGCTTTACGGGCTGGGCAGCGCCGACATGAAGTCGTTTTTCGCCGTGGTGGCCCACGCCCTGCGCAGGCTCGACCTGGACCGTCTCCGGCGACCCCTGGTGGTGCTGGCCACCGCGGACGAGGAAAGCGGCATGGCCGGCGCCCGGGCGCTGGCGGACGCAGGTCAGCGTCCCGGCGCCCGGGTGATTATCGGCGAGCCCACCGGGCTTGTGCCGGTCAACCGCCACAAGGGCATCCTGATGGAGCAGGTGAGGCTGCAGGGCCGCAGCGGCCACTCCAGCGATCCCGCCGCGGGCCTCAATGCCATCGACGGCATGGGTGAGGTGGTAAGAGCGCTCCAGGATTTCCGGCGCGACATCGCCGGCCGATTCCGGGACGAGGCTTTCGCCGTGCCCGAGGCGACCCTGAACTTCGGCCGGATCGAGGGCGGCGACAGCCCAAACCGCATCTGCGGCAGCTGCACCCTGTCCCTGGACCTGCGCACCCCTCCCGGCGGCCGCGTTTCCGCCCTGCGGGAGGAACTCCGCCGGGCGGTCTGCCAGCGGCTGGAGAACTCGGGCTTCCGCATCGGGTTCGACGCCCTTTTCGAGGGCGTGGATCCCCTCGAGCCCGGGGAGACAGACGTCCTGGCACGTGCCTGTGCCGAAGCCGCCGGCCACGCCTGCGCCGCGGTCTCGTTCGGGACAGAGGGCCCCTTCTTCCGGCGCCTGGGTATGGAAGTGGTCATCCTCGGGCCCGGCGACATTGCCGTGGCCCACCAGCCGGACGAGTCCATCGAACTGGCCGAGGCGGAAAGGGCCGTGGACCTGCTGGCCGGACTTGTCCACCGATTCTGCATCGACGGGTCATGACCATGGACAACGCCTCCCTGATTGCCAGAGACCTGGCCTGCGTATGGCATCCCTGCACCCAGATGAAGGATCACGAAGCCGAGCTTCCCCTGATCCCGATCCGCCGCGGCGAGGGCGTCTGGCTCGAGGATTTCGACGGCCGGCGCTACCTGGACGCGGTGAGTTCCTGGTGGGTGAACCTTTTCGGCCACGCCAACCCCCGCATCGCCGATGCGGTGAGGGACCAGCTCCGCGACCTCGAGCACGTCATGCTGGCGGGATTCACCCACGAGCCCGTGGTCGCCCTCTCCGAGGCCCTCGCCCGGATCACGCCCGAAGGGCTGACCCGCAGCTTTTACGCCGACAACGGCTCCTCCGCGGTGGAGGTGGCCCTGAAGATGAGCTTTCACTACTGGCTGAACCGTGGCGAGGCGGGGCGCCGCCGCTTCGTGGCCCTCGAGAACAGCTACCACGGCGAGACTCTCGGCGCCCTGGCCGTGGGCGACGTGGCGCTTTACAAGGACACCTACCGGCCCCTGCTGATGGACTGCATCACCGTCCCGTCCCCGGACTGCTACAGCGCCGAGCCCGGGGAGAACTGGGACGAGTGCGCCGAACGCCGGCTGGTGTCCCTCGCCGAGACCCTGGCCCGCCACGAGGGCGAGATCTGCGCCGTCATCGTGGAACCGCTGGTGCAATGCGCCGGCAGCATGCGCATGTATCCGCCCTCCTACCTGGCCGGGCTTCGGCGGCTCTGCAACGCACACCAGGTGCACCTGATCGCCGACGAGATCGCCACCGGCTTCGGCCGGACCGGCACGCTGTTTGCATGCGAACAGGCCGGTGTCTCCCCGGACTTCCTCTGCCTGTCCAAGGGCCTGACCGGAGGATTCCTTCCGCTATCGGTGGTGCTTACCGGCGAGGAGGTCTATTCGGCCTTCTACGACGACTACCGGACGCTGCGAGCCTTCCTTCACTCCCACAGCTACACGGGCAATCCCCTGGCCTGCGCGGCGGCACTGGCAACCGTGGCGATCTTCGAGGAACAAGACGTCATCGGCGCCAACCGGGTCCTGGCGGCACGCATGGGAGAGGCCGTGGCCGAGCTGGCGGACCATCCCCACGTCGGCGAAGTGCGGCAGACGGGCATGATCCTGGCCATGGAGATGGCGAAGAACGGCCGCACCCGGGAGCCGTTTCCCTGGCAGGAACGCCGGGGCATCCGGGTCTACCGTCATGCCCTTTCCCGGGGCGTCCTGCTCCGCCCCCTGGGCAACGTGGTCTATTTCATGCCGCCCTACGTCATCGACGAAGCCGGCATCGAGCTGATGGCGCAGACCGCCATCGAGGCCATCAACCTGGCCACCCGGGACGACTAGCCGTGTCGCGGGTGCCCCGCGTCTACGTGGCCGACGGGATCCCGGGCCCGGGCGAACTGGTGCTCGAGGAGGCAGCGGCCACCCACCTGGCTCAGGTCCTTCGCGCCCGGCCCGGAGACGAGGTGGTGCTCTTCGATGGCCGCGGCGGCGAGTATCCGGCCACGGTCGTGGAGACCGGGCGCCGACGCCTGCGCCTGGAGGCAGGCCCGCGACAGGCCGTGGAGCGGGAGCCTCCCCTTCCGGTAGTGCTGCTGCAGGGGCTGTGCCGGGGCGAGCGCATGGACCTGGTGGTGAGAAAGGCCACGGAGCTGGGGGCCTCGGCCATACTGCCCGTGGTGACGGAGCGCACCGTTGTGAAGCTCGACGCCCGGCGGCTGCAGAACCGGCTCACACATTGGCGGGCCATCGTGGTCAGCGCCTGCGAGCAGTGCGGCCGCAACCGGCTGCCGGAGGTGCTCGAACCCGAGCCGGCGGCCACCGCGGTGGAGCAGTTCCCGGCGGCGCTGAAGCTCATGCTGGATCCCACCGGGACGGCGTCCCTCCAGACGCTGCCCTCGCCCGATCCGGCCGGCGGGGTTGCCCTCCTGGTGGGCCCCGAGGGTGGGCTGACCGACGCCGAGCGGGCCCGGGCCAGGGAAGCCGGTTACGCCGGCCTGCGCCTGGGGCCCCGGGTGCTCCGCACCGAGACTGCCGCCATCACCGGAGTGGCGGTCCTGCAGGCCCGCTTCGGCGACCTGGGAGGGCCGGCGGGCTAGTCTTCGGCGTCGATCTGGCCTTCCGCCTGGAGCAGCTCAGCGATTTCCGCCTCCAGGCTTTCAAGGTCCGGGATGAGGGGCGTTTCGTTCAGCAGTTTCACGCGGCACAACACCGGAGCGTCATCGATGTCGGAGCCCTCCGGGTCCGGCGCGATGACTTCCTCGCTGACTCTCACAAGCTGGGGAAGACCCTGGCAAAGCATGGCCATGCCGCCGCGCCCGAGGCGGCCCGTCAGGCTCCTCAGGATGACCGCCCGGCTGCGGCCGCCGATCTCCGGCACGTCGTCGCCGCAGGCGGCCTCGAAGGACACCAGCGGCACCACCCGGTCCGACCAGGCCACGTCGCCGATCAGCCAGGCGGGGCCTTCTTCCCGCAGGCGGAACCGGCCCAGCCCGATGACCTCGGCCACGCAGGCCCGGGGCACGAGAAGCCTGCGGCCAACGATAGGCACCAGGAGGCTGTAGAGCAGGTCCTGTTCCTCAGCCATCGGCGGCCTCCTCGCCGCTTCCCTTGCCCGCCAGGTTCTCGATGGCTGCCAGCAGGTCGCTCTCCTGGTACGGCTTGCCCAGGTAGTGGTCCACGCCGATGTCGAAGGCACGGCTGCGGTGCTTGTCACCGACCCGGGAGGTGATCATGACGATGGGAATGTGCCGGAGCCGCGGATCGTTCCGCACGTGGGAGGCCACCTCGTAGCCGTCCATGCGCGGCATCTCGATGTCCAGCAGCATGACATCGGGCACCTGTTCCTGAAGCAGGGTCACCGCTTCCACGCCGTCCCGGGCGGTGACCACGCGCATGCCGTTGCGCTCCAGCAGCCGCTCCGTGACCCGGCGAACGGTGATGGAGTCGTCCACGACCATGACGAAGACCCGGTCGTCCTCCCTGGGCTCCTTCGGCGCGGGCGCGGCCGCCGGAGCCGGGAGGGCCTCCTGGGCCCGTATCAGGGCCGCCACGTCCAGGATCAGCACGATGCGGCCGTCGCCCAGAATGGTGGCGCCGGCGATGCCCCTGATGCTCGTGAGCTGGGGCCCCAGAGCCTTCACCACGATCTCCCGGGCGCCCAGCATCTCGTCGCTGAGCAGCGCTGTGGGCTGACCCCCGGTGCGGACCAGTATGGCCGGCACGGCGCCGGATTCCGGCAGCGGCGCGGCCTCGCCGTCCACGAGGGCGCCGACGTGCTGGAAGCGGTAGTCCTCGTCTCCGTAGCGGTAGGGCACCGCCTCCGGGCCCAGGTAGCGGCCGAGCTCGGCCGCGGGCACGCGCACCACGCCTTCCACGGCGGGCAACGGCAGGGCGTACCACTCGGATCCGGCCCGCACGATGAGGGCCTGGGTGATGGCCCGGGTGAAGGGCAGCCGTATCTCGAAGCGCGCCCCGCTGCCGGGCCTGCTTTCGATGTGGAGCGTGCCACCGAGCCCGCGGATCTCGCTGGCGACCACGTCCATACCCACGCCGCGGCCCGCGGACTGGGTGAGCGCTTCAGCGGTGCTGAACCCGGGCTCCAGGATCAGCCGCGCCGCCTCGGCCTCCGTGAGACTGCCGCCGGGCTCGATGAGGCCGGTGGCCTCGGCCCTGCGCCGGATAGCGTCGGTGTCCAGGCCGGCGCCGTCGTCGCTGACCTCCACCACCACCTCGGCCCCTTCCCTGCGGACGCTGACGCCAAGCCGACCGGTCTCGGGCTTGCCCCGCTCACGGCGGATCTCCGGGGGCTCGATGCCGTGGATGACGGCATTGCGCAGCAGGTGTTCCAGGGGCGCCAGCATCCGCTCCATGACCTGCCGGTCCAGCTCGGCGGTACCGCCTTCCACCTGCAAGTCCGCTCGCCGGCCGTGCTCGCTGGCGGTCTGGCGCACCAGCCGGGACAGCCGCTGGGCGTGCCGGTTGAAGGGCACCATGCGGGTACGCATGAGGCCGTCCTGAAGCTCGCTGACGGCACGGGACTGTTGCACCAGCAGATTCTCCGCCTCCCGAACCCGGTCCCCGAGCAGGTCCTGGATGCTGGCCACGTCCGAGGACGTCTCCGCCAGGGCCCGGGAGAGCTGCTGGATCGTGGAATACCGGTCCAGCTCCAGGGGATCGAACTCGCCCCGGGCGTCCATTTCCCCCTCGTGGCGGGTCAGGATCTGGGCCTCGGTTTCCATCTCCAGCTTCCGCAGCTGGTCCCGGAGCCGGATCACCGTGCCCGCCAGCTCCTGGAGATTGAACTCGATGGAACCGACCTGCTCTTCCAGGCGGGAGCGGAAGATGCCCACCTCCCCGGCGCTGTTGAGCAGCTGTTCCAGCAGGTCGGCATCCACCCGGGCCAGCTCCTGGCGGGGCGGAGGCGACGCGGCGGTCGCAGCCGGCAGCGGGACTTCCGGCGGCGCCGGTCGCGGTGGCGGCGACGGCGGGGCACCCCACTGGATGACCGGGGGCTGCGCCGGGCCCGGCTCGGGCGGGGGCCCGGGAATCTCCGGGACGGGTGGCTCGGGTGCTTCCGGCGGGGGAACCGCTTCCGCCGGTGCCGCGGGCGGAGACTCCGCCGCAGCGGGGGGCTCCGTTGCCGCCTCTCCGGGCTCCGGTTCGCCGCCAGCAACTTCTTCCCCGGCCGGCTCCTCTGCCGCGGGAAGTTCCGCTTCCGCCGGCTCGCCGGCTGCCTCCCCGATCCCGGGAACAGGCGCCTCGGGCGCCGGGTGTTCAGTCTCCGGCGCCGGCACAACGGGCTCACTCTCGCCGGCCAGGGCCGCGTCCAGGCGACCGGCAAGATCCGGCCGGGCTGCGGGCATCTGGCCCGAAGAGACGGTATCGAGCATGGCGGCCAGAGCGTCCAGGCAATCCTGGGCCAGGTCCGCGGTGCCGGCCGCCGCCTGCTGGCGACCCTCCGCCAGGGCCTCGAACAGCGACTCCATCTGGTGGCTGAAATCGCCCATCACCGAGATTCCGGCGAGTCGCGCACCGCCCTTGAGCGTGTGCAGGTGCCGCTGCAGGCTCCTGAGGGCGTCCCCGGTGTCAGCACCGGCCCGCCAGCGCGCCATGGCGCCCTGGCTTTCTTCAAGAATCTCGGCGGCTTCCTCGCAGAAAAGCGCGGCGATCTCGGCGTCCAGTTCCTCGGTCGGCTCCGCCTCCCCGTCCCCGGCCTCGGCCCGCAGCTGGTATTCGTCGTGCAGTGCCCGTATGGCGTCGGCCACTTCCCGGTCCGGTTCTCCCGGACCGCGCCCCTCCTGCAGCCCCTGCACCACCGCGTCCACGGCCCCGATGGCCTCTTCCAGCAGTCGCAGGCCTTCCTCGGGCAGCCCTGCGCGGTCGTCGTAAAGGCGGCGCAGGTATTCGTTCAGGGGCCGGGCGACGGCCACGGCCGAGGCCACGCCGGCCATGTTGGCGCTGCCGGCCAGGGTGTGGCTGGCCCGGTGGGCGTCCTCCGTCACGGTGAAGGGGGGGCTGCGCAGCCGGCACCCTTCCGCGAACTGGCGCAGCATCTCCAGGTGGCTGCTGGCCTCCCGGGTGAAGATGTCCCGGAGCACCGGGTCCATCTCCGGCACCTCCGGCTCCGCCGCGCTGGCCGCTTCGGCTTCCGCCTCGGCTTCGCCCAGGGTCGTTTCCAGCAGCGCCTCGGCATCCGGCCGACCCTCGGCGAAGGCATTGGCCTGGGCGATGAAAGCCACCGGATCGATGTCCGGCTGCCGCCCGGTCTCGAGCTGCTCGATCAGCGAGTCCACGGCACCGGTGGCCCGGTCGAGGAACCGCACCAGGCCGTCGGTGCGCTGGATCCGTCCCTCCAGGAGGGCATTCATCAGGTTCTCGACGGACCAGGCGTATTCCCCCAGCAGGCTCGCGCCCACCATCCGCCCGCTGCCCTTGAGCGTGTGGAAGCCCCGCCGGACGGTGGTAAGTTCATCCACCTGCTCGGCGTTGTCCCGCCAGACCGGGAAATGGCTGCGAATGGCGCCGGCAAGCTCCCTGGCCTCCTCGATGAAGAGTTCCAGAAGCTCCGGATCGGGATGTTCCGCGCCGGCGAAGACGGGGATCTCCGGCGGCGCCGGCGCCTCGATGCCCTTCTGCGCCGTGTCCTCCTCCGACGCCGCAGGAGTGAGCTCCACGGTCTCAGGGAGCCGCGCTTCCTCCACCGGCTCGTACTCGGGCACCTGCTGACCGAGCACGTCCATGGCGTCCAGGCAGGCCTCGGCGTTCTCCAGCATGAAGGCCGGGTCCCGACGTCCTGCCTGCACGGTCTCCATGAAGTACTCGAGGCTGACGATGGCGTCGGCGAGCCGGTCAAGGGATTCCTGGGCCATTTTCGGCGCATCTGGCGCCAGCACGGTCCGAACCGCGCGGGTGATCCGCTCCAGCACCGCCACCGCCCGGTGCCGTTCCAGGACCAGCATGGCGGCGGTGACACCCTTGAGAAGATCGGGCACCGCGTCCACCACGTGGGGATCAACAGGTCCGGCCAGGCGCTCGCTGATGGCGTCCCGGACCCGGGCCATGTTGACCAGGCACTCCCGGAGCACCACCGAGGTGACGTCGCCGAACTCGTCGTCCGGTTCCTCCGTCTCCGCGGTCTCTCCGGCGGGCTCGCCGGTCACGAGGCGCATCAGCTGCTGGTCAAGGTGGTCTTCGACCTGAAGCAGGCTGGCGGCGATGGCCAGCAGTTCCTCCTCCCGGGGAGGAGCCTCGCCCGCCAGCGCCCCGCGGAGCTTCTCCGCCTCGGCCTGCACGCTGGCGCGCAGCTCGCCGAGACCCAGCACGCCCAGGGTGTCGCCGATCTTCTTCAGCAGGTCCAGCTGTCCCTCAAGGCCGTCCGGGGGCGCCATGCCCGTCCTGGCGTAAACGTCCAGGACGTCCTTGATCTTGTTGAGGTCTTCCCGGATGGCGTCGGCCACCGTGCGCATGAGCTTGACGCTGGGACCGGAGAGGCCTTCCCGGGCCTCTTCGAGTTCATCCGCCTCGGGCAGGAGGTCGGCCAGGCTGAACGCGTTGCGGATGGCGGTGACCCGGCTGCCCCGGGTGCTGGCCCGGGCGACGTAGAACAACAGGCTGTTTAGCAGCTCCACCGGGGGAGCCGCCGCGAAACCGGCCTCGCCCTCGTCGATCAGCCGGCGGATCTGGCGGTCCACCTGGCCCAGCAGCCGCTTCACTGCGGCGCTCACGCCCAGTCCGCCCTGGCGCAGAGCCTCCACGAGCCCCCCCAGCACCCACCAGACCTGGTAGACCGGGACCTCGGCGGCCGCCCGTTCCAGGCTGGACGTCACGTCCGCGATGATGGCCAGGCTGCTGTCCGGTCGTTCGCCCTTGAGCCAGGACAGCAGGGCGGCCTGGTACCGCGGCCGCAGCCGGCGGGCCAGTTCCACGATGTCCTCGCCCGAGGGCTGGGGGCGCGCGCCCCGGGCCAGCAGCTGCCGGTCCGTGGGCAGGTTCAGAAGCAGCAGCGTGTTCTCCGACAGCATCGGCACGCCGCGCCCGGCCCGCAGGTCGTTCAGGATGGGCAGAAGCACAAGGGGAATATCCCGGCTGCCGTTCAGGACCCGCTCCAGGTAGGCGGGCAGCTGGACGATCCCTCGGGACAGCGCATCCAGGGCCTCGCCGTGAAGGTGGCCCTGGGAGGCGTTGTCCATGAGGTATCGGCCCAGCTGTTCCATCT
>JARRON010000019.1:0-35011 GCA_037383845.1 Gammaproteobacteria bacterium
CTGTTCGTCACCGACGCTTTCGGCATGAGCGCGAACGCGTCGCTCGGCGTGTTCGCCGCAATGACCGGTGGATTTGCGCTGCAGGCGATCTTCATGTTTCGCGAAGCCCAGGATCAGTCTCAGGTGGATCGAGAAGGGCGGGCGGGGGCGTCTGATCGCCGACCGTCCGCTTCTGGCCGTAAAGCGACCTCTCAGAGCCCGACTTGGAGGTGATCCAGGCCACCGCCCCCTCGCGAGCCGCAACGCCTGCCTGTTTCCGACCCAAAGCGGACGGTTGATGATGCGTTCAGCTAGACTGACGGCAATCCGAGGCGGACTTTATCAGCGCACGGACGACTGGCATGCGAAGATCGTAGTGGACGGCCAGCTGATCACCAGTTAGAAAACGCTTCGTCGGAAGCTGTCGCAGCTGCCCTGCTGGAGAAACCCGCTGAGTCGGCTTTTTGGCGCACTCCGCGCCGGCCGAGACAGCGGCCGCGGCCCGTCCGCTAGGCGCGCCGCGCAGGCATGAATTCGCGGACGATCAGGGCGAATAGCGTCGCGCTCAAGGCCAGCATGCCGACGTTGACGGTGAGGGCGAGCGGGCTCATGGCGGCTGCGCGGATGGCGAGCGCCGCCGCCGGAGCCAGACCGCCGAGCAGTGCGATGAGCCCGGCCACCGGAAGCAGGTACTTGCGGAAACCAGCGAGTTTCATCGCCAGGACCGCGACGATCACCAATGCGCCGCCCACGTAGGCGGGCAGCAGGGCGGTACGGCTGGAAGACATCAGGAAAGCGCCGACGCCAAGCGCGATCAACAGCACCGCAAACACGACGATTGTCTTGGGCATTGGGGCTCCGGAAGACTGCCAAAACTCGTGACAGGGACATATTAGCCGGGGTAGCAAACCAACGCGAGAATGTGCCCGTCCTGCTCACGAGATTCCACTCGTAAATGGCGACTTTCGGGGCATCGTGGGCGCCGCTTGTGGCCACAAAGCGATCATTGCGCCGCTCCGAGATAAGTTTTCCGGAATCGACCCAAAGGCGACATCTCGTTCAAGGCGGACTTAGAATTTGGAAAAGCGTCTGCTGCTGACCCTTTGCAGCCGTTCGCGGATCGGAGTCAATCGATACGCATGAGTGGCGAGGACAAAGACCTTGATCACCTGTTGTATGGAGTAACCCACTATGACTTCGATTACCGATCTATGCGCGGGGCCGACTACAAGCACACGCTTGTTCGCCGTCGCGGCCTTAAGCTATGAACCACAGAGTCTCTCGCATCTTCGCACTGCTGTTCGCGCTGCTTTCTCTGCGGGGATACGCGCAGACCGCACCCCATCCGGCGGCAGAGCAAGCCCTTGAGCAAATCGTCCTCGAACAGGACTTCGGCGATAACCTGAAGTTCCATTCGCGGGAAGCGGTGACCTTCGCAGATAACTCCAGGGTGCGGGGCCTTAATGGGCTAATGTTCATGCGCTGGAAGGGTGCCGAGCCGGCAACCGAGATTGTCGCGTCGGTGCAGTGGTTCGAGGAGACCAGCGACCTCCTATCTTTTTACCGCGCTGAACGAGCTCGGACGGGACGCGGATTGCTACCCATCGGCGATACGATCGTCTGGAAGACGGGCGAGCACAGCTACCTCTGGACAGATGGTGAGCATTTCGTGATCGGTCTCGGTGGGTCGCCGGCTATACCCCAGGAGATGCTTGAGGCGTGGCTGGCGATGATCGATAGTAATCTACCCGATTTGGCGCGGGTTCCGACCGATCCTCACTGAGCGATAGCCCGGGCGATGCCTGTGCCCATCAGCGCAAATTTTTGGGCTTTAAGCTCAGGTTTTCCACCGCTTCTTCGCGGCGATAAATCACTTGCCCAACGATACGGGTGAAGCCGGCCGAGCGTAACGGCAACGTTGCATGCGCACCTCGGCGATCTGCGTGTAAAGGGAGGGAAGCGAGGCGATTTCGCCGGCCGTGTCCACGAGGCCGTCGGAGCCTACCCGTTCGTTGCCGTTGACGCGGAAACCGTCCCAGTCTGGGCCGAGGACGCGGCCATGAAGCTGCGGTTGCCCGAGCCTGGCGACTTGAGGGGAGGGCGCCCGGCTGCCGCGCTTGAAGTCCTTGGCGGCTGCCCTGGACCCGGCGCACACGCGCATCATCTCTGCAACGGGGTACCCGTAGAATTCCTTGAACCACAGGCCTCTGGGGCAGCCGTTCCGGACCCACCACTGGCGCATCCGCCGCCAATGCTGCATGACAGCACGGCCGTCACAGGGCAATCTCGCGGGATATATGAGCGTCACCCGGGCCTGAAGCCCTGGGTAGTTCCTCGCGCAGAACATAAGCTTTGTGCCGGAAGCCACTGAAACACCGAGCATTGACTCTCAGCGGCAGCCGTTGGATTCGGGCCGGCCCCAAGTTGGCACAAGCGCCCGATGGACCCGGACATCCCGTGTCCCGACTTCCAGACGGACGACCGGCCGTAGCGACTCACGTGCAGATAGGCGGCTACTGACACGCCGGGTCGCGGATCCGGCACCCCAGGCCGGCCAGACGCTGCGCGCTGTTCGTCCTGGCGCTTCGGCCTGCGATTTGGCCGCAGCAGCACCGGGTGGTGTCGATTGTTCGGCAGGATGACCGGCTGGAGGCGTGGCAGCGGTGTGCGGCTCACCGGGTGCCGTGCCGGTTCGGCGTCGGGTCGGATCGGCGCGGACTGCGTCCGCCAGGCGGGTGGTAGGCCTGGCAGCGGTGCCGAATTCGGCATTTGAGGTCACGGATAGCGCCGAGAGTGGTCCCGGAGCCGATCCTGCCTAGTGCGCATAATGTATATTATGTCAAATTATGTATCCAGGCCGGATCCGCCAATCCCGCAGGCGGCCAGGTCTGGCTAAGTTCCCCTTCCCGGCATTTTTTGCGAAACCGTCGGCGGGCCACATTCGAAACCGCGAGTTCACAGCACCTTGCGGGCGCAAGTGACATTCATCGAGACGAGGCTGCGTTGTTGAGTGCAGGCTTCCTCTCTAAGCTTTGCACCGGCGACGCGATCTGCTCACTGGTCCCAGGTACCCTGGCTCGAACATCAAGGACTTCTCATGACACCCCGCAGGCCGGCCCGATGGGGCTCTCTGATGATTGCGACACTTTGTGGGCTGTTTGCTTGCGGCGGTGTCGCCGCCCAGCGAGCGACTCCGGTGACCGTGGTCAAAGCTGAGGTGGCCCCTGTCGAGCGGGACATCCGGCTCACGGGAACGGTGACGTCCCCCCGGAGCGCTCGCATTTCGACGGCTATCGCCGGCCGCGTTGAGCGGCTGGACGTGGATGCTGGCGACCGCCTTGCGGCCGGCGATCTCGTGCTGGCGCTCGATTCGGCCCTGGAAGAAGCTGCCGTGGCGCGGGCGCGTGCGGCGTTGCAGCAGGCCGAGGAGGCGCTTTCGGAGTCGCGCCGGCGGGTGTCGGAAGCCGAGGCCCTGGTCCGGGACCGAAACCTCCCCGAAACCGAGCTGAAGGCACGGGCTTCCGAGGTCCGGGGCAATGAGGCGCTGGTGGCGCTTCGGCAGGCGGAGCTCCGTCGGGAGCTGGCGGTCCTTGAGCGTCACGAGGTCCGGGCGCCCTTCGACGGCGTCATATCCCGGAAGCTCGCGGAGCTGGGGGAATGGGTGGACCCGGGAACGCCCGTGGCGGAACTGGTCGCGACCCGCGGGCTCCGGGTGGATTTCCAGGCCCCGCAGGAAGCGCTCGCGGATATCGGCGACGAAAGCCGGATCGAGGTCCAGCTGGGTGGGCAGCCGGATCGATGGCTGCCGGGCGTCATCGAGGCGGTGGTGCCGGTCTCTGACCCGGCGTCGCGCACCTTCATGCTGCGGGTCGGCCTGCCCGAGGCCGCGGAAGAGATGGCCGCCGGCATGTCGGCCAACGGTCGGCTGATTGTGGATGCCGGTCGGCAGGGCGTGGTGCTGCCCAGGGACGCCCTCCTCCGCTATCCGGACGGCCGGGTGGTGGCCTGGGTCGTCGAGCCCGACGGGACCGTCAGCGAGCGGCAGGTCGCTACGGGCGTGACCTTCAGCGGCCGGGTCGAGATTCGCGGTGGCATCGAGCCCGGCGAGACGGTCGTTCTGCGCGGTAACGAGATGCTGCGACAGGGCCAGGCCGTAGAAGTCCGGGATTCTTCGGACTGATTCGCCCCCAACTCTCTCCACGGTAGCCCAGGCATGTTTGAAGCCATCGTCCGCCACGGGATCCTGATGACTGTCGCCGTGCTGATACTGGCGGTCCTGGGGATCGTCGCGGCTTCTCGCATACCGGTGCAGATGATTCCTGACCTGGAGGTCAGGACCGTGACCGTGGACACCCGCTGGCCCGGAGCCACGCCCCAGGACGTGGAGCAGGAAATCCTCATCGAGCAGGAGGAGTACCTCCGCAACGTTCCCAATCTCCTGCGGATCACGTCCACGGCCTCCAGCGGCCGCGCGGAGATCGAGCTGGAGTTCCCGTTCGGAGTGGACATTACCGAGACGCTGATCCGGGTCAGTAACGCCCTGTCCCAGGTGCCCTCCTACCCCATCAATGTCGATGAGCCGCGGATTCTGGCGACATCCTTCTCCAGCAACGCGTTCATGTTCTTCCGCATCATGCCCCTGCCCGGGAACCCGCGAGGCCTGGACATGGACCTGATGCGGGACTTCGTCGAGGACAACGTCCGGACCCGGATGGAAAGCGTGCCGGGCGTCTCGGAAGTGGGCGTCGGCGGCGGCGCGGAGCGACAGATTCAGGTCCTCCTGGACCCGGCCCGGCTCGCGGAACGGGGCCTGACCGTCGCCCAGGTGCGCACGGCCATCCGGGAAAGGAACCGGGACGTCTCGGGAGGGGAACTGGAAAGCGGGAAGCGCCGCTATCTGCTGCGGACGGTGGGAAGGTTCGAAGACGTGGCCGCCCTGGAGGACATGATCATCTCCCGCCGCGGGGACAGCCTGATCCGGCTCGGCGACGTGGCCGGCGTCCGGCTGGACCATTTCGAGCTGCGGGACCGTTCCTGGTCCGATGGCGAGCCGGTTCTGAGCCTGTACGTCAGGCGGGAGGCAGGCTCCAACGTCATCGACATCAAGCAAGCCATGCTGCCCCAGATGGAGCGCATCAACGAGGAGGTGCTGCGCCCGGCCGGCATGGTCATGAGCCTTACGTCCGACGACGTCCGATACGTCGAGGCTTCGGTACGCAACGTCTGGAAGAACCTGATCATCGGCGCGGCGTTTGCCACGCTGGTCATGTTCCTGTTCCTGCGATCGGTGAAAGTGACGGCGGTGGGTGTCGTCGGCATCCCCATCTGCACCATCGCCGGTTTCCTCGGCCTGCTGCTGGCGGACCGGACCATCAACGTCATTTCACTGGCGGGCATCGCCTTCGCGATCGGGATGACACTGGACAACAGTATTGTCGTCCTGGAAAGCATCGAGCTTGAGCGCCGGCGTGGCATGAAGCGATTCCAGGCCGCGGTGGCCGGCGTCCAGAAAGTGTGGCCGGCGGTACTGGCCTCGACGCTGACCACCGTGCTGGTCTTCGCGCCGGTCATGTTCGTGGAACAGGAGGCCGGCCAGCTCTACTCGGACGTGGCCATCGCCATCTCGGCAGCCATCCTCGTTTCCATGCTGGTCGCTATCACGGTGGTGCCCACGGCCGCCGCCCGGCTGAGCTTCGAGCAGTCGGATGACGGAACGCCGCCCGGGGAGAGCCTGAAGCAGAAGCTCCTCGGGGGCATCGACCATCTCCTGGCCACGCCGGGACGGCGTCTGACCGTGATGGTGGCCGGCCTGGGAGCGTGCCTGGCGGCGGTGGTATTCCTCACGCCTGCCGCGGAATACCTTCCGGAGGGCGAAGAACCCAAGACGTTCGCCAGCATGAACGCCCCCCCGGGCTACAACCTGTCGGTGATGACGGAGATCGCCGACGAACTGCACGGGTATTTCCTGCCATTTCTGGACGACGACCCCGCGGCATTCGACGCCGGGCAGACCGAGGTGCCGGCAATTGCCTACCTGAATCTCCGGGCATCCACGGGGGGCATACGCATCATCTCGGAGCCCAAGGACCCGGACCACATCGACGCGCTCATGGACGCCATCACGGACCGGTACGAGCAGTACGCCGGGATGCGTGCCTTTGCCGCCCGGGGTTCCATCATCACCAGCAACGACGGCGGCACGCGGAGCATCAATCTCGACATCTCGGGGCCGCGACTGGACGCCCTGTACGGCGTCGCCCAGGCCGCCTTCCGCCGGGCCGAGGAAGTGTTTACGGATCCTCGCATCGACTCGGATCCGTCGTCCCTGTCCCTCGCCCAGCCCCTCGTGGAGATCCGGCCTGACTGGGACCGGGCGGCAGAACTGGGCATGTCGGCGGAGGACATCGGCTATACGGTGGCGGCCCTGACGGACGGTGCGTTTGCCGACGAGTTTTTCCTGGACGACGACAAGATCGACATCTACCTGTTCGGACCGGCCGGGCCGGAAGCAGCCCTGGACGACATCCCTGGCCTGCCCATCTACACGCCTCGTGGGAGTGCTGTTCCCCTGGGCAGCGTGGCGGCCATCCACGAGTCGGTGGACACGAGCATCGTCCGGCGCGTCAACGGCCAGAGAACGGTCACCCTGTACATCATCCCGCCCCGGTCGGTGCCGCTGGAGATCGGCGTTGAGCGCGTTCGCCAGGATGTCGTGGGCTTTCTTCGGGACAACGGCGAGATCCCTGTCGACGTAAACATCGACATCTCCGGTGCCAGCGATCAGCTCCAGGCCACCCGGGAGGCGCTCACGGGCAATTACCTGGTGGCCCTCGCCATCATCTACCTGCTTATGGTGGCCATCTTCAGCCACTGGGGCTATCCGCTGCTGATCATGACCACCATCCCCCTGGGCATCGCCAGCGGCATCGTGGGCCTGTGGCTGATGAACGCCGCCGGAAGCCTGCTGCCGGCCGTGGGACTGGCCGAGATTCACCAGCCCTTCGACATGATTTCCATGCTGGGATTTCTCATCCTCATGGGCACGGTGGTGAACAATCCCATCCTGGTCGTACACCGGGCCACGTCCAACCGCGATGAGGGCATGTCGCCCATCGAGGCCGTCCGGGAAGCCGTGGATTCCCGCCTTCGTCCCATCGCCATTTCTACACTGACGACCGCCTGCGGCCTGGCGCCCCTGGTCTTCCTGCCCGGCGAGGGAACAGAACTTTACCGGGGCGTCGGGGCCATCGTGCTGTTCGGGCTGCTGGGTACGGCGGTCGTGACGGTGACCGTGCTGCCGGCGCTGACGGTATTCGTGCTGCAGTGGCTTGACCGGCGCCGGGCCACGGCCTGAAAGCCGACCGGCCCCGGGTCGGTGCCCGTGGCCGCGCTGGTGGTGAGCGTCGCCTTCGGCGTCCCCGGACCTCATTTGATGGTGCCCTGTTTGAGGCTGGTGCCCCGGCCCGGAGAGGCGCCCGTATTCCCCTGCGGCTATGCCTCAGGCAGCGTCCTTTGGACTGCCCATGCCGGACTTGATGCCCCAGTGGATCAGGGCGACGTTCACCGGGTAGGCCGCGATGAGGCCGGCGGAAAGGGAAACATAGAGCGCCGTCCAGAATAGCGGTTCGTTCATGTGGGCGCGCCCGCCCAGCCAGAGGCCAATGCCGATGGCGGTTGCCTCCATGACGACGATACTGGCTGTCTCGCTGATGGCCGTATCCTTGACGGCCTGTCCGAAGGGAGCCCCCTCCTGCAGCATCGGGCCGAGGGTGAGCGCGAACCCGAACAGGTACGCGAGGCAGAACGTCACAACGGAAGCCCAGGTATTGCCGAGGGCAAGCATGCCCACGGCGATGACGATCCCGAGGATTTCCCCGATGCCGCAGCCCGAATAACAGTGGGCCACTGACCGAAAGCTCCGTCGCGCCAGCGTGTCCCTGGGGATCTCCTTGCGGCCCGCGTAGAAATACACCGCAAGCCCCAGGGGCCCGGAGTTGGCAACCGTCAGCACCCAGACGAATTTCATGAGCGAAGGCAGGTGGCTGTTGTTTCGCCTCAGGTCCGCGATCAGGACGGCGAGGCAGGTGCCGGTCAGGAAGAGCCAGAGAGTGAGGAGCCAGCCCTGGCTCAGGAATTCATGGATCCCTGTCGGTTGCAAGAACTCTCCCGGGTTGTCCTCTCAGATGCCACCCTCACCGACCGGAGCCGGCCGGGATGCGTCGTTCCCGCGGAGGCGCCGCAATGGCGGGTGGACGGTAAGAGCCTAGCAGGCTCGCCGGGAACTGCCCGGTGACGGCACCGACCGCGAGCAGCCAGCGTCGGCGTCATGCCCAATGAATACAGACATTTAAGAGTGATAGCTCCAATGCCTATGAGATATAGGCGAGCGCTGCCGATCCAGGGCCGGCACAGGCCCGGCCGGAGACCGGAGGGGATCCCGAAGTCGGGAGACCCGCCCTCCTCAGGCTTTCTTCTTGCTGAACGCCGCGCCCAGCGCCTTGCGGCGCAGGTAGGCATAAACCTCGAGGAGCGGCAGCTCCTTTGGGCAGACATCGTGACAGGCCATCAGGCCGATGCAGCCGAAAACGCCGTCCTCCGTTGAGACGACCTCGAACCAGTCCCCGTCTTCCCTGGCATCCCGCGGGTCCATCATGAAGCGGGCAATGCGGTTCATGCCCGCCGGCGCTACGAACTCCGGCCGGGTATTGGCTACGCCGCAGCTGGCCACGCAGCACCCGCACTCGATGCAGCGGTCGGCCTCGTAGATGGCCGCGGCCAGGTCGTCATCCATCCGTTCCTCTTCGGCCTCCGGATCGAATTCCCCGCTGGCCTCGATCCAGGCCCGGGAGCGTTCGACCATGCCCCGGAACCACTTCCCGGTGTCCACCGAGAGGTCCCCGATGAGTTCGAAAGCCGGCAGCGGGTGCAGGCGGATGGTGCTGTCCAGATCCGCCGTGAGGGTCTTGCACCCCAGCGCGGGCCGCCCATTGGCCATCATTCCGCAGGAACCGCACACCGCGGAGCGGCAGGAGAAATCGAACTGCAGGTCAGGCGCGAATCGTTCCCGGATCTCGTTCAGCGCCAGAAACAGAGTCATGAAAGGCGTTTCTTCCAGCTTGAAGGTTTCCATCCGCGGGGCGTCGTTGGGATCCTGCGGGTTGTAGCGGAAGATCTCGAACTTCAGCTTCCGGCCTTTCGTATCCCCCTTCATGATGCACCTCCGGTCGCCACCGCCGGCGCGCCGAACGCGCCGTGCCATGCCCCCGGCTTGAGCCGGGTCCCCATGTCCTCGCGGGTTTCCTGGCGGCCCTCTGCAGCCTGTTCAGGCATGACCCGGGCGTTGTACTCCTCCAGCGTCTCGGTCATTTCCACCCGTTCGTCGGAACCGTAGCCCCGGTGTCCGGGCGGCAGGTCCAGCAGGCCGACGGGCTCATAGCTCAGTTTCGGTACGGGACTGTCCGCCGGCCAGCGTGCAAGGGTGCGCTTGAGCCAGTCCCGGTCGTTGCGCAGCGGGAAATCGGTGCGCGAATGCGCGCCCCGGCTTTCCGTCCTCGCCAGCGCACCCATGGCGGTGACCAGGCCAAGCCGCAGCATGCCGGGCAGGCGCAACGCGAATGTCAGCTCAGGGTTCATTCCCGGGGAGCGGCTCCTCAGGACGGCCGTTTCTGATTCTTCCAGCAGGGTCGTGAGTTCGCTGACCGCAGCCTGAAGCTCGTCGCCGGTACGGAACACACCGAGCTTGCCCATCATGATGTCCGCCAGCCGGTCCCGAAGCTCATAGACGGTCGGGCCGTCTCCGGAGCGACCCAGCCAGGCGTCGATGCGGCCCCGGGTCTCGCTCAGGAAACGCCCGGCAAGGGACAGGTCCGGGACCGCCACGCCGGCATCCAGGGCCCGCGTGATGTTCATTCCCACGACCCTTCCGGCCACCAGGGTCTCGGCCAGGCTGTTCCCGCCCAGGCGGTTGAAACCGTGCATGTCCCAGCAGGCGGCCTCGCCGACCGCGTACAGGCCGGACAGGCCGTAGGCCTCGCCGTCCTTGTTCACGCGGACGCCGCCCATCGAATAATGCTGCGTGGGCCGCACCGGGATGAGCTCCTCCCAGGGCTTGATGCCGAGGAAATCACGGCATATCTCGTAGACTTCCCGCAGCTTGGTGGTGAGGTGGGTCTCGCCGAGATGGCGGAGGTCCAGCCACAGGTGGGGCCCGTGGGGGCTGTCCACGCCGCGGCCGTCGCGGATCTCCGCCATCATGTGCCGGGACACCACGTCCCGGCTGGCCAGTTCCTGTTTCTCCGGCTCGAGCTCCACCAGGAAGCGGTCGCCCGAGGCGTTGAGCAGGTAGCCGCCGTCGCCGCGACAGCCCTCGGTCACGAGGATGCCGCTGGGCCACAGCCCCGTCGGGTGGAACTGGACCGCTTCCATGTTGCCAAGGGGCACCACGCCGGTGTCCATGGCGATGGAGGCGCCGGTGCCCTCGTTGATGGTGGCGTTGGTGGTGTACTTGCCATAAATCCGGCCGTGTCCACCGGTGGCGATGACGGTGGCCCGCGCGCCGATCACCTCGCAGCGGCCGGTGCGAAGGGAGCGGACCACGGCCCCGTGGCATCGCTCGCCGTCATGGACCAGGGCCAGCGCCTCCATCCGGTCCAGGACCGTGATGCCGAGGCGGACCACCTGGCTGTCCATGGCGTACAGGGCCGCGTGGCCGGTCCCCGCAGCGGCGTAACAGGCCCGCCACTTGGCGGTCCCGCCGAAGTCGCGGTGCATGATGAGCCCGGCTTTTTCCTCCGGCTCATCGATCTCCACCTGCTTGCCCTTGATGTGGTAGGTGTTCCGGCCGGGCCGCACCCGGGTCCAGGGCACGCCGAAATAGGCCAGCTCACGCACGGCGACGGGGGCGTTGTCGGCGAAGATGCGGGCCACTTCCTGGTCGGCGCCCCAGTCGGAGCCGCGGACCGTGTCCAGGAAGTGAACATCCGGGTTGTCCCCGGCAGCCTTGACGCAGTTTCCCAGGGCCGCCTGCATCCCGCCCTGAGCGGCGCAGCTGTGGCTCCGCCGGGGCGGCACGAGAGACAGGATGATAACGTCGTGGCCGGCCGCAGCTGCCTCCATGGCGCACCGCTCCCCCGCCAGCCCGGCACCGATTACGAGGACGTCCGTGGTTCTCATGGCGAGCCTCCCGTCACGAATCCCAGGGGCGGGGGTATGAGTCCGGCGAGTACCGCGAGAATCACAAGCCCCAGGCCGATGAACACCCAGAAGATGATTTTTTCGAGCCGGGCCAGGCTTTCCCGGGACATTCGCGACAGGGCGCCCCACTTCACCGCGAGCCGGTAAAGACCGACGCCGGCGTGGAACTCCACGCATATCAGCAGCACCAGGTACATCCATACCAGGCCCGCCTGGGTGCGGGCCATGGAGATATCGGCCTGGATGCCTGCCCGGCCCGCCTCCGCGTCGAAGACGCCGGAGAAGATGTTCAGCATCATGAGAACGACGTGGAAGCTGCCGAAGACCAGGATCACCAGGCCGGTCCGGACCTGCCAGATCCACAGCCACGACTCCAGGTGAGGTCGCTCAGCGCCCTCCCCGCCCGACCAGTGGCGGGCGGAGGACTTCAGATCGCGGGCCACGGAGAAGTATCGCCGTCGTTCCCTCAGCTGGGCCGGAATCTTGCGCCCGGCGATCACGGCGTGGGCGACCAGCAGCACCAGGATGATGGTGACCGTTGGCTGGGCGATCCAGTAGTCCTCCATGGCCGTCGCCACCCAGTCGAAGCCCCGGGTTCCCAGGAGAATCGACCCGACGAAGAACATGTGGCCCCACATGAATACGGCGAGCACCAGGCCGCTGAGGCCGCTCGCCAGCTCATAGAACAGTTGGCGGCGGGCTTCTGCCCGGACTGCCGGGCGGGGTCGGGCGTCGACGGACCGTGCCCGATCGAGAACGCGTGCAGCTTCGCGCATGTGCAGACCATCCTGCCGGCACGGCCGGCCGATGAGGGCGTCCCGCGATGGTAGGCACGCCGGTCGTTGCAGCAAAACTGTGGTTTACCGCAAATTTTCGGCTGAGAAATGCGCCCCGGGCGGATATACTTGCGGCTCTGCGGAACCCGACGCGCCCCGACGCCACGGGCGATCAGCCCTGTTGCGGTGCATCGCGCGATACACGAGCAAGATCCTGGAGGCGAAGACGATCATGGGAGCGAATTTCTCGCTTGAGAAGTACGGAATCTCGGTGGACGAGGTCCATCGCAACCTGTCGCCCGCAGTGCTCTACGAGCACGCTCTTCGCTACGACCGCGGCTCTGCCGTGACCGCCAGCGGCGCCCTGGTCGCCATGTCCGGGGTCAAAACGGGCCGCAGCCCCATGGACAAGCGGATCATCGACGACCCGAACGTGGCCGAGGACGTCTGGTGGGGCAAGGTGAACGTGAAGCTCGACCAGAGCGCCTTCGAAATCAACCGGACCCTGGCGCTGGATTTCCTGGACACCCGCGACCGCCTCTACGTCGTGGACGCATTCGCCGGCTGGGATCCCAAGTACAGGCTGAAGGTCCGGGTGATCTGCGCCCGGCCCTACCACGCGCTTTTCATGCACAACATGCTCATCCGGCCCACCCCGGAGCAGCTCGAGGACTTCGGGGAGCCCGACTACGTCATCTACAACGCCGGCACCTTCCCGGCCAACCGGACCGTCCCGGGCATGACCTCCGGCACCAGTATTTGCCTGCAGTTCGGCCACCGGGAGATGGTCATCCTGGGCACCGAGTACGCTGGCGAGATGAAGAAGGGCGTATTCACCATCATGAACTACCTCATGCCCGCCCGGGGCGTGCTCTCCATGCACTGCTCCGCTACCGAGGGAGAGGACGGCGACACGTCCATCCTGTTCGGCCTCTCGGGCACGGGCAAGACGACCCTGTCCGCGGATCCCCGGCGCAAGCTTATCGGTGACGACGAGCATTGCTGGACCGACGAGGGCGTTTTCAACATCGAGGGCGGTTGCTACGCGAAGGTCATCGACCTGTCCGAAGAAGCCGAGCCGGACATCTACCGTGCCCTGCGCTTCGGCTCCGTGCTGGAGAACGTGGTCATCGACGAAGAGACCCGGGAAGTCCGGTATGAGGACGACTCCATTACCAGCAACACACGCGGGTCCTACCCCATCGAGTACATCGACAACGTCAAGATTCCGTGCATGAGCGGTCACCCGAAGAACGTCATCTTCCTGACCTGCGATGCGTTCGGCGTGCTGCCCCCGGTCAGCCGGTTGACGCCGGAGCAGGCCATGTACCACTTCATCAGCGGCTACACGGCCAAGGTAGCGGGCACAGAGGTGGGCGTCACCGAACCGGAAGCGACGTTCTCACCCTGTTTCGGCGGACCCTTCCTCGTCTGGCACCCGGCCAAGTACGCCGAACTGCTCGCAGAGAAGATCCGCCGACACGATTCCGACGTCTGGCTGGTCAACACCGGCTGGTCGGGCGGCGCCTACGGCACCGGCAAGCGGATGAAGCTGGCCTACACCCGTGCCATCGTGGACGCCATCCACTCCGGCGAGCTGCAGTCCGTGCCCACCGAGAAAGACCCCGTCTTCGGCCTGTCCATTCCCACCTCGTGCCCCGGTGTTCCGGACGAGATGCTGTTCCCCCGCAATACCTGGGAGGACAAGCAGGCCTACGACGCCACCTGCCGGAAGCTGGCCGACCTGTTCGCCCAGAACTTCCGCCAGTACGAAGAGGTCGCAGGCCACGACGTTCGGCAGGCCGGCCCGAAGGCCGCCTGACGGCGGGCCGCGGGGCGGGCCGTCCCGCGACGCCCGGATGCTTCAGGCGCCGATCGCCTCCCGCATGCGCGCCCGCTGCCCGGCGTCCGGAAGCGGGCCGAAGCCGGCCTGCACGTTGTCGGCCACGTGCCGGGGATTGGAGGTGCCTGGAATGGCGCAGGTCACCGCGGGGTGGCCCAGCACCCACTTCAGGAAAAACTGGCCCCACGTGGCGCACTCCAGTTCCCGGGCGATCTCGGGCAGATCCCGGCCCCTGACCCGACCGAACACCTCGCCCCGCTCGTAAGGCCGGTTCACCATGACCGCGATCCCCAGCTCCCGGGCCAGGGGGAGCAGGCGCTGCTCCGCCGCCGGCGTGAGGATCGAATAGTTCAGCTGCACCCAGTCCGGTCGCGCTTCCCTCATGACCGTCTCCAGGTCATCGAAGGCGTCGGTCCGGTAGTGGGTGATCCCGGTGTAGCGGATTGTGCCTTCCTCCTTCCAGTCCCGGAGGGTCTCCATGTGCACTCTCCAGTCCACCAGGTTGTGAACCTGCATCAGGTCCACGGTGTCCGTTCCCATCAGGGACATTGACTGCTTCATCTGGCGGATTCCCTCGTCCCGGCCCCGCGTCCATACCTTGGTGGCCAGGAAGGGCCTGGCGGGAAGGTCCGTCGTCGACATGAGCTGGCCCAGCACGGCCTCGGCCCGCCCGTACATCGGGGAGGTGTCGATTACCGTCCCGCCCCCTTCGAACAGTCGCAGGAGCACTTCCTTCAGCGAAGCCAGGACCTCCGGATCGCCGGCGACGTCGAACTGGTGGGCGGTTCCGAGGCCGACCACGGGGACGGCCTCGCCGCTGGAAGGGATGGCCCGGCGGCGCATGGCCTCGGCTGCGGCCAGGGGCGGGAAGACTCCGGCCAGGGCCAGGCCACCGGCAAGGCGCATGAAATCGCGTCGGTCAGGGCGCTGAGGACGATCCGGGTTCATGGTCGACAACCTCCTTATGGTGTTCGGCGATGCGGGCCTGGGCCCGGCCGAGGCGAAGCCCCGACCATAGCCAGGCGCCGGCGAGGGGGACGGCAACCAGCGCGACCGCGCCGGGACCCATCCCGGCGCCGGCCAGGCCGGCATAGAACCAGCCGCTGACGGCATCGCCCCCACGGTACACCACCGTATCAATGAAATTCTTCGCCTTGTATTTTTCCCGCGGGCTCACCACGGTGAACAGCATTTCCCGGGCGGGTCGCAGCACGGCGTAGTGAGCCGCCCGTCGGCCCACCTGCACCAGGACGAGCACGGCCAGGACCGGCAGCGCCCAGAGCGCCAGGAAACCCGCGACCATCAGCGCCGGCACCAGTGCAAGCGCCGCGCCCAGCCCCAGGCGCCGAACGAAGCGGCCCGTCAGGAACAGCTGCGTGGTCACGGCCAGTACGTTCACCGCCAGGTCCATGCCCGCAAACACGCGGGTGCGTGCGGCGGAGTCAGCGAAGGCATCTGCCACGATCCGGGCCTGCTGGAAATACAGCACGGTGGCCACGGACGTGGTCAGCAGCATGAAGACCACCAGGCCCATGAGGTACCGGGAACGCAGGATCAGCGGCACGGCCTCGAAGATGCCTCCCCCGAGGCTCCGGTCCAGGCCGCGGCGGGAGACCCGCTCGCCCCGCCAGGCCAGCAGCCTCGACACGCAGAGGAGGGCCAGGCCGAGGAACCCGGCCGACAGCGGCAGCAGGTTCACCGGGCCCAGCACGCCCGCCAGCCACGCTGTCAGCGCCGGCCCGGTACTCGCCCCTGCGCTGCCTCCCGCGGCAACGAAACCGAAGATCCGTGCCGCCTCGCCCCGGGTGCACAGGTCTGCCATGAGGCTCCAGAACACCGAGACGATGAAGAGGTTGTAGACCGAGGTCCAGACGAAGAATGCCCGGGCCGGCCACGGGCTGTCCCCCGCGCCGTGGAAGAGGAAGAAAAAGACCACGAGATTGACGATGAAAAAGCCGTAGACCGCCGGCACGAGGCGACGTCGGGCCACGCGGCTGGAAAGCCAGCCGAAGGCCGGCACCGCCGCCAGCATCACCAGGAAAGTGGCGGTGAACAGCCACTGCAGCTGGTCGACGCCGCCGCGGATTCCCATCTCGTCCCGCAGCGGACGCAGCACGTAGTAACCGGCCAGGAGGCAGAAGAAATAGCCCGCGCCCCACAGCGCCACGGGGATGTCGCTGCTCCGGCAGCCGATGACCCCGGCCAGCCTGTTCCGCAGGGGACTTGCCGGAACCGTGCTCATTCCGCGGCTGCCCGGTTGCAGGCTCCGCGGGGCAGGGACGACGGCGGCATGCCGGACACGGCCAGGGCAGGCCGCTCAGCGCGGGCCGGGAGCCGCGCCGGGCTTCCAGGTGCCTTTGAGGCAGGGCCGTTTGTTCCCTCCGGCGGTAAGCCAGAATTCCTGCTGACCTGCGCCGCCCGGCGCGTCGGCGTAAAGCTGTGCCCGGGCGGGCAGGAACAGGGGCTTCAGAAAACGCACGTCCAGGACCGCGCCGCGACCGGGTGCGCCCCCCAGCAATCCCTGGCAGCGGGCGAGGCTCCACATCCCGTGGGCGATGGCGGCGCGGAATCCGAAGGGGCGCGCCAGGATGGCTGCCAGGTGGATGGGATTGTAGTCGCCCGACACGCGGGCATAGCGGCGGCCGGTGTCGGCGGGGACGTCGAACTCCGCCACCTGGGGCGGCAGCTCCGCGGACCCTTCTCGCTGCGGGCGCCCCCGGCGGGGTCCCGGCGCAAGAAAGGTCATCGTCTCGCGCCACGCTGTTTTACCGGCGTGGGCAGCGTTCGTCACCAGGGTGAACTCCGCGCCGCGGTGGGTAATCCTGCCCTCCTCCAGGCGGCAGCTGAAAGCCAGCGTGGCGGTCTCCGGGATGGGCTCGAAGATCTCGATGACGTTGGCCAGGTGGACCAGGCCCGGGAGCCTCACCGGGAAAGCGCGATGCAGCAGCATGGCCATGTGCAGACCGCCGGTAAGGACATGGGGATAGGCGACGGGGAGCAGGCCGTCTTCCGGCAGCACGCACACTTCCCGGTAGCGGCTCAGGGCCGCGAGGTCGGCCACAGCGGCGTCCGCCGCGGCCTCTATTACGGGCACGTCCATGCCGTCAATCAGGCGGCGGGGACGCCGGTCAACCAGACCCTTCAGGTAGGCCGGGCCGACCGCCGGGGGCGAGGGATACGCCAGCCGGACGGACACCGGAGCTTCAGGCGCCGAGGGACCGAACCTTCTCGACGTACCGTCGCATGGCGTCTTCCCGGCTGACACCCTTCAGGCCTTCCCAGGCCTCGAATTTCGCCCTCGCGACGAAATCGAAGAACCCCGGCTTGTCGCCAGAAGCGTCACCCTCGGTGCCCTGCTTGTAGAGTGCGTACAGCGACAGCAGGTCGTCGTCGCTGGGCCGCTGGTCGAGCTTCTTGACGTCCTTGGCGGCCTGTTCGAACTCCGCAGCCAGATCCTTGCTCATCCTTCGCTTCCTCCCGGTGGTCGTCGTTACGGGACGACGCGGTCGATGCGAATCTGCACCGGGCCGTCGCCCTGCTTATAGACTACCTCACCGAAGAGGTCGCCGGGCTTCGCGGCAGGGCTGCCGGACAGGGAGACCCTGGCCACCAGGCTGAGTTCCGGCTGGTCGAGGATGGTCACGCCCTGCATCATGGCGTTGCTGTCCGAGAGTTCCACGGCCACCGGGAGCTGGTCGCTGGCCTTCCGGATAACCGCCAGGGGCGGCCCGCCTGCCGGGTTCCGGGCAATAATGAAAAGCGGAGCCCCGTTCCCGAGTCGGCTCGCCAGTTCCGGGTCCAGGGAGATTTCGATGGGAATCCCGCCAGCGGTTCCCGCCTCCGCCGACGGTTCCCGGTCGGCAGGCGTGGCGGCCGCCGCGGTCGACACCGGGCCGGCGCCCTGGCTCTCCTCGGCTGCCGCGAACATCGCGGGATCCACGCCCATGTGGGCTTCTGCCTCGGCGATCCTCTCCTCGATCAGCGGGACGAGGGTCTGGGGAGGGTTCATGGTCAGGAGCGTGTTGAGGCGCTCTACGGAGGTGGAAAAGTCCCGGTTCTCGTACGCATAGATTCCGCCGTACCACAGGCCCTTGGGATGAGCCGGATTCAGCTCAAGCACCCGCTCGAAAAGCGGACCGGCCTGGCCCTGGAGGCCCTGGGGATCCGAAAGGGCCAGCGCCTCGCCGTAGTCGGCGAGCAGCTCGATGGGCTCTCCGGAGGCAGCGTCCAGTCCCTGCCGGAACGCCCCCGCCGCGTCCTCGAAGCGGCGCATGGACATGTAGGTCCGGCCAAGCATGGACCAGCCTTCCACGTCCTGCGGCTCACGCTGGAGGCGGGCAACCAGAGCCTCTACGGCCTCCTCCATGTCGTGGGTCTGCTCGGCCTGCCGGGCGGCGGCACGGCCGGTTTCGCCGCTCCAGTCCCAGGTGGTCCACTGGGAGTACAGCACCAGCGCGGTGACCGGGATGACAAAGGCCATCACGACTCCCAGGCCCAGCGTGGCGCCGGAGCGGCCTTCGCCCTGCTTCAGCCAGCCGCGCAGAACGGGCACGAACACCACCGCCGCGGCGACCAGCCCGAGGGCCAGCGCCGCGATCCAGAATCCGATCATGAACTCTCCCCTGCTACCTGTTCAGGTTCGCTATCCGCCGCCTCGCGGCTGCGCCGGCTGATGACCATGATCATGCCGAGGATGCCGATCAGCAGCAGGATCATGGGGGCGCCCCAGAGAAGCCATGTGGTGGGCTTCAGCGGCGGACGATACAAGACAAAATCGCCATACCTGGCGGTCATGAACTCCAGGATCTCCTCGTCCGTTTTGCCGGCCTTGAGCATCTCGAGGACCTGCCCGCGCAGGTCCTTCGCCAGGTCGGCGTTGGAGTCGGCGATGTTCTGGTTCTGACAGACGACGCACCGGAGTTCCTTGGTGAGGCGGTCGTAACGGGCTTCCTGTTCCGGCGAGTCGAAGCTGATGTCGCCATCGATGGCGAATGCGCCGAAGGGAACCGCCAGGGCGACGACCAGCAGGAGCAGCCGCTTCATCGTACGCCTCCCTGCATTTCCTGGATGCGCGGACGGAAGTCACGGGACCACACCTCCGCGGTGAGAGGCCCCAGGTGCTTGTACACCACGGTTCCGTCAGGGCTGATCAGGAACGTCTCGGGCGCGCCGTACACGCCCCAGTCCAGGCTTCCCATGCCGTCCGGGTCGTAGGCCACTCGGACGTAGGGATCCCCGAGCCGGCTCAGCCACTGCAGGGCGGGCGACCGCTCGTCCCGGTAGTTAAGGCCGTAGATGGGGACCTCGCCGGAGCGGGCCAGCTGCATCAGGAACCCGTGTTCCTGCCGGCAGCCGGCACACCAGGTGGCCCAGACGTTGAGCAACGCCGGCTTGCCGAACATGTCGCTGGTAGCGAAGGACTGTTTCGGGTTGGACAGGCTTTCGAGTTCGAACGCCGGTGCCGGCTTGCCAATCAGCGGCGACGGCACTTCCCGGGGATTGAGGAACAGGCCCCTGTAGAAAACGACCAGCAGCAGGCCGAACAGCAGCGCCGGCAGCAGGTACTTCAGCGACTTCATCTAGGCAGGCCTCCCCGCCGCCGCCGCATCCGCGGGCACCGTGGCCTCGCGGCGAACCCGGTAACGCCGGTCCGAGGCCGCGATGCCGCCTCCGAACGCCATGATCAGCGCGCCCAGCCAGATCAGGCGGATCATGGGCTTGTACTGGATGCGCATGCTCCAGGCGCCCTGCCCCAGGGGCTCGCCGAGGGCGACAAACAGGTCCCGCGACAGCCGCGGGTGGATAGCCGCCTCGGTCATGGGGCTCTGCTGCACCCGGTAGGTGCGCTTCTGCGGCTGCAGGAGAGTGATCTCCTTGCCGTCCCGGCTTACGCGGACGTCCGCTTCCACCGCCGAGTAGTTCGGTCCCTGTACGTTACGGGTATCCGTGAAGTGGAAGTCATAGCCGGCAATGGTGACCGAGTCCCCGGGATTCATCCCGATGTCCTTCTCGATGCTGAAGGAGGACACGCCGGTGATGCCCAGAACGAACACGCCGACGCCGAAGTGGGCGACGGACATGCCCATCATGCCCCGCGGATAGCCCGCCAGGCTCCTGCGGCGCAACGCGTAGCGGACCGGCTCGATGAACGAGACGGCCATGAGCCACACCGCCAGGAAGACGCCCACCGAGGACAGGATGCCCACCTCGTGGTAGACGGCCACCTCGAGCACTAGGGTGATCAGCAGGGCCGCCGCGGCGTAGGGCCACAGCTTCTGCCGGAGCTGGGTGGGGTCCGCCTTGCCCCAGCCCGTGTGCATACCCAGGCCGACAATGAACACCAGCGGGATCGTGGGGATCAGGAAAGCCGTGTTGAAGTACGGCGGACCCACCGAAATCTTGCCCAGACCCAGGGCGTCGATGAACAGCGGGTACAGCGTCCCGAACAGCACCAGGAGCGCGGAAACCACCAGCAGCATGTTGTTCAGGAGCAGGAAGGTCTCCCGGGACAGCGGCGCGAAGCCGCCGGACTGGGCCAGCGCCGGCGCCCGCCACGCGTAGAGGGCGAGCGCGCCGCCGATGAAGAACGCCAGCAGGGCCAGGATAAAGACGCCCCGGCTGGGATCCGTCGCAAAGGCGTGCACTGAGACCAGGACGCCGGAGCGGACCAGGAAGGTGCCCAGCAGGCTCAGGGAAAACGCAAACACGGCCAGCAGCAGGGTCCAGCCCTTGAAGAGGCCCCGTTTCTCCGTGACCGCCAGGGAATGCATCAGCGCCGTGCCCACCAGCCACGGCATAAACGAGGCGTTCTCCACGGGGTCCCAGAACCACCAGCCGCCCCAGCCGAGTTCGTAGTAGGCCCACCAGCTGCCCAGGGCGATGCCGATCGTCAGGAAAAGCCAGGCCGCCGTGGTCCAGGGCCGCGTCCAGCGCGCCCAGTCGGCGTCGAGCCGGCCCTCGATCAGGGCCGCAATGGCGAACGCGAAAGCCACGGCGAAGCCCACGTAACCCATGTAGAGCATGGGCGGATGGATAGCCAGCCCGGGGTCCTGCAGGAGCGGATTCAGGTCCCGTCCGTCCATCGCGGCCGGGATCAGCCGATCGAAGGGATTGGACGTGCCCAGGGTGAACAGCATGAAGCCCACGCTGACCAGGCCCAGGACCCCGATGACCTTGCCGGCCATGGCGTCAGGAAGGTTGCGCGACAGGCCGCAGACCGCGGCGGTCCAGAGGCTGAGGGACAGCACCCAGAGAAGCAGAGAGCCCTCGTGGGCGCCCCACACCGCGGAGATACGATAGACGAGGGGCAGCGCGGAGTTCGAGTTCTGCGCCACGGACGTGACGGAAAAATCGTTGACGATGAAGGCGTGGGTCAGGAGCGCGAACGCCGCGGCGACGAAGACGAACTGGCCCACCGCCGCTGGCCGCACGGCAGCGGTCCACGCCGGCCGGTGGGTCAGCGGCCCGGCCAGGCCGAAAACGGCCTGGGCACCGGCAAGACAGAGGGCGATGACGAGACAGAAATGGCCGAGCTCGGGGATCACTTGTAGTCCCCCTGGCCGTAGCTGCTGCCTGACTGCCCGGACTTGGCACCGCCCTGGCCGTGGACTTCCTGGAGGGAGTCGGCGACTTCGGGCGGCATGTAATTCTCATCGTGCTTGGCCAGGACTTCGTCGGCCACGAATACGCCGTCTTCCAGGCTGCCGTGGGCGATGATCCCCTGCCCTTCCCGGAACAGGTCCGGCAGGATGCCGCTGTAGCTCACGGTGACCAGTTCCGCGTTGTCGGTCAGCGTGAAGGCCACGTCCATGGAGCCTTCGGCACGGTCGATGGAGCCCGGCACCACGAGCCCCCCAACCCGGAAGCGGCGTGCGTCGGGAGCCTCCCCGGCGGCCACCTGGGTGGGACTGTAGTAGTAAAGGATGTTCTCGTTCATGGCCCGGAGCAGGAACGCGGCCCCTACCCCTACGCCAGCCAGTACGAGGCCGACGGCAATAAGACGCTGGTGACGGGCTTTCATTGTGTCTCCTCGGCGGCAATCCGGCGGCGTTCACGCTCCAGGCGCTGGCGCAGGCGTCGACGGGCCGCGACGACGTTGGCAATCAGCACAAAGGCGGTCAGCGCAAAGCTCGACCAGACGTAGACTGCGTATTTTCCGTAATCAAGGGCTTCCAAGTCAGCCACTCCCCAAGACATCCCGGAGCCACTTTTTGTTCCGCTCCCGGGCAAGAATTTCGGCCCGAGTACGTATAAGTAACACCGCGACGAAGTAACAGGTAAACCCCAGCCACATGATCAGCAGGGGCATGAGCATGGCGCTGTCCATGGACGGCTTGCCCAGTTTCGAGATGGTGGCGGGCTGGTGAAGGGTGTTCCACCATTCCACCGAGTACTTGATGATCGGGATATTGATCACACCGATGATGGCCAGGAGCGCGCTGGCCCGGTCCGCCCGGGTTTCGTCGTCGATGGCCGCACGAAGGGCCATGTAGCCGAAATACAGGAACAGCAGGACCAGTTCAGAGGTCAGCCGCGCATCCCACACCCACCAGGTGCCCCACATGGGCTTGCCCCAGATGGAGCCTGTAGCCAGGGCCAGGAACGTGAACGACGCTCCGATGGGCGCGCAGGCCGCCGCCACGGAATGAGCCAGCTTGATCCGCCAGACCAGGCCGATGGCCGCTGCCGTGGCCATGATCACGTAGGCGAACATCGACAGCCAGGCGCTGGGCACGTGGAAGTAGATGATCCGGAAGGCGTCTTTTTGCTGGTAGTCCTCCGGTGCCAGCACCATTCCGCCGATGAGCCCGGCCACGATCAGCAGCAGCGATGCCCAGCCCAGCCACGGGGCAAGCGCCCCGGACAGCCGCCAGAAGTGAGGCGGCGATCCCATCTTGTGTATGAATTCAAACATAAGCCAGATATTTAACCGCTAACTAGAATTAGTCTCAATTGAGGTGACTACGCATTCCCAGCGGGCCGCGTTGCCGTTCCACTCCCCCGGCGATCAGTCCAGGCTGATCCGCATGGCGGCGGCCATGCCGGCCGGGGCCAGGCTCACGGCCAGCAGCAGCACCGCCGACAGGAGATAGATGACGCCGGCGGTGTCCAGGCCCTGCACGGCGAGATCCGTAGCCCGGGCGCCGAAGATGAGCACTGGCATCACGATCGGCAGGATCAGCAGCGACAGCAGCCCCCCGCCCCGCCGCAGTCCCACGGTCAGCGCCGCCATGACGGCGCCGGCCAGGCTGAGCACCGGCGTCGCCAGGAGCAGCGCCAGCATGGTCGCCGGGACCGCTTCCGGCGCCAGGAACAGGGCATGACCCACGATGGGCGCCATGATGACCAGAGGCAGGCCCGTCATGAGCCAGTGGGCGGTGGTCTTGGCCAGGAGCAGGATGGACAGGGGCTGGGGCGACAGTGCCAGCTGTTCCATCGTCCCGTCCTCCACGTCCTGCCGGAACAGGCTTTCCGCCGCCAGCAGGGATGCCAGCAGGGCTGAGACCCAGATCACTCCTGGCGCGATGGAGGCGAGTTGCTCCGGTGCCGGGCTGAGGGCAAGGGGGAACAGCGTGGTGACCATGACGAAGAACATCAGCGGGTTGGCCGCCTGGCCGATGTGCCGGAATGCCAGGCGAAGATCCCGCACCAGCTGGAGCCAGAAAGCCGTTGCCAGGCCGGGCCATTCCATCAGCCGAGCTCCAGCCGGCGGGTGATGCCCGCGTGGACCCCGTGGGACTGGTGGGCCACCAGCAGCACCAGGCCCCCTTTCTCCAGGTGCTGTCCCATCATCTCGTCCACCAGCGCCCGGCCGTCCACGTCAAGGTTCGTGTAGGGCTCGTCCAGTACCCATAGCCGGGCGCCGCTGGCCAGCGCCTTCGCCAGGGAAACCCGGCGCTTCTGCCCGGCGGAGAGGCTGCGGGCGGGCACGGTCCTCTGGCGGGTCAGCCCCACGCGCTCCAGCGCTCCATGAACATCTGCCTCGCTGATCCAGGTCCGCAAGCCCAGCTGGAAATGGAGGTTTTCCTCGGCGGTCAGGTCCGCCTTCAGACTTTCCCGGTGACCGAGATAGCAAAGAGACGCGTGGAAGTCCGCCCGGGCCCGCCGGATCTTGCGGCCCTCCCAGTAGACCTCGCCGGTCTCCGGGAGGGTCAGGCCGCAAAGGACCCTGAGCAGGCTGGTCTTGCCGCAGCCGTTCGGGCCCACGATGTGCAGCAGCTCCCCGTCGTCCAGGTGGAACGAGACGCCCGTGAACAGCCGCCGGTCTCCTCGCCAAAGCTCCAGGCCGTCCGCCCGGAGGACACGGGCAGCAGATTCACTCATGAGCGGGGCTTCCGGGTTTCACGAGGCCCGGCCGGGATGGAGAACAATGCTGGGACAAAATAGAACCTTGCGGGCGATCCTTGAGGCGCGACTTCAAGTTTCGTCGGGTAGTGCCCAAGCCACGGGCGCTTCGGCGGCGGGAAGTATACCCGAGGCCGAACCGTTGCGGGGATAGGTGGGCCCCGCAACGACCATTTCGACGAAGGGCCAATGGTCGGCCGCGGGCAGGCCGGTTTAGGCTAGGAGGCTGGGCCTTTTTTGCAGACAAGTTGCCGGGGGAGAACCCATCATGGACTACGAAACCGTCTACCGCCGATCCCTTGAAGATCCCGATGGCTTCTGGGCCGAGGCCGCTGAAGCCATCGACTGGGACCGCCGATGGGATCGGGTCCTGGACGACAGCGACGCGCCCATCTACCGCTGGTTCTCCGGTGGCAGGCTGAACACCTGCCACAACGCCGTCGACCGGCACGTGGACGCGGGTCGGGGCGACCAGGCGGCCCTGATCTACGACAGCCCGGTGACAGGCACCAAGGTCACCTTCACCTATCGGGAGCTGAGGGACCGCGTCGCCCGGATCGCCGGCGGACTCGCCGCCCAGGGAGTGACCCGCGGGGACCGGGTCATCATCTACATGCCCATGGTCCCCGAGGCCGTGATGGCCATGCTGGCCTGCGCCCGGCTCGGCGCCATACACTCCGTGGTATTCGGCGGTTTCGCCGCGAAGGAACTGGCCACGCGGATAGACGATGCCAAGCCCAAGGTGGTCATGTCCGCGTCTTGCGGCATCGAGGTCAACCGGGTGATCCCGTACAAGCCGCTGCTGGACGAGGCGATCCGGCTGTCCGATCACCAGCCGGAACGCTGCATCATCCTCGCCCGGCCAGAGGCCTCCGCAGAGCTGATGGACGGACGCGACCTGGACTGGGCCGAGCTGGAGGCCGACTCGAGCCCGGCGGACTGCGTGTCGGTGGAGGCGACGGATCCCCTCTACATCCTCTATACGTCGGGCACCACCGGCATCCCCAAGGGAGTCGTGCGGGACAACGGGGGCCATGCGGTGGCCCTGGCCTGGACCATGAAGCACGTTTACGGCGTGGAGCCGGGCGAGGTGTTCTGGGCCGCTTCCGACGTGGGCTGGGTCGTGGGCCACAGCTATATCGCCTATGCACCCCTGCTCCACGGCTGCACCACGGTGCTGTACGAGGGCAAGCCCGTCGGCACGCCCGATGCGGGAGCATTCTGGCGCGTCATCGCCGAGTACGGCGTGAAGGTCATGTTCACCGCGCCCACGGCCTTCCGCGCCATCAAGCGAGAGGATCCGAAGGGCGAGTTCCTGGGCCGCTACGATCTGCCCGGCGCCGGATTTCGCGCGCTGTTCCTGGCCGGCGAACGCTGCGACCCGGACACGCTGAACTGGGCGGAGAAGATGCTTTCCGTGCCCGTGGTCGATCACTGGTGGCAGACGGAGACGGGATGGCCCATCGTGGCCAACTGCCTCGGCATCGAGCCGCTGCCGGTCAAGGCCGGCTCCCCCACCCGTCCGGTGCCGGGTTACGACGTCCGCGTCGTGGACGAGGTCGGCAAGGAAGTGCCCGACGGGGAAATTGGCAGCATCGTGATCCGCCTCCCGCTGCCCCCCGGGACCCTGCCCACTCTGTGGCAGAACGACGAACGCTACATCGAGTCCTACCTGTCCACCTACAAGGGCTATTACCTCACCGGGGATGCCGGATACCGGGACGAGGACGGCTATCTCTGGATCATGAGCCGCATCGACGACATCATCAACACGGCGGGCCACCGGCTTTCCACCGGGGCAATGGAAGAGGTGCTGGCGGCCCATCCGGATGTTGCCGAGGCCGCCGTCATCGGCGTTGCGGATGAACTCAAGGGCGAGCTTCCCGTCGGCCTGGTGGTCCTGAAGTCGGGCGTGGAACACACGCACGAAGAAATCACCCGGCAGCTTGTCGCCATGGTGCGGGACAAGATCGGCCCGGTGGCGTCCTTCAAGAAAGTGGCCGTGGTCGACAGGCTTCCGAAGACGCGTTCGGGCAAGGTCCTGCGGGCCACGATGCGCAAGATCGCGGACGGGCAAACCTACCGGGTACCCCCGACCATCGACGACCCGGTCATCCTCGACGAGGTCAGCCAGGCGCTGCAGACCCTGGGCTACGCCCGTCCGGACTGACCCGCCGCGGCGCTGCGCCGGGGCACCGGGAGCGCGGCCCCGGTCTCCTCAACGGGGACCGGGTCGCGGTCCCCGTATCTTCGCCACCAGAGCGAGGAAGAACGGGCCCAGCACCCAGATCAGCAGCCCGGCGATAATCAGGACGGGGACGGCTGTATCCACCAGCCATCCCCCGTCGCAGTCCCCTGACCCGAAGCAGCTGCCCCGGGCGGCCGCCGCCGGCGCCAGCAGAAGCCACACGCCTGCCAGTCCCCGGGCGACCGGCCCGCCCTTCCCAAACCCTCGGCCATCCCTGCTCACGGCAGGCGGCTCAGCCATTCCGGGTTGTCCAGCCATTTGGCCCGGATCTGGTCAAGGATGCCCGTCTTCTCCAGGGCGTCCACGTAGGTCTCCACCAGGTTGGCGAACTGCGGGTCACGGCTCGATACTGCCAGGCCCACCGGCTCCACCGTCAGCGGCGCCGACAGCGTCACGAACCCGGCCTCGGGATTCTGGAGCATCGTGACCACGCACACCGGCATGTCCGCCACGAGAGCGTCGATCTGGCCGTTCTTCAGCATTTCCACCGCGCCGGCATATTCCTTCACGGGAATCAGCGTCGCTTCCGGGAGGGTGTTGCGCACGAAGCTGGCGCTGGTGGAGTTTTCCAGGGCAGCCAGCCGGAGGTTGGCCTCGTTGAGTTCTTCGGCGGCTTCTGCCGCAGCCAGCTTGTCGGACCGTGTCAGGAGTGACTTCCCGGACAGCAGGTAGGGCCCCACGAAGGTCGCCTTGCGCGCCCGTTCCGGCGTGATGGCCAGCCCCGACATCACAATGTCCACCTCACCCTTGTCCAGGGCATCCATGAGCTCTCCGAAGGGCTTCTGGACGAGCTCGGCCTTGACGCCCATCCCGTTCGCCAGGGTGCGGGCAAGATCCACCTCGAATCCCATCAGTTTTCCGTCCGCGTCGCGGACGGCGAAGGGAGGCTGGGTTCCGCTGGTGCCGACCCGAACGGTGCCGGAAGAAAGCACCCGGTCCAGCACGGGGGAATCGGCCGCTGCCGGCCAGGCTGCTGCGAGGCCCGCCAGCAGAAGCAGGGTCATTCGGAAAAGTCGCATCATCGCGTGTCTCCCCATCTGTTTATGGAATGTGTGAACCATCGGATTCCGCCGCAAGGTCCACTGTCGCCCGCCCCGCCCGCCGGTTCAAGCCGGGCGGCTGCCGGCCGGGCGCGGCACCTGGCCGCAGAACACCTGTTGTCTCGTTTCGGCCAGCAGCGAGCCCGATCGAAGGAAAACGGGTATTCGTTCCCTGGGTGTCGTCTCGATTCTCCACGTGCCGCCCTCGGTCTCCCGGCCGGTCCATGCGCAGACCCAGGCCGCCGGCCCGGGAAGCCTGACGCGCCGGTGGTCCGCGCCCGCCTCCAGGACAGGCGCGACCAGCAGGTCGGAACCCAGCAGGAACTGGTCGGCGACGAACCAGCTGACCGGATCGTCCGGGAAGTGCCAGAACAGGGGCCTCATGGGCGGCGCCCCGCTGTAGCGGACCTGTTGCGCCAGGTCCCGCAGGTAAGGCCTCAGCCGCTCCCGGACAAGGATGAACGTCGACAGGATCACCAGGGCTTCTTCGCCAAAGGACCAGACTTCGTTCGGCCCGCCCTTGAGGTCCCGGAAACTCGGCTCGAAGTCGTCGATGGCCTCCCCGGCGCCGGTCACCTGGTCCACGGGCAGGGTCTCGCCCGGAGCGGTCCGGTAGCCGTGCATCCTCAAAATCGGGCAGAAAGTCGCAAACTGGAACCAGCGGACGAGGAGTTCGCGGAACTCCGGATCCGCGGGGTCGCCCCCCTGGAAGCCCCCCGTGTCCGTCGTCCACCAGGGAATGCCCGACAGGCCCATGTTGAGCCCGGCCACCAGCTGGCGGCGAAGAGACTCGAAACTGCAGTCCACGTCCCCGGACCATACGGCGGCGCCGTAGCGCTGGCTGCCTGCCCAGGCGGAACGGTTGAGGGTGAGAGGCCGACGCTCCCCGGCGGCGGTGAGGCCCTCGTGGAACCCGCGGCTGTGGTGCAGCGGGTAGATGTTGTGCCAGGCGCTTCCGGCGCCCAGGTGGTAGCGAAGATTCTCCGGAACCAGGGGCTGGATCTCCGGCTCGTCGGCGTCGAGCCAGAACGCCCGGATCCCGTGGCGCAGGTAGCCGGCCTGGATCCGTTCCCAGAGGAAACGGCGGGCCCCGGGGTGCGTGGCGTCATAGACGTGCAGCGGCTGCCAGCCCGGCCGGTCCACGTCCAGCATCCGCTCGGGCAGGTCCGGCCCACGGCTGGACCGCACCAGGTAACCTTCCGCCTGCATTCTGGGCCGGGTTTCGGCCTGCGGGTTCACCGTGGGCCACACCGAAACCATGGGCTCGATGCCCCAGCCCCTGAGCTTTTCCACCATGGCGTCGGGATCGGGCCAGTGGCGGGGATCGAAGCGCCATTCCCCCATCCGGGTCCAGTGGCCGCCGTCAATCACCAGCACGGACAGAGGCAGCCCCCGCTGGATGTACCCGCGAGCCACCTCCAGGACTTCCTCCTGGTCGGCGTAGCGAAGGCTGGACTGCCACAGGCCCAGCGCCCAGTCCGGAAGCGCCGGCGCCGGCCCGGTCGCTTCCGTGAAGCGTTCCAGCAGCATGGGCACGCTGTCCCCGCAGGCGACCCACAGGTCGTACGTCTCGCCGGCCTCGGCGACCCAGCGCGTGTGGTTGCGGGCGAGCTCCACCCTGCCCACGGCAGGGTTGTGCCAGAGAAAGGCGTAACCCAGGCTGGAAATCGCCAGCGGAATACAGACTTCCGTGTTCCGCTGGAGCAGGTCGATAACGCATCCCTTCTGGTCGAGGCGACCATGCTGCTGCTGGCCAAGCCCGTAGATGCGTTCGCCGGGCCGGGCTTCCAGCGTCAGCTCCGCACGGAACAGCTCGCCTGTCAGGGGAACCAGGTGACGGGCCGGGCGCCCGCAGGTCTCCCGCCGGGCTTCCGCAAGAAGGCCCGGTCCCCCGGCCCGATGCCAGCTGATCCGGCCGCCGGCGTCCACGCGGACTTCCATTCGGCCATTGATGAGAACCGCGCCATCTGGCCCCAGGCCCGTCGTGGGAGCGGAGGGGCCGGGAACGCGGAGCGCGCCGATGCCGGCCAGGGGATCATGGATCTCGCCGAACGGAGACGCCCGGACCCGGACCGCGTCCTGGCCCCAGGCTTCCACCGTCAGTATTTCGCCGCCCGCCCGCCAGACCAGCCGGGCAGTTTCCGCCTCGAGACGAGGAACGGCGCGGGAACTTATGGCGGGCACCTCCCGGAGAGACAGGCGTATCGGCCTGGTGCCCGGGGCCGGAGTCGAACCGGCACTTCCTTTCGGAAAGCGGATTTTAAGTCCGCTGCGTCTACCAGTTCCGCCACCCGGGCAGCGCGCGATGCCCGGAACGGTATCACATCAGGAGGACGGGACCGCGGCCGCGGCGGACCCGGGGCGTCGTGCCGGGAGAAGGGAGATTATGGAGGCGCGGACCGGAATCGAACCGGTGTACACGGTTTTGCAGACCGTTGCGTAACCACTCCGCCACCGCGCCGGTGGGCGTGTTTCCGCCGGAAGCGCTCCACTCTATCACAAGGGGCTGTCCCGCCGACCGGCAGCCAGGCCTCCTGATACCAAAAGGGGCCGGCTACCTGGAGCCGGCCCCCCTGGGGCAGTCTGGAGCGGGAAACGAGACTCGAACTCGCGACCCCAACCTTGGCAAGGTTGTGCTCTACCAACTGAGCTATTCCCGCGGAAGGGCGAGGATTCTAAACGCTGCCTGAATGCTGTCAAGCACAATTCGTGCCGACGTTGCCGTCCCCCGGGGACCCTGCCCTGCCCCCTGTCAGCTCGCCTTCAGGTGGGGCCAGGCCGCGGCCAGATACTTGAACATCGACCACAGGGTCAGCACCGCCGCCAGCAGAAGCAGCCAGTAGCCGATCTCGTACATGGGCACAACCCACAGATCCCGCCGGTAGATGAGCATGATCAACGCCACGAGCTGGGCGATGGTCTTGAACTTGCCGATGGACGACACCGCCACGTGGTGCCGGGCGCCCAGCCCCGCCATCCATTCCCGCAGGCCGGAGACGGCGATCTCCCGGCCGATGATGACCGCAGCGGCCAGCGCCAGGCCCACGTCCGGATGGGCATTGACGAGCAGCACCAGGGCCGTCGTGACCATCAGCTTGTCGGCCACCGGGTCCAGGAACGCGCCGAAAGCGGAGGTCTGGCCGAGCCGGCGGGCGAAGTAGCCATCGAGCCAGTCCGTGATCGCGGCCACCGAGAAAATCCAGCCTGCCAGGGGCCGTCCCCATTCGTAGGGCAGCCAGAAGGCGACCACGAAGACCGGGATCAGGACGATGCGGAACCAGGTCAGGGTGTTCGGAATGTTCAGGCTGGCGGCCACGGAGTTCCTAGTCTGCAGGGTGCAGCGTCTCGTAAATACGCTCGGCCAGGCCGCGGCTTATCCCCGGTACCCGGGCAAGATCCTCGATGCCCGCGGCGGCCACTTCCCGGAAGCCCCCGAACTCGTTCAGCAGCGCCCGGCGGCGCTTCGGCCCCAGGCCCGGTATGTCCTCGAGGGGGCTGCTGCGCCGGGCCTTGCCGCGCCGGTGGCGGTGACCGGCGATGGCAAACCGGTGAGCTTCGTCCCGGATCTGCTGGATCAGGTGGAGGGCCGCCGAGTCCCGGGGAAGTATAAGCGGGCGTTTCCGGTCGGCCAAGAAAAGCTGCTCAGCGCCGGGCTTGCGGGACGGCCCCTTGGCGACGGCCACGACCTGGACACCTTCCACCTGGAGTTCCTGCAGCACGCCGGTGGCCCGGGCCAGCTGGCCCCTGCCGCCGTCCACGAAGAGGATGTCCGGCAACACGCCTTCGCCGCGCTTCAGCCGCTGGTACCGCCGGGACAGCGCCTGTTCCATGGCCTGGTAATCGTCGCCGGGCTCCACGCCCTCGATGTTAAAACGCCGGTAGTCCGACTTCTGGGCGCCCTCCGGCCCGAATACGACGCAGGAAGCCACGGCGGACTCCCCTCCCGTGTGGCTGACGTCAAAGCATTCCAGTCGGGCCGGGGCCTCATCGAGCCCGAGGGATTCCCCGACCGCCTCCAGCTGGGCACCGTAACCGGCGCGGCCCGCCAGCTCCAGGTCCAGCGCCTGGATCGCGTTGTCGGCGGCCATCTGCAGCCAACGGGCCCGGTCGCCCCGGACCCGGTGCCGCAGCGCCACCCGCCGACCGGCCCTGGCGCCAAGGGCCTCTGACAGCAGGTCTTCATCCTCAAGGGCCATGGGAGTCAGTATCTCCCGGGGCACGGTGCCGTCCAGGTAGTGCTGGGCGACGAAAGCGCCCAGGACCTCCTGCTCCGTGCTCCCGGCACCCGCACGGGGGAACCAGCTGCGGCTGCCCACGTTCCGACCGCCGCGGATGAACAGGGCCGCAACGCAGAAGTGGCCGGCCTTGCCGACAACGCCCAGCACGTCAGCTTCCTGCTGCCCGGCGGCGCCGGCGATGCCGGCTTCCTGGACACGGGAAAGGCGGGCGATCCGGTCCCGGTAGCGGGCTGCCTCCTCAAAGGCCAGCCGCTCGCTGGCCGCCTCCATCTTCCGCCCCAGCTCAGCCACGACCTCACGGCCCCGGCCTTCCAGGAAGCGCACGGCAAGGTCCACGTCCTGGGCGTATTCCTCGTCGCTGATGTAGCCGACGCAGGGCGCAGAGCAGCGATCGATCTGGTACTGCAGGCACGGACGGCTCCGGTTTGCGAAGTAGGTGTCCTCGCAGGAGCGGATGTGGAAGAGCTTCTGCAATTCGCTCAGCGTGGTGCGGACGGCGCCGGCGCTGGGATAGGGGCCGAACAGGCGCCCGGGTGCCCGGCGGCTCCCTCGGTAAAAGGACAGCCGCGGATAGGGGTGCTCGCTGTGCAGGCGGATGTAGGGATAGCTCTTGTCGTCCCGGAGCAGAATGTTGAACCGCGGCCGATGCCGCTTGATCAACTCGTTCTCGAGGATCAGCGCTTCGCCCTCGCTCCGGGTCACGGTGACCTCGATGCCGCGCACCTGTCGCACCAGGGCGCCGGTCTTTCCGCCGGGCACGCCCGCGCGGAAATAGCTGGTGACGCGTTTCTTGAGGTCCCGGGCCTTGCCCACGTACAGGACCTGGGCGTCCTCTCCCATCATCCGGTAGACGCCGGGCCGATGGGGAAGCCGTCGCAGCACTGGCCGGGCATCAAAGAGGCGCTCGCCGCCGCCGTCGCCCGCCGTTTCGCCGCGAACGTCTTCCTGGCTCATCTTTCGTTTGTCAGGCCCGCGTATCCGGCCGCGGTCTTCACCGCCTCCCGGAACATCGCGTCGGTCAGCCGGCCGGTCTGGGTGTTGTAACGGCTGCAGTGGTAGGAATCCACCACTACCGGGCGGCCCCGGGGCCGGTGGACCGCCCCGTGCCCGAAAGGCCAGTCCTTCAGCCGCAGCCCGAAGGCCTTCAGCACCGCATCGTGGGCAATCCTTCCGAGGGCCAGGATGGCCGAGGGACCGCTGTCCGCAAGCTCCGCAGCCAGGTACCGGTTGCACTGCCGGACCTCGTCGCCGGTGGGCCTGTTGGCAGGCGGCAGGCACTTCACGGCGTTGGTGATCCTGACGCCGAAGAGCCGGAGACCATCGTCGGCGGACACCGACTCGGCGGTGTTGGAGAGGCCGAGCTCGTGGAGGGTCCGGTAGAGCAGGAGCCCTGCATAGTCCCCGGTGAAGGGGCGGCCGGTACGGTTGGCACCGTGCATGCCGGGGGCCAGGCCCACGATGACCAGCGACGCGTCCGCCGGCCCAACGGGCGGGACAGGACGGGCGTAGTATCCGGGACGTGCTTCGCGCACGTCCCGGAGGTGGCGGGCGAGCCGGCGGCAACGGGTGCAGTCGGGGTCAAACCACCCGCGGGGCCAGGAACTCACTTGAGGCACTCACTCAAAAGAAAAACGTAACCTTCTGTCTCTACGAGGCTTCCTTCATATGCCGGATCACCGCCTCGCCGAAGCCCCGGGTGCCCACGAGCGTAGCCCCCGGCACCAGTCGCTCCAGTTCCTCTTCCACCGGGCGCTTCTCTCCCTCCGGCCGCGGGTGCCGGATGGCTTCCCTGAGCCGTGCAAGGTCGAACGTGAGCTCTTTGTTCGCGATGGTCCGGGAGACGCCGCGGATGATGTTGTCCGCTGCCTCCTCCCAGCCGATGTGCCGGAGCATCATCTCCGACGACAGGATAAGCGAGCCGGGATTCACCCGGTCCTTTCCGGCGAAGCCGGGGGCGGTGCCGTGGGTAGCCTCGAACACAGCCACGCCGTCGCCGATGTTGCCGCCCGGGGCGATGCCGATGCCACCGACCTGGGCCGCCAGGGCGTCGGAAATATAGTCGCCGTTCAGGTTGAGCGTCGCGATGACGTCATATTCCTCTGGCCTCAGCAGAATCTGCTGGAGGAAATTGTCCGCGATGACGTCCTTGATGATGATGTCCCGGCCGGTGCGGGGATTCGTGAAGCCAAGCCAGGGCCCGTCGCCCACGGGCTCGGCGCCGAACTCCTCCCGCGCAAGCTGGTAGCCCCAGTTCCGGAAGGCGCCCTCGGTGTACTTCATGATATTGCCCTTGTGCACCAGGCTCACGGAGGGCCGGTCGTGGTCGACGGCGTAGTTGATGGCCATGCGGATGAGCCGCTGGGAGCCCTCCTTGGAGACGGGCTTGAGTCCCAGTCCGGCGCTGGAGGGAAATCGCACGCCGTGCACGCCGAGTTCGTCCTGCAGGAACTTGATCAGCTTCAGGGCTTCCGGGGAGCCCGCCGGCCACTCGATCCCTGAGTAGATGTCCTCGGTGTTTTCCCGGAACACGGTCATGGAGACCAGCTCGGATTCCTTCATGGGCGTCTGGACGCCGGAGAAATAGCGGATGGGTCGCACGCAGGCGTAGAGGTCCAGGGACTGCCTGATGGAGACGTTCAGCGACCGGAAGCCGCCGCCCACGGGCGTGGCCAGAGGTCCCTTGATGGCGACGGCGAAACGCCGGAAAGCGTCCAGGGTTTCATCGGGCAGGAACTGGGCGCTGCCGTAGACCGCGGTGGCCTTCTCCCCCGCGAACACCTCCATCCAGGCGATCCGGCGCTTGCCCCCGTAGGCCTGCTCGACCGCGGCGTCCACGACATCTCGCATCACCGGGGTGACATCCCGCCCGATGCCGTCGCCTTCCACGAACGGCACGATGGGACGGTCCGGCACTTCCAGGCTGAGGTCCGGGTTAACGGAAATCGGCTCCCCGTCCGCCGGGACGGCGATGTGATCGTAATGCATAGGAGGGTTGCCCCGAGGCCACGGCAAGGCGGGAGATTATCTCCTGCCGGCGAACCCCGGCTCAACAGGAGGATCCGGCAGCCGGCGCAGGGTTGTCGCCGTGACGGACCTGGCGGGCGTAAGGACGCTGGCAGCGCCGGAGAAACGGAGGACGCGGCCCTGGGGGGATCGGGCCGCGCCCTCCGGGAGCACCGGCGGCCCTCCGGCTTCCCCGTGCGGGCCTCCGCAGGCGCGGAATCCCGCCGGCGAGCAAAGGAGCACCGGTCGCATTATTATGCTGCCGCCAGCAGCGGAAACCTGCTCAGTTGACGAATTCCCCGGCGCCGGAGGGACAGCAGTGCGTCTTGATGACCATCCGGACGGGG
>JARRON010000020.1:0-33731 GCA_037383845.1 Gammaproteobacteria bacterium
AGCGAGCGGCGGCCGGCCCCGGCCGTCCTCAGACGACCGAGCCCAGCTTGAAGATCGGCAGATACATCGCCACGACCAGGCCGCCGACGAGGATGCCGAGGATCGCCATGATCATCGGCTCCAGCAGGCTGCTCAGGTTGTCCACGGCGTCGTCGACCTCGGCTTCGTAGAAGTCGGCGACCTTGCCGGCCATCTCGTCGAGCGAGCCCGACTCCTCGCCGACCGCGATCATCTGGATGACCATGTTGGGAAACAGATTCGTCGCCTCCATCGCGCGCTGCAGGCGCTGGCCGGTGGAGACCTCCTCGCGGATCTGGAGGACGCCGTGCTGGTAGACGATGTTGCCGGTGGCGCCGGCGACCGACTCCAGGGCCTCGACCAGCGGCACGCCGGCGGCGAAGGTGGTCGCCAGCGTGCGGGCGTAGCGGGCGATGGCGGCCTTGCGCAGGATCTCTCCCAGGATCGGGATCTTGAGCATCATCCGGTCCTGGAAATGATGAAACGCCTTCGAGCGCTTGCGCGCCTGGGAGATGGCGATCACGGCGGCGACGCCCAGCAGGAGGATGATCCAGCCCTTGGTGCGCACGAAGACCGACAGGTCGACGACCATGCGCGTGAAGGTGGGCAGGTCCGCGCCGAAACCCTGGAACAGGCTCTCGAACTGGGGGATCACGTAGATCAGCAGGATCGTCGTGACGATGATGGCGACGGCCACGACCGCCGCGGGATAGGTCAGAGCCTTCTTGATCTTGGCCTTGATCGCCTCGGTCTTTTCCTTGTAGGTGGCGATCTTGTCGAGCAGCGTCTCCAGGGCGCCGGACTGCTCGCCGGCGTGCACCAGGTTGACGAACAGCTCGTCGAAATACAGCGGGTGGCGGGCCAGCGCCTCCGCCAGGGTCGCGCCGCCCTCGACATCACTCTTGATGGCGAGGATCAGTTTCTGCATCGACGGGTTGTCGTGGCCGTTGCCGACGATGTCGAAGGCCTGCACCAGCGGAATGCCCGCGCTCATCATCGTCGCCAGCTGGCGGCTGAAGATCGCGATGTCGGACGTGGGGATCTTCTGGGTCCGCTGAAACAGCTTGGACTGCTTGCGGATCCGCGTGGGCACGAGACCCTGGCGCCTGAGGTTGGCCCTCACCGCCGCTTCGTTGGCGGCGACGATCTTGCCCTTCAGGCGGGTGCCCTTGATGTCCTTCGCTTCCCAGCTGAAGGGGTGTTGCTTGGCTACGGCTTCGGCCATGACTTTTTTACCTTTCTTCCCTGTCCGGTTAGCCACGGGCCGCGCCCGTGCCTAGTCGATGGTCACGCGGTTGACTTCCTCGAGGCTGGTCACCCCGTCCCTGACCTTCTGCAGGCCGGAGGCGCGCAGGTCGAGCACGCCCTCCCGGGCCGCCTGCTCCGCCAGCTGCATCGCGTTACCGCCTTCCATGATGATGCGGCCGGTCTCCTCGGAGACGGGCATGACCTGAAAGATACCCACCCGGCCCTTGTAGCCGTCCGTGCACTGGCTGCAGCCGACGGGGGAGAAGATCTGGAGTCCGTCGAGCTCCTCCTCCCGGAAGCCTTCCTTCAGCAGCGCCTCGGCGGGAATGTCCTTGTGTTCTTTGCAGTTGTTGCACAGCCGCCGCGCCAGGCGCTGGGCGATGATGAGGCTGACGGACGAGGCGATGGCGTAGGGCTTCACGCCCATGTCCACCATGCGGGTCAGCGTCTTCGGCGCGTCGTTCGTGTGCAGGGTCGACAGCACCAGATGGCCCGTCTGCGCGGCCTTGATGGCGATCTCCGCCGTCTCGAGGTCCCGGATCTCGCCGACCATGATGACGTCCGGGTCCTGGCGCAGGAACGCCTTGAGCGCGGACGCGAAGGTGAGCCCCACCTTGGGGTGCACGTTGACCTGGTTGATGCCCGGCAGGTTGATTTCCGCCGGATCCTCCGCGGTGGAGATGTTCCGGTCCTCGGTGTTGAGGATGTTGAGCCCGGTGTAGAGCGAGACGGTCTTGCCGCTGCCCGTCGGGCCGGTTACGAGGATCATGCCGTACGGCTTGGACAGGGCCTCGAGATAGGCCTGGCGCTGGACCTCCTCGTAGCCCAGCGCGTCGATGCCCAGCTTCGCGCTGCTCGGGTCGAGGATACGCAGCACCACCTTCTCGCCATAAAGGGTCGGGCAGGTGCTGACGCGAAAGTCGATGGCCCGGTTCTGGGACAGCTTCATTTTGATGCGGCCGTCCTGGGGCACGCGCCGCTCGGCGATGTCCAGCCGGGCCATCACCTTGAGCCGGGCGGTGACCTTGGAGGCCAGCGCCACCGGCGGGCGGGCCAGTTCCTTGAGCACGCCGTCCATCCGCGTGCGCACGCGGTAGCTCTTCTCGTAGGGCTCGAAGTGGATGTCGGACGCACCCTTCTTGATCGCGTCCAGCAGCACCTTGTTCACGAAGCGTACGACCGGAGCGTCGTCGACTTCCGCGCGGCTGACCTCGTCGCTGTCGTCGTCGTCGCCGCCCGAGACGTCGAGCTTCTCGAGGTCGAGGTCGTCGTCGTCGAAGGCGTTGAGGCTCGTGTCGACGGCCTCGAGGGCCTTGACCAGCTTCTCCTGGAGCTTGTCGATCTCGACGACGATGGCCTCGACGGCGAGGCCGGTCTGGAACTTGATCTCGTCGACCGCCTGGAGATTCGTCGGATCCGCCACGCCGACGAAGAGCTTGCGCCCCCGGCGATGCAGCGGCAGCACCTCGTGCTTCTCGATCAGCTTCTGATCCACCATCTGGAGCACGTTGAGATCGAACTCCAGGGCGTCGAGGTCCATGATGGGCACGCCGAACTCGTGGCAGGCCGCCAGCCCGATGTCGCAGGCGGTGGCGATCTTCTGCTCGACGATGTAGGAGACCAGCGAGAGCCGGGCCTCCTTGGCCTCCGCGGCGGCCGTCTGCAGGGCGCCCTCGTCGACGACCCCGTCCTTGACCAGCCGCCGGGGCAGCCCGCGCAGTTTGATGTCGGTGACGGTGGCTACCATGGTCTCGATCCGGGTCCCCTCCCGGACCGGTCGAGGCCGGCGGGCAGGGATGCGTATCTCCTTGAAATTAATGGGACTCTTGATCCCTTTCCGGGTTCGCTCCCGTGGGAGTCTAACCCAGGTGACATAATGAAAAAAAGAAAGGCGTCACCCTTTGGGCGACGCCTTCCTCCTTAGACCCCGCCGTCGTCCGAGAACCCTTTGCCGTGGGTCGGGACCCGACCATGACGGGTATCGGAGCGGGGCCGGATCACGCCGTTACGGACGGCAGTTGGCCGGGCGGTACTTGTTGGCCAGCGTGCCGCCAGTGCAGTCCCACTCGATGCCGCCGGCGGCGTTGGGCGTTCCGACGAAGGTCATGGTGTCGTCCGCGGCGATGCCGAGGTTGGTGCCGTTGAAGACCACGGTTAGCGTCGTGTCGACGGCCGCGTTGCCGGCGTTGGTCACGGAGACCACGTAGTCCGTGGCGTAGTCGGCGGGTGCGCCCATGCCGGCCTGGCTGTTGTCGGCCGGAAACTGCCCGAGGGAGTTCCAGCTGTCGGCGACCGCCGTCTTGGCGCCGGCGATGGCGTTCACGCCCTCGGTCACCTTGGCGCGGATCGTGTAGTCCTGGTAGGCCGGGATCGCGATCGCGGCCAGGATGCCGATGATCGCCACGACGATCATCAGTTCGATAAGCGTGAAACCCTGCTGCTTCCTGTTCATTACTTCATTGCTCCTCAGCAAAAATCACTCGTTCGAGCGAGACTTCGAAAAACGGCGACTGATCGCCCGTGCCGAATTAGTAGCAACGACCGTGCCAACTTCACTGGGCCTCCCCTAAGACATTGATAAATATAGAGATCAGGCCCCATGGCGATAGAGTTACGGTCCCGTGGAAGGGCCTCGACGCAGGCCGCCGACGTCAGAAAGTGACAATTTTGGTCAGTCCCGGTCCGCCCGTCGAGCGCGGGGATCACTCCAGCCCGAGCTTCTTGATCCGGTAGCGCAGCGCCCGGAAGCTGATGCCGAGGAGCTTGGCCGCCGCCGTCTTGTTGTAGCGGGTCTGCTCCAGCGCCTTGACGATGGCCTCGCGCTCGATCTCCTCGAGCTGGGAGCCCAGCGGCGCATCCCCCGGCAGCGGGGCCTCGACCTGCAGCCGGGGCCCGGGCGGCGCGTCTTCCCGGAGCTGGATGTCGGCGGCGTCGATGCGCCGGTCCTCGCACAGGGTCAGGGCCCGCTCGAGGGCATTCTCCAGCTCCCTGACGTTGCCCGGAAACGGGTGGCGTGAGAGCCGCTTGAGGGCCGCCGGCGTCAGCGTAACGTCGTCCATCCCCATCCGGGGCGCCAGCCGGCGGACGATGTGGGTCGCCAGCTCGGCGATGTCGCCGTCACGCTCCCGCAGTGGCGGGACGTGGATCTCGATGACGTTGATCCGGTAGAAGAGGTCTTCCCGGAACTCGCCGCGCGCGACCAGGGCCGCCAGGTCGCGGTGGCTGGCGCTCAGGAAGCGCACGTCCACCGGCACCTCCGCCGTCTCGCCGACCGGCCGGACGGCGCGCTCCTGCAGCACGCGCAGCAGCTTGACCTGCATGTGCAGCGGCAAATCGCCGATCTCGTCCAGGAACAGCGTGCCGCCTTCGGCGCTGCGGATGAGCCCCCGCTTGTCCTCGGTGGCGCCGGTGAAGCTGCCCTTGCGGTGGCCGAACAGCTCGCTTTCCATCAGCTCCGACGGAATCGCGCCGCAGTTGACCGGCACGAAGGGCTGGCCGCTGCGGGGGCCGCTCTCGTGGATCAGCCGCGCGACCAGCTCCTTGCCGGTGCCGGACTCGCCCGAGATGTGCACCGGGGCCTGGCTGCGGGCCACCTTCGCGATGAGCGAGCGGACCTGCTTCATGGCCGGGGAGGAGCCCACCAACTCGGTGCCGTTGGCGCCGCTCTGCTCGCCGCGGATCTTCAGCGCGGTATTGACCAGCTTTCGCAGGTCCTTGACGTTCAGGGGCTTGGAGACGAAGTCGTAGGCGCCGAGCTTCAGAGCCTTCACCGCCGCCTCCACGTTGCCGTGGGCGGTGATCACCGCCACGGGCACGCCGGGCAGGTGGCGCTGCATCCACTTGACGAGGTCCAGGCCGTCACCGTCGGGCAGGCGCATGTCCGTGAGGCAGAAGTGGAAGTCCCCGGCCTCCAGCTTGGCCTTTGCCTCGGACACGTCGCCGGCGGTGTCAGGCTCGATGTCCATGCCCTCCAGGGTCATGGACAGCAGTTCCCGGATGTCGGGCTCGTCGTCCACGATGAGGACGGTGGGGCGTTCCAAGGCTTAAGTCTCCCAGCGCTGGGGGTCGGCGAAGATGATACGAAAAATGCTGCCGCCGCCCTCACGGGGCTCGTAGGACAGGGCGGCCCGGTTCACCTCGGCCAGCTCCCGGGAGATGAAAAGCCCCAGGCCGCTGCCGCCGCGCTCCCGGCCGACCCGGAAGAAGGGCTCGAAGATCCGGTCGGCGGCGTCTGCGGGCACGCCGGGTCCCCGGTCCCGGACCTCCAGGTAGGGCCGTCCGGTGCCGCTGCGCCGGCCCACCGCGACCTCGATGGCCGGCGTTTCGTCGCCCGGCTGGCTGTGGTTCAGCGCGTTTTCGCAGAGGTTCGTCATAATCTGGAACAGGTGGCTTGAGTCCACCCGCACCTCCACCGGCTGTTCCTCGGCCAGCAGGGTGACGGCCTCGTCGGGAAGCTGCGCGCTGCCCCTGAACTCTTCGAGGAACTGGTGGGTCCAGGCCACGAGCTCCATCCGTTCCGGGTTGACGCTCTCCCGGCGGGAAAGCTGCAGGACGTTCTCGACGATCTCGCTGACCCGGCGCGCGTTGGTCTCGATGATCTCCGTCAGCCGCTTCTGGCCCGGCTCCAGGTCCTCGTTTTCCGCCAGGAGCTGGCCGGCGTGGGACAGCGCGCCCACCGGATTGCGGATCTCGTGGGCGATGCTGGCGGACAGCCGCCCCAGGGCGGCCAGCTTGGACTGCTGCACCTTCTCCGACACCAGGGACAGGTCCTCCAGGAAGACCAGCAGGGCGCCGCTGCGCGGCCGGCCGATGGGCGCGAAGAAGGGATTGATCAGGGTGGTCCCGTCGGCGGAAGGGAAGGGCGAGGACGCCGCGCCCGTGTCGCCCGCCAGCCGCCAGGCCTGGACGTGCTGCAGCAGCCGGGGCGAGACCTCTCCGAGGCGGGCGCCGCGCCAGCCGGGCCCGACGCCCAGGTATTTCGCGGCGGCTTCGTTCATGAGCCTGACCCGATCGTCACCGTCCACGACCACGATGCTCTCGCGGAGGTTCTGGACGATGTATTCGTTCAGCTGGTTGAGGTTCTCCAGGTCGACCCCGCGCTGGCGAGCCAGGGCCTCGCTTTCGTGGATGCGCCGGGCCAGGGGCGCGATAGCGAACGCCAGCAGCATGAAGAGCGCGCCCAGCAGGCCCGCCGCCGTGTAGTCACCGAAGCCGGCTTCGCCGGTGAGAACGGCATCGCCCTGGATGCCCAGCACCATGAACGTGGCCAGGGCAGCGAAGCCCATGGCCTCGAGCCGGGGCAGTACGAAGGCGATCCCGCCGATGGTGATGATGAGAAGGTTGGCGATACCGCTGTCCAGCCCGCCGCTGGCCCAGGTCAGCAGGCCGATGACGGCGATATCCACCAGGCCCTGGCCCAGGCACTGGGTGCGAACCGAGGGCCACTGCTGGTTGACGGCGAAGTCATTGATAGCGGCGAACATGAAGCCGGCCAGCACCGCCGCGAGAAACACCTCCGGATGCTCGGCGCCCACGAAGCTGGGATCTGCCGGGTAGATGTAGAGCGCGAACAGGAAGGCCATGGCCAGCATCCTGAACGCGTTGAGAAGCCGCAGCGTCCGCCATGCGAACTCCGGCGCCAGCGCCTCGGGACGCCCCCGCCGGGCCTCCGCTGCCGTGGCCGTCACCGCCTGTGCCATGTCCGTCGTCCCGGCATGGCGGCATTCTTACGGCCGCCGCGCCTTCCCGCAACCATGGGGCCAGACCTCTCAGGCCCGTTTCAGGCACGGCCCCAGGCCCGCCCAGGGGGCCATGCCTCTCAGGCCTCTGACAGGCGTGGCCCCAAACCCGCCCAGGAGGCATGGCCCCTTACTGCTTTGCCTCCCCCCCGGGGATGGGGGAAAATGGGCGTCTTCATCGAGACCGGGGTCGTGCGGTTCGCACCGGCGCCGGGCTTTACCTTCCCGGACAGCCGGATTCCCCGGTGCTGGAGTTGGAATGAACCTCCACGAATATCAGGCAAAGAAGCTCTTCGACGAGTACGGCATCCCCGTGTCCCGGGGTATCCCGGCCCGCACCGCCGACGACGCGGTCAAGGCCGCGGAGGAAATCGGCGGCGGCGCATGGGTCGTGAAAGCGCAGGTGCACGCAGGCGGGCGCGGCAAGGCCGGCGGCGTGAAGCTGGCGGAGACGGTGGCCGACGTCCGCGAGGCCGCGGCCGGCATGCTGGGCACCACCCTCGTGACCCACCAGACCGGGCCGGAAGGGCTGCCCGTCAACATCGTGTACATCGAGGCCGGTTCGGCCATCGAGCGGGAGCTTTACCTCAGCCTGCTGGTGGACAGGTCCCGGGAGCGGGTCGTGGTCATGGCCTCCGCCGCCGGGGGCATGGACATCGAGGAGGTGGCCGCCAAGACCCCGGACAAGATCCTCACGGTGGCCATCAATCCCGCTGCCGGGCTTATGCCTTACCAGGCGCGGCGCATCGGCTTCGGCCTCGGGCTGAACGGCGACCAGGTCAAGCAGTTCGCGAAGCTTCTCCAGGGCCTGTACCGCCTGTTCCTGGAGCGGGACGCCGCGCTGGTGGAGGTCAATCCGCTCATTATCAATGGCGACGGCAACGTCCACGCCCTGGACGCCAAGATCAACATCGAGGCCAATGCCCTCTTCCGACAGTCCAGGATGCTGGAGTGGCGGGACCCTTCCCAGGAAGACGAGATGGAGAACCGGGCCAGCGCCCACGATCTCAACTACGTCGCCCTGGACGGCGACATCGCCTGCATGGTCAACGGCGCCGGCCTGGCCATGGCCACCATGGACCTCATCAAGCTCCACGGCGGTGAGCCGGCCAACTTCCTGGACGTGGGCGGCGGCGCGACCGCCGAGCGGGTCTCGGAGGCGTTCAAGCTCATCCTGTCCAACGAGAACGTGAAGGCCATCCTGGTGAACATCTTCGGCGGCATCGTCCGCTGTGACCTGATCGCCGAAGGCATCATCCACGCCGTCAAGGAAGTGGGGGTCAAAGTGCCGGTCGTGGTCCGGCTGGAGGGCACCAACGTGAACCGGGGCCGGGAACTGCTGGCCGACAGCGGCCTGGACATCATCGCCGCCGAAGACCTCACCGACGCCGCCAAGAAGGCGGTGGCCGCCGCCAAGTAAACGGAACCATCCCATGAGCATCCTCGTCGACAAGAACAGCAAGATCGTCTGCCAGGGCTTCACGGGCCGCCAGGGCAGCTTCCATTCCGAGCAGTGCATCGAGTACGGCACGAACGTGGTCGGCGGCGTCACGCCGGGCCGGGGCGGGGAGACCCACCTGGACCGGCCGGTGTTCGACACGGTCCACGAGGCCGTCGCCGAGACGGGCGCCGACGTCAGCATGATCTACGTCCCGGCGCCGTTCGCTGCGGACGCCATCCTGGAAGCCGCTGACGCTGGCATCGGCCTGGTGGTGTGCATCACCGAGGGCATCCCGGTGCTGGACATGGTCAGGGTCAAGGCGGCCCTGGCCGATTACGACTGCCGGCTCATCGGTCCCAACTGCCCGGGGATCATCACCCCGGACCAGGCCAAGATCGGCATCATGCCCGGCTTCATCCACAAGGCCGGCAAGATCGGCATCGTCTCCCGCTCCGGCACCCTGACCTACGAGGCGGTCTACCAGACCACCCGCAACGGGCTGGGCCAGTCCACCTGCGTGGGCATCGGCGGAGACCCGGTCCGGGGCATGAACTTCATCGACTGCCTGGAACTGTTCGAGGCCGACCCGGAGACCGAGGGCGTGATCATGGTGGGCGAGATCGGCGGCACCGACGAGGAAGCCGCCGCCGAGTACATCTCGGAGAAGGTCTCCAAGCCGGTGGTGGCCTACATCGCGGGCGTCACGGCCCCGCCGGGCAAGCGCATGGGCCACGCCGGCGCCATCATCTCCGGCGGCAAGGGTACGGCGGACGAGAAATTCAAGGCCCTGGAAGCCGCGGGCGTGACCACCGTCCGCTCGCCGGCGGAGCTCGGCAGCGCCATGGAAAAGCGCATGGGCGGCTGAACCCCGTCCCGTGCCGGATTTCGCAGTTCGCAACCAACCGAAGCATAACGACGAAAGCGCGAAAGGCGCACCCACGGCCCGCCGTCGGCGGGCAGATGATTCACGTAAAGGGAGGGAGATCCCATGTTTGAATTCCTTAAGGAAGCCGGCGAGAAGCTCTTCGGCGGCGGCAACGACGAGGCCGAGGCCATCAAGAAGAGCATCGATGACCGGCTGGGCACCCAGATCAAGGACCTGGAGGTCAGCTTCGACAACGGCCAGGTGAAGATTTCCGGCGAGGTGCCGTCCCAGGAAGTGCGCACCAAGGCCATCCTGGCCGCCGGCAACGTGGAAGGCGTGTTCGGCGTGGACGCCGCGGGCGTGAAGATCAACCCGCCCCCGGGAGCCCAGGTCGCCGCGGCGGCAGCTCCCGCGGGGGGCGGCGCCAAGGAAACGTTCTACGACATCCAGCGGGGCGACAGCCTGTCGGCCATCGCCAAGCGCTACTACGGTGACGCCAGCAAGTGGCCGAAGATCTTCGAGGCCAATCGGGAGATCATCAAGGACCCCGACCTTATCTACCCGGGACAGAAGATCGTCATTCCCGACGCGTAACCCACGGCCGCCGTGCTGCCTCGCCGCAGCAACAACGCTGCCCGCCGGCGCGGGCCGGGTGTCCCGGTCCGCGCCGGTCGTTTACCGCCGTGTGCTTCCGCCCCCCGCCCGGTGACGGTGCGCTGAGGTGAGCGCACCCCTCCGCATCGCCGTCGCCCAGTTCAACGCCGTGGTCGGTGACATCGACGGCAACGCCGGCCGGATCATCGAGTGGTGCCGCCGCGCCCGGGACGAACTGTCCGCTGACCTGGTGGTCTTCCCGGAGCTGGCCCTGTGCGGGTATCCCCCGGAGGACCTCCTGTTCCACAAGGGGTTCGCCCGGGGCGTGGCCGAGGCCATGAAGCGGCTCTGCAGCGAGATCACCGGCATCGCTGCCGTCGTGGGCTATCCGGAATACGCCGGGGAAGCCATCTACAACGCCGCGGCATTCGTCGCCGAGGGGCGCTGTGCGGGCAACTACCGCAAGGCCTGCCTGCCCAATTACGGCGTCTTCGACGAGAAGCGTTACTTCCAGCCCGGCACCGAGGCCTGCGTGGTGGACGTCAAGGGCCGGCGGCTGGCCATCACCATCTGCGAGGACCTGTGGGAACCGGGTCCGGCGCGGCTGGCCCGGGCCGCCGGCGCCGATCTCATGATCTCCATCAACGGCTCCCCCTACGACACGGGCCAGCAGGACCGGCGGCTGGAGGTCATGCGCCAGCGCATCGCCGAAAGCGGGCTGGGGATCGTGTACGTCAACATGGTGGGCGGGCAGGACGAACTCGTCTTCGACGGGGCGTCCATGGCCGTCGATGCGGGGGGCAACGTCGTTTTCCGGGCGGAAGGATTCGTCGAGCGGCTGGACGTGGTGGAAGTGGCCGACGGCAGCCGCCTGTGCAGGGGCGAAGTGGCGCCCGTTCCCGGGCTGACCGAAAGCGTCTACCGGGCGCTGGTGCTGGGCACGGCCGACTACGTGAACAAGCACCATTTCCCCGACGTGGTGCTGGGGCTGTCCGGCGGCATCGATTCCGCGCTGACCCTGTCGGTGGCGGTGGACGCCCTCGGGGCGGACCGGGTGCGGGCCGTGATGATGCCTTCCCGCTACACCTCGGGCATGAGCCTGGAAGACTCTGCCGCCCAGGCCCGTGACCTGGGCGTGAAATACGACGTGATTTCCATCGAGCCCATCTTCACCGGCGTCCAGGCCGCCATGGCGGAGGTGTTCGCCGGCACCGAGGAGGACGTCACGGAGGAGAACATCCAGTCCCGCTGCCGGGGCATCGTGCTCATGGCCCTGTCGAACAAGTTCGGCTGCATGCTGCTGACCACGGGCAACAAGAGCGAGATGGCCGTGGGCTACGCCACGCTGTACGGCGACATGGCGGGCGGCTTCGCGCCCCTGAAGGACTGCAGCAAGACGCTGGTGTACCGGCTGGCCCGCTATCGCAACACGGTATCGCCGGCCATCCCGGAGCGGGTCATCGCGCGGCCGCCGTCAGCGGAGCTCCGGCCGGACCAGCAGGACAGCGACGCTTTGCCGCCCTACGACGTCCTGGACCCGATCCTGGAGGCCTTCATCGAGGAAGATGCCTCGGTGGACGAGATCGTCGCCCGCGGCTTCGACCGGGAGACCGTCGGCCGCGTGCTGGGCATGGTGAAGCGGAACGAGTACAAGCGGCGGCAGGCGCCGCCGGGCATCCGCATCAGCCGCCGCGCCTTCGGCCGGGACTGGCGCTACCCGATTACTTCGGGCTTTCAGCCCGGCTGACCGGGCCGGGCTCGCGGCTGGCGACTGACGGCCGCCGTCCCCCCCAAGCGTAGGCCTTGTCCGGGTAGTTCTCCGCCAGCACCCGCAGCGTGTCTTCGGCCAGTTCCCTGAGTCCCAGCTCCCGGTAGGCCCGCAGCATGATCTGCAGGGCGTCCACCACCGAGGGCGTTTCCTGGTAGGTCTGCACCACGTAGCGGGCCCGGTTGGCGGCGGCCACGTAGGCGCTGCGCCGGACGTAGTAGTCCGCCACGTGGATCTCGTAAGCCGCCAGCCGGTTGCGCAGGTAGACCATCCGCTGGCGCGCGTCCTCCGCGTAGGGGCTCTCGGGGTAGCGCTGGAGCATCTGGGAGAAGGCGTTGAACGACCGGATCAGTTCCCCGGGGGGACGCTTGGTGAGATCCACCCGGAACAGGGCGTTCACGGGATTGTTTTCCTCCGGGAACCACGCCAGGCCCTTGACGTACATGGCGTAGTCCACCCGGGGATGGGTCGGGTTCTCGAGGATGAACTGGTCGGCGATGCTTTCGGCCGATTCCGGCTCGTCGTTCTGCCAGTAGGCGTACATCAGGTCCAGCTGGGCCTGCTTGGAGTATTCGCTGAACGGGTACACCGCCGTCAGCGTCTCGTAATTGCTGATGGCCGTGCGGAAGTTGCCCGTCTCCAGGGCCCGCTCCGCTTTCTCGTAAAGCTGCCGCGCGTTGGCCGCCGGGTCCACGGAACGCTCTTCCCGGTCGAACAGGGTGCAACCGGCGCTTGAGAGCAGCACCGCGACAACGAGCATGCTGGAGAGGAGTCTGGACATGGAGATCATCGTGGGGCCGGCGGGCCTTCGCGGCAGTATAACGCAGCGCCCCGGCGCGATTCATAGTCCCGGGGGCGAGGGGCGCCGGCATGGGGGTACACTGGCGTGATGGCCGATACGACAGCCGAGAACAGGTCTGCGGAAGTCCGGGAGCACTCTGCCGAGGTGCCCCCGGAGCTGGCCGGCCAGCGCCTGGACCAGGCCCTGGCGGCGCTGTTCCCCGACTACTCCCGGAGCCGGCTTGCCGCCTGGGTCAAGGCGGGGCGGGTGACCGTCGACGGTCAGCGGCTGAAGCCCAGGGACAAGGTCATCGGGGGCGAGCAGGTGCACCTCCAGGCCGAACTCGAAGTGCAGACGCCGGACGCGCCGCAGGCGATTCCCCTGGCGATTCTGCACGAGGACGAGCAGGTCATCGTCCTGGACAAGCCGCCGGGGCTGGTGGTGCACCCCGGCGCGGGCAACCGGGCCGGCACGCTGGTCAACGCACTCCTTCATCACCGTCCCGCCCTGGCCTCCCTGCCCCGGGCGGGCCTGGTGCACCGGCTGGACAAGGACACCGGCGGCGTCATGGTGGTGGCAGCGACCCTGGAGGCCCACACGTCCCTGGTCCGTCAGCTCCAGGAGCGCACCGTTTCCCGCGAATACGAGGCCGTCTGCCTCGGCGTGCTCACCGGCGGCGGGCGGGTGGACGCGCCCGTCGGCCGGCACCCCGTGGACCGCAAGCGCATGACGGTGCGGGACGGCGGGCGGCCGGCCGTGACCCATTACCGGGTCCTGGCGCGTTTCCGTGGCCATACCCACATCCTCTGCAGGCTGGAAACCGGCCGGACCCACCAGATCCGCGTCCACATGGCTCACCTGAGACACCCCCTGGTGGGGGACCCGCTCTACGGGGGCCGGCTCGCGATCCCCGCCGGCGCGGGAGAGGGCCTGGCGACAGCCCTCCGGGGCTTCCGCCGCCAGGCCCTGCACGCCCGGCGCCTGGCCTTCGTGCACCCGGCCTCCGGGGAGACGGCGTCTTTCGAAAGCCCGCTGCCGGCGGACTTCGCCGACCTGCTGGCGGCGCTGGAGCAGGACGCCGCCGAATGAGCCTGGACTTCGTCATCCCCGACTGGCCCGCCCCGGTCGGGGTCGCCGCCGCCAGCACCACCCGCACCGGCGGCGCAAGTCCGCCGCCCTGGGATTCCCTTAACCTGGGGGAGCACGTGGGCGACGAAGCGGCCCGGGTGGCCGAGAACCGCCGCCGCCTGGCCCGGGCGCTGTCGCTGCCGGAGGCGCCGGCCTGGCTGACCCAGGTCCACGGCACCCGGGTGCTGGCACTGGACGACCCGGCGCTGCCCGGCGACCGTCGTGCAGACGCCGCGGTCACCGCGCGCCCGGGCCGGGTACTCGCGGTACTCACCGCAGACTGCGCCCCGGTGCTGCTGTGCCGCCGCGACGGCGGCCGGGTGGGCGTGGCCCATGCCGGCTGGCGGGGGCTGGCCGCGGGCGTGCTTGAAGCCGCAGTCTCGGCCATGGAGACAGCGCCGGCCGAGCTGCTGGCCTGGGTCGGCCCGGCCATCGGGCCCGGCGCCTACGAGGTAGGCCCGGAGGTGCGCCAGGCCTGCCTGGCCGGCGGCGGCGACGCGGAAGCCTGTTTTTTGCCGGGCCGGGGGGACCGGTGGCAGTTCGACCTGCCGGGGCTGGCCCGGCGGCGCCTGGCCCGCCTGGGCCTGGAAAGGATCTACGGCGGGCAGTCGTGCACCGCCTCGGAGCCGGACAGGTTCTTCTCCCACCGCCGCGACGGCCCCTGCGGACGCATGGCTACCCTGGTGTGGATCCACGGTTGAATTTCCGCCGGTCTCCCCCATATTGGGGAGGAGCGAACGACCTCGGGTGATTCACCATGCGAATGGACCGACTGACCAGCAAATTCCAGATGGCGCTGGCCGACGCCCAGTCCCTGGCCGTAGGCCGGGACCACCAGGCCCTGGAGCCCGCCCACGTGATGGTGGCGCTGCTCGACCAGCAGGGCGGCAGCGTCCGGCACCTGCTCGACAAGGCGGGCGTCAACGTCAGCCAGCTCCGCTCCAGCCTCGGCCAGGCCCTGGACCGGCTGCCCGTGGTGGAGGGGACCCCCGGCGAGATCCATATCTCCGGAGACCTCAACCGCCTGCTGAACGTGACCGACAAGCTGGCGCAGAAGCGCGGCGACCAGTACGTCTCCAGCGAACTCTTCGCCCTCGCGGCCCTGGACGACAAGGGGCCCCTGGGCCAGGCCATGAAGGAGGCCGGCGCGACGAAAGAGGCCGTGGAGAAGGCCATCGAGGAGATCCGCGGCGGCCAGAACGTGGACGACCCGAACGCCGAGGAAACCCGCCAGGCCCTGGAGAAATACACCGTCGACCTCACGGAGCGGGCGGCCCAGGGCAAGCTCGACCCGGTGATCGGCCGGGATGACGAGATCCGGCGCACGATCCAGGTGCTGCAGCGGCGCACGAAGAACAACCCGGTGCTCATCGGCGAGCCCGGCGTGGGCAAGACCGCCATCGTGGAGGGCCTGGCCCAGCGCATCGTCGACGGCGAGGTGCCCGAGGGCCTGAGGGACAAGCGCATCCTGGCCCTGGACATGGGCGCGCTCATTGCCGGCGCCAAGTTCCGCGGCGAGTTCGAGGAGCGGCTCAAGGCCGTGCTCAACGACCTGGCCAAGCAGGAAGGCCGGGTGATCCTGTTCATCGACGAGCTGCACACCGTGGTCGGCGCCGGCAAGGCCGAGGGCGCCATGGACGCCGGCAACATGCTCAAGCCCGCCCTGGCCAGGGGCGAGCTGCACTGCGTGGGCGCCACCACCTTAGACGAGTACCGGAAGTACATCGAGAAGGACGCCGCCCTGGAGCGGCGGTTCCAGAAGGTGCTGGTGGACGAGCCCTCCGTGGAAGAGACCATCGCCATCCTCCGGGGGCTGAAGGAGCGCTACGAGGTCCACCACGGCGTGGACATCACCGACCCGGCCATCGTCGCCGCGGCCACCCTGTCCCACCGCTACATCTCCGACCGGCAGCTGCCGGACAAGGCCATCGACCTGGTGGACGAGGCCGCCTCGCGCATCCGCATGGAGATCGATTCCAAGCCCGAGGCGCTGGACCGCCTGGAACGGCGCGTCATCCAGCTGAAGATCGAGCGGGAGGCCCTGAAGAAGGAGTCCGACGAGGCCTCGAAGAAACGGCTGGAGGCCCTGGAGAGCGAGCTGGCCGACCTGGAGCGCCAGTACTCCGACCTGGAGGAAGTCTGGAAGGCGGAGAAGGCGGCCGTCCACGGCACCACCCAGATCAAGGAGGACCTGGAAAAGGCCCGGATCGAGCTGGAGACCGCCCGCCGGGCGGGCGACCTCAACCGCATGTCCGAGCTGCAGTACGGCCGCATCCCCGAGCTGGAGAAGCGGCTGGCCGAGGCCACGGAAGCGGAACAGCAGGAGACACAGCTGCTCAGGAACCGGGTGACCGAGGAGGAGATCGCCGAGGTGGTCTCCAAGTGGACCGGCATCCCGGTTTCCAAGATGCTCGAGAGCGAGAAGGAAAAGCTGCTCCACATGGAAGAGGCCCTGGAGAAGCGGGTCGTGGGCCAGGACGAGGCCGTGGTCACCGTGTCCGACGCCATCCGCCGTTCCCGGGCCGGCCTGGCGGATCCCAACCGGCCCATCGGCTCCTTCCTGTTCCTGGGCCCGACGGGGGTGGGCAAGACCGAGCTCACCAAGGCCCTGGCGGAGTTCCTGTTCGACACCGAGGACGCCATGGTGCGGATCGACATGTCGGAGTTCATGGAGAAGCACTCCGTGGCCCGGCTGATCGGTGCGCCTCCCGGCTACGTGGGCTACGAGGAGGGCGGCTATCTCACCGAGGCGGTGCGCCGGCGGCCCTACTCGGTGATCCTGCTGGACGAGGTGGAGAAGGCCCACCCGGACGTCTTCAACGTCCTGCTCCAGGTGCTGGACGACGGCCGGCTGACCGACGGCCACGGCCGCACGGTGGACTTCAAGAACACGGTCATCGTCATGACCTCCAACCTGGGCTCCCAGCGGATCCAGGAACTGGGCGCCGAAGGCGATTACGCGGCCATGAAGAACGCCGTGATGGACGAGGTGGGCAAGCATTTCCGCCCCGAGTTCATCAACCGGGTGGACGACGTGGTGGTGTTCCACGCCCTGGGCCGCGAGCAGATCCGCAAGATCGTGGACATCCAGCTGGGCTACCTGCGCAAGCGGCTGGCCGAGCGGGACATGACCCTGGAGCTCAGCGAGGCCGCGCGCGACCGGCTGGGCGAGGCGGGATTCGATCCCGTCTACGGGGCCCGTCCCCTGAAGCGGGCCATCCAGCAGCAGGTGGAAAACCCCCTGGCCCAGCGGATCCTGAAGGGCGAGTTCCCGCCGGGCACCACGGTGCTGGTGGACGCCGACGACGAGGGCCTGACATTCACGGCAGGACCGGCCAGCGCGGGCGAAGCCGCCTAGTCAGAATGCCGGCGTGCTTGCCGGGGCCGGGGCGCATCGCCGCTCCGGCCCCTTTGCCATGCCGGGCACGTGCCTGTCATTCGGGCCGTATATACTCACCGCCCACTTGAATTCTTCCGGCCCCGCCCCATCTGCCGGGTGGTCTGACTGTTGACTGGAGGATCCGGATGCCCATCTACGAGTATGTGTGCGGAGACTGCGGGCACGTGCTCGATGCCCTGCAGAAAGTTTCCGACGAGCCCCTGACCTACTGCCCGGAGTGCGGCAAGCCCGAGCTGAAGCGGCAGGTCTCCGCGCCCTCGTTCCGCCTCAAGGGCGGCGGCTGGTACGAGACGGACTTCAAGGACAAGAACCGCAGGAACGTTGTCCGCGCCGAAAGCGACAGCAAGCCGGAGGGCGGCGAGAAGAAGGCCGCGGACAAGGACAAGGACAAGCCCAAGCCGGCGGAAAAGAAATCCGACGCGGCCAGGAAGAGCCCGGCGGCCGGGTCCGCGGACTAGCCGGGTGAGCCGTCGGCCGCCTCTCCGCCGTGCCGCTGGCCCCGCCGGGAACGGAGCCTCGTGAAGACCCTTCGGAAGTTCCTCGTTGCCGGCCTGGTCATCTGGCTGCCGGTGCTGGCCACGGTCCTGGTGCTTCGGGTCATCATCGGCCTGGTGGACCGGACCCTGCTCCTGTTGCCGCCGGGCTGGCGGCCGGATGCCCTGCTGGGCTTTCACGTCCCCGGCCTCGGCCTGGTCCTGGCCATCCTGATCCTGCTCGGCACCGGCATGCTGGCGGCGAACCTGGTCGGCCGGCGGGTCGTGGAGGCCTGGGACCGGCTCGTGCACCGGATTCCGCTGGTTCGCTCGGTCTATTCCGGCGCCAAGCAGGTGGCCGAGACGGTCTTTGCCGACGGCAGCACGTCCTTCAAGCGGGTCCTGCTCGTGGAGTATCCCCGGAAGGGGGTGTGGAGCCTGTGTTTTCAGACCTCCAGCGAGCTGGCAGAAATCCAGGGCCGCACGTCCCGGGAGGTGGCCTGCGTGTTCGTGCCCACCACCCCGAACCCGACCTCAGGTTTCATCCTTTTCGTGCCCCGGGAAGACCTGGTGGCCCTGGACATGAGCGTGGACGAGGGGCTGAAGATGATCATATCCCTGGGCGTCGCCGTCCCCCGCTGGAAGTCCCCTGCGGCGGCCGCAGAAGCGGCCGGTACGCGCCTTGCGCCCCCCGGGGGCCGCGCGTAACATCCTTCGGTTTTCCCAGCGGCGCCGCGGCCGGAAAGGTCCTGCAGGCGCCGGTTTCTGAAGGACTGTCTCCCATGCGCACTCACTACTGCGGCGAGGTCGGCGAGTCGCTGATCGGCTCGGAGGCCACCGTCACCGGCTGGGTTCACCGTCGTCGCGACCACGGTGGCGTCATCTTCATTGACCTGCGGGACCGCGAAGGCGTCCTGCAGGTCGTGTTCGATCCAGATTCGCCGCAGATCTTCGGCCTGGCCGAGAGCGTGCGCTCGGAATTCGTCCTCAAGGTCACCGGCAAGGTGAGGCGGCGTCCCGAGGGCACTGCGAACCCCAATATCCCCACCGGCCAGGTGGAACTGGTCGCCCGGGAGCTGGAGATCCTGAACCGGGCGGAGACGCCGCCGTTCCATCACGGAGAGAGCGTCAGCGAGGAGCTGAGGCTGAAGTACCGCTACCTGGACCTGCGCCGGCCGGAGATGACCGCCAACCTGCGCCTGCGTCACCAGGTGACGCGGGCCCTGCGGGCCTACCTGGACGAGCAGGGGTTCGTGGACGTGGAAACCCCGATGCTGACCAAGGCCACGCCGGAAGGCGCCCGCGACTACCTGGTCCCGGCGCGCAACTTCCCTGGCCGGTTCTACGCGCTGCCCCAGTCGCCCCAGCTGTTCAAGCAGCTGCTGATGATGTCCGGGCTGGACCGTTACTACCAGATCGTTCGCTGCTTCCGGGACGAGGACCTCCGCGCCGATCGCCAGCCGGAATTCACCCAGCTGGACATCGAGACATCGTTCCTGGACGAGGGCGGCATCACGGCGCTGATGGAGGACATGATCCGGCGCCTCTTCAGGGAGGTCCTGGACGAGGAGCTGCCCGATCCCTTCCCGCGCATGACCTGGGACGAGGCCGTGCGGCGTTTCGGCACCGACCGCCCCGACCTCCGCAACCCCCTGGAGCTTGCCGAGATCGCCGATCTCGTGGCCGACGCGGAATTCAAGGTCTTCGCGGGCCCGGCCAGGGATCCCCGGGGCCGGGTTGCCGCACTGCGCGTGCCCGGCGGCGGAAAGCACACCCGCAAGGACATCGACGACTACACCAGTTTCGTGGGCCGCTACGGCGCGCGGGGCCTTGCCTACATCAAGGTCAACGACCCCGCTCAGGGCCGCGAGGGGCTTCAGTCGCCCATCCTCAAGTTCCTCTCCGACGAGGCCGTGGCCGGCATCCTGGAGCGTACCGCCGCGGAGGCCGGTGACCTTGTGTTCTTCGGTGCCGACAAGGCGACGGTGGTCAACGACGCCCTGGGCGCTCTCAGGGACAAGGTGGCTGCCGACCTGGGGCTGGTGGCCCACGGCTGGCGTCCCCTCTGGGTGGTGGACTTCCCCATGTTCGAGTGGGACGAGGGCGAAAAGCGCTGGTTCGCCCTGCACCATCCCTTCACCGCCCCCCAGGTGGCCGACCCGGAAGCGCTGGGCGCGGATCCCGGCGGCGCCCTTTCCCGGGCCTACGACATGGTGCTAAACGGCTCGGAGATCGGCGGCGGGTCCGTGCGTATCCACGACCCGGCGATCCAGGAAGCCGTGTTCCGGCTTCTCGGCATCGGCGACGAGGAGGCCCGGCAGAAGTTCGGCTTCCTGCTGGATGCCCTGAAGTACGGCTGCCCGCCCCACGGCGGCATCGCCTTCGGGCTGGACCGGATCGTGATGCTGATGGCGGGCGCGTCCAGCATCCGCGAAGTCATCGCCTTCCCGAAAACCCAGACGGCCCACTGCCCCCTGACGGACGCGCCCAGCGAGGTGTCCCCCGCGCAGCTGCGCGAGCTGTCCATCCGGCTGCGCAAGCCGGCCGCGGAGTAAGGGATCCCTCGCCGTTGACCGGCGGGGCCGGACCCGGGCCGGTGGCCGCGTGACAGGCGCGGTCTTCAAGCGACCGGAGTCGGTGCTGGTGGTGGTCCACACCGCCGGCGGGGACGTGCTGCTGCTGGAGCGGGTCAGGCCTGCCGGCTGGTGGCAGTCGGTCACCGGCAGCCTCAGGGAAGGCGAGTCGCCGGCAGAGGCAGCGCGGCGGGAGCTGGCCGAGGAGACCGGCCTGGCCGCCGGCGGCCTCCGGGATCTCGCGCTGCAGGCGAGATTCCCCATCCATCCCGACTGGCGGCACCGGTATGCGCCGGAGGTCACGGAAAACCTCGAGCATGCCTTCGCCCTGGAACTGCCGGGTCGGACCCGGATCCGGCTTGAGCCGGGCGGCCACCGGGCGTTCGCCTGGCTGCCGGCGGAAGACGCCCCGGTCCGGGCGACCTCCTGGACGGACCGGCAGGCCCTCGCCCGGGCGCTGGGGCTCGAGGACCCCGCCTAGCGCTGGGTCAGCCGGCGATGGCGTTGTTCCCAGCGCTCCCGGGCCAGGCGCTGGAGATCGGCCACGGAGTCGCTTTCGTCCACGATCTCCATCCCCAGCAGCGTCTCCAGCACGTCCTCGACGGTGATGACGCCGGCGGTGACCCCGTACTCGTCCACCACCACCGCCAGCTGTTGCCGGGCCTTGAGCAGCTGGGGCAGCACCGTCGCCAGCGACAGGGTCTCGGGCACGAACAGCGCCTCCCGCTCGAGTTCCTCGAGGCGGATCTCGCCCCGGCCCCCGGCGGCGGCGGCCAGCAGGTCGTCCTTGAGGACCACGCCGGTGACCTTGTCGATGGATCCCTCGAAGGCGGGCAGGCGGGAGAAGGGGATTTCCGGATGAGCCTGCAGGAAGCCCGCCACGGTCTGGGTGCGGTCGCCGGCGAAGACCACCGGCCGGGGCGTCATGACGTCGTGGACCCGAAGCTTGTCCAGGGCGAGCACGTTACGGATGACGCGGGCCTCGCTGTCCTGGATCTGGCCTTCCTGCAGGCCCATCTCCGTCATGGCCAGGAACTCGGCGTGGCTGAACACGGGCTGGCTCTTGTCCTTCTTGAGGAACTGGGTGATGACCTGGCTCATCCACACCAGGGGCCAGAGGGCGAGGATCAGGACCTTGAGGGACCGCACGGTGAAGGGGGCCAGCTTCTCCCAGTAGTTGGCTCCCAGGGTCTTGGGGATGATCTCGGACAGCACCAGGATCGCGAGGGTGGTGGCGGCGGCGACGATGGCTTCATAGCTGATCAGCATCCCTGCGACCTGGATGCCCCCGGTGCCGAAGAGCACGTTCGCCTGTGCGCCCACCCCGATGGCGCCGATGGTGTGAGCAATGGTGTTCAGGGTCAGGATCGCGGACAGCGGCCGGTCGATGTCCCTCTTGAACTCGTTCAGCAGTCGGCCCGTGGGCCGGCCCTCGGCGTTCATTCGCATCACGTAGCTGGGCGTGATGGACAGCAGCACCGACTCCCACAGCGAGCAGGCGAAGGACACGCCGATGGCGAAGAAGAAAAAGAACAGCAGCAGGGTCATGGGCGGACGGCCGGCGGCGTCTGGGTGTTCGGCTCATTCTCCCGGCCCCGGGCCGGGGTGTCGACCCGCTGGAGACCGTGCCGCGGTATCGCCACAATGAAAGGGTGAGCAGTCATGCGTCAGACATGCCGTCCCGGGGCGAGGTGGTCGCCGTCCACGGCCTGTGGAATCGCGGGCCGGAGCTGTTCGTGCTGCGCCGGAACCTGGAGCGGGCGCTGGGCCTGCCGGTGGCGCAGTTCCGCTATTCCACGATGGATTCCGGCCTGGACGAGGTGGTGGAGGCGCTGGGCGAATTCGTGGCGGCGCGACCCGGTCCGGAGGTGCACCTGGTAGGCCACAGCCTGGGCGGCCTGCTCGTGCTGAACGCCCTGCTGGCCGGGGGACTGCCCCGGGGGCGGGCGGTGCTGCTGGGCGCGCCGGTGAACGGGTCGGCCGCGGCCGCCGGCGCGGCGCGCTGGCCGTTCGCGCCACGGCTGGTGGGCAGTCTCCTGCCGGAGGCGCTGGAGCGGGCGCCGTACCCGGCCCCGGTGGACCGGGACGTGGGCAGCATCGCAGGGGACGTGGGCGTCGGGGTCGGCCGGCTGGTGTGCCGATTCGCCGGCCCCAGCGACGGCACGGTGGCGGTGGCCGAGACGAAGCTCCCCGACCGTCCCCACTACCGGCTACGGGCCACCCATACGGGCCTGCTGTTCTCCCGGGAGGCCGCGGAGGCCGCCGCGCGCTTCCTGAGATCAGGTCGATTCGTCCCCTGACAGGGACTTCAGCTCGTACAGCAGGGCATGAGCCTGGCGGGGGGTCAGCCCGTCCGGGTCGGCGGCCCTGAGCCGCTCCAGGGCGGGGCTGGGCGGCGGCGGCGTCTCGAACATGGGCAGGTCGGGCTGGGGTCCGGCGGCGGGCCGGCCCTGCTCCAGGCTGCCGAGGTACTTGCGTGCCCGGCGGATAACCTCCCCGGGCACGCCCGCCAGGGCCGCCACCTGCAGCCCGTAACTCTGGTTGGCCGGGCCGTCCCGGACCGTGTGGAGGAACACCAGCCGGCCCTCGTGCTCCGTCGCGTCCAGGTGGACGTTGGCGCAGCCGGACAGCTCCCGGGCCAGGTCGGTGAGCTCGAAATAGTGGGTGGCGAACAGGGTGAAGGCGCCCACCCGCTCGCCGATGTAGTGGGCGCAGGCCCACGCCAGGGAGAGGCCGTCGAACGTGCTGGTGCCCCGGCCGATCTCGTCCATCAGGACCAGGCTCTCGGCGGTGGCGTTGTTCAGGATGTTGGCGGCCTCGGTCATCTCCACCATGAACGTGGAGCGGCCGCCGGCCAGGTCGTCGGAGGCGCCGATGCGGGTGAAGATCCGGTCCACCGGGCCGATCTCCGCGGCGTCCGCGGGGACGAAACTGCCCACGTGGGCCAGGATGACGATGAGAGCGCACTGGCGCATGTAGGTGGACTTGCCGCCCATGTTGGGACCGGTGATGACCAGCATGCGCCGGTCCGGGTCCAGGTCCAGGTCGTTGGGGATGAAGGGCTCGTCGGAGACCCGTTCCACCACCGGGTGACGGCCGCCCCGAATGACCAGCCGCTGGCGGTCCGAAAGCCGCGGCCGTACCAGGTTCATGGCCACGGCCCGGTCGGCGAGGCTGGCCAGCACGTCGATCTCGGCCAGCGCCTCCGCCATGGTTTTCAGCGGCGCCAGGTGCCCGACCAGCGCCTCGACCAGGTCGTCGTAGAGAGCTTTCTCCCGGGCCAGGGCCCGCTCCCGGGCCGACAGGACCTTGTCCTCGAAGTCCTTGAGTTCGGCGGTAATGAATCGCTCGGCGGATTTCAGGGTCTGCCGGCGTGTGTAGTCGTCCGGTGCGCTTTTCGCCTGGGCGCGGCTGATCTCGATGTAGTAGCCGTGCACACGGTTGTAGCCCACCTTCAGGGAGGGCAGCCCGGTCCGTTCCCGCTCCCGGGTTTCCAGGTCCGCCAGGAACTGGTCGGCATCCGAGGACAGCCGTCGGAGTTCGTCCAGCTCGGCGTCGAAGCCTTCGGCGATGACGCCGCCGTCCCGGGCCAGCACGGGCGGGTTTTCCACCAGGGCCGATTCCAGCAGCCGCGCCGTCTCGCCGTGCTCACCGCACTCTTCGGCGAGGCGGGCCAGGCGTCCGCCGGCCTCGAGAACGTGATCCCGCAGCCCCGGCAGGAGGCCAAGGGTGTCCCGCAGACCCGCCAGGTCCCGGGGCCGCGCCGAGCGCAGGGCCACCCGGGCGAGGATTCGCTCGACGTCCACTACCGCCCGCAGGGTGTCCCGCAGCGGAGCCGGATCGATGCGCGTCAGCAGCGTCTCGATGGCATCGTAGCGGTCCTCCAGCACGGCCCGGTCACGGACCGGGCGGTTGATCCAGCGCCGCATCAGCCGGCTGCCCATGGCGGTGACTGTCTCGTCCAGGACACCTGCCAGCGTGTGCTCGTGGCGCCCCGAGAGGCTGCGGTCCAGCTCCAGGTTCCGGCGGGTGGCGGCGTCCATCACCAGCGCCTCGTCCCGCGATTCCACCGACAGTCCGGTGAGATGGGGCAGGGCGCTGCGCTGGGTATCCAGGACGTACTGCAGGAGACAGCCCGCCGCCGTTACCGACAGGGGCACGCCGTCGCAGCCGAAGCCCGACAGGTCCTGGACCCCGAACTGGCGGCACAGTAGGCGCCGGGCAGCGTCATCGTCGAAGTGCCAGGGCGGGCGGCGGCGCAGGCCCGGCAGCTCGGTGACGAACGCCGGCAGTCTCGCTTCCTCGTCTACCAGGCATTCCGCGGGCCGCAGCCGTTCCAGCTCGGCCGCCAGCCCGGCGGTGTCCGCGAGTTCCGTGACCCGGAACCGGCCCCCCGCCAGGTCCAGCCAGGCGAGGCCTATTCGCCGCTCGCCGGCGTGGATGCAGGCCACCAGCGTGTCCCGCCGGTCGTCCAGCAGTCCCTCGTCGGTCAGCGTGCCCGGCGTGACCACCCGGACGACCTTTCGCTCCACGGGTCCCTTCGACATGCCCGGGTCGCCGATCTGCTCGCAGATGGCGACGGATTCCCCCTGGCGGACCAGGCGGCCCAGGTAGGACTCCACGCTGTGCACCGGGACGCCGGCCATCGGAATGGGCTGGCCGGCGGACTGGCCACGGGTGGTCAGGGTGATGTCGATGAGCTTCGCCGCCCGGCGGGCGTCATCGTAGAACAGCTCGTAGAAGTCCCCCATCCGGTAGAACAGCAGGATGTCCGGGTACTCCGCCTTGATGCCCAGGTACTGGCGCATCATGGGCGTGTGCTGTGCGAGGTCGGTGTCGGGCATGGGCGTCTTTGCGGAGGCGCTGGATGCTAGCACGCCCCGGCCGGTGGTGGTCCCCGGCGCCGATGCTAGGATGAACCGCCTACCGGGAGCATCGTTTGAGAACGCTACACGTCGAAGCCGGCCGTCACTATTACGGGGGCGCCCGCCAGGTCCGTTACCTGGTGGAAGGCCTGGCGCGGCGGGGCGTGCACTGCCTGCTCGCGGTGCCCGGCGACAATCCCATGACGAAAATGCCCTGGCATGAACGGGTGTGGGTCTTTCCCATGGAAATGCGCGGCGATCTGGACCTGGGGCTGGTGGGGCGCCTGAAGCGTCTCATCACCGAGCAGGCGCCGGACCTGGTAAACGTGCACAGCCGCCGGGGAGCGGACTGGCTGGGGGGTGCAGCCGCCCGGCTCAGCGGGACGCCCTGCGTGCTGACCCGCCGGGTGGACAATCCCGAGAAGCGCTGGGTCGCAGCCCTGAAATACCGGCTCTTCGACCAGGTGGTTTCCATCTCCGGCGCCGTGTCCCGCGCCATGGCCGACGCCGGCGTGCGGCGGCCGCCGGCACTGATCCGCAGCGCCGTCGACGGCTCGAAGGTGGCGACGGACTGCGACCGGGCGGCATTCGCGCGGGAGTTCGACCTGCCGGGCAACGCGGCGGTGCTGGGCATGGTGGCCCAGTTCATCCCGCGCAAGGGCCACGAGCTGGTGCTGGACGCGCTGCCCATGGTCCTGCGGCGGGATCCCGAGACTTACGTCGTGTTTTTCGGCCGGGGTCCGCTGGAAGAGGAGGTTCGCAACAGCGCTTCCCTGCAGGGCCTCGATTCCCGGGTCCGGTTCGCCGGCTTCCGCAGCGACATGGACCGGCTCTACGCCTGCCTGGATGTCCTGGTCCACCCGGCCAGCCAGGAAGGGCTGGGGGTGGCCCTGTTGCAGGCCGGCGCCGCCGGCGTGCCGGTGGTGGCCTGCCGGGCCGGCGGCATCCCCGAGGTAGTGGTTCATGGCGAGACCGGGCTGCTGGTCAGGCCCGGGGACGCCCGGGGGCTGGCGGAGGCGATCTGCCGGCTGGTGGAATCCCGGCGGCTGCGCCGGGCCATGGGCGAGGCGGCGCGGCGCCGGGTGGAGACCGCGTTTTCCGTGGAGGCGATGGTGGATGCCTACCTGAAGCTTTACGGCGAGGTTCTCGGCCGGGATGTCTCCCGCTTCCTGCGGGCCCGCCCCGAGGCCGGTCCGGAGGCCGCCGCGTGACCATTGCCGCCGGGCCGGACGACGCTGCCCTGGAGGCCCTGGGCCGGGAGGTGGGCGCGGCGCTTGCGAAAGCGGGCTGGACGCTTGCGACCGCCGAATCCTGCACCGGGGGCTGGATCGCCAAGGCGCTTACCGACGTCCCCGGCAGCTCCGCGTGGCTGACCGCGGGCATCGTGTCCTACTCCAACGATGCCAAGTCCAGGCTGCTGGCCGTGCCCGGGGAAGTCATCGGTAGACACGGCGCCGTGAGCGAGCCGGTGGTGTGCGCCATGGTCCGGGGCGCCCTGGCCTGCACCGGCGCCGACGTGGCCGTGGCGGTGAGCGGCATCGCCGGCCCGGAAGGCGGCACGCCCGACAAGCCCGTCGGCACCGTCTGGTTCGCCTGGGGACACGGTGACACCGTGCGCACCGAGGAGGTGTGCTTCGACGGCGGGCGGGAGGCCGTCCGGCGCCAGACCGTGCGCCACGCCCTGGAAGGCGTCAGGGCCATGCTGGGCGGAGGCCTGTGAGCCGGCTGCGGCTTTTTTTCGCCCTGTGGCCGGACGACCGTGTGCGCGATGCCTTGTGGGCCAGCGCCGAGCCGCTTCGCCGGGCCTGCCGGGGGCGCCCGGTGGCGAAACGGAACCTGCACGCCACGCTCGTGTTTCTCGGCGGCCTCGACGAGGCACGGCTTCCCGAGGTGGAAGGGGCTGCCGGGTCCGTGGAGGCCGGCGCCTTCTGCCTGCGGTTCGACGCCTGGGGGCGCTTCCAGCGGGCCGGGGTGGCCTGGCTGGGCTGCCGCCGGCCGGACCCGGCCGCCGCCGGCCTGGCCACTGCGCTCACGGACGCCATGGAAGGCATCGGCCTGGCGCCGGAGCGCCGTCCGTTTCGCCCGCACGTGACGGTGCTGAGAAAGTGCCGGGATGGGTCGCCTGATGAGCCCGTGGCGCCCGTAGACTGGCCGCTATCGGAGTTCTGGCTGGTGCAGTCCCGGACCCTGGAGACGGGCCCGGTGTACGAGCCGCTGAAGCGCTGGCCGCTGGCACAGGAAACCTGACGATACGGGCCGGAAACCGGCCGCTATGCCGAGTTACCGCGCCGGACGCGGCCCGGCGAGTGTGAAATAATTGAAGCTGACGAATTACGAGGCCATTCACGCCAATGGACGACAATCGCAAGAAGGCCCTGGCCGCCGCACTCGGCCAGATCGAGAAGCAGTTCGGCAAGGGTTCGGTGATGCGTCTTGGGGACGGCACCGCCGCCCGGGACGTGCCGGCGATCTCCACCGGTTCCCTGGGCCTGGACGTGGCCCTGGGCGTCGGCGGCCTGCCCCGCGGGCGGGTGATAGAGATCTACGGCCCGGAGTCCTCCGGCAAGACCACGCTGACCCTGCAGGTCATCGCCGAGGCCCAGAAGGCCGGCGGGACCGCCGCGTTCGTGGACGCCGAGCACGCCCTGGACCCGACCTACGCCGAGCAGCTCGGCGTCAACGTGGACGACCTGCTCGTGTCCCAGCCGGATACCGGGGAGCAGGCCCTGGAAATCACCGACATGCTGGTGCGTTCCGGCGCGGTGGACATCATCGTGGTGGACTCCGTCGCGGCCCTGACGCCCAAGGCGGAGATCGAGGGCGAGATGGGCGATTCCCACGTCGGCCTGCAGGCGCGGCTGATGTCCCAGGCCCTGCGGAAGCTGACCGGAAACATCAAGCGCACCAACGCCACCGTGATCTTCATCAACCAGATCCGGATGAAGATCGGCGTCATGTTCGGCAACCCCGAGACCACCACAGGCGGCAACGCCCTGAAGTTCTACTCATCGGTGCGGCTGGACATCCGCCGGGTGGGGTCCATCAAGAAGGCCGACGAGGTCATCGGCAACCAGACCCGGGTCAAGGTGGTCAAGAACAAGGTCGCGCCGCCCTTCCGGCTGGCGGAGTTCGAGATCCTCTACGGGACCGGGATCAGCCGGGAAGGCGAGATCATCGACCTGGGCGTGGCCCACGGTCTCGTCGAGAAGTCCGGCTCCTGGTACAGCTACAACGGCGACCGTATCGGCCAGGGCAAGGACAACGTCCGGCAGTTCCTGGTGGAGAACCCGGACGTGGCCGGAGAGATCGACGCCAGGCTCCGGGAGATCCTGCTGCCGAAGAAGGCTGGCGCGGCCCAGGAGGCGGATGAGGGCGAAGCCGTCGGCTGACGGGCCGGACCGGGACTGGGACGCCGCCGACGTCGAGGCGCTGGCGGTGCGGCTGCTGGGCCGCCGGGAGCACAGTCGTGCGGAACTGGCGCGCAAGCTGGCTTCCCGTGGTGTGCCGCCCGAGCTGTCGTCCGAGGTCCTGGACGACCTCCGGGCCCGGCGGCTCCAGTCGGATGCCCGTTACGCGGAGTCCCTGGTAACCAGCCGTGCCGGACGGGGCCAGGGGCCGGTGAGAATTCTCCGGGAGCTCGCCCAGCAGGGCGTTGACGCGTCCGTGGCCGAGGAGGCCCTGGCGGCCTCCGGCGAGGACTTTTTCTCCCTCGCCGCCCGGGTGCGCCATCGCCGCTTCGGCCCGGGTGCGCCCTCCGAGTGGAAGGAGCGGGCCCGGCAGATGCGCTTCCTCGAGTACCGCGGCTTCACCGGCGACCAGATCCGGGCCGCCGTGGGCGATGACGAGCCCGCCTGACCCGGGTGACTAGCGGCCGCGGCCGCTGCGGCGGTAATCTGTAGGACTTCGCGCCGGCGCCCGGCGGGGAATGCCCCCGCGCGGGCCAGCCGCACACCCAGACTGAAGTCGCCTGCCCGCGCAGGCCACGTGCACGGGAACCATCCGCCAACATGAAGATCGCCGAGTTACGCCAGAGCTTCCTGGACTATTTCGAACGCAACGGCCACCGGGTCGTGGCGTCCAGCCCGCTCGTTCCCGCGAACGATCCCACCCTGCTGTTCACCAACGCCGGGATGGTTCAGTTCAAGGACGTCTTCCTGGGTGCGGAGAAGCGGCCCTACGTCAGGGCGGCCTCGTCCCAGCGCTGCGTCCGGGCCGGGGGCAAGCACAACGACCTGGAGAACGTCGGCTACACGGCCCGCCATCACACCTTCTTCGAGATGCTGGGCAACTTCAGCTTCGGGGACTACTTCAAGCGGGAAGCCATTCGCTTCGCCTGGGAATATTGCACGGACGTGCTCGGTCTGCCTGCCGAGCGGCTCTGGATCACCGTCTTCGAGGACGATGATGAGGCCGCCGACATCTGGCTGAAGGAGATCGGCATCGATCCGAAACGGTTCACGCGGATGGATGCGAAGTCCAACTTCTGGGCCATGGGCGACACCGGTCCCTGCGGCCCCTGCAGCGAGATCTTTTACGACCATGGCCCCGACGTCGAGGGTGGCCCGCCGGGAACGCCCGAGGAAGACGGCGACCGCTACGTGGAGATCTGGAACCTGGTCTTCATGCAGTTCGAGCGCGCCGCTGACGGAACCATGAAGCCCCTCCCCAAGCCCTCCGTGGACACGGGCATGGGGCTGGAGCGGATCGCGGCGGTCATGCAGGGGGTCCACTCCAACTACGATATCGATCTGTTCCAGGCCCTGCTGCGGCGGGCCGCGGAACTGGCCGACACCCGGGAGCTCGATAACCCCAGCCTGCGGGTCATCGCCGACCACATTCGCGCCTGCGCCTTCCTCGTGGTGGACGGCGTGCTGCCGTCCAACGAGGGCCGGGGCTATGTCCTTCGCAGGATCATTCGGCGGGCGATCCGGCACGGTTACAAGCTCGGCATCCGGGAGCCTTTCTTCTGGAAGCTCGTGGCTGCCCTGGAGGAGCAGATGGGTGAAGCCTATCCGGAGCTCACCCGCGGACGGGAGCACGCCGAGCGGGTCCTGAGGCAGGAGGAAGAAAGGTTCGCCGAGACGCTGGACCAGGGCATGAAGCTGCTGGAGGCGGCTATTGCCGGGCTGGACGGAAAGGTGATCCCCGGCGAGACGGCCTTCAAGCTCTACGATACCTACGGCTTCCCCGTCGACCTCACCGCCGACATCGCCCGGGAGCGGGGCCTCTCCGTGGACGAGGCGGCATTCGCGCAGGCCATGGAGGCCCAGCGGGAGCGGGCCCGGTCGGCGAGCCGGTTCGAGGTGGACTACGGCGCCCGGCGCAGCGTGGACGCCGAGAGCAAGTTCGTCGGCTACGACGGCCTCGCGGCGTCCGGGGTGGTGACCATGCTGCTGAAGGACGGTGAGCGGGAGGTGGATGCCCTGGGCGAGGGCGACTCGGGCATCATCATCCTCGACGAGACGCCGTTCTACGCCGAGTCCGGCGGCCAGGTCGGCGACACCGGGCGCATCATTGCCGGCGCCGGGGAGTTCAAGGTCACCGATACCCGGAAGTGGGGCAGGGCCCATGCCCACATCGGCCGCATGGTCAGGGGTCGCCTGGAGGGCGGTGAATCCGTCCGGGCCGAGGTGGACCGTGTGAAGCGCCAGGCCACGGTGCGGAACCACTCCGCCACCCACCTGCTGCATGCGGCGCTTCGTAAGGTCCTTGGCGAGCACGTCCAGCAGAAAGGCTCGCTGGTAGCGCCGGACCGGCTGCGCTTCGACTTCTCCCACTACGAGCCCGTGACCCGGGCGCAGATCGACGAGATCGAGAACCTGGTCAACGCCCAGATCCGGGCCAACGCCGCCGCCGAGACGAAGGTCCTGCCCTACGACAAGGCCGTGGCCGAAGGGGCCCTGGCGCTGTTCGGCGAGAAATACGAAGACCGGGTCCGGGTTCTGAAACTCGGGGATTTTTCGATGGAGTTATGCGGCGGCACCCATGTCCGCCGTGCGGGAGACATCGGTCTGTTCAAGATCACCTCCGAGCAGGGCATTGCATCCGGTGTCCGCCGGATCGAGGCCGTCACGGGCCGGGGTGCTCTGGAGTGGGTGGAGCGTCACGAGGACGTGCTGGACACCATCGCTCACCTGCTCAAGAGCGGCTGGGAAGAGGCGGGCGACAAGGTGCAGCAGCTCGTCGAGCGCTCCCGGCAGCTCGAGAAGGAGGTCCAGCAGCTCAAGACCCGCCTGGCTACCGGCGGCGCCGGCCAGGCCGTGGAATGGGAGCAGGTGGGCGACACCCGCATGCTCGTGACCGCCATCGAGGGCGCCGATCCGAAAGTGCTCAGGGAAGCCGCGGACCGCTACAAGCAGCAAGGCGGCAGCGCGGTGGTCGTGCTGGCCTCCGCCGAGGAGGGCGCTGTCCGGCTGGTCGCGGCGGTGACCCGGGATCGCACGGACAGGATCAAGGCCGGCGAGGTCGTAAACGCGGCCGCCGCCGTCGTCGGCGGCCGTGGTGGCGGGCGGCCGGACATGGCGCAGGCCGGCGGTCCCGACGCGGACAAGCTCCCGAAAGCTCTCGAGACGGCGCGGACATTCATTCGGGAAAGGCTCGCCGGCTAGTACGCCCCCCATGGGCCTGATCGTCATGAAATTCGGTGGCAGTTCCCTGGCCACCCTGGACATGATCCGGGAACGGGCTGCGGTCATCGATCGCCGGCGGCGGGAAGGTCATGATGTAGCGGTCGTGCTGTCAGCCATGGGTGATACCACCGACGAGCTCCTGGCCAGGGCCCACGGTATCTCCCCCCGGCCGAGCGCGCGGGAGCTGGACATGCTGCTGTCTTCAGGGGAGCAGGTGTCGGTGGCGCTGATGGCCATGGCCCTGCATGCCCTCGGGCTCAAGGCCCGCTCCCGGCTCGGATTCCAGGTCCGAATGCTGACGGACGCGGTGCACGCGCGGGCGCGCATCGCGGAGATCGAGACGGAGCGGCTGAAAGCGGACATCGCTGCCGGCGTCATCCCGGTGGTCGCGGGCTTCCAGGGCGTCGGCCCGGACGGCGAGATCACCACCCTGGGGCGCGGCGGCTCGGATACCACCGCCGTAGCCATCGCCGCCGCCCTGGGGGCGGACGAATGCCAGATCCTTACCGACGTGGACGGTGTTTACACCACGGATCCCCGGGTCGTGCGCCGGGCCCGTCGCCTGTCCCGGGTGACCTTCGAGGAAATGCTCGAGCTGGCGAGCCTGGGTTCCCGGGTGCTGCAGATCCGGTCGGTCCAGTTCGCCGGCAAATACAATGTGCCCGTGCGCGTGCTGCACAACAGCGGCGAAGGCGAGGGCACCCTGATCAGCTACGAGGAACCAGACGTGGAAGCGCCCGTCGTATCCGGAATTGCATTCTCCCGCGACGAGGGGGAAGTCACGGTCACCAGCGTGCCTGATCTCCCGGGCAAGGCTCACGCCATCCTCAAGCGGATCTCGAAGTCGCACATCCTGGTGGACATGATCGTCATGAACGCCCCCCGGGAGGGCTGCGTGGACTTCAGCTTCAGCGTGCCCCGCGAGGACCACGACCAGGCCATGGAGATGGCCCGGGAGGTGGCCGCGGAGATCGGGGCCGGCGAGGTCATAGGCAACCGGCGGGTCGCCAAGATCTCCGTTGTAGGTGTCGGAATGCGAAGCCACGCCGGCGTGGCGACCATGATGTTCGAGACCCTCGGCCGGGAGGGTATCAACGTGCGCATGGTGGCCACCTCGGAGATCAAGATCTCCGTGCTGGTGGAGGAAAAGTACCTGGAACTCGGGGTGCGCAGCCTTCACGAAGCCTTCGGGCTGGAGCGCGAGCCCAGCGCAGTCGGCTGACCCCCCGACGCGGAAAGCCCGCGTCGATTGCCACATATGGTCCGATTCGCCACTTGCTGGTCGTGGTGACGGCGTTTTATGTGGCACCGCGTGATGTGTCCTAAACTTGGGCCTCGCCCTTGGCAAAGAGTTGTTCAGGAAAGGAAAATAAGAAATGCTCATCCTCACGCGCCGTGTTGGTGAAACCGTCATCATTGGCGATGAGGTCCAGGTGACCGTTCTCGGTGTGAAGGGAAACCAGGTTCGCCTGGGCGTGACTGCCCCCAAAGACGTCGCAGTCCACCGCTCAGAGATCTACGACCGAATTCGCAAGGAACGCGCCGGCGCCGAGCCGGAAATCTCCGACGAATCGTCAAGCCCGCCCGAAGAGAGCTGACGCTCTTTACGCCCCCCTGCCCGATCGCTATCATTTCCGCCTTTCGGCGGATGCGTTGCCCTTGGGGCGTTTCGGCCGGTAAAGGCTTCCGCGGCGCGGCCGCCTCGCCCGCGGAATCGTGAACGGAAAATCGGAGAGGTGGCTGAGTGGTCGAAAGCGCTCCCCTGCTAAGGGAGTAAGGGGTTAAAACGCCCCTTCGAGGGTTCGAATCCCTCCCTCTCCGCCATCTATTGCGAAAGAATTGGCGGGTTCGAACCCTCGAAGGGAGAGATCCCGGGTTCGACCCGAAGCCGGCGGAGCCGGCGCCCAGCCAAGTCAATGCGCCCGTAGCTCAGTTGGATAGAGTACCTGGCTACGAACCAGGGGGTCGGGAGTTCGAATCTCTCCGGGCGCGCCATCTGAACGAAAAAGGGGCCCCTGTGGGCCCCTTTTTTGTTCAGGGACCATGGCGGATTCGAACTCCCGACAAGGGAGTCCAGTTCGAACGCGGAGCGGCCGACGGCCGCGTCGCAGGCGAGTACTGCGCAGCGGTGCCGCCCATCTCTCCGGGCGCGCCATCTGAACGGAAAAGGGGTCCCTGTGGGCCCCTTTTTTGTTCAGGGACCATGGCGG
>JARRON010000021.1:0-33147 GCA_037383845.1 Gammaproteobacteria bacterium
AGTCAGTGCGAATTGGCGGTACGGGAATATGGGGTAGGGCGCCAGCAAGCACCGTTGCCGACAGACTCCCACCACCGCCAGATTCATGCGAGGCCCGTTCCGCCAGGAGCGGGCCTCGATCGTTCGCCGTGGCTGGCTGTGCGGGGCCACGCCTCTTGTGCGCCCCGGAGACAGGGCCTCCTGGTCCGCCCCTACGATTCCGTGTCACTCAAAGAGCGGCGGGTATCCGGCCCGTGAAATTGCTCCCGAGAAGTCCGTAGGCGATCCATCCGGCAACCAGGAGGTAGGCCAGCCGAGGGATCCAGGTCGTGACCGAGTCCTTCAAGTCTTCCAGTTCCGCCCGCTCCAGTCGCGCGGCCCGCTGAAGGGTGTCGTCAAGGGCGCCCGAAGCCTCGCCAGCCTGCAGCAGCCGGAGCGAGGGGCGCGACATCATCGGGCAGGCGGCGAACGCCTCGGCAAGTGTGGCGCCCCCTTTAACCCGGGTGTGGACAAGCGTGAAGCTCTCGGCAGCGGCGCGGTTCGGTACCACCCTCGCCGCGCGCTCCAGGGCCGTCACCAGGGGCAGCCCGGCACCGGCCAGCATGGAGAGCGACTCCAGGTAGACGGTGCGGCTGTGTCTTGCCACCGCGGCGCCGATGAGCGGCGCCCGGATCAGCGCTGCATCGAAACGGCGCCGAAGAGGAGTGTCCCGGAGCCACTTCCCGGCCTTCACCGCCAGAGCCAGGCCGCCTGCAAGAAATGCCAGGGATCCGAATACGCCGGCCACGTAGTCCGCCGCGTCCAGGCGGCCGGCCACCAGGGCGGGCAACGGCGCGACCACGGCACCCAGCACGAGGACGGCGCCGGGAAGCCACAGGCGACTGCGGACTTGTCGCCATCGCGTGTCTGCCCTGGCGTGCCGGTCGGCGAGCCGGCGAAAGGCGTCTTCCATGGATCCGGCAAGGCCGGCGGCTTCCAGGACCGCGGCGTCCAGGCTGTCTACCAGCCCCGCCCGGGCGGCCGCCGGGCCGATGGGGGTGCCTCTCCGGACCAGGTCGGCGGTTCGCTCCAGGCGTTGGCGCAAGGCCTTCGTCGCCGCGTCCGACGCAGCTATCAGGGCCTTGTCGGGAGGCATGCCGGCCCGGTCAAGGACGGCAAGCTGCGAGAACAGGCTGGACAACTGGCGATGGTTCAATCAAAGCGTCCGCCGGCGAGTGAGGGGGCGCGCTATTCCAGTGCGGCCGGCTTCCAGTCCTGGGCAGTGCGTCGCGCCCGAGACACGGTTCTTCGCTGGGTGGCCAGCCGGGCCATGCCTCCTGGGCGTCAAGCAGGCATTGCCCCAAAGGACCCGCCCATGGGTCAAAGCAGCCTACGGAGTCTGGCGGGCTTTCCCGCCCAGGTCACCCGCGAGCTCCAGCTGCCTTCGGGCATCTTCCGTGCGGCCGAGGCGGAGCAGCACCTGGGCCAGCTCCTCGTGGGCGGCCGGGCTGGGCTGGTTGCGGACAAGCAGGCGGTAGACCGATTCGGCGTCCTCGAGCCTGCCCTGCTGGATGTAGATGGAGCCGAGGTTGTCGTAGGCGGCCGCATTCTTCGGATCCGCATTGATGGCGGCTTCCAGACTGAGGATGGCGTCGTCCGCCCGGCCCTGCTGCCATTGAACAATGCCCAGCCCGGTATAGGTCTGGGTGTTCGGGTTCTGCTCGAGGGCCGCCCGAAGATGAATCTCGGCCTCCGCGTATTCGCCGCTGCGGGCCAGAGAAGCGCCCAGATTGTAATGGGCCGAGGCCGACTCGGGATCGAGCTCCAGGGCCTTCCTGTACGCCTCTGCTGCGTCCTCGATCAAACCCTGGCGTTCCAGCACGAATCCGAGGTCGTTATAAATCGCCGGCTGTGGCTCGATCGCGAGTGACTCCCGATAATGGGCTTCGGCCATCTCCAGCTCGCCGAGGTCGATGGAGGCAAGGGCCATATTGTTGTGGGCCTTCCAGTGCTCCGGGTCCACGGCCAGCGCTTTTTCCAGGGCAGCGATCGCTTCTTCGCTCTTGCCCTGCTGGAACAGGGCAAAGCCCATGGCATTCAGGAGTTCCACGTTTTCCGGGGCAACCTCCAGGCCTCGCTCGTAAGCCCGAACCGCCCCCGGATAGTTGCCCGTGCGCTCGTTGGCCATGCCCGCTCTCAGGAAGGAATAAGCGTCGAGGAAACGTTCCTCGATCCTGGCAATGGAGTCCGCGGGCAGCGGCACGAACTCGGGTATGTTGGCGGCGCCGTACTCGCCGGTGAAGCGGTCCAGCACCACCGGCGGCGTCGAATTGCCTTCCTCGTCGATGTGGGTAAGAAAGAGCTGTGTGTAGGGCGTGTTCGCCTTCGAGGAGAACACCAGCCAGCGCCCGTTCGACGAGAAACTGTGCCAGGAGTTCATGCGAGACGTGTTCGCGCGCAGGCGCCGTGCCTCGCCGCCCTCGGCCGGGATGATGAACAGCTCGCTGTCCGGCATCAGCAGCATGTAGTTCTCGGCCTGGGTGAAGACGATCCACTTGCCGTCCGGGGAGAACTCGGCAAAGAAGTTGCTCCTGCCGTTGTGCGAGGCGCCTTCGATGGGCTCCGCCTTGCCGCCGCGGCCTTCGTTGAACGGGACACGGTACAGATCGAACTTGAAAGGTTGCTTGTCCTCAGTGAACTCCGGCACGTCCTTCTCATCGAGCAGGATGGTCGTGGCGTTCGCCACTGCCTCGTTCTGGTACGCCTTCGTCCGGGCGAAGACGACGTATTTGCCATCGGGGCTCCAGGTCGGGTTGCTCTGGACGTATTCGGGGTCGTCGGCGCCCGGCAGCGGCGTGTATTCGCCGGTTTCCTTGTCATAGACGACGAGAATGCCCTTGATCGGGAAGAAGAGCTGGGAGAACTCTATTCCGGGCGTGGCCACGAACACGGCCCTGTCCTTGACGGTGCTGATGACGTAGCGGCCGTCGGGAGAAACCTGGGACAGCAGCCCGAAGGTTTCTTCGCCGTCGTCGCGCTTGTAATCACTCCAGGTAATGATCTTTTCGTCGTCCAGCACCATCTGCTGCGACACCGGGAGGATGGCGTAGCCGCCCTTGTCATTGCCGTAGTCGACGTCGAGTCCCAGTGTGCTGCCGTCGCCGGAGAAGGAGTGGCAGTTGCCGCAGACCGGCAGGTCCTCCAGCACGACCGGCGGCTGCTCGACGGAATCGATGCCTCCGAAGCGCCAGCGGATGCGGGTAGGGTCCTGTACGGCGGCGATAAATGGCAGCGGCACCTCGCGGTAGAAGATCGAGTCGCCCACCGGGTCCGTCGATGTGCGGATGCGCACCGAGGCCGAGGAGGCGGCTTTCCCGTCGGCCCCGATGCCGGCGATCGTCACCCGCGCATCCGTCGTGGTGGACCGTTGCTTGATCTCGGCCCAGTCCGATTCCGACGGGCGCCAGCTGGTTTCCGAGCTCGTGAATCGGACGGGTTCGTTCCCCCCCTCGAGGTGCACCATGACTTCCCATCGGGCAACGCCTTGTGTTGCGTCGGTCCACCGGAAGGTGGGCGCAACGATCTCGGGCGGGAACAAGGTCTCGTCCAGCGGGTACTGGATCTCGAGCCGGCCGGGGTCCTGGCTCGCGACGGCGACTGGCACTGGTTCGGAGTTTCTTCCGCAGGCGCCGAGAACGAGCGTGGTGGCGAGCAGCAGGCCGCTCCCGAAGGAACGGCTACGTGCTGAATTGCGGGCGGCGTTTTTGTGTCGGAGCAGCGGGTTCATGCAAGGTGAAAATCTTTTCCGGAAGAGGGGTTTGCTGCGGGACTCTCACCCGAGGATTTGCGGGATTGTCGGAGACCGGCTCGGGTGGCGTCAAACGAAACACTCGCCCCAGCAGGCCGGATGGGCGGGGGCCGGACCCCGCGTCTATTTGACATATGCTGCAAATTGACAGGCCGAGTCGCGGCAAGTGAGAATGGATTTGGGGAGTTGGGCTGAGTGCCAACCGTATGATGCTGCTGCACAGGGGTCAGGGACGAGCCCGGACAGCACCCGGAGAGAACCAATAATGATTTCCCGCCCTGTATGCGTCTTGTTCGCGATATCCGCGCTCACCCTTTCGACGGTCGCCGATGCTGCCGTGCATCGTGTCTTTCCGGGGGAGTCCATCCAGGCGGCGATTGACGGCGCCGGGCCCGGCGACACCGTCCTCGTCGAACCCGGGATCTACCAGGAGTTCGGCAACGGCCGCTATGGCCTTCGGATCACGGTCGACAACCTTCGCCTCATAGGCAAGGTGAAGAAGGGTCTTGGTGAGGCCGGAAAGGTTCGCCTCATCCAGAACGAGGCCCAGGAAACCGGCGTCTACGCGGCCCCTGCGGGTTGCGATTACGACATCCAGGACAACACGCCGGAGGGCCAGGAATGCCGCAGCCGGGAGGTCCAGGGTTTCTACATCCGCGGCTTCTCCGTCGAGGGATTTCCGAAAAACGGTATCCAGACCCGCTGGGTGGACGGCTTCGAGTTCGTCCGGAATGCGTCGGTCAACAATCTGAACAACGGCATCTACCCGACGCTCTCGGCCAACGGTCTGGTGAGAGACAACGAGTCTTACGGTTCTTTGGATACTGCGATGTGGGTGGCGGGCTCGGAGAACGTTCGCGTCATCGGCAACGAACTGTGGGGTAGCGTGATCGGCTTCGAGATCACGGTGTCCAATAATGTCACGGTGAAGCAGAACCAGATCTACGACAACACCGTCGGTGTAGGGCTGTTCCATCCCAACGGCGCGGGTAACCCGCCGCTGCCTGTCATGGCTAACTGGCTCATCGAGCAGAACGACATTTACAACAACAACCGCCCGAACGAGGCGCCGCCGGGGACGTTCCAGTCCGTGCTGCCGCCGGGAGCCGGGGTTCTGGCACTCGGCGTGAGCGACCACGTGATTGCGAAGAACAACGTGGAAGACAATGCCTTCGTCGGGATCGCGATACTGGACTGGTGTACGCCGAACAGTTTCGATCCAAGGAACAATTGTGTTGCCAGTCCGCCGATCACCAATCCGCAGTCGAACAACAACCTGGTCGCCCAGAACTACGTGAGCGGGAACGGCTTCAGCCCGCCCCCGGGGCCTCTCGCGGGCCTGGCCGGGGACCTTGTCTACTTCGACTCCCTTGGGTCTTCGGGCAACTGCTACCAGAAGAACAAGCCCAAGAACGGGTTCACGTTCGTTTCCTCGGAGCCAGACGGACAGCTGCCAACCGACGGCTGCTAGGAACGTGACCGGCTTCGTTGCCGCCGGCGACACGGCGCTGTGAAATATCCCGCGACGTGCCAGGAACGGCGAGTCGCCGGTCGCAGCTGAGCCAGGGCCCCGAAGGCGGGAAGTCACTACCAGCGGCGCGGCGTCTTCGACGTCGCGCCGCTTTCTTTTGTCACAGCCTGAATGAGCCGGGAGTCCTGCGCACCTATGAGCCCCGATGCTGCCGGTAGTGGGAGAATGGCTCAATCTCCGATCTCCATGGCTGAGTCCATCCAGGCGCCTGGCTGCTCGATCGTGCTCCGTCGCGTCGAGGGCCCTGTGGCCCGGGAACTCTTCCTCCACTGCCGACCCGCGGCCGATCACGATGCAGGCCGGCAGGCCGAAGCGATCTATGCCGGGATTCTGGGCGTTCTCCAGGGCGCCGGCGGACGCTACGCTTCGGTCGTCTCCGAGACCGTGTTTCTGCGGGACCTGCCGGCAGACATCGAGCCGGTCCGTGCTGCGCGCCAGCGGATTGTCGCGCTGTGTGAGGACCCAACCCACAGGCCCGCCACGGCCGAGATCGAGCAACCGCCTTTAAACGAGGAGGCCCGCCTGGAGGTCCTGGTGCAGGCCGTTGTGCCTTACGAGACATCCGGGCAGGTAAAGCAGCTCCAGGTGCGGACCGACTGCCGCTGTGGCGAGTGCGCCCGCGTGCAGGGACTGCGGGTCCAGATCGGTGAGGAGAGCCGGTTCCATGCAGCCGGTCTGTGCGCACCCGGCAAGAACGCTTATGAACAGACCCACGGCATGTTCGGCCTTGCAGAGGAACTGCTACAGCAGGCCGGGATGGAATTTTCGGATGTCGTGCGTACCTGGATCTATCTGCGCAACATCGACCGCGACTACGCAGCCCTGAACCGCGCGCGTCGCGAGTTCTTCGGGACGCGGGGTGTGAAGCCGGCCCCGGCCAGCACTGGTGTTGGCGGCGGCCTGGTCTCCGAGGCCCACGACCTTTGCCTCGGCGTGTACGCCGTGAAGGCGGGGCAACCGCCCGTCCGTACCGTGATGACCTCGCCCACTCTCAACGAGGCCGGGGAGTACGGCGCCGACTTCGTGCGCGGCATGCGAGTCGGGGAGGCGAACAAGATCGCGCTCCATGTCTCCGGGACCGCCAGCATCGACGAACAGGGGAGAACGGCGCATGCCGGCGACTTCGAGGCCCAGGCCGATCGCATGCTTGTCAACCTTGCCGCCCTGCTGAAACAGCAGGGCGCGGCGTTCAGCGATGTCGTATCGGCCGTCACTTACCTGAAGCATCCTGCGGACGCAGCAGGCCTGCAGGAAAAACTCCGCGAAGCGGGCTTCCGCGGGTTTCCCCACGCGCTTGTCGTCGCGCCCATCTGCCGGCCCGATTTGCTCTGCGAAACCGAAGCGCTGGCGGTACTGCCGGCATCCGCCGCCGCAGGCTCGCGCCAGCCCCGGTAGGACACCGGCCAGGCCCCCTACAGCGTTGTGGCGAGGATCTCCGGGCTCGGCGGCCGGAGGCGGAGCTAGTCCAGCTCGGCCTCGCTCCACCCGCGGGCGATCAGGCATTCCCGGATCATGGCCTCTTTCCGCGCCTCGAGCTCGTCGTATGTGGCGAGATCACCGTGGGCGAGGGCCGCGCCCGAGGCCTCGGACAGGGCAGACTCTGCCTCGTCCTCGCAGGCCTCCTGCTCGGCAGCGTGTTCGCTGCCGCTCTTCGGCCCTGCTGCCGACTCAGCCACGGACGTCGCAGCCGCCGGAATCGACGGCCCCGGCGCCCCGGCGGGCTGCGGCGCTGGCCCCGGCGGGGAGGCTGACGCGTTCAGGGTTGGCGCGGGGGCTGCCGCCGGCGGGGGGGATGCTGCGCTCGCCGGCGGAGGCGAAACCGGCCCATCCCCGGTCGGGGCTGGGATCGCCGCCGACGTCGGTGATTGCGTCGGCCCGGGTGGCGGGATGTCCGCTGTCCCGGCTGGTGAAGCCGCATCCCCCGCGGACACAGGGGCGTCAGGAAGTGCGGCCGGCGGCGGTTCAACGGCAGTGGGGAGCTGGCTGTTGTCCGCGCCGGCGTACCTGCGCCAGCCCTGCTCGGTCATGCACGTCTCGACCATTGCCCGGCGCTGATCCGCAAGGTCGCCATAGGCACTGAAGTCACCGTGGCCCAGGGCATCGGACTCGTTCGCTCCGAATGCGGCGTCGGCCCGGTCCTGGCAGGCCGCAAGCGCCCGGTCGCGGGCGGCTGCGTCCTTTTCCGGGTGCACCCAGTAGGTGGGGGAGCTGCATCCGGCGACCGCCAGGGCCGCGGCGGCAAGGAACGTGGTCTTCCCCATGACGTGGTCTCCGTGCTCGCGAGGGGCGAGGATAACCGACGACGTCTGCTCCGCGCGCATTAAGACGCCGGCGAAGGTCGTGTTCAGGTCTGCCTCGGCGCGGGAATCGCCACGGCTGCGTGTGCGGGCCAGCCTTCCCGGGCGCGGGCGTCCACGTGCTGCCTTGCAGGCCCGCCGGGTCCGTGTCGCGCGACCGAATCAGTGGGATGGGGCGGGCCCGCCGCCACCGAACAGGCGCTTGCCCAGGGTCACCAGCGCCACGGCGATGCTTCCGGCGATGATGCCCAGCCCGCCGTTCAGCAGGGCGGTACTCAGGGTCTGGGCCAGCGTTCCCAGGTCCTGGGTCAGGTGATGGATCCAGCTCTCGATGCCGTGGAAGCCGTGGGCCAGGATGCCCCCGCCGACAAGGAACATGGCCGCGGTGCCGGCTACGGAAAGCGTTTTCATGAGATAGGGCGCTACGGTCAGGATGCCGAACCCCAGGCTCTTCAGAAAACCGTCTTCAGGACGGCGGGAAAGGTGCAGGCCGACGTCGTCGAGCTTCACGATTCCGGCGACGATCCCGTAGACCCCGATGGTGATGAGCAGGGCAATCACGACCAGGACCGCAAGCTGGGTGGACAGGGCCGAGTCGGCCACCACCCCGAGCGCAATGACGATAATTTCCGCGGAAAGAATGAAGTCGGTTCGGATCGCGCCCTTGATCTTTTTTTCCTCCATGGCCACCAGGTCCACGGACGGGTCGGCGACGGCCCGGGTGATCTCCGCCCGGTGCGTTTCCTTTTCCTCGGCCGAGTGCAGGAACCGGTGGGCGATCTTCTCGACCCCTTCAAAGCACAGGAACAGGCCGCCGGCCATGAGCAGGGGCGTGATCAGCCACGGGATGAATGCGCTGATGGCCAGGGCGGCGGGCACGAGGATGGCCTTGTTCAGCAGCGAACCCTTTGCCACGGCCCAGACGACCCGGAGTTCCCGGTCGGCTCTTACGCCGGTGACCTGTTCGGCGTTCAGGGCGAGGTCGTCCGCGAGCACGCCAGAGGTCTTTTTCGCCGCGACCTTGGTCAGCAGCGAGACATCGTCCAGCATGGTGGCGATGTCGTCGAGCAGTGTCAGCAAGCTAGCTCCGGCCACGAAAATTCTCCCCTGGTGACTGCCTGATGGCGCTCAGGGCGCCGCGCTTTTTTCGCATCATAGCGAATGCGCGGCTGTTTATTGCCCTGCTCGTGCCATTCAGCGGGCCCGAGGTGCTTCGTCGGAAGCCACGGGACGTAAGAGGGGAACGGCTTCCACCTCGACGATCCGGCAGTCCTTCAGCCAGTGGATGACCTGGCCGTTCTCGTAAAGCAGCCCGTTGTAGTCCGTGTAAGAAAACGTCGCCTTGTAGCGGGTATCGGTGGGCCCGCCGAAGGCCGTGATCCACTCCATGCCCTCCTCGGGGCGCCACGTGGCCTGGTCATCCAGCGTGTCTACGGGTTCCCCGTGCTTTTCCAGGTAAACCGGTCCGACGACGACGCCGGTGTCTTCCACCGCGCCGGTTGCCCGGAAAGCCAGCACCGCCTGGTCGTCTCCCACGTCGTGTTCCCAGTTCTCCTCCTGCCCGGGCAGCGGCCTCGCGCCATGGATACGGCAGGTTACCGTCACCGCGGCCGTCGAGGAGCCCTGCACAGGCTGAAAGCCATCGAAGGCCTCCGGGGGTGACGCCGCGTGAGCCGCGAGGCCTGCTGCGCCCAGGAACAGCGCCGCCGAAGCGTGCCGGAACATAATGCCTCCTGCGAAAAGCGTTCCCCCGCAGTATACGAAACGCGGCCGCGCCCGGGTCTAGCGCTCCAGCGTGAGGCCCACGCCCGCGGTCCATGCGGATTCCAGGCCCGTCACGACGCGCCGGCCGGCGGTGTCCGATACGTCGAACTTCCGGTCGAACTCGAGGCCCGCCCGAAAATGGAGCCAGAGCCGGTGGCCGAGGTTCCACCTGGCGTAGCCCTGCGCCCGCCAGGCCTCGCGGCGGAACCGCAGGTCCCGGTCGAGGGCCCGGGAAAGGACGTTCCACTGGCCGCCGGCCGGCTCCGCCCCCAGTCCCAGGGCCAGGCGTTCGCCGGGGGAATACTCCAGTGCGGGGCGCGGGAAAAGGGCGTCGATCCTCCATCGGGGGCCCGGGTGGAGGCGGGCGCCGATCACCGGGTAGAAGCGGAAGGCACCGAAGCTGTGATCACCGGCCACGCCCACGACCCAGGTCGGCCCCTCAGGCCTGCGCCAGCGCATGATCCAGGAGCCGGTGAGCAGAAAGTCGTCCGAGTCCAGCCGGTCCCAGCGCTTGAACTTGTTCGAGCTGGTGGCGATGCCAGGGTTCAGCTGGACCCGCCAGTCCCGGCCATCGCCTGCGGACGTCCAGCGCAGCGGGAAGAAGAGGCGATGCAGGTCTCGCGCTTCACCGCTGATGCCCGCGAACTCCTGGTGGACGTAATCGTAGCTCAGGCCCACCTGGAGGCCCCCGGCCCGCTGCCAGGGCAGGGGAGCGACGTCGAGAGCATACTCGGAACCGCGTACCGCAGCCCCCGCGGGCGAATCCAGCTCCGCCTCGCTGACATCGGTATAGAACAGGGCCAGCCGCGGCTCCGGGAAACGCTCCGCCACCGGCGGGGCTGCCTGCAAGCCGGCAGCCGCGCCTGCTCCGGCCAGGGCCGCGACGACTCTCAACAGCCGGAACAGGCGATCGCGTCGGCGCTCGGCACGCCCGTGTGGGCGCGGCGCGGGTCCGGGGGTCGTCGGTGAGACGGCGCGGAGGAGCTGCGTCGCAGAGAAGCCGGGGAGCGTGCGTGTCATGTGGGCATAGTCTACGGGGGGTAGACGGCCACTTTAATCACGACGGGGCCAGGTCCCCGGGCGGCGCGTCGGCTCCGCATTTTCCGAGTCCCGCCGCTGGCGGCGTTCAGGCAAGATAGCGACCATGAGATCAGATCAGCGAGAACTCCTGGACGGCCTGGGCCTGTGCGTGCTGGCGACGGTCGTCGGCGGGCTGCTCATCTACGGTGCCGTCGTCGTGGCCATGGACGAAAAGTTCTTCAGGGCCGGGATTTACGGCCTGCTGGGCCTGGTGGGCCTTGCCTGGGGCATCGGCATGGGCCGCGCGGAGTGGATGCGGTATCGGGCATCCGCGGGCCGGAGCAACGGCTAGCCCCGGCGGGCGGATCGCGCTCTGTCGGGCCGGGCCGACTCCCGGGTATGCGGGGACGGAGGTGCGGGGCCGGACCGCGGTGCGGCAGGCTTGGGCGATGTGCACGGGTCAGGGCGTCAGCGCCGATTTCCCTTCCGACCGGTAGCTTCCCGGCTGGAGCACGTGCACGGGCCGCGGACCCGGGGCTTCGTAGTAGGGCATCATCTCCGGCGCTAGCCGGGCCAGGGTCTGCTGGCGGTTCTGCGGCGCCGGGTGAGTGCTAAGGAACTGCGGCGGCGCTTCGCCGCCGACTTCCCCCATCTTTTTCCACAGGCTCGCCGCGGCCCGGGGGTCGTAACCGGCCTTCGCGGCCAGCTCGATGCCGATACGGTCGGCCTCGGTTTCCGCAACGCGGCTGTTGGGAAGATTGACGGCCAGCGCGGCGGCTGCGGCGGCGCCCGCCATCACCCGGCCGTCTCCCGTGGCGACGCCGGCGGCGAGGATCCCCGCCTGGCTGGCGATGGCGATGGACATGCGTTCTGCCGTGTGGTTAGCCAGAGCATGGGAGATTTCGTGGCCCATGACCTGGGCGATCTCGTCGTCCGTGGCCCGGGTCTTCTCGATCAGGCCCGTGTAAATCGCCATGCGGCCGCCGGCCATGCACCAGGCGTTGACCGTGTCCGGATCCTCGATGACCTCCACGCTCCAGTCCCAGTCTGCCGTGTCCGGGCGCATCTGGATCGCCTGGGCAACCAGCCGGCCGGTAATCAGGTTCACCCGCTGGATGAGCTGCGGGTCGTCGCTGAGCTTGCCTTCGGCTTCCAGCCGCTGCATCTGCTGGACGTAGGCGGCGCGGGAGGCCTGGACCGCCTCCTGTGGCGAAACCAGCATGAGCTGGCTTCGGCCCGTGGGGCTGGTAGCGCAGCCGGCCAGGGTGAGGACGGCCGCGGCGGCGGCGAGAAGGCGTCGGCGATTCAGTTTGTTCATGGCGGCAGGAGGAGGAACGAAAGTTTCCGGGCGGCAGGGATCAGGCTCCGGATTCTACCTCCCGGGCCCCGGGGGGCGGGAGCCTTCGACGCAGGACGGCCAAGCCGGATACCATAGGCACCGGGCGGCCTGCGTTGGTCTCCCCGCGACGGTCAGCCGTGAACCCCGTCAGGCCCGGAAGGGAGCAGCGGTAGCGGTGACGCCGTGCGCCGGGGCCGGGCTGGCGTGGGCTGCCTCTTCCTTTGCCGCGGCCCGGGGCGGTGCCGGCCCGGTGATACACTGCCCACTCCGCGCTGTAACTTCTTGCTGATGAGCTACCAGGCCCTCGCCCGAAAGTGGCGCCCGAGGCAGTTCGCCGACCTGGTCGGCCAGGAACACGTCCTCAAGGCGCTTATCCATGCCCTGGATACCGGGCGGTTGCACCATGCCTACCTGTTTACCGGCACCCGGGGCGTGGGCAAGACCACTATCGCCAGGATCCTTGCCAAGGCCCTGAACTGCGAGGCGGGCGTTTCGTCCACGCCCTGCGGGAAATGCTCCGCCTGTGTGGACATCGACGACGGCCGTTTCGTGGACCTGCTGGAGGTGGACGCGGCCTCCCGCACCAGGGTGGAGGACACCCGGGAGCTGCTGGAGAACGTCCAGTACACCCCGACTCGCGGCCGGTACAAGGTGTACCTGGTGGACGAGGTCCACATGCTGTCCACCCACTCCTTCAACGCCCTGCTGAAGACGCTGGAGGAGCCCCCGCCGCACGTGCAGTTCCTGCTGGCGACGACGGATCCGCAAAAGCTGCCGGTGACGGTGCTTTCCCGCTGCCTGCAGTTCAATCTCAAGCGGCTGCCGGCCAGCCTCATCCGCGACCGGCTCAAGGTGGTGGCCGAGGCCGAGGACCTGGCTGCCGACGGAGCGGCCCTGGAGCTGCTCGCGCGGGCTGCCGACGGCAGCCTGCGGGACGGACTGAGCCTGCTGGACCAGGCCGCGGCGTTTGGGGGCGGATCCCTGTCCGAGCAGTCGGTGGCCAGCATGCTGGGCACGGTGGACCGAGAGCACGCGGTGCGCCTGGTCCAGGCGGTGGCCGATGACGACGGGCCTCGCGTCCTGGACGAGATCGCGGCCCTGGATGAGCGGGTTCCGGATTACAGCGCAGTGCTGGAGTCCGTCGCCGCCCTGATCCAGCGGGCCGCGGTGCTTCAGGCCGCCCCGGACCTGGACACCGACGAGGACGGTCTCACCGAGCGGGCGCGGCCCCTGGCGAACGCGGTTTCCCCCGAGGATCTGCAGCTGTGGTACCAGATCGCCCTCGCGGGGCGCCGCGATCTGCCCCTGGCGCCATCCCCGCGGGCCGGCTGCGAGATGGCCCTGTTGCGGATGCTGGCCTTCCGCCTGGCCTCGGCGCAGGACAAGCCGGCTGCCCAGCCCCCCGCTGGTCCCGCCCGCGGCGCGCCTGCCGCACGGCGGTCGAAGACGGCGGCCACGGCGGGTGACAAGCCGCCGCCGGCTGCCGGACCGGCGCGGAAGCCCGCGAAGAGCAGCCCCGAACCGGCGGACAAGTCCGGCGACGAGACCGCCGCGATGCCGCTGGATGACTGGGAGGCGCTCATCGACCGGCTCGGGCTGACGGGGGCGACCCGGCAGCTCGCCCGCCACTGCGAGCTGGCGGGGCGGGACGGTACGGCCTTCCGGCTGGTCATCGATCCCGAAGCCGAGTACCTGGCCACCAGGGTCCAGCAGGACCGGCTCCGGGACAGCCTGCGCGAGGGCCTTGGGGACAAGGTCCGGCTACAGATCGAGGTGGCCCGGCCGAAGGCCGAGACGCCGGCGGCCCGGGCGGCGCGCCAGGAGCAGCAACGGCGAGCCGAAGCGGCCCGCGCCATCGACGAGGACCCGCTGGTGCGGGACATGCAGAAGGTTTTTGATGCCACGGTGGACCTCGACAGCGTCCGGCCGGTGGGCGACAGCCAGGAGGAGAGATCGGAATGAAAGGCCAGCTTGGACAGCTGATGCGACAGGCCCAGCAGATGCAGGAGAACATGCAGAAGGCCCAGGAGGAACTGGCCGCGCTGGAAGTCACCGGCGAGGCCGGAGGCGGGATGGTGAAGGTCACCATGACCTGCCGCCACGAGGTCCGCCGGGTCGCCATTGATGAGGCCATCTTCGGTGACGACCGGGAGATGGTGGAGGACCTGGTGGCGGCGGCCACCAACGACGCCCTGCGGAAAGTGGAGCAGACGGTCCAGGAAAAGATGTCCGGCATGACGGCCGGGCTGGGCCTGCCGCCGGGCATGAAGCTGCCTTTCTAGGCGACATGCTGTATCCCCGGCGCCTGGCGGCGCTTATCGAGGCCCTGCGGCGGCTGCCCGGCGTGGGACCCCGCTCCGCCCAGCGAATGGCCTTCCACCTGCTGGAGAAGGACCCGGACGCTGCCCGGAGCCTGGCAGCGGCCGTGGCGGACGCCGTAGAGCACGTGGGTCGCTGCGCGAGGTGCCGGATGTTCACCGAGGCGGAGATCTGCGAGCTCTGCCGCGCCCCCACCCGGGACGAGTCCCTGCTCTGCGTGGTGGAGACCCCCGCGGACGTGGTCGCCGTGGAGAACGGATCCGGTTACAACGGACGCTATTTCGTGCTCATGGGCCACCTCTCGCCCCTGGACGGGGTGGGCCCGGACGAACTGGGGCTGGACCGGCTGGAAGCCATCCTCGACGAGGGCAAGGTGACCGAGGTTATCCTCGCCACCAATCCCACCGTGGAAGGGGAAGCCACCGCACATTACGTGGCGGACCTGAGCGCCCGGCGCGGGATCCGGGCGTCCCGGATCGCCCACGGCGTGCCGGTGGGCGGGGAGCTCGAATACGTCGACGGCGGCACCCTGTCCCACGCTTTCGCCGGTCGTCAGCCCGTGGAAGGCTAGGACGGGCCGGTCAGGCCCAGCCCGGTTTCGCGACTTCCTCGATCAGGCGACGCAGGCGTCGGTAGCTTTCGTAACGTCGCCGGCTGATCGCTCCCGATTCCACGGCCGCCTTGACGGCACAGCCTGGTTCCCGCAGGTGGCGGCAGTTACCGAAGCGGCACTCACCGGCCAGCCGGCCGATCTCCCGGAACCCCTGCACCGCGATCGCCGGGTCATCCAGGGCGGGCGCATAGTCCCGCACGCCCGGCGAGTCGATCAGTCCGCCGCCTTCCGGCAGCGCATGGAGCACGCTGGCCGTGGTGGTGTGGCGACCCTCGCCGGTGGACCGGGACAGGCTCTGGATGGCCGCGGAGCCGCCCGGCACCAGGGCGTTCACCAGAGAAGATTTGCCCACTCCCGACTGGCCCACCAGGATGCTGGTGTGGCCGGCCAGGGAACGGCCCAGCGCTTCGAGGCCCTCGCCCGAGGCGGCGCTCACCCGGAGCACCGGGTAACCGAGCCTTGCGTACTCCTCCAGCGGCAGGTCATCTCCCGCCGGCAGGTCCGACTTGTTCACGACAACCACCGCGTCGCAGCCCATGGTCTCGGCGGCCGCGAGGTAGCGATCGGTCACGAACGGGTCGGTGGGCGGCTCCGGTGCAACGACCACCACGATGCGGTCGATATTTGCGGCGAGCACCTCCACGCGGCCCCTGCGGTCGGGCCGGGTCAGCTCGTTCGTCCGGGGCAGCCGGTCGGTGACGGCGGCTTCGGCGTCGTCTCCCGCGGGCTCGAATACCACCCGGTCGCCACAGACGACCCGCAGACCCCGGCGGGCAACGAAGGCCGGCCACTGGCGGCCGCGGTCGTCCTCCACCGTCAGGCGCTTGCCGAAGGCCGACACTACCCGCCCGGTGTCCGGGCCGGAGGGGGAGGGGGGCTCCCCTCTGCTAGAATCCACGGCTTCCTTGTTCCGGTTCGCAGGACTCATGAAGGACGCCGAGAACCTCGTCTGGATCGATCTGGAGATGACGGGCCTGGACACCACCCGGGACCGGATCATCGAGATTGCCACTGTGGTCACGGACAAGCAATTGAACGTGCTCGCGGAGGGCCCCGTGATCGCCATTCACCAGTCCCGGGAAACCCTGGAGCAGATGGACGAGTGGAACACCCGCCAGCACGGCGGCTCCGGGCTCGCCGACCGCGTGCTGCACAGCGGGGTCAACGAGCACGAGGCAGAACTCGCCACGCTGACGTTCCTCTCCCGTTACGTGGACGCCGGGGAATCCCCCATGTGCGGCAATAGCATCTGCCAGGATCGGCGCTTCCTGGCCCGCTGGATGCCGACCCTGGAGAAGTTCTTCCACTACCGGAACCTGGACGTCAGCACGCTCAAGGAACTCGCGCGGCGGTGGGCGCCGGGGATCGCCGCGGGATTCCGCAAGGAGTCCCGGCATCTCGCCCTTCAGGACATCCACGACTCCATCGAGGAACTGCGCTACTACCGGGAGCACTTCCTGAGGCCTTTGTGAACGAACGCCCCTTCGCGCCGGCCTGCGAGCGCAACCGGGAGCCGATCCTCGGACAGCTGCTGAAGCACTTCTCCGGCGCCAGCCGGGTGCTGGAGGTGGGCAGCGGAACCGGGCAGCACGCCGCCTGGTTCGGCCCGCGCCTGCCGTGGCTGACCTGGGTCGCCACGGACCTGGAGGAGCGGCTGGATGGCATCCGGGCCTGGACGGACGACGTCGACGTTGAGCATCGGCCCGAGGTCATGGCCCTGGACGTCAACGACGACAACTGGCCGGACGCGGGCCCGGTGGACGCTGCCTTCAGCGCCAATACGGCTCACATACTGCCGGAGGCCTCGGTCGCCGCCATGTTCCGCGGGCTGGGTAGGTGCCTGGAGCCAGGCTCCCCTTTCTGCCTCTATGGTCCGTTCGCTGTGGGTGGTGCCCACACTGGGGCGGGCAACGCGGCCTTTGACGCCTCGCTGAGGGCCCGGGATCCCGCCATGGGCATCCGCGACGTGGGCTGGCTGGAAACCGTGGCCGCTCCGGCGGGGCTCGTGCTGGAGACCATGGACGTGATGCCTTCTGACAACCGGCTGCTGCTGTGGAGAAAGTGCTGACGCTCCCCTCTGTCTCCGACGTCCATGCCGCCGCCGGGCGCATCGCGCCCTGGGTGCGCAGGACACCGGTGCTGACCTGTAGCGGCCTGGACGAGGCGGTGGGCGGACGGCTGTTCTTCAAGTGCGAGAACTTCCAGAAAACCGGCGCATTCAAGGCCCGCGGAGCGGTGAACGCGGTCTTCTCCCTGGAGCCGGAGGAGGCGGCGCGAGGGGTCGCGACCCATTCTTCCGGCAATCACGGCGCAGCGCTCGCCATGGCCGCGGCGCGACGGGGAATCCCGGCGTGGGTGGTTGTGCCGGCCGACGCCCCGCCCTTCAAGCGCGCCAACGTGGCCCGGTACGGCGCCACCGTCGTTGACTGCGCCCCGGGTCTGAGCAACAGGGAAGCCGCGCTGGCGGAGGTGGCCGAAGGCACCGGCGCCACGGTCATCCACCCCTACGATGACGCGCGCGTCATCGCCGGCCAGGGCACCGCCGCCGTCGAGCTCATGGAGCAGGTGCCGGGGCTGGACCTCCTGCTCGCGCCCGTCGGCGGCGGAGGCCTGATCTCCGGCTGCGCCCTCGCGGCCCGGGCGGCGGGACTCCGGGTGGTGGCGGCGGAGCCCGCCGGCGCCGACGACGCCTGGCAGTCGTTCCAGACCGGGGGACGGGTCCGCCTCGAGACCACCTCCACCATCGCGGACGGTCTCCGTGCCTCCCTCGGCGAGCGCAACTGGGCGCTCATGCAGGATCACGTGGAAGGCGTCTGCCGGGTCGAAGACGGGGAGATCATCGCCGCCATGCGCACTGTCTGGGAGCGGATGAAGATCGCCATCGAGCCTTCCGCGGCAGTGCCGGTCGCCGCCCTGTTGTCAGGCCGACTGCCGGTGCGGGGGCTGTCCGTGGGGGTGATCCTGTCCGGTGGCAATCTGGATCTGGACGGGTTGCCCGGGCTGTTCGCGGCCGGGCGCCCGGACGGCCCTCAGGCGCCGCCGCCGATGACCTGAACCGGCTGCCCCGGCCGGAGGCGTTCAGCGCCCCGCACGATGACCCGGTCACCCGGCTCCAGCGGGCCGGTCACCGCGATCATGTCCCCGGAGCCGAGACCCGGCTGCACCGTCAGCTGTTCCGCCGTACCGTCCTCGTTCACGCGGAAGACGCTGATCGCGCCCCGGCGCAGCACCAGCGCATCCCGGGGGACCGCCAGCACCTGGGAAGGCTCTGCGGTGGGGACGGAGACCCGTACCGTGTCGCCGACGCGCCACGGATCGGGTTCCACCGGGATACGTATTTCGAACATATGGGATGACGCGTCTCCGAACGGCACCATGGTGCGGACGGGACCGTCGCTCCGGCCGCGAACACCCGAGACCTGCAGGGAATCGCCGACCTCCACGTAGGCGAGGGAGGTCAGGGGCGCACGGGCGACGATTTCCAGGTTGGCGGGATCCACCAGCCGGACAACCTGGTCGCCCGGTGTGGTGTGCTCGCCCGGCTGCAGGAGGCGCTGGGTGACGACGCCGGAGAAGGGCGCGCGGAGCCGGGTGCGCTCGAGCTGCACGCTGATCTGGCCCAGGCGCGCCCGGGCCACCGCGAGATCACTGGTGGCGGCCGCCAGCTGGGATTCCACCTCGTCCAGGCGGTTCTTCGCCGCGATATTCTCGGCCGCGAGCCTCCGCAGCCGGTCAGCCTCCCGGTCCAGGAAGCCGCGCCGGCTTTCGGCGCTCGCCACGAGGCCCTCGTATTCTTCCTTCTGCAGCCCAAGGTCCGAGTCGTCGATGCGGGCGACCGGCTCGTCCTTGTCGATCCGGGTGCCCACCTCCGCCACCCAGACCAGGCGGCCGGCCACCTCTGCCGCCAGACGGGCGTCATTCCGGCTGATGACCGTGCCAGGCACCTGGGCCGTCGGCGCCAGGGTCTCCAGCCTCGCCTGGGCGATCTCCACCGGTGCGGCGGGAGGACCGGGCTGGGCCGCTGCTACGGCGGCAATCGCCATCAGGCAAAGGGCGACAGTGATGCGAGAGGTCTTCACTTGGAAAAATCTCCTCGGCGAGCTTGCAGCCCGGTCAGGCCGCCGCGGGCGCCGGCCTTTCCTCGCCCAGCCGGAGCAGGCTGGGCAGCAGGACAAGTGTGAAAAGGGTGCTGACGGCCAGGCCGCCGACGATGACCGCTGCCAGGCCCCGGTAAAGCTCGGTCCCGGCACCGGGCACCAGCAGCAGGGGCAGCATTCCGAACAGGCTGGTCAGGGTACTCATGAGGATCGGCCGGAGCCGGAACCGGACGGCCTGTTCCACTGCGTCGCGGCGGTTCATGCCCTCGCGCTCCGCCGCCCGGGTCTGGGCGACCAGCAGGATGGCGTTGTTCACCACCAGCCCGAGCAGCGTGATGAAGCCGATCATGGTCAGCAGATCCATGGGCTGGAACGTCAGCAGGTCGGTGATCCGGAGGCTGACGACGCCGCCCACGATGGCCATGGGCAGGGCGACGATGACCAGCAGGGAATCCCGGAACGAACGGAACAGGGCGCTCATGAGCAGGTACAGGATCACCACCGCCAGGGCCAGGCTGCGGGAGATGTTGGCGATGGCCTTGTCCTTGTCGTCTGCCGTGCCCTGGTAGCCGACATCACCGTCTTCCGGCAGGGCGCTGCGGATTACCGGGTCCACCTGCTCACGGATGGTATCGATAGCGGTTCCCAGCGCCATGTCCGAGGGTGGAGTGACCTCCAGGGTAATGGTGCGTCGCCTGTCCACGCGCCGGATCTGGTCGGGTCCGGCGGTGCGTTCCACGTCGACGAGCTCACCCAGCGGCGCGATGGCGCCCCCGGCGGTAACCACCGGCAGGGCGGCGAGATCTTCCGGGGTTTCCCACTCGTCGGCGCGGAGAATGATGTCCAGCCGGGTCTCTCCGTCGAAGTAGTCGCCGACGTAAAGACCATCGCCCAGCGCGCGGACCACCCTGGCCACTGTCTGGCGGTCCCAGCCGGCTTCGGCGATGCGCCTTTCATCGGGAATCAGCCGGAGTTCCGGGTCCGCCAGCTGTACCCCGGGAACGGGGCGGACCTGGGCCCCGGGCAAGGCTTCGGACAGGGCGCCCATGCCGCGCATGGCGGCGCCGAGCATGGCCTCGATGTCCCGGCTCTGGATGTTCACGTCGATGGACCGGCCTCCGCCGAGGCGGCCGAAAAGCGCGGAGCGGTTGGCGAAGGCGATGGTGTCCGGGAAGCCGGCCAGCACCTGGCCGTTCAACACCCCCAGAAGCTCGGGCACCTTGTCGACGTCTTCAGCCCGGGCGCCGAAGAAGCCGAAGCTGCCGAAAACCCCGAGGAAATAATCCTCGATGGCCGGGGATGCGTCGCCCTCCAGGTAAGGCCGCAGGCGTTCGTTCACCACGCCCGTGAATTCCTCCTGGGCGGCCTGAACGCTCACCCCGGGAGGCGGGAGTATGTAGCCGAAAACGAAGTTCTGCCGGCCTTCGGGCAGATAGTCCGTCTCCGGTATGAGGGCAATGGTCAGGCCGGTGGCCGCGAGCACCAGGCCGACGATCCAGGCCGTGCGCCGGGCAGGTGTATCCGTCAGGCGCATGATGGTGCGTGTTCCGGTCTCCCACCAGGCGCTGTGCGGGTCGTCCAGGCTGGCCTTGCGCAGCCAGTGCTTGGCCGCGGTGGGGATGACGGTCACGGCAATCAGCAGCGACGCGACCACGGCGATGGAGATGGCCAGGGCCAGGTCGGCAAACAGCTGCCCGGCGATGTCGCGCATGAACACGATGGGCAGGAAGATGGTCACCGTCGTGGCGGTGGACGCGATGAGGGCGCCCCAGACCTGGCTGGCACCCTCCATGGCGGCCTCGTCGGAGCGCTTGCCGGACTCCCGCAGCCGCACGATGTTTTCCAGGACGACGATACCCGAGTCCAGCACCATGCCCACGGCGAAGGCGAGACCCGCCAGGCTGATGATGTTGATGGTCCGGCCGGCCGCGTTGAGGAAAATGAAGGTGGCGAACAGGGAGATGGGGATCGCGATGGCCACCACCATGGTGGCTCTGAATCTCCGGAGGAACCACCAGAGGATGGCCACGGCCAACGCGATGCCCAGCAGCAGGTTGTTCCGCAGCATGGTGATCGAGTCAGTGATGTACACCGTCTCGTCGTAGCTCTGGTCCATGTGCAGGCCGGCGCGCTTCAGCGGGCCCTCGTTGAGCTCCGCCATGGCCTGTTTGATCTCGCCCATGACCTCCAGAACGTTCACGTTCTGTTCCGGCTGGGCGTTCATGGCGATGGAGGGTGAGCCGTTCTGGTTCAGCGTGCCGGAAGGATCCGCGAGGGCCGTGTCCACCTGGGCCACGTCGTACAGGTGCACCGGCTGGCCTTCCCGCCAGGTGAGCACCATGTCCTCGAAGCCCTCCACCGAGTACTTGCCGGCAAAGCGGATGGTGTAGCGCCGCCGGCCGACGTCCTGGAATCCTCCGGAGACGTCGTTGTTGCTGGCGGTGATGCGTGCCAGCGTCGGGATGTCGATGCCGAAGGCGGCGGCCTTGTAGGGATCGAAAGTGATCCGCAGGTCGCGCTCGCGGCCCCCGTAGATGTCGGCGTTCGCCACGCCGTTGACGCGCTCGATCCGTGACTGGACCACCTCCTCGACGAAGTCCTGGTAAGCGGTGATGTCCACGTCGTTGCCCGGCAGCGGGCGGATGGAAAACCAGGCAATGGCCGAGCCGAAGCGGCCGCGGCCGGCGAAGATCTGGGGCTCGTCCACGTCAGGCGGATAACTGGGCACCTGGTTCAGGCGGTTGATCACCTCGATCAGCGCCCGCTCCAGCTCCATGTCCACGCTGAACGTCAGCGTGATGGACCCGGATCCCCGCCCCGCGGAGGACTCCATCTTTTCCAGCCCCGGCAGGCCTCGCAGGACGTCCTCCTGGGGCTCCACGATCTCGGCTTCCACTTCCTCCGGCGCGGCGGCCCGCCAAAAGGTGCTGATCTCGATGAGCGGCCGCTCCACGTTGGGGATCATCTGCACCGGCATACGCAGCAGCGACAGGGTGCCGAAAAGCAGCACCAGCAGGACGGCGACAATCACCGCGACGGGGTTGTCGAGAGCGGGTCGGGTGAGATTCAAGGCGGAATCCGGCGAAGAGCGGGCCGCTATTTTATCCGCAGGCGCCGCTCACGGCGATGGGGCGGCATCCGCGCAGGCCCGGCAGGGCGGATCCGCGGGCGTCCGGCGGAGGTTCCGGGCCTCAGGCGGCGGCGATGAAAAGGCCGACGACGCAGGCCGCACCGGCGGTCCAGGCCAGGCTGCGGGCCAGGGCGAGGTTCGCCACGTAGAAGCCGCCGTACACCAGCCGGGCCGCCACGTAGACCAGGGCCAGGGCGTCGATCGTGCCCTGGGGCGCGCCGGCGATGTGGGCAATGATGACCCCGGCGGCGAAGGGCGGGAAGGACTCGTAGGAGTTCTCCTGAGCCCAGTGGGCGCGCAGGCGCCAGCCCGACTGGGATTCCAGCCACGCCCTGGGTGCGCGGTTGTCGAAGCCCCGGCCGCCGAGCTTGGCCAGCCCGGTGAAAAGCAGGGGCAGGAAGGCGGCAGCCAGTACACACCAGAATGCGACTGTCATGAGCGGGTCTCCTCGCAGGGCCAGGGCGGCTGATAGTGTGGGCCGGAAAACGGCACGGTCAAGGATGAAGCGGCGGGCCTATCGGTTATCATTGCCAGCCCTTTGCGAACATGATCCGACGCCGGAAAGTCCCGACCGTGCAAACCATCGCCCGAATTTTCGCCGGCTGCCTGCTGCTGGCGGCCTCCGCCGTTTCCGCCCAGACCCGCTACGTCACCGACCAGCTCGAGGTGACCCTGCGCAGCGGGACGAGCACCCAGCACTCCATCGTCCGCATGCTCCGGAGCGGCACGCCGGTGGAAGTCATCGGCGTGGATGCCGGCGCCGGCTATACCCAGGTCAGGGTGCCGGACGGCACCGAGGGCTGGGTCCTGACCCGCTACCTGATGGACCAGCCGGCGGCCCGGGACCGGCTTGCCGCCGCCGAGGAGCGGGCCCGGGATCTGGCGCAGCAGGTGCAGGCCCTGGAAGCCCAGGTAGGCTCCCTTTCAGGCGAGCGGGAGGCCCTGAGCTCGGAGCGCCAGGGGCTGGACGAGGAGCTTGCCGAGACCCGGGGGGAGCTCGAGAGGATCCGGCAGCTTTCCGCCTCGGCCGTGGAACTGGACCAGACCAACCAGGAACTCCGGGTCCGGCTTGCGAACGCGGAACGGGCCGCCGACGAGCTTCGCCAGGACCTGGTGGCCGCCCGGGACTCCGGACGGCGGGACTGGTTCCTGGCCGGCGCCGGCGTTCTCATAGGAGGCGTGATTCTCGGTCTTGTCCTGCCCCGGCTCAGGATGCGCCGGCGCTCCAGCTGGGGCGACCTGTAGGGAACCGGCCGGGGCTCAGCCCTCGACCTTCTGCCCGGCCAGGAACATCCACGTCTCGACCACGGTGTCCGGGTTCAGGGAGATGCTCTCGATGCCCTCGTCCAGCAGCCACCTGGCGAAGTCCGCGTGATCCGACGGCCCCTGGCCGCAGATACCGATGTACTTGCCTTTCTCACGGCAGGCGCGGATGGCCATGTGCAGCAGCTTCTTCACCGCCTCGTCCCGCTCGTCGAACAGGTCGGCGATGATGCTGGAGTCCCGGTCCAGGCCGAGGGTGAGCTGCGTCATGTCGTTGGACCCGATGGACATGCCGTCGAAATGCTCCAGGAACTCGTCGGCCAGCAGAGCATTGGACGGAATCTCGCACATCATGATGAGCTTCAGTCCCTGCTTGCCGCGCTCCAGGCCATTTTCCGCGAGCAGCTCCGTGACCCGGCGGGCTTCGCTGACCGTCCGGACGAAAGGCACCATCACCTGTACATTCTCCAGGCCCATGTCCTCGCGGACCCGCCGCAGGGCCCGGCACTCGAGCTCGAAGCAGGGGCGGAAGTCCTCGGCTACGTAGCGTGAGGCCCCGCGGAAGCCCAGCATGGGGTTCTCCTCGTGGGGCTCGTATTCCCGGCCGCCGATGAGGTTGGCGTACTCGTTGGACTTGAAGTCCGACATGCGCACGATGACCGGATGAGGTGCGAAAGCTGCGCCGATGGTGGCGATGCCCTCGGCCAGCTTCTCCACGAAGAACTCCACGGGATCCTCGTGGCCCGCCATGTGATCCCGGATGGTGTGCTTGAGGTCCTCGTTCAGCCGGTCAAATTCCAGCAGGGCCCTGGGATGGACACCGATCATCCGGTTAATGATGAACTCGAGCCGCGCGAGTCCGACGCCGTGGTTGGGGATGCCGGCAAAGTCGAAGGCCCGGTCCGGATTGCCCACGTTCATCATGATCTTCACCGGGATCTCCGGCATCCGGTCCAGCTCGATGGTCTTTTCCTCGAACTCAAGCTGCCCTTCGAAGATGTAGCCGGTGTCGCCCTCTGCGCAGCTGACGGTGACCGGCTCGCCGTCCGGGACCGCCTCGGTGGCGTTCCCGCAGCCGACCACCGCCGGGATGCCCAGTTCCCGGGCGATGATGGCGGCGTGGCACGTGCGTCCGCCGCGGTTGGTGACGATGGCGGCTGCGCGCTTCATGATCGGTTCCCAGTCCGGGTCCGTCATGTCGGCCACCAGCACGTCACCCGGCTGTACCCGGTTCATTTCGCGGATGCTCTTGAGCACCCTGGCCGTGCCGGCGCCGATGCGATGGCCGATGCTGCGGCCGGTCACGATCACCGGGGAGCGGTCCTTCAGCTGGTAGCGCTGAACGGAGCGGCCACGGCGGCTCTGGACCGTCTCGGGGCGTGCCTGGAGGATATAGATCCTGCCGTCCTCGCCGTCCTTGCCCCACTCGATGTCCATGGGGCACCCGTAGTGGGATTCGATGGCCACGGCATGACGCGCCAGCGTCTCGATGTCGTCGTCTTCCAGGCAGAAATGGTGGCGGTCGGCCTCGGGAACGTCCACGGTGCGGGTGCCCCGGCCGTCTGCCCCGTAGATCATCTTGATGGCCTTCCCACCCAGGGTCTTGCGGAGGATGGCTCGCTTGCCCGCCGCCAGGGCCGGCTTGTACACGTAGAACTCGTCGGGATTCACGGCTCCCTGGACCACCATCTCGCCCAGCCCCCAGGAGGCGGTGACGAACACGGCGTCCCGGAAGCCGGACTCCGTGTCCAGGGTGAACACGACGCCGCTGGCGCCGGTGTCGCTGCGCACCATGTGCTGGACGCCGGCGGACAGGGCGACCTGGCTGTGGTCGAAGCCGTGATGGACGCGGTAGGCGATGGCCCTGTCGTTGAAGAGGGACGCGAATACTTCGTGGATGCGGGCGATGACCTCGTCCAGGCCCCGGACGTTCAGGAAGGTCTCCTGCTGACCGGCGAAACTCGCCTCCGGAAGGTCCTCCGCGGTCGCGGAGGAGCGGACGGCTACGGCGATGTCCCGGCCGCCGGCCATGGATTCCCAGGCCTTGCGGATCTCCTCGTTCAGCCGCTCCTGGAGGGGAGTTTCCTTGATCCAGCGGCGAATCTCGGCCCCGGTCTTCGCCAGCGTGTCCACGTCGTTGACGTCCAGGCCGGAGAGGGCGTCCCGTATGCGGTCACCCAGGCCCTGCTGCTCCATGAAATCGCGGTAAGCGGCGGCGGTAGTGGCGAAGCCGTCGGGCACGGTCACGCCCAGAGAGTCAAGGTTGGCGAGCATCTCGCCGAGGGAGGCGTTCTTGCCGCCTACCCGCTCGACGTCGCCCATGCCCAGCTCATCGAGGGGGTAGATATATCTCTGCACCGCTCAATCCCCTTGAGTTTGAGTTATTCGGGAAAGGACAATGCGCCGGCCGAATATCACCGGGAGTGGCGATGCACCATCGGACCGTATTCTTTGTTTCCGATCAGACGGGAGTCACGGCGGAGACGCTTGGACACAGTCTCCTGACCCAGTTCGACGGGCTCAAGTTTCGTGGCGTGACTGTGCCATTTATCAATACCCCTGACAAGGCGAACGAGGTGGTCCGGCGCATCAACCTGACCGCCCGGGTAGAGGGCGCCCGGCCGATCGTCTGTTCCACCATGGTCCACGATGACGTCCGCGACGTCATCGCCAGCAGCAACGGGCTGGTGCTGGATTTCTTCGACGCCTTCATCGGGCCCCTGGAGCGGGAGCTGAACATGCGCTCCAGCCACGCCGCCGGCAAGGCTCACGGCGTGGCGGACAACCGCTCCTATACCCGTCGCATCGACGCCATGAACTACACCCTGGAGCACGACGACGGGGCCTCTACGCGGGACTACCAGCGCGCAGACGTCATCCTGGTCGGCGTTTCGCGGTCCGGGAAGACGCCGACCTGTCTGTACATGGCCCTGCGCTACGGCGTGTTTGCCGCCAACTATCCCCTGGCCGAGGAGGAGTTCGAGAAGGGCCGGCTGCCGGCGGTGCTGGAGGGCCACCGGTCGCGACTCTTCGGTCTCACCATCGCGCCGCGGCGGCTCCAGCAGATCCGGCAGGAGCGTCGTCCGGAGAGCAACTACGCCTCGCCCCGGCAGGTCAGCTTCGAGCTGCGCTCCGCCGAGGGCCTGTTCAGCCGCTACGGGATCCCGCACATCGACACCACCGAGCTTTCCATCGAGGAAATCGCCACTACCGTGCTGGATCGCACCGGGCTGCTGAACCGTGGCGGCGACGGGGAGGAGGGCGAGGGATCGCCGTCCTGAGCTAGATGACGCCGGCCGGGGCGGACTGGCCCGTGATCTCCGGGATGCGGGCGATCCCCGCGGCCGTGTCTGCCAGGTCCGCGGTAAGTTCCGGGCCGCTGGCGCCATGCTCCCCGTGCGCAGGCAGGAACCGCTCCAGATAGACACGAAGGGTCGCGCCCTCGGTGCCCGTCCCCGAGAGCCGGTAGACGATTCGGGCCTCGTTCTCCAGGAAGAGCCGGAGCCCCTGGTTGGCGGAGACGCTGCCGTCCACCGGGTCTTCGTAGGTGAAACTGTCGGCGGCGGCCACGACGCCCTGGGGCGTTTCGGTCCCAGGCAGTACGGGGAGCCGGGATTCCAGCTCGACCATCACCGTGCGGGCCTTGTCGGCGTCGGAGATGAACCAGTCGTTTCGCGCGTAGGCGTGCCGGCCGAAGCGGCGCCAGTGGTCCCTCACCAGCTCGGCGACGCCCTTGCCCGTCGCCGCCACGAGGTTCAGCCAGAAAAGCACGGCCCAGAGCCCGTCCTTCTCCCGGGTGTGGCTGGAACTCGTCCCGAAGCTTTCCTCGCCGCACAGGTCAATGAGGCCTGCGTCAAGCAGGTTGCAGAAAAAGCGCCATCCGGTGGGCGTTTCGAAGCAGGGAATGTCCAGGGCACGGGCCACGGCGTCGACGGCGCGGCTGGTGGGCATGGAGCGCGCGACGCCGGCCAGGCCCCGGGCGTAGCCCGGAACAAGGTGGGCATTGGCGGCCAGAACCGCGAGGCTGTCGCCTGGGGAGACCATGATGCCGGGACCGAGGATCATGTTGCGGTCGCCGTCTCCGTCCGAGGCGGCGGCAAGCTCCGGCGCGTCCGCGCGCCCCATCATCTCGACGAGCCCGGCGGCATCCACGGGATTGGGATCCGGGTGGTGACCACCGAAGTCCGGCAGGGGCCGGCCGTTGATGACGGTTCCCGCCGGCGCGCCGAGTCTCTGCTCCAGTATGCGGCGGGCATAGGGGCCGGTGACTGCGTGCATGGCGTCGAACACCATGCGGAAGCGGCCGCCCGCGAACAGCTCATGGATGCGGTCGAAGTCGAACAGGGTCTCCATGAGCTGCGCGTAGTCGTCCACGGGGTCCACGACTTCAAGGACGAGTGGTCCGAGGTGCTGGATACCGACCCGGTCCAGGTCGGCCGACGGCAGATCGACGAGCTGGTATCGGCGGATGCCGGCCGAGGCCTGCCAGACCGCATCGGTCAGGCTTTCCGGTGCCTGGCCGCCGTTGGCCGTGTCGAATTTAACGCCGAAGTCTCCGTCGGGCCCGCCGGGATTGTGACTGGCGGTCAGCAGGAATCCGCCGGCTGCCTTGCGCAGTCGGATCAGGTGGGATGCGGCAGGCGTGGAGAGCAGTCCACCGCGCCCGGTGATGACCCGGGCGACACCGTTGCCGGCAGCGACTGCGAACACTTTCTCGAGGGCCTCGGTGTTCCAGTATCTTCCGTCGCCACCCGCGACCAGGGTTGCCCCCGAGAAATCACCGGCGCAATCGAACACCGCCTGGAGGAAGTTCTCCAGGTAGTTCGGCTGGCGGAAGACAGCAACTTTCTTGCGCAGCCCTGCGGTGCCCGGTTTCTGGTCGGGATAGGGTTGCGTTTCCACGGTGCGCGGGGTCATGGGAAGTGCCCGTAAAGAAGGGAAAAATCCCTGTGATATAGTCCGGCGCATGATACCAGACGGGTCACTGGCACTTCCGTCGCCCACGCGGCCGGGCAGTTTCACTGCCCTGATGCACCTGTACGAAAGCAACTTCGTGCGGCTGCACTGGATCGTGGACGATTTCGGCAGTCTTCCCCGGGAGAGCCGCTCCCGCGCCGCCGGGGACCTGCCGCTGCACCTGACCGTCCTGGAGAGGAATCCCTACACCACGACGCTTCGCCTGACCTATCTGTTCGAGGACAATGAAAATGTTGTGGCAGACCCCGACCTGACGGTCCGGATCTATCACGATGCCGGCATGGCCGAGGCGATGGGCTGTCGACGCCTGCATATCCACCGGGCGCTCAAGGCGTTCGATACCGGACCGGGAGGCGAGCTTTCCAGGCGCTGGGTGCGCAACAGCATGCTCAACAAGTGGCTGGAGTACTGCGCCGACCACGGGCACCGCTTCCGGCCGGCCCCGGTGCCGGCGATGCGATCGGGCTGAGCGCCCGGAGAGCCGCCGGGGACCGCGCCGGATGAGCAGGAACGGAGGTGGACTGCGGGACCGGGTGGGCCGCCTGGTCAACCGCGAGTCCGGCGAGGACGAGCGGCTTCTCAATCTCTTCCGCAACCGGGCCGAGCTCAAGCAGGCCTTCGCGGATCTTCAGTCCCGGCTGCGGCGCGCCGAGGAGAACCTGGCCAGCCAGGAGGCCGCCACGCGGCGCGCCGAGGAGCGGCTTCGGGGCGTGGAGGAACTGCTCGCCCGTCCAGGCTCCGGCTACCAGGCCATGGTGTATTTCCAGCTCCGGGCCCTTTGGCGGGAATGCCACGAGAGACTCCAGGCCCTTTGCGACGAGCTCCGGGTGGCCCGGGAAGACCGGCTGCGCCGCGAGAGCCTGATGGCGTTCAACCGGGAGAAGCAGCGGCAGTTGGAGGTGCTGGACCGGGAGATCGGGACCGCACGCCAGGAGCTGGAGACCCAGCGTGCCGCCCGGTCCCAGGGCGAGGCTGCGCTGGCCGCTGCCCGCGGGCTGCGCGGGCTTTTTTCCCGCCGCCGGCTGGAGCGGGAACTGGCGCGCCGACGGCAGGAGGTCGAGGCCACCAGGCGACGTCTTGCGGACCGCCTGGACCGGCGCTCCGCCGTGGACGCCGAACCCTGGCCGAGCTTCGAGGGCCTGGACGTGGAGAGCAAGCGGGAGATCAACCTGGCCGTGATTGCGCTGGCCCAGGAACTCTACCTGCATTTTTCCGTTCGCGACCTGGCGAAGAAGGCGAGGGAAGCGGCGGTGGGAGCCGTACAGGAGATCGACTACGGCTCCGAGCACCAGTGCAAGACGCTGATCAGCACCATCCAGCAGGCCCGGAACGTGCCGGCGGAACGGGCAGGCTGGAGCCCGATGGTGCAGGCCCGGGCCCGGCAGCTGTCCGCGGAGGTGAAGTTCCGCAGCGAGCGCGACACGGTGCCCATGGCCTCGTCCACGCCTTGTATCGACTTGCCCGTCCAGGCAGACGGGGGTGCCCGCCGGATCCCGCTTGAAGTCAACGTTCTGCTGGACGAGTACTGGGACCCTTACGAGGTGTTTATTCCCTGAGGCACGGCGCCCTTCGCCGGCGAATCAGGCCCGGACCTGGGCCACTTCCCGGCGGGCCACCGCCATCACCTTGCGTCCCCAGCGGGTGAGATCGTCGAACAGCGCATACGTCCAGGGCACCAGGAGCAGCGACGTCAGGGTGGAGAACCCCAGGCCGCCGATGATGGCCCGGGCCATGGGGAAGTACGCCGGGGCGCCGATGCCCTCGCCGCCCACCTTCGTGGCGCTGACGGCAAGGGGCGCGAGGCCGAGGATGGTGGTGGCTACCGTCATGAGGATGGGCCGCAGCCGGTCACGGCCTGCCTGCACAAGCGCCTGGTCACGGGGCATACCTTCCCGGCGCAGGTTGTTGACGTGGTCCACCAGCACGATGCCGTTGTTCACCACCACGCCCACGAGAATCATGATGCCGATGGTCGCCATGAACGTGAACGTGGTCCCCGTGGCGAGGAAGAACCAGAACACGCCGATCACGGAGAAGCCGATGGACGTGATGATGGACAGGGGATAGACCGTCGACTCGAACAGGGCCGCCATGACGATGAAGATCAGCGCGATCCCCAGCAGGATGTTCTGGGCCATGATCTGCTGTGTCTCGTCGGCGCGTTCGAAGCCCCGGCCGAATTTCCAGGAGTAGCCGGCTGGGAACTCGAACGCCTTCAGCAGGGACTCCACCTCGGGCTTCATCTCGTCCATGGACTTTCCGTCCAGGTTGGCCTGGATGACCGTGGCCGTGGACCGGTCCAGTCGCCGGATCTCTTCGTGGGAGGTGGTGACGTTGAATCTGGCGACCGAGCCGAGGCTCACCCGGCGGCCGTCGGCCGTGTAAAGCGGGAGATCAGCCAGCTGCTCGATGGTTTGCCGGTCGTCCTCGCGGAAGGCGATGCGGACGTCCACTTCCCCGTCGCCTCCGCGGAAGTCCCTGAGCTTCTCGCCGCGCAGGGCCACGGAGATGGCGGATGCCACCTGCCGGGGACTAAGGCCCAGCTGGATCGCCCTGTCCCGGTCCACCGTGACCTGGATTTCCCGGTCGCCCGCGCCGGTGTCGGAGCGCACGTTCTCGAGCCCATCCACGGTGGACAGGATGCGGATGATCTCCGGGGCGAGCTCGGAGAGGACCTCGGTGGACTCGCCCGTGATCTGGATGCTGAAGCCTTCCTGGCCGCCCTGGCTGTTGAGGTCGAAGGACGGCTTGCCGATCACGATCTCCGGCATGTCGGCCATGACCCGCTCGATGACCTGCTGCGTGCTGACCTCCGCGTCGTCCTGGTCCGACAGGATCAGGGTGGACTGGGCCCGTTCCTCGTCGAAATAGCTGTAGACGTTCTCCAGGTCGAAGCGCTCCTTGTTGTCGAAGAGGTAGGCCTCGACGACGTCCACCACGCGCTCGGTCTCGCTCACCGGGTGCTTGCCGTCGATGTTGTAGTTCAGGAGCAGTTGCCGTCCGGCCTCCTGCGGGAACGTGTCGAAGGTCACCAGTTTCACCGGCACCGCCACGCTGGCCACGACCACGACCACGATGAGGGCGGTCCACCAGCGGCGCCGGAGAGTCCAGGCCAGGGCCCCGGCGTAGCGGTCCGTCAGGCGTTGCATGACCGAGCCGGCGCGGGACGGCGGCGGCGACGGGATCCGGGCCGCCACCATGGGGACGAAAGTCAGGGCGATCACCAGGGACGCCAGCATGGCCACGACGATGCTCACCGCCACGTGGGTCAGGAACACCGTGATGTCCGTCTGGGCGCCGAACAGGATGGGTACGAAGACGATGATGGAGGTCAGGGTGCCCGCCGTGACGGCCATGCCGACCTCCCGGACGCCGTCGACCGTGGACTCTACGGGATGCCCGGGATGGAGCTGTCGCTGGCGGAAGATGCTCTCGGTGACCACGACGGCGTTGTCCACCAGCATGCCGACGGCAAGCATCAGCCCCATCATGGACAGGATGTTGAGGGAGATGCCGAGGAAGTACATCGCCCCCAGCGTGATGAGGATGGAAAACGGCACGCAGGCCACGACAATCAGCGTGGTGGCCGCCTGGCGCAGGAACAGGTACAGGATGCCGAAGGCCAGCACGGCCCCGATGGCGCCGGAGGTGAGCAGGTCCGACAGGGACGAGGTGACGCCGTCGGCGGCGCTCTCCAGGGCGAAGATGTCAATGCCCCTGAGCAGCGGGTTGTCAGAGGCGGCCTCGACTTCTTCCGTGACCCGCCGGGCGACGTCCACCAGGTTGGCGCCGGGCTGCTTGTAGACGTCCAGGCCAATAGCATAGCTGCGGTTCAGGTGCCGGCCATAGTTGCGCTCGGGCGCCTGCAGCCCGACGTCCGCGATGTCCCCGAGCCGCAGGTTCTCCCGCACCAGGATGTCGGACACCTCCTGCACCGTGCCAAGCTCGCCGATGGGCCGGACGCTGAACCGGCGTGTGCCGTCGGTGAGCCGGCCCGCGCTCACGGAGAAATTGGACTTCTCCAGCAGGTCCCGCAGTTCGTTCAGGTCCACTCCGTAGGCGGCTACCCGGTCCGCGTCGAGAAGGATGCGGATCTCCCGCTTCTCGACGCCGTAGAGCTCGACTCGGGAGACACCCTCCAGCCGCTCGATGCGCCGTTTCAGGTTCCTGTCCAGCAGGTCGTAGGCGTCGGACAGGTCGCGATCGCTGCTGATGCGGAGGTTGAGAATGGGCTGGTCGCCGAAGGACCCGGTGTAGATGAACACCCGTTCCACGTCCTCCGGCAGCTGGTGGCGGATTCCGTCGACCTTGGCCCGGGCCTCGATGCCCTTGGCGGAAACCTCCTCGTCCCAGCCGAACTGCAGGAAGATTTCGGCCTGGTTCTGGGAGGAGGTTGATCGCATGCGTTCTACGCCGCTCAGGGTGGCCAGGGCCTCCTCGATGGGCCGGGTGATGAGAAGCTCCACCTCCTCAGGCGTGGAGCCGGCGTAGGGCACCTGGACGAAGATGCCCGGGAACTGGATGTCAGGGAATTTTTCCAGGGGCAGCAGGCGTGCCGAAATCACGCCGATCAGCGCCAGGGCGATGAATACCATCACCGTCGTCACCGGCCGCGCGATGGCCAGCCGGGTGATTTTCACGAGGCTGCCTCCGGCGCCGGCGCGGCCAGGGGTTCCGGCGACTTGCGGTCCAGCAGCGAGTACACCACCGGGATGACAACCAGGGTGAGGAGGGTGGAAACGATGAGTCCCCCGATGACCGTGATGGCCATGGGAGCGCGGATCTCCGAGCCCTCGCCAAAGCCCAGGGCCATGGGGAGCAGGCCCAGGGTGGTGGTCAGCGTGGTCATGAGAATGGGCCGCAGCCGGGCCCGGCCGGCCTCCAGGATGGCGTCCAGCTGGGGCGTGCCCGCGGCCTTGAGCTGGTTGATCAGGTCGACCAGGACGATGGCGTTGTTGACCACGATGCCGGCCAGCATGATCAGCCCGATGAACACCACGACGCTTACCGTGGTGCCGGTCAGCCACAGGC
>JARRON010000022.1:0-68291 GCA_037383845.1 Gammaproteobacteria bacterium
CGCGAGCGGGCCGGCTTTCGAGATCCTGCTGCGGCTGGCCGACGAGGAGTCGGGGCAGGTTTCCCCGGTAGATTTCATGCAGGCGGCGGAGCGCTATCACCTGATGCCCAGCGTGGATCGCTGGGTGCTGCAGACGGCCCTGTCGGCGGTAAGCAGCGGGGCGCTGAAGGTTCCCGCCGGACGCAGTTTCACCGTCAACCTCTCCGGGCAGACCCTGGGCGATCCCCAGTTCCTGGAGTACGTGGTGGACTGCCTGGACAGGACCGGCGTCGCCCCGTCCCAGGTGTGCTTCGAGCTTCCGGAGTCCTCGGTGTCTTCCAACATTGCCCATGCGGCCCGCTTCATCGCGGTCCTTCACGGCATGGGGTGCCAGTTCGCCCTGGACGACTTCGGCAGCGGGCTGGGGTCGTTCGCCAATCTCAAGCAGCTGGCGATGGACTACCTGAAGATCGACGGCTCCTACATCCGGGCCCTGGGCACCGATGACGTCAGCCTGCCCATGGTCACGGCCATGATCGATCTGGCCCGCGGGCTGGGAATCCGGGTGGTGGCCGAGCACGTGGAAAGCGAGGAGGTGCTGGAGCAGGTCCGGCGGCTGAAGGTGGACTTCATGCAGGGTTACCTGGTGGGGCGGCCCCGTCCCCTGGGGGCAGAGGCCGGCAACGCCTGATTCCCGCCTGCGCCTCCTGCGGGTTCAGGTTATACTGCTCGGATTTGGCCGGCGGCGCCCTGTGGCATCCCGGCCGGCAGTTTCACAACAAGGCCCCTCGCGGCATGCCGCTGTTCCCGCCGGGCCCGGCCCGGAGGCGCACATCGGACCGTCCGGGCTACCGTCAATCAAAGCAATAATCTCGGGAGACAAACCGCCATGCTGACCACTTCCAGCCTGGTCTTTGCCCTGGCATGTGCCATCTTCGCCGTCCTCTACGGCGCCTGGTCGGTGCGCTGGATCCTGTCCCGCCCGGCCGGAAACGAGCGGATGCAGTCCATCGCCGGCGCGGTACAGGAAGGGGCGAAGGCCTATCTCAACCGCCAGTACTCCACCATCGGCATCGTCGGGGCGGTGCTGTTCGTTGTCGTCGGCTTCGCGCTTGACTGGCTGACCGCCATCGGCTTCGCCATCGGCGCCATCCTGTCGGCAGCGGCCGGCTACATCGGCATGTTCGTCTCGGTGCGGGCCAACGTGCGTACGGCCCAGGCAGCCCACGGTGGGCTCGCTCCTGCCATGCAGGTGGCCTTCCGCGGAGGCGCCATCACCGGCCTGCTCGTGGTCGGCCTCGGCCTCCTGGGCGTGGCGGGCTACTACTGGATCCTGCTCCAGACCGGCGACCGGGCCCACGCCGTCCACGCCCTGGTCGGCCTGGCGTTCGGCTCTTCGCTGATCTCCATCTTCGCCCGGCTTGGCGGCGGCATCTTCACCAAGGGCGCGGACGTCGGCGCCGACATCGTCGGCAAGGTCGAGGCCGGCATCCCGGAGGACGACCCGCGCAACCCGGCGGTCATCGCCGACAACGTCGGGGACAACGTCGGCGACTGCGCCGGCATGGCGGCCGACCTGTTCGAGACCTACGCGGTCACCGTGGTCGCGAGACCTACGCGGTGACCATCATCGCCACCATGCTGCTGGGCGTGGTCATGGCGGCCGAGGTCGGTTCCCACGGCGCCCTGTACCCCCTGGTTCTCGGCGGCGCTTCCATCGTGGCCTCCGTCATCGGCACTTTCTTCGTGAAGACCTCCGAGGGCGGCAAGATCATGAATGCCCTCTACAAGGGCGTGATCGTCTCCGGCCTCCTGGCGGCCGTGGCCTTCTATCCGCTGACCCAGTGGATGATGGCGGACTCTCCCATTGGCGCCACCAACCTGTTCTGGTGCGCCCTGGTGGGCCTCGCGCTGACCGCGGCCATGGTCGTGATCACGGAGTACTACACCGCCACCGAATACAGCCCCGTGAAGACCGTGGCTGCAGCCTCCGAGACTGGCCACGCCACCAACATCATCGCGGGCCTGGCCGTGTCCATGAAGTCGACCGCCCTGCCGGTGCTGGCGGTGTGCGCATCCATCTGGACGGCCTACACCCTGGGCGGCCTGTATGGCATTGCCATCGCAGCGACGGCCATGCTCTCCATGGCCGGCATGGTCGTGGCGCTGGACGCCTACGGCCCCATCACCGACAACGCCGGCGGCATCGCCGAGATGGCCGAGCTGCCCAGCGAGATCCGTGACATCACCGATCCCCTGGATGCCGTGGGGAACACCACCAAGGCCGTGACCAAGGGTTACGCCATCGGCTCCGCTGGCCTGGCCGCGCTGGTCCTGTTCGCCGACTACACGCACAACCTGGAAGCCGCCGGCAAGGCCACGGTCTTCCTGCTGGACAGCCACATGGTCATCATCGGGCTGTTCATCGGCGGACTGATCCCGTTCCTGTTTGCCGCCATGGCCATGGAGTCCGTAGGCCGTGCCGCCGGTGCCGTGGTGAACGAGGTGCGTCGCCAGTTCAGGGAGATTCCGGGGATCATGGAGGGCACCGCCAAGCCGGACTACTCCCGGGCGGTGGACCTGCTGACCAAGGCGGCCATCAAGGAGATGATCGTGCCTTCCATGCTGCCCGTCGCGGCCCCCATCGTCGTCGGGTTCGTCCTCGGCAAGGAGGCACTGGGCGGACTGCTCATCGGCACCATCATCACCGGCATCTTCGTGGCTGTGTCCATGACGACCGGTGGTGGCGCCTGGGACAACGCCAAGAAGTACATCGAAGACGGTAATTTCGGCGGCAAGGGCTCGGACGCCCACAAGGCCTCCGTGACCGGCGATACGGTCGGCGATCCCTACAAGGACACTGCCGGCCCGGCCGTGAACCCGCTCATCAAGATCATCAACATCGTCGCCCTCCTGCTGGTGCCGCTGCTGTGATCTCCGGCCCCGGGGTTTCCCGCGGGCCGAACCAGAAAGAAGGGGCGCCGACCAGGCGCCCCTTCTTGTTCGGGGGGGCGGATTCGTCCGGGCCGGCTGCTAGCCTTCCCAGGGCGGCAGCTTCTTCTTCACGAGTTCCTTCTTGAGCTTCACGTAGCGGGGCAGCCCGTCGTCCCTGAAGGGGGGGAAGTCCTCGCCGCGGATCAGCGGGCTGAGATAGCGGCGGCAGGCGGCGGTGATGTGGAAGCCATCCTTCGTAATGAAGCGCTTCGGCACTTTCTTCTCCACGTTCGCCACCCGTGACAGGGGCGTGCTTCCCACCCGCCAGCGGTAGGGCTCATCAGACTCACGCACGATTATCGGCATCTCGCCGTGGCTGCCGGACAGCGCCATCTCCACTGCCGCCCGGCCCATGGCATAGGCCTGATCCACGTCGGTCTTCGAGGCAATGTGCCGGGCCGCCCGCTGGAGATAGTCCGCCACGGCCCAGTGGTACTTGTAGCCCAGGCGGCCCCGGACGATCTCCGCCAGGCGCGGCGCGACGCCGCCCAGCTGGGCGTGACCGAAGGCGTCGCGAGTGCCCGACTCGGCCACGAAGCGGCCGTCCGGCCACTGCAGGCCCTCGGAAGCCACGATGACGCAGCTGTCGTACTTCTCCACGCTGTAGCGGACTTTCTCGATGAAGGCGTCCTCGTCGAAGGGCACCTCGGGGAAGAGGATCACGTGAGGCGGGTCGCCCCGCTTCTCCCCCGCGAGCGCGCCCGCAGCGGCGATCCAGCCGGCGTGGCGTCCCATGACCTCTAGGATGAAGACCTTGGTGCTCGGCATGGACGCCACATCGATCGCCGCCTCCAGGGTGGACACCGCGACATACTTGGCCACCGAGCCGAAACCGGGACAGGTATCGGTCACGGGCAGGTCGTTGTCTACGGTCTTGGGCACCCCGACGCAGGTGATGTGATACCCCATGCGGTCGCCGATCTGGGCGACCTTGTTGGCGGTGTCCATGGAATCGCCGCCGCCGTTGTAGATGAAGTAGCCGATGTCGTGGGCCCGGAAGACCTCGATGAGTCGCCGGTACTCGGCGGCATTCTCTTCGAGGCTCTTGAGCTTGTAGCGGGCGGAACCGAAGGCCCCGCCCGGCGTGTGGCGCAGCGCGGCGATGGCTCTCTTGCCTTCCTTGGCGACATCCACGAGCTCCTCCTTCAGCGCGCCCAGGATGCCCATGTTGCCGGCGTAGATCTTTCCGATCTCGCCTTTGTGCTTCCGGGCGGTCTCGATCACGCCGCAGGCGGTGGCATTGATGACGGCGGTGACGCCGCCTGACTGGGCGTAGAAGAGATTTTTCTTGGGCATACCGGGCTCCTCGAAGGGTCGGCCGCCTGTGCGGCAGGATACTGCTCACAGGATAGCGGACGCGGCCGCGTCGGGTCACCGTGGTTTGACCGTCCGCGCGTCAGCCGCTAGCGTGGCCGGGACCGGCGCGAGGGCGCCATGTTTTCAATGTCAGGAGATTCGGCATGCGTATCGTTCTGCTCGGCGCGCCCGGTTCGGGCAAGGGCACCCAGGCCAAGAAACTGGTTGCCGAATACGGCTATCCGCAGATATCCACCGGCGATCTCCTCAGGGACGCGGTGTCCCGTGGCACCGAGTACGGCCTCAAGGCGAAGGCCGCCATGGACGCCGGACAGCTGGTCTCTGACGACATCGTGCTGGGCATCATCCGCGACAGGCTCGGCCAGCCGGACGCCGCGCGGGGCTTCATCCTCGACGGCTTCCCGCGGAACCGCGCCCAGGCGGAGGCCCTGGAAGGACTCCTGGAGGATCTCGGCCAGCCCCTGGACACGGCCGTTCTCATGGACGTGGACATGGATATCCTGATGAAACGTCTTACCGGCCGGCGCACCTGTGCCGAGTGCGGCCGGATGTTCAACGTCTATTTCCTGCCGCCCGCGAAGGAAGGGATCTGCGACGCCTGCGGGGGCGAGCTGATACAGCGCTCGGACGACAAGGAAGACACGATCGCCCAGCGGCTGGAGGTATACCAGTCCCAGACCCAGCCCCTCGTGACGTTCTACACGGAACTGGGCAAGCTGAAGGTGGTGGATGCCGAAGGTGACGTGGAGGAGGTGTACGGCCGGCTGGCAGACGCCGTGACGCCTTCCCTCGGCGGCTAGCCGGCTCGCTCCCGGAGGCGGGCCAGAAGTTCCTTCCCGGCGACGTCCCTGCGCCAGCCCGACAGCAGCGGCAGGTCACGTTCGCCTGCCACGAGGCGCTCGATCTCCCGGCGCGGCGCGATCAGGGAGGCCGAGATTCCCTCGGCCCCGGCGATCTCGCGCAGCCTCTTCATGAGCGCCCCGGCCAGTTTCTCCTGAGCCGGCTCCAGCCGGCCGGGTCCGTCCTGCACCGGGGGCGGCGTGTCCGCCCCTTCGGCCATGGCCGCCACCAGGCTCCGACTGTGGCGTCGCGCCACCGCCGGTGGCACCGACCGGATCCCGGAGACCGCACCAGGATGCTCCGGCGCCTCCCGGGCCAGGTCGAGCAGCGCCTGGTCGGCCAGTATCCAGCGGCGGGGCCGGTTCCTTCGCCGGGCCTCTTCCTCACGCCAGGCGGCCAGGGCGACCAGCCGGGCAAGGGCTTCTCCCTCCAGCTGGCGGGCGCCCTTGATGCGCCGCCACGCTCCGGCGCTGTCGAAGGCGTACAGGCTTTCGTCCGTCAGCGCCGCGCTCTCGGCTTCGGCCCACGCCGTCCGGCCGGCGTCTTCGAGCCGCGCTCCCAGCCGGTCGGCTACCGCCAGCAGGTGACGGACGTCATCCGCGGCATACCGCAACTGCTCGTCGCTCAGCGGGCGACGACTCCAGTCGGTGCGGGCATGGCCCTTGCCGAGCTGGATGCCCAGTTCGCCCTCCACCAGCCCGCCGTAGCCCACCTGGTCCGGATAACCCGTCAGGGCGGCAGCCAGCTGGGTATCCCAGACCGGTCCCGGCACGCGGCCGAGATGCTCGTAGAGGATCTCGAGGTCCTGCCTGGCCGAGTGGAAAACCTTGAGGATGGCGGGATCCGTCAGCAGGCCGGCCACGGCACCGAGGCCCTCCAGGGCGAGGACGTCCACGCAGGCTATCCGGTCCCCGTCCGAGAGCTGCAGCAGGCAAAGCTTTGCGGAGAACGTGTCCTCCCGGACGAACTCGGTGTCGACGGCCAGGCGACCCACGCCGCGCCAGCGCTCCGCCAGCGCGTCGGCGGCGCCGGTATCCGTTACCAGCGTGTACCCGGTCATGGGGCGGTCGTGATTGGCAAGAGCTTCATCCATCCATTATCCCAGATGCAAAAAGGCAGCGGCGGGCAGGGTATTATGGGCGTCGGACGAGATCCTCATGCAGTCACTTATCCGCCTGTTCCTGGACATCGCGATGCACCGCCGGGGGCCCGAGGATGTACCCCATTCGGGCACCGTGCTGGTGCTCGCACTGGCCGCCTACCTGGCCACGGGTGCGCTTGCCCTGGTGCCGGGCGACCAGCCCGTGCTCCCCCGCCTTCTGCTGGACGCCTCCATGCTCGTGCTGTTCATGGGTGCGCTCCTGGTGTTCACCGGCCGGGGCGCCCGGATGATGCAGACCCTGGCCGCCCTGCTGGGCACCGGTGCACTGCTGACCGCAGCATCGGTGCCTTTCGTCTGGCTGGCCTACTCCGCGGTGGACGCGGAAGGGCAGGCGGCGGCCAATGATCCCGTCGTCCTCGGCAGCAGCCTCGCGCTGATCGGGCTGCTGGGCTTCTCGTTGCTCGTGACCGGACACATCGTCCGGTCTGCCATGGACTGGCCCTACGCCGGCGGTGTCCTGGTGGCGGTGGTGTACTTCGGCCTGAGCGTGGAGGTCTTCCGGCGCCTGTTCCCCGAGGGTGCTGGCTGATGCACGTCCACATTCTCGGTATCGCGGGAACCTTCATGGGTGGTGTGGCCGCCCTGGCCCGGGCGGCAGGACACGAGGTGACGGGCAGCGACCGGGCGGTATATCCGCCCATGAGCACCCAGCTGGAAGCTCTGGGCATCCGGGTGACGGAGGGCTACGAGGCGGACCAGCTCGACGTCGAGCCCGACGCGGTCATTGTCGGCAACGTCATGCGACGGGGCCTGCCCGTGGTGGAACGCCTGCTGGAATCCGGGCTGCCGTACTACTCGGGGCCCGAATGGCTGGCCCGGGAGGTGCTGCGCGACCGCTGGGTGCTTGCCGTAGCCGGCACCCACGGCAAGACCACTACCACGAGCCTGCTGGCCTGGATCCTGGACCAGGCGGGCCTGGAACCGGGATTCCTGATCGGCGGTATTCCGGTGGACTTCGGCACTTCCGCCCGCCTGGGCCGGGCGCCCTTCTTCGTGGTGGAGGCGGACGAGTACGACACGGCCTTCTTCGACAAGCGGTCGAAGTTTGTCCACTACCGACCCCGCACCGCCGTGCTGGGCAACCTTGAGTTCGATCACGCCGATATATTCGAAAACATGGCTGCCATACAGCGCCAGTTCCATCACCTGGTGCGGACGATCCCCGGCTCCGGGCTGATCGTCTCCAAGGCCGGCGACGAGGCGCTGGAGGCCGTCCTGTCCATGGGTGCGTGGACGCCGGTGCTGCGGTTTGGAGAGGCCGATGCGGGCGCAGATGTTGCCGTCGTGCCCGCCGCCGGGGGTTTCGAGCTCAGGGAGGCCGGCCAGCGGCTGGCGACGGTGCGCTGGAACATGCCGGGCAGCCACAACGCTGAGAACGCCGCCGCGGCCATGCTGGCGGCCAGGCACGCCGGCGTGCCCCTGGAGACTGCTGCCCGCGCCCTGGAATCCTTCCGGGGGATTCGGCGCCGGCAGGAACTGAAAGGCCGGGCCGCCGGGATCACGGTCTTCGACGACTTCGCGCACCATCCCACTGCCATTCGCCGGACGCTGGAGGCGATGCGGCCGGAAGCCGGGAGGCTGGTTGCAGTGTTGGAGCCTGCTTCCAACACCATGCGCATGGGCGTGCACGCCACGACCCTGGCGCCGGCGCTCGCCGGCGCGGACCGGGTCTACGCCCAGGCTGCTCCGTCCCTCGACTGGGACCTGCCGCAGGCGCTGGCCGCCCTGGGAGACCGGGCCGCCTGGCGTGCCGACCCGGATGCCCTGCTGGCGCTGCTGCTGGAAGAGCTGGAGGCGGGTGATACGGTGGTGATCATGTCCAACAGCGGATTCGGCGGCCTGCACGGCAGGCTGCTGGAAGGGCTGAAGCAGCGGGAGGCGAGGGAGACGGCATGACGAAGCGGCACGTGGCTCTCGCCATGACGGGCGCATCCGGCGCCCAGTACGGCCTGCGCCTGCTGGAGTGCCTGCTGCAGTCCGATTGCCGGGTGTCGCTCATGATCTCCCGGCCGGCCCAGGTGGTTCTCGGTATGGAAACGGACCTGGCCGTCCCGGGCCGGAGCGCCGAGATCCGGCGATTCTTCTGCGACCGGCACGGCGTTGGGGAGGACCAGCTGGCGGTCTACGGCCGCGAGGAGTGGACCGCTCCGGTAGCCAGCGGCTCCGCGGTGCCGGAGGCGATGGCGGTGTGCCCCTGCACGACTGCCACTGTTTCTGCCCTGGCCACCGGCGCCAGCCGCAGTCTCATCGAGCGGGCCGGCGACGTGGTGCTCAAGGAACAGCGGCGCCTGGTGCTGGTGGTGAGAGAGACGCCATTTTCCGTCATCCACCTGGAGAACATGCTGGCCCTCGCCCGGGCAGGGGCGGTGATTCTGCCGGCCAACCCCGGCTTCTATCACCGGCCGGACTCGGTGGAGGCGCTGGTGGACTTCGTTGTTGCCAGGACCCTGGACCACCTGGGGGTGCCCCATGCCCTGGTGCGGCCCTGGGGGGAGAACGCAGGCCCGTGAGCGGACGCGACAGCGCCAGCGTCGAGATCCCTCTGTTCCCGCTGGGCACCGTGCTGTTCCCCGGTGGACCGCTGCCGCTGAGGATATTCGAGCCCCGCTACGTGGACATGGTCAGCCGGTGCATGAAGAAGGGCTCCGGGTTCGGGGTGGTACTCATCCGGGAAGGCCAGGAAACCGGGCCGGCACAGACCTGGGAGTTGGGGACTATCGCCACCATCGTGGATTTCGACCAGCTCAAGGACGGCACCCTGGGCATCGTGGCGCTGGGGGGCGCCCGGTTCCTGGTGCGCTCGGTTCGACGGGAGACGGACGGCCTGAACGTCGGCACCGTGGATCTCCTGGAGCCGGAAGCCCGGGTCGAGCTCCCGGCGCGTTTCAGCGACCTGTCGCGGCTGCTGGAGGGTGTCTTCGGCGAGCTTGGGCCCCACTACCGGCACGTCCGGACGGATTTCAAGGACGCCGGCTGGGTAGGATTCCGGCTGGCGGAGCTGCTGCCCGTGGAAGTGGAGAAGAAGCAGCACTGCCTGGAACTGTTCGACCCCATCCAGCGGCTGGAATACGTGGAGCCGCTGCTGAAGAGCCTGGGGCAGTGACTCCGCCAGCGGTATCGCCGGCCTCCCGGGCCGCCTCCCCGGCCGGGGTGAGGCCGTCCCTCCGGAAGTGTCGGCGGGCCACCCGCCCGGTGGTCTGCGCCGGCAACCGTGGCGGCAGCGCCTGATGTCGGGGCTCTTCGACAAGAAGGACTTCGTCTGCGTTCACCGGGGCACCGACCCGCTGGAGGCGAGCCTGCTCAGGGGCCTTCTGGAGAGCGAGGGCATCCCCGCCCGGACCTCGGGCGAGGAGCTGGTGGGCGCCTACTCCGGCGTGCCCCGGCTGTGCGACATCCGGGTGCTGGTGCCGGCGCGCTACGAGACGCCGGCCCGCGGCGTGCTGAAGGCCTACGAGGCCCGTGCCCCCGGCGCGGCAGAGTGGACCTGTGCCGGCTGCGGTGAGAGCAACGAATCCACCTTCGAGGTTTGCTGGTCCTGCGGTGCCGCGCGCCCGGACCGGCCCGAGGCGTGAGCAGGGCCCGGCGACTCAGGGTCGCCCGGGGCGACATCACGGCCTTCGCCGTGGACGCCGTCGTCAATGCTGCGAACAGCGGCCTGCTCGGCGGTGGCGGGGTCGACGGGGCCATTCACCGGGCGGCAGGCCCCGGACTGCTCGAGGAGTGCCGGCGTCTCGGGGGATGCCCGACCGGCGAGGCCCGCATCACCGGCGGCCACCGGCTGCCCGCAAAGTGGGTGATCCATGCCGTGGGGCCCGTCTGGCGCGGGGGCGGGTCGGGGGAAGCCGGGCTCTTGCGGGCCTGTTACCGCTCTGCCATGGGCCTGGCAGCGGAGGCCGGCGCAAAAAGCATCGCTTTCCCCGCCATCAGCTGCGGCGCCTATGGCTATCCCCCGGAGGCCGCCAGCGCCATCGCCGTGGAGGCGGTGGCCGCCTTCGAACACGACTCCGGCCTGCCCGAAGACGTCTGGTTCGCCTGCTTCGATGCGGCCACCGAGGCCGCCTACGTGGCCGTACTGGGCCCGGCTGCCGGCGGCGAACCTCCTACAGTGCCTTCATGACCTGGCGCGCCGCGTCCAGCGTGGCGTCGATGTCCTCATCGCTGTGGGCGGCGGAGACGAAGCCCGCCTCGAAACTCGACGGGGCAAGGTAGACGCCGGCATCCAGCATGCCGTGGAAGAAGGCCTTGAAACGCCCGGGGTCGCAGGCGGCGACCTGCTCGTAGCGCCGGACGGGCCCGTCCCCGGTGAAGAAGAACCCGAACATGCCCCCCATGGTGTTCGTGGTCAGCGGGACGCCGGCCCCGGACGCGGCCTGCTCCAGGCCTTCCGCCAGTTTCCGTGTCCGCTGACCAAGGGCCTCGTACAGTGACGGATCCAGCCGTGCCAGGGTCGCGAGCCCCGCGTGCATGGCCACCGGGTTCCCGGACAGCGTGCCCGCCTGGTAGACGGGTCCCAGCGGCGCGATGTGTTCCATGATGTCCCGGCGGCCTCCGAAGGCCCCCACCGGCATGCCTCCACCGATGACCTTGCCCAGGGTGGTGAGGTCCGGCGTGACGCCGGCGACCTCCTGGACGCCACCCCGTGCCACCCGGAAGCCGGTCATGACCTCGTCGAAGATCAGCACGATCCCGTGGCGATCACAGGCGGCCCGCAGTCCCTCCAGGAACCCCGGTTCGGGCAGCACCATGTTCATGTTGCCTGCCACCGGCTCCACGATGACCGCGGCAACCTCGTCGCCGATGTCTGCGAAGACCTGCTCCACTTCGTCCAGGTCGTTGTAGGTCAGGGTGACGGTCAGTTCCGCCAGGGCCGCAGGCACGCCGGGGGAGGTGGGCACACCAAGGGTCAGGGCGCCCGAGCCGGCCTTCACGAGGAGTGAGTCCGAATGCCCGTGGTAGCAGCCTTCAAACTTCACGATGCGGTCCCGGCCGGTAAAGCCCCGGGCGAGGCGGATGGCGCTCATGGTGGCCTCGGTCCCGGAACTGACGAAGCGCACGAGCTCCATGGACGGCACCATGGTGCAGACCTGGCGGGCCAGTTCGGTCTCAACGGTCGTGGGTGCGCCGAAGGACAGTCCGTTCAGCGCGGCTTCCCGCACCGCGTCGATGACGTCGGGGTGGGCGTGCCCGAGGATCATGGGTCCCCAGGATCCCACGTAGTCGATGTAGCGCTTGCCGTCTTCACCCCATATGTAGGCCCCGGAAGCCTTCTTGATGAACACCGGTTCGCCGCCGACGGATCGGAACGCCCTGACGGGAGAGTTCACGCCGCCGGGAATGTAGCGCTGGGCCTGCTGGAACAGGTTCACTGGGATTGCCTCCTGGATACAGGGCGGCCCGCGGGACGGCGGGCGCCGGGTGTTTCGAGGGCGCCTATTCTAGCCGCCCGTGGGCCGACTCGCAGGCGGCCCGGATGGCCCGGGCGGCGGCCTCAGGGTCCCCGCCGCCGAACAGATCCTGTATGACCGCCACCGCCCTGGCACCGGCGGCGATGACCTCAGTCGCGTTGTCCCGGGTGATTCCCCCGATGGCCACCACCGGCACCGGCAGGGCGGCCGCAGCCTCGGAGATCAGCGCCAGGGGAGCACGAACGGCGTCCGGCTTGGTAAGCGAGGGAAAGACGCTCCCGAAGGCCACGTAGTCGGCACCGGCGACCACCGCGGCGCGGGCCCGTTCCATCTCGTTGTAGCAGGACACGCCAATCAGCCTGCGCGGGCCCACGATGCTTCGGGCGTGCGCTACGTCCACGTCGTCACGACCCAGGTGCACGCCGTCGGCCCCAATCTCCGCGGCCAGCGCGGCATCGTCGTTGACGACAAGCAGGGCGTCGTATCGGCGGCAGACCTCCGCCAGGGCCGCGGCCCGCCGGTGCCGGTCCGCCGGGCCAGCGGCCTTGTCCCGGTACTGGACGATGGCGGTACAGGCCGGCGGGCAGATTCGGGGCCATCGGGTCGGGCTCAGGTTCGGCGCAGGGGCACGTGCTGGCCCTGGCCGGGACGGAAAGCCTGCGCGATCCAGGCGTGGGTCAGTGCCTGGGCCTTGCTGACGGCCGTGGGCACGTCGTCGCCCAGGGCCAGCCGGGCCGCGCAGGCCGAGGCCAGGGTGCAGCCGGAGCCGTGGTAGGCATGAGGCTCCCGGGGCCAGCGGAACTGGCGGACGGTGCCGTCTGCGCCGTGGAGGACGTTGACGACCTCGTCCCCGGGCTCGTCACCCCCCTTGGCCAGTACCCAGGCGCAGCCCATGGCGATGAGCTGGGCGGCCCGGCTGGCGGTGTCCGGCGCGTCCGGGGCCAGGCGGCGAATTTCCAATGCGTTTGGCGTCAGCAGGGTCGTCAGGGGGCAGAGGCGCTCCAGGAGCACCCTGACCAGGGCGTCCTCGGCCAGCGCTGCGCCCCCGGCGGCCACCAGGACCGGGTCCAGCACCACCGGCAGCCCGGGTCGGGAGTCCAGCGTACCGGCGACCGCCTCGGCGATTTCAGCGGTGGCCAGAAGCCCGATCTTGACGGCGGCCACGGGGATGTCCGCCAGCACGGCCTCCATCTGCCGGACCACGAGGCCGGCGTCCACCGGCACGACCTCCGTGGCATTGACGGTGTCCTGGACAGTCAGGGCGGTGACCACGGGAGCCGGGTGCGCGCCGACGGCGGTCACCGCCTGTTCGTCCGCCGCGATGCCGGCGCCTCCGGAAGGGTCGTTGCCGGCAATAACGAGGACGGTCGGGGGCGGCTGGCTCATAGCGAATTCCGATAAAGGCTTGGGTCACCGGGCGGGTCATGGAAGAATACGCGCCCTCATTTATTCTCCCTGCTGCGACCGGACCATGAAAGCCTGGATGTGCGTAATCTGCGGTTATGTCTACGAGGAGGCCAAAGGCGACCCGGACGGCGGTGTGGCCCCGGGCACGCCCTGGGAGGCGGTGCCTGATTCCTGGGTCTGCCCCGACTGCGGGGCCGGCAAGGAAGACTTCGAGATGATCGAGATCTAGGGAGTTTCGCGGCCCGGCCGGCTCGGATCGGACTGCACCGCGTAACCCCGGGACTTCAGCAGGGCCGGCAGGCCCTCCGGGCCCACCACGTGCAGGGCGCCCACCACTACCAGGGTTTCCCCAGGCCGCGCCAGGCGCGCTTCGATGGCGGGCAGCCAGGCCTGGTTACGGTCCGTGACAAGTCGCTGTTCCAGCTCGGGATAATCCTCAAAATCCTCTTCGAGCCGAGCTCCCAGCGCGGCCAAATCTCCGCTGCGCCAGGCCGCTACCAGGGCATCGGCCTCCGTGGCCAGCTCGTCCAGGCTGTCGAGGGTCTGCTCCAGGAGCTGCCGCTGCGCCTCCGGGGCCAGGGAATCGAAAAAATCGAGTTGTTCGGCAAGGGTTTCCAGCCCGGCGATCGGCTTGCCGTCGGCCATGGCCCTGCCTGCCAGGTGCTGGTCGACGCCCAGATCGGGATCGTAGCCAGCCTGGGCGAGGGCCAGGTTGTAGGCCATCAGCGCGGCCAGCCAGGGCTCGACGGCGGCCATGGCCCCCAGGTCCAGGCCCAGGCTGCGGCCACGGCTGACCACCGTCTCCCAGGCGTCGTCCCCGAACACCTCCCGGGCAGTGGCATCGTCCCCCGAGGCTCCCAGCTCGAGCATCCGCGTGGTAACGGCAGCCACGTCCAGGTCATCCAGGTCGAGCTCCATGAGAAGCTCGTCCGCGGCGGCGTAGGCTTCGCTCACCGGGGCGGGCAGGGGATAGTCGCCGGCCTTGAGCACGTGCACCGATCCGAGGATGTAGACGGTGCCTGCGTCGCCCTCCACCGTCCAGAGCGGAAACCCGTCGGCCGCGGCGATGGACGGGCACGCCAGTGCCAGCAGTACGGCGAGGACTCTCATCTCGGCATGCCCAGCAGGCGGCCCAGGCCGGCGATCCTGGCAGACGATTCCAGGGAGCACGTCCAGCGGTAGGCCTCGTCCAGGGATGCGCCAACGGCGTACACGCCGTGCCCGCGCACCAGGCAAACCCGGTGTTCGGCGAGTGTTCGGCCGACGGCCTCCGGAGATTCCGCGGTATAGCGGTCCGGCGGAATATCGAGCACCGGGACTTCATCGAAATAGTAGCGGCCCTCGAAGTCCCCGGGGGTGAAGTTGCCGCCGGCGAGGGTCACGGCGATGCTCCACGGACCGTGGCTGTGAAGCATCGCAGCCGCTGCCGGGTTATGCCGGTAGACCGCCTGGTGAAGCGGCGCGTCCAGGGAAGCACCGGCGGGCGGGCTCCCCTGTCTCGGGCACGCCAGCAGGTCGGCCGGCTCCAGCGTGTCCCCGCAGCAGCCGCTGGGCGTCACCCACAAAGCCGCCCCGTCCAGGACAGAGGCGTTGCCGCTGTGGGAGTCGTTGAGGCCGTGGGTGCGCAGCCAGCGGTAGTACCGGACCAGTGCCGCCCTGGAGTCGGCTTCCTTCAAGTTGCCCCCCGGAGCCACTCCACCCGGGTCCGGATTTCACCGTCGGCGTGGAGCTCGAGGGTCCGCCAGGCCGGGGGAGCCGTGTCGACCTCCGGCACGTCGGTACCGGGCCGGAACTGGAAGCACGTGGACGGTGACCCCATCAGACGCATGTCGTTGCGCCGGCTGTCATGGGCCTGGTGCACGTGACCCCAGAGCAGGCCCCGCACCCGCGGGTGGCCATCCACCAGCCGAAGCAGCTCCGGGCCGTTGTCCAGGGCCACGGAATCCAGCCAGGCCGAGCCGATGGGCACCGGGTGGTGGTGAATGACCACCAGTACGTGGGGCCCGGTCGTCCGGGCAAGGGTCTCTTCAAGCCGCGCGATTTCTCCGGCAGACAGCCGTCCGCCGCCCCGGTCGCCGTCCCAGGTGGACAGCAGGACCAGCTGCCAGGCGCCGATGGTGGCGCTGCCGCCAACGGAGAAGTCTCCGCCGCTGCAGACGTCCGCCAGGGTGGCCGGATCGTCGTGATTGCCCGGAATGCACATGACCGGCAGTCCCGTGTCCGACAGCCGGCGGCGGAAGCGCTGGTAAGCCGCACGGCTGCCGTCCTGCGCGATGTCGCCCGTGGCGAGCACGGCATCGGGCCGGGGGCCGCCCGCCTCCAGCGCCGCCGCCACGACGGCGTCCAGGGACTGTTGCGTCTCGCAGCCCTTTACCAGGCCATCGGGGGATGCCGTGAGGTGACAATCCGTCAGCTGGACGAGCCTGACCGCAGCGGCCATTTCGCTCCCGGTAGAATGGACACAAGTTCGGGGTAGTGTAGCCAAACCCGCCCACGCCGTCCGGAGAAGGCTTATGTCCAGGCGCAGCATCGGTCTCGACGCCGACCTCCACGATTATCTTCTGGAGGCATCCCTCCGGGAGCCGCCACTGCTGGCGCGCCTGCGGGAGGAAACGGCCCGGCACCCCAGGTCCAACATGCAGATTTCCCCCGAGCAGGGGCAGTTCATGGCCCTGCTGCTGCGGCTGATGGGTGCCAGACGGTGCGTCGAGGTCGGCGTGTTCACCGGTTACAGCAGCCTGGTCACCGCCCTGGCCCTGCCGGAGGATGGCTACGTGCTCGCCTGCGACCTCAGTGAGGAATACACCGCCGTGGCGCGGCGCTACTGGGCGGAGGCCGGCGTGGCCGACCGTATCGACCTTCGCATCGCGCCCGCCATGGAAACACTGGACCGGGCGCTGGCGGACGAGGGCGAGGGCAGTTACGACTTCGGTTTCATCGACGCCGACAAGGAAGCCTACGGGGATTACTTCGAGCGCCTGCTGGCCCTGGTAAGGCCTGGCGGCCTGATTGCCGTGGACAACACCCTCTGGAGCGGCCGCGTGGCGGATCCGGACGACCGGGAAACCGACACCGTGGCCATCCGGGCCTTCAACGAGGCGCTGCGTTCGGACGAGCGCATCGACCTTTCATTGGTGCCTGTCGGGGACGGCCTGACCCTGGCAAGGAAGCGCTGAGCCCTGCCGGTCTCCCCAAAAACAAAGGGCGGCCCGGGAGCCGCCCTTTGCTGGTCAGCCCATGCGGGTCAGTAGCGGTAGTGGTCCGGTTTGAACGGACCGTTCTCGGGCACACCGATGTATTTGGCCTGTTCCCGGGACAGCCGGGTCAGCCGGGCGCCGATCTTTTCCAGGTGCAGGCGGGCCACTTCTTCGTCCAGCCGCTTGGGCAGCACGTATACCTTGTTGTCATAGCGGCCGTCGTTGTTGTGCAGCTCCATCTGCGCCAGTACCTGGTTGGTGAAACTGGCCGACATCACGAAGCTGGGATGGCCGTGAGCGCAGCCCAGGTTCACCAGGCGGCCCTCGGCCAGCAGGATGATGCGCTTGCCGTCCGGGAAGATGACGTGGTCCACCTGGGGCTTGACGTTCTCCCAGCGGTGCTTGCGCAGCGAGGCCACGTCGATCTCGTTGTCGAAGTGACCGATATTGCAGACGATAGCCTGGTCCTTCATGCGGGCCATGTGGTCGTGGCTGATGACGTGGTAGTTGCCTGTGGCGGTCACGAAGATGTCCGCCTGGTCAACGACCCGGTCCAGGTGCACGACCCGGTAACCCTCCATGGCGGCCTGCAGCGCGCAGATGGGGTCGATCTCCGTCACCCACACCGTGGCTCCCAGGCCGCGGAGAGACTGGGCGCAGCCCTTGCCCACGTCGCCGTACCCGCAGACGACAGCGATCTTGCCGGCAATCATGACGTCCGTGGCGCGCTTGATACCGTCGACAAGAGATTCCCGGCAGCCGTAGAGATTGTCGAACTTCGACTTGGTCACGGAGTCGTTCACGTTGATGGCAGGGAAGGGCAGCCGGCCCTCTTTCTCCATCTGGTAAAGCCGGTGTACGCCGGTGGTGGTTTCCTCGGTGACGCCCTTGATCGCTGACTCCAGAGCCGCGTAGCAGCCGGGGCGGGTTTCGAGCCGCCGGCGGATCGCGGCGAACAGGGCCTCCTCTTCCTCGCTGCCCGGGTTGTCCAGTACCGACGGATCACGCTCCGCCCGGGCGCCGAGGGTGACCACCAGCGTTGCGTCCCCGCCGTCGTCCAGGATCATGTTCGGCGTGCCGCCGTCCCCCCAGTCCAGAATGCGATGGGTGAACTCCCAGTACTCCTCGAGGGTCTCGCCCTTGTAGGCATAGACCGGGATGCCGCGCTTCGCGATGGCCGCCGCGGCGTGGTCCTGCGTGGAGTAGATGTTGCAGGAGGCCCAGCGCACCTCGGCCCCGAGCTCCACCAGTGTCTCGATCAGCACCGCGGTCTGCACGGTCATGTGCAGGCTGCCGGCGACCCGGGCGCCCTTGAGCGGCTTCTCTGTCCCGTACTTCTCCCGGAGCGCCATCAGGCCGGGCATTTCCGTCTCGGCAATGGCGATTTCCCTGCGACCCCAGTCGGCCAGGCTGATATCGGCGACCTGGTAGTCGGGCTTGATGGCGTGTGCGGTCTGGGTGCTCATTTCGTCTCCGGGATCAATTCTCGTGTCGACTGGTCGTCAAGCCTTCGCAGGAAACTTAAGATTCGTTTCGCAGCACGTCGGCTTTGTCCGTGCGTTCCCAGCTGAAGTTCTCGCCTTCCCTGCCGAAATGGCCGTAGGCGGCGGTTTTCCGGTAGCCGGGCCGTATCAGCTCCAGGTCCCGGATGATGCCGTACGGGGTCAGGTCGAAATGCTCCCGCACGAGCTGGGTCAGCCGGGTGTTGGACAGCCTGCCCGTGCCGAAGGTTTCCACGGCGATGGAGGTAGGCTCGGCGACGCCGATGGCGTAGGACACCTGCACCTCGCAGCGATCTGCAAGGCCGGCGGCGACGATGTTCTTGGCGACCCATCGGGCCGCGTAGGCCGCTGAGCGGTCCACCTTCGACGGGTCCTTGCCCGAGAACGCCCCGCCACCGTGGCGGGCCATGCCGCCGTAGGTGTCCACGATGATCTTGCGGCCGGTGAGGCCGCAGTCGCCCAGGGGCCCGCCGATGACAAACCGGCCGGTGGGATTGATGTGGAAGCGCTTGCAGGCGGCCAGCCACTCCTCCGGGATCACCGGACGGATGATGGTCTCCATCACCGCTTCTTCCAGCTCCTTCTGGCCGATGTCCGGCGCGTGCTGGGTGGACAGCACGACGGCCTCCACGCCCACGGGCCGGTCGTCCTCGTAGCGGAAGGTGATCTGGCTCTTGGCGTCCGGCCGCAGCCACGGCAGCGTGCCGTTCTTGCGCTCCTGGGCCTGGCGGCGAACCAGGGCGTGGGCGTAGTGAATCGGCGCCGGCATGAGGGCGTCCGTTTCGTTGCTGGCGTAACCGAACATCATGCCCTGGTCGCCTGCCCCCTGCTGGGTGGGATCTTCACGGTCCACGCCCTGGGCGATGTCGGGCGCCTGCTTGCCGATAGCGTTGAGCACGGCGCAGGTGGCGCCGTCGAAGCCCATGTCGGAGCTGTTGTAGCCGATGTCCAGGATGGTGTGGCGGGCGAGTTCTTCCAGGTCTACCCAGGCGCTGGTAGTCACCTCGCCGGCGATGATGGCCATGCCCGTCTTGACCATGGTTTCCACGGCGACCCTGGCCGACGAATCCTGTTCCAGGATGGCGTCCAGCACGGCGTCCGAAATCTGGTCGGCGATCTTGTCAGGATGGCCCTCGGAAACCGACTCCGAGGTAAAGAGATAATCGTTGGCCATGCACGCAGGTCCCTGATACGACGGTCAAAGACCGCTAGTATAACTGCTGGGGCTCTTGCCAGGGGTCCCGTGACGGGCAGGATGAAGAGGAGATGACCATGGCCCTGACCGAGACGCCGGAACCGACGATAGGCACTGCCGCGCCGGATTTTGAGCTTCCCGATCCTTCCGGCAGGCGCTGGACCCTGGCCGACTGCCGGGGCGAGCGCGGCACGCTGGTGATGTTCATCTGCAACCACTGTCCCTACGTGCGCTCTGCCATTGACCGAATCGTGGCGGACTGCCGTGTGCTGACGGAGGCGGGCGTGGGATGCGTGGCCATCATGCCGAACGACTTTGAATCCCACCCTGCGGACCGGCCTGAAGAGATGGCCCGGTTCGCCACCGAGCACGGACTGTTTTTCCCTTACCTGGTAGACGAAAGCCAGGCCGTCGCCCGGGCGTACGGAGCCGTCTGCACGCCGGACTTTTTCGGCTACGACAAGGGACTCAGGCTGGCCTACCGGGGCCGGCTGGATGCGGGCAACCCCCGGTCCGCGCCCGCAGGCGGGGACCGGGAGCTGCTGGACGCGATGCGTGCCGTGGCAGGCGGCGGCACCCCGCCGGCCGGGCAGCACCCGTCCATGGGCTGCTCCATCAAGTGGCGCGCCGACTGAGTCTCCCCGGGGCCGCCCCGTGGAGGACCGGTCGCAGGTGACGCCTCCAAGTGCCTGATGGTTAAGCGACCGTCCCCAGGTCCGGTGGCAGCGGTGTTGCTGGGGGATGCCGATTGGGCGAACATGCGCGGCCTTTCTTGCGCCTGAACCTGATCGGAGCCGAGATGCCCTCGCGACGAGACCTGGCCAACGCCATTCGTGCGTTGAGCATGGACGCAGTGCAGAAAGCGAACTCAGGCCATCCTGGCATGCCCATGGGCATGGCGGATATCGCCGAGGTCCTCTGGAACGACTTCCTGAAGCACAACCCGACCAACCCCCGGTGGCCCAACCGGGACCGGTTCGTGTTGTCCAACGGGCATGGCTCCATGCTGTTGTACTCGCTGCTCCACCTTGCGGGCTATGACCTGAGCATGGAGGAGATCGAGCATTTTCGGCAGCTGGGCTGGCGCACGGCGGGTCACCCGGAATACGACCCCGACATGGGGGTGGAGACCACGACCGGCCCTCTTGGCCAGGGCCTGGCCAACGGCGTCGGCATGGCCCTGGCGGAGCGCGTGCTGGCGGCGCGCTTTAACCGGCCGGGTTACGAGATCGTGGATCACGCCACCTACGTATTCGCCGGCGACGGCTGTCTGATGGAGGGCATCTCCCACGAGGCCTGCTCCCTGGCGGGCACCCTGGGCCTGGGCAAGCTGATCGTGTTCTACGACGACAACGGCATCTCCATCGACGGCGAGGTGACGGGCTGGTTCACCGACGATACGCCCGGCCGGTTCGCGGCCTACGGCTGGCACGTGGTTCCCGAGGTGGACGGCCATGACCCGGACGCGGTGAAGACCGCTATCGAGGAGGCCCGGCGGGAAACGGGCCGGCCCAGCCTCATCTGCTGCCGCACGATCATCGGCTGGGGCGCGCCAAACAAGGAGGGCACCGAAGCCACCCATGGCGCCGCCCTTGGCGAGGAAGAAGTGGCCCGCACCCGGGAGAACATCGGCTGGAAGTTCCCGCCCTTCGTGATCCCCGACAACATCCGCGACGCATGGGACGCGAGGGAACGCGGGGTGGAGCTGGAGCGCGGATGGCGGAAGCTGCTGGACGACTATGCCGTCGAGTACCCGGAGCTCTACGCCGAGTTCGAACGCCGCATGGCCGGTGATCTGCCGGGAGACTGGGAGGCCTCGGCCGATGCGGCCATCGCGCGGATCGCCGCGGAGGGCAAGGACATGGCCACCCGCAAGGCTTCTCAGGCAGTCCTCGACGCCTTCGGACCGCAGCTGCCGGAGCTCATCGGCGGATCCGCGGACCTGACCGGTTCCAACAATACCCTCTGGCAGGGCAGCCGCCGGATCGCCTCGGGGGACTACCAAGGCAACTACATCTATTTCGGTGTCCGGGAATTCGCCATGACGGCCATGCTCAACGGCCTGTCCCTCCACGGCGGATTCCGGCCCTACGGCGGCACCTTCCTGGTCTTTTCGGACTACGCCCGCAACGCGGTGCGCATGGCCGCCCTGATGCGACGGCCGGTCGTGCTGGTCTACACCCACGACTCCATCGGGCTCGGGGAGGACGGTCCCACCCACCAGCCTATCGAGCACCTGGCGAGCCTGCGGGCCATGCCGAACCTCCGGGTCTGGCGCCCCTGTGACGCCACGGAGACTGCCGTGGCCTGGCGGGACGGCCTGGAGAGCCGGGACGCGCCGGTGGCCCTGGCTCTTTCGCGGCAGAGCCTGCCTGCCCAGGCCCGTTCCGAGAGCCAGATCGCCGACATCTCCCTGGGTGGTTACGTCCTGTCGGACTGCGGCTCGACCCCGGCGCTGATCCTCATCGCCACCGGCTCCGAGGTCCAGCTCGCCATGGGCGCGGCGCAGGCACTGGCGGCCGAAGGCATCCCTGCCCGGGTGGTGTCCATGCCCTGCGTGGAAGCTTTCCGGGAGCAGGACAGTCAATACCGGGACGCGGTGCTGCCGCCGGCAGTGACGGCGAGGCTCGCCGTGGAGGCAGGCGTTCCCGACCCCTGGTACGAGTTCGTCGGCACCTCCGGCGCGGTGGTCGGGATGCGCCGTTTCGGCGAATCCGGGCCCGCCGGCGAGTTGTTCAGGCACTTCGGGTTCTCGGTTGACAACGTGGTCGAGCAGGCCCGGAAACTCGTCTAGACTTTTCGAATCAGGCGGATGCCTCCCGGCTATCCGTGGGAACAGCAAGGAGTGGTTACATGGCGATCAAGGTAGGCATCAACGGCTACGGGCGCATCGGCCGCAACATCATGCGGGCGCTTTACGAGTACGGGCGCACGGACGAGATCCAGATCGTGGCCATCAACGACCTGGGAGACGCACAAACCAACGCCCACCTGACCCGGTATGACACCGTCCACGGTCGCTTCGGCGGCGAGGTCAAGGTGGACGACGGGGCCCTTGTCATCAACGGTGACAAGGTTCAGGTGTTCGCCGAGCGTGATCCCGCGAAGCTGCCGTGGAAGGAGCTGGGCGTGGACGTGGTCATGGAGTGCACCGGGCTTTTCACCAGCAAGGAGAAAGCGTCTGCACACCTCCGCGCCGGGGCGAAGAAGGTCATCATCTCCGCGCCGGGCGGCAAGGACGTGGACGCGACCGTGGTCTACGGGGTCAACGACGACGTCCTCAAGGCCGGCGACGAGGTGATTTCCAACGCCTCCTGCACCACGAACTGCCTGGCGCCGCTGGTGAAGCCGCTCAACGACGCCATCGGCGTGGAGCGGGGCCTGATGACTACCATCCATGCCTACACCAACGACCAGGTGCTTACCGACGTCTTTCACAAGGACCTCCGAAGGGCCCGGTCGGCCACCATGTCCATGATTCCGACCAAGACCGGTGCCGCCGCGGCGGTGGGGCTCGTGCTGCCGGAACTGGCAGGCAAGCTGGACGGTTTCGCCATCCGGGTGCCCACCATCAACGTGTCCATGGTGGACCTGACTTTCACCGCTGCCCGGGAAACCAGCCTCGAGGAAGTGAACAAGGTTCTCAGGGAGGCCTCGGAAGGCGCGCTGAAGGGCATTCTTGCCTACAACGCCGAACCTCTGGTGTCCATCGACTTCAACCATGATCCCCACTCCTCGATCTACGAGTCCTCGCTCACCCGGGTCATCGACGGCCGCCTGGTGAAGGCCTGTGCCTGGTACGACAACGAGTGGGGTTTCTCGAACCGGATGCTGGACACCACTATCGCCCTTTACAAGGCCGGCTAGGAGCGCCCGAGATGGACGTGATCCGCATGCAGGACCTGGAGCTGGCGGGCAAGCGGGTCCTGATCCGCGAAGACCTGAACGTGCCCGTGGAGAACGGCCGCGTCACCAGCGATGCGCGGATCCGGGCGGCCCTGCCAACCCTGAGGGCGGCGCTGGACGCCGGCGCCGCCGTCATGGTGATGTCCCACCTGGGCCGGCCCACGGAGGGCCAGCCCGAGGCGCGCTTCTCCCTGAAGCCGGTGGCCGAGCGCCTGAGCGAGCTGCTGGGCAGGCCGGTTCGCCTTGCGACGGACTGGCTTGACGGGGTGGAGTTGGAGCCCGGGGAGATCGTGCTCTGCGAGAACGTCCGCTTCAACGCCGGCGAAAAGGCCGACGACGAGAAGCTCGCTCGCCGGATGGCGGACCTGTGCGACGTGTTCGTCATGGACGCGTTCGGCACCGCCCACCGGGCGCAGGCGAGCACCCACGGCGTCATCCGTTTCGCGCCGGTGGCCTGCGCGGGGCCCCTGCTGGCCGCCGAGCTAGATGCCCTCGGCACGGTGGTGAAAGCGCCGAAGCGCCCCCTGCTGGCCATTGTCGGCGGTTCCAAGGTCTCCACCAAGCTGGGGGTCCTGGAAGAGCTCCTGGAGCGGGTCGACCAGCTGATCGTCGGTGGTGGCATTGCCAACAACTTCATCGCGGCGGCGGGCCACTCCGTCGGCAAGTCCCTCTGGGAACCGGACCTTCTGGACGAGACCCGGCGCCTGATGGAGAAAGCCGACAGCCGGGGTGCGGCTATCCCCCTCCCGGAAGACGTCGTGGTGGCCACCGAGCTCTCCGACGATGCCGCGGCCACGACCCGTCCGGTGTCCGAGGTGCGGGAAGACGAGATGATCCTGGACGTAGGCCCCCGCACGGCCGAGGCCTATGCGAAGCTCGCCGCCGAGGCGGGCACGATCGTCTGGAACGGCCCCGTGGGTGTTTTCGAGAAGCGGCCGTTCGCCGGGGGCACGCAGCGCCTGGCCGAAGCGGTGGCCGACAGCGACGCCTTCTCCGTGGCCGGCGGAGGTGACACCCTGGCGGCCCTGGACAAGTTCGGCCTGAGCGACCGGATCTCCTACATCTCCACCGGAGGCGGCGCATTCCTGGAGTTTCTCGAGGGCAAGACGCTGCCGGCGGTGGCGGCCCTCGAGGCACGCGCCCGGCAGAGCCACTGAAAGCTTGAAGAAGCGCACCAAGATCGTCGCCACGCTGGGGCCGGCCACGGACAGGCCCGGTGTCCTGGAAGCCATCGTGGCGGCCGGGGTGGACGTCGTACGGATCAATTTCTCCCACGGCGTCCGCGAAGACCACCTGCGCCGGGTACGCGACGTGCGCGAAGCGGCGACCCGGGCGGTACGGGACGTTGGCGTGCTGGGCGACCTGCAGGGGCCGAAGATCCGCATCGAGAGATTCCGGGACGGCCCGGTGGAGCTGGAAGAGGGCGCGCCCTTCACGCTGGACGCGTCCCTGGCGGAGGATGCGGGCACCTCCCGGGCCGTGGGCGTGACCTACAAGGCCCTCCCCGGTGACGTGGCCGCCGGTGACGTGCTCCTGCTAAACGACGGCGCCATCACCCTGTCCGTGGACCGGGTGGATGGACCCAGGGTCGAGTGCACCGTGGAAGTCGGCGGTGAGCTGTCGGACGCCAAGGGCATCAACCGCCAGGGCGGAGGCCTGTCGGCGGGAGCGCTGACCGAGAAAGACCGGGCCGACATCGCCTGCGCCGCCGAGCTCGACCTCGACTTCCTGGCCGTCTCCTTTCCAAGGTGCGCCGCGGACATGGAGGAGGCGAGGCGCCTGCTGATGGACGCCGGCGGTCGCGCGTTGCTGGTGGCCAAGATCGAGCGGGCCGAGGCTGTCGGCAGCATCGACGACATCACAGAGGCAAGCGACGTGGTGATGGTGGCCCGGGGCGACCTGGGCGTGGAAATCGGGTTCGCGGAGGTGCCCGGTGTCCAGAAGAACATCATCCGCGCGGCCCGGGCCAAGAACCGCGTAGTGATTACGGCGACCCAGATGATGGAGTCGATGATCCACGAGCCCATCCCGACCCGCGCGGAAGTCTCCGACGTCGCCAACGCGGTCATAGACGGCACCGACGCCGTCATGCTCTCGGCGGAAACCGCCGTGGGCCGCTACCCGGTCAAGGCCGTGCACGCCATGGCCAGCGCCTGCCGGGCCGCCGAAACGCAGCCGGTGGTCACCCAGTCGACGCACCGCATGGATGACGTGTTCATCCGCACAGACGAGGCCATCGCCATGGCCACCATGTACACGGCCAACCACATGAACGTTACCGCGATCGTCGCCCTGACGGAGTCGGGGAACACGGCCTTGTGGATGTCGCGGATCAGCTCCCGGATTCCCATCTACGCCTTCAGCCGCCGGGAGGAGACCCGGCGTCGCGTCGCCCTGTACCGGGGCGTCTATCCCATCCCCTTCGACGTCCTGCACGACGGCGGCCGGGAGGGCTTCGACGCCGTCTGCCGAACGCTCCTGGACCGCGGCCTGGCCAGCGAGGGGGACAGGATCCTGTTCACCGAAGGCTACGAGGCGGGCGTGGCGGGAGGCACCAACACCATGAAGATCCTCCAGATCCGCCGACCCGGGGGCCAGGGCGGCCTATAGCGGGATCAGTTCCTTCTCCCGGTCCACCTCCCGCGTCAGGGCGGTGACGGCGGCCTGCGCGGTGGGAAAGACCTGGCCGGGGGCGATCTGCTCAAAGATCCGGGTCCTTCTCAACCGGTCCATGACCGGGCCTTTCACCTCTGCCAGGTGGAGGGTAACGCCGGCTTCCCGGAGATTTTCGCTGGCCCGCTGAAGCTCCGTCAGGGCACTGGAGTCCACGAACCCCACCCCGCTCATGACCAGCACGAGATGCTTCAGGCCCGGACGCTTCTGGAACTCCCGGCCGACGATGTCCGTCACGTGGCCGACGTTGGCGAAATAAAGGTTCTCATCCACCCGGACCAGGAGCAGTTCCGGCCAGGTGTCCACCTTGTGACGCTCGACGCTCCGGAACTCCGTTGAGCCCGGCAGCCGACCGACCACGACGATGTTGGGGTGGCCTGTCCGCCAGATGTAAAGCAGCACCGACAAGAGCACGCCCATGACCAGGCCGCCTTCCACGCCGTAGACGAGCACGCCGATGAAGGTGACTGCGTTGGAGGCGCCATCCGCCTTGCTGTAGCGCCAGGTCTCCAGGATGGAGCGGAGATTCACCAGCCCCGCTACCGCCACGATGATCACCGCGGCCAGGGCCGACTTGGGCAGCGCGCTGAACGCCGGCGCCAGCAGCACCAGGGTCAGACCCGTGAACAGGGCGAGGAACAGCGATGTGGCCTGGGTCTGGGCGCCGGAGTTGAAGCTGACGATGCTTCGGCTGAAGCTGCCGGCGACGGGCAGGGCGCCCGAGACCGCCGAACCCAGGTTGGCTGAGCCCAGGGCAATGAGTTCCTGGTCGGGATCTACCGACTCCCGCCGACGGCCTGCCAGGTATTTCGCGATGCTGACGCTCTCCACGAAGGCGATGATGCTGATCAGGGCCGCCGACGGCAGCAGAGCCATCCAGGCGCCGGCTCCCGGCATTTGCATGTCCAGGGCCGGCGGGCGGGCGCTGATCTCGCCCACCACGGGCACCCGCTCCAGGCCCGCCTGCTGGACGACGATGGTGGCGATCACCAGGAGGGCCACCGGCGCCAGCTTCGGCACCAGGGAGGCGGCACCCTGGCGGCTGGCGAAGGCGCGGGACACGACGACCAGGAAGACAACGCCCAGGCCGCCCACGGCCAGGGTCTGCGGATTCAGGGACCCGGCCCGGGCGAAGAGATAAGCCACCATCTCGTGGGGGTGGATTCCACCGGGCAGCTCGATGCCGGCCAGGTGGCGCAGCTGGTCGGCGATGATGACGACCGCCGCGCCGCTGGAGAACCCGGTGAGCACCGGCTGGCTCAGCAGGTTGGCCAGTACGCCCAGCCGGAGAATGCCCATGAGCAGCAGGATCAGGCCGGTCAGCACCGACAGGATGACCGCGCCGGCGACGGGATCTGCCCCCGCCCCGGCCCCTCCGAGGGCCGCGGCCACCATGATGGCGACCACCGAGGTGGGACCGACGGAAAGATCGCGGCTGGTGCCGAACACGGCGTACAAGACCGCCGGCAGGACCGAGGCGTACAGGCCGACCACCGGCGGGAGCCCGGCCACCATGGCGTAGGCCAGTCCCTGGGGCACCAGGAGAATCGTGCTGACTCCCGCCGCCAGGATGTCGGCACCGAGATCCCGGCCCGTGAGGCGGGGAAGCCAGTGGAGTATCGGGATGAACTTGGTTGCCTGAGATGTCACCGGCGCTGCGCTCGGCGAAGGATGCGCCCACGGGGGACGAGCCGGGCCACCATAGGAAGGGCAGGGGAAGGGGTCAAGTCAGTTCCGGCCGGCAGGTAAGCCCCTGCCGGCCGGAACCCCCGGGGCACCTAGCCAGCGGGAACGAGAGTCTTGAGGTCAGCGAGAACCTCGGCGGAATGCTCGTCCGGATCCACGTCATCGTAGTGCCGGGCGATGGTGCCGTCCGGGGCGATGATGAAGGTTTCGCGCTTGGCCATCTTCATGACGCCCAGGTTCCGCAGGACGCCGTAGCTCTCGGCGACCTCTCCCTCGGCGTCGGAGAGCAGGGTGAACGGCAGGCTGTATTTTTCGGCGAACTCCTGCTGGGAGCTCACGACGTCCAGGCTGATACCGACAATCTCCGCGCCCATCTCCCGGAAAGCGAAAATGTTGTCCCTGAACGCACAGGCTTCAGTGGTGCAGCCCGGAGTGTCTGCCTTGGGATAGAAATACATCACTACCCATTTGCCGGCGTAGTCCTCCAGGCGATGGGCCTCGCCCTTCTGGTCAAGGAGCTGGAAACCGGGGGCCGGGTCTCCCACGGCCGGTGAGGCCGCGGCGGGGCCGGCGGCCAGGGTGACCGCGACGGCGGTCAGGGCGACTAGTACGTTCCTCATGGGAATTCCTCTTGACGGGCGACGTTCGGAGATTCGCGGATGGCCGCCCGGGCGGATTCGCACCCGGGCGGTCACTCAGGTCAGGACGATGGTACCCAGACCGAGGAACGCCATGAACCCCACTACGTCGGTGACGGTGGTCAGGACCACGCCGCCGGCCAGCGCCGGGTCTACGCCGAACTTGCGCATGGCCATGGGGATCGCCACGCCGGAGATGGCGGCGAAGAACAGGTTGATGACCAGGGCGAGGGCGATGACTGTGCCGAGCTCCCATGAGTCGAACCAGGCCACGGTGGCGGCGGCCACCACCACCGCCCACAGCAGGCCGTTCAGGATTCCCACGGAGATTTCCCGGATCATGAGCCAGCGGGCGTTGGAGCTCTGTACACGCCCAAGGGCGATGCCGCGGATGATGAGCGTCAGGGTCTGGCTGCCCGCGATGCCGCCCATGCTGGCGACGATGGGCATGAGCACGGCCAGGGCCACCACCTTGTCCAGCGTGGCCTGGAACATGCCGACCACCCCGGCGGCCAGGAACGCGGTGGCCAGGTTCACTCCCAGCCACACGGCGCGCCGCCGGGTGCTGGTCAGCACCGGCGCGAACATGTCGTCCTCCTCGTCCAGGCCCGCCATGCTGAGGATGGAGTGGTCCGCTTCCTCGCGGATGACGTCCACGACGTCGTCGACCGTGATTCGGCCGAGCAGGCGTCCCTCGATGCTGACCACCGGCGCGGAGACAAGGTCCCGGGATTCGAACATCCGGGCAACATCCGTGGCGGAGGCCGAGGCGGGTATGCCGCGGACCTCGCCGTCCATCAGCTCCGCCACGGTGCGGTCCGGATCCTGGGTCAGCAGGCGGGTCAGGTAGAGCACGCCCACGTACTCGTCCGAGCGGTTCACGACGTACAGGGCGTCCGTGCCGGCAGGCAACTCGCCCCGCATCCGCAGATAGCGCAGCACCACTTCCAGGGTCACGTCCGGGCGCACCGTGACCGCGTCGGTGTCCATCAGGCCGCCGGCGCTGTCCTCCGCGTAGGCCAGGACCGTGCGGAGCCGCTCCCGGTCCTGGTGGTCCATGGAGGTCAGCACTTCCCGGGTCACCGTTTCCGGCAGGTCCGCCAGGAAGTCCGCCAGGTCGTCCACCTCCATGTCGCCGGTAGCCGCCACCAGCTCCTCGGTGTCCATCCCGCGGACGAGGTTGGCCCGGACTTCCTCGTTCAGCTCCAGCAGGACGTCGCCGTCCAGGTCCGGGTCGACCAGCTCCCAGACCGTCTCCCGCTCCACGGGAGGCAGGGATTCCAGCAGCCGGGCGATCTCGGAGGGATGGAGGGAGTTCACCATGCGGGCGACCCGCCGCATGGTGCCGCTCTCCAGGGCTTCCCGGAGGAGCTCCAGCCGGCGCTCGCGCCGGTCGTCGTCCCGCTTCGTGCTCACGGCCCGCCTCCTCCCCGGCGGGCGGGGAGGAGAGGTGTGCGGTGACGCGGAGTCCGGGCGCCGGGCACGGCCATGAGCACATCCACCTCGCGGGAATTCAGGATCTCGGGCGGGCCCGAGTTTAGTCCGGGGAGGTAGGGGCGTCTAACCGGAGCCGCCGGAATCCGGGTCGGCCGCGGCGGGAAGGGCGCTGTGCCGGAGCGTGGCGTCGGGGTAGCGTTCGCTGAGTCTCGCCGCCAGCTGTTCGGTGATGTAGACCGAGCGGTGGCGGCCGCCGGTGCAGCCCACGGCGACGGTGAGATAGCTGCGGTTGGCGGCTTCGATGCCGGGCAGCCAGCGCTCCAGGAAGCTCACCAGATCGTCGATGTAGCGCTGCACCTCGGGGAACCCGTCCAGGTACTCCCGTATGGCCGGGTCGAGACCCGTCAGCGGCCGCAGGGTCTTCTCCCAGTAGGGATTCGGGAGGAACCGGGCGTCGAATACGAAATCGGCGTTGGCCGGCACGCCGTAGCGGAAACCAAAGGACTCCAGCTGCAGGGAAACCGTCTGGCGGGGATGACGGGCCACCCTCTCCCGCACGATTTCCCGCAGCTCGTGGACCCCGGTGTCGGAGGTGTCCAGCACCAGATCGGCGGACTCGGCCAGCGGCGCCAGCAGCTCCCGCTCATAGCGGATGGCTTCCTCGAGACGGCGCCCGCCCGCGGAGGCCATGCTCTGGGGATGGCGGCGGCGCGTTTCCAGGTATCGCTGCATCAGGGCCTCGTCCGAGGCGTGTAGATAAACGAGCTGGCAGTTGACGCCGCTGTTCTTCAGCGAGGGCAGAAGTGTCTCCAGCCGCCGCAGATCCTCCCCCCGGGGCCGGGAATCCAGGCCGATGGCCAGGCGCTCGAACTTGGCGTCCGGCGCCCGGGTGAGCTCTTCCAGGACGCCGGGGAGCAGGCGCACCGGGATGTTGTCCAGGGTGTACCAGTCCAGGTCCTCCAGCATCGCCAGGGCGACGCTCTTGCCCGACCCGGACAGGCCGCTGACCAGGATCAGATCCATCCGGCTCCCCCTCCCGCGTCGGTGCTCAGGCCGACGCCGCCTTGGGCTCGCTGTAGTTCACCAGCAGATCGTAAAGGCTGCGGCTGGAGCTGGCCCGGCGCAGAGCCCGCGTGAGCCCCGGGTCCGCCAGGGCGGAAGCCAGCACCGAGATCTCCTCGAGGTGGCATCCGGAGCCCTTGGCCGGGGCAGGGACCAGCAGCCCGAAGATCAGGTCCACCGGGTCGCCCTCCGGCGTGTCGAAGTCCACCGGCTGCGAGAGCTTGAGGAAGGCTCCGTAGCTTCGGTCCAGGCCTTCCAGGCGCCCGTGGGGGATGGCCACGCCGTTGTCGATGGCTGTGCAGCCGAGTTTCTCCCGACTGATGAGGCTCGAGAAAATCTCGTCCTGGTCAAGGTCGCCGGCGGAAGCCAGCAGCTCGCTGAGGATATCCAGGGCGTGTTTCTTGCTCCGTCCCTCGACGTTGCAGAGCACGCGGCCGGGCTCGAGCAGTGATGCAAATATCATTGGAATCCCCCCGGGGCGTCCGGGACTTCGGTCAGGCCGGTCTGGAGTTGGCGCCCTGGCCCGCATGATGGTCCGTGAGCTTGTCCTTGTGCCGGCGCACCTGCCGGTCGAGGCGGTCCATCATGCCGTCGATGGCCGCATACATGTCTTCTTCCTCAGCCTCGGCATGGAGTGTGCCGCCGGCCACCCGCAGTGTCGCCTCCGCCTTGTGGCGAAGCTTCTCCACGGTCAGGATGCAATGCACGTCGATCAGGTTGTCGAAATGCCGGATCACGCGCTCCATCTTGGTGTTCACGTAATCGCGGAGCGGTTCGGTGATGTCGACGTGGTGACCGGTCAGGTTGATCTGCATCGTGTTCTCCTTATTGCCCTGGGCCGTCCCTCGCGGGGCGGGCCGGCGCCGGGCGCCGGCTCGGTCGCCGGTCGTCCGGATTCTTTCACTTCTATTCTAGGACGGCCCTCGCCGGCCTGACTAGGCAGGTCCCGAATCAGCGGATGGCGACCTGCCGGCGGTCATTGGAGGAGGGAATTCCCATGGATTCCCGGTACTTGGCGACGGTTCGGCGGGCGACGTCGACGCCCTCGGCCCCCAGGGTCCGGGCGATGGCGCTGTCCGAGAGGGGCTTGCGGGGGTCTTCCTCGGCGATGAGCTTGCGGATGCGGGCCCGAATTGCGGTCGAGGAGACCTCTTCTCCGCCAGCCCCGGAGACGTGGCTGGAGAAGAAGTACTTGAACTCGAAGACCCCCCGCGGGGTGTGCATGTACTTGCCCGTCGTGGCCCGGGAGACCGTGGACTCGTGGAGCTCCAGCTCCTCGGCGATCTCTCTCAGCACCAGGGGACGCATGGCCTGCTCGCCCTGCTCAAGGAAGTCGCTCTGGCGGCCGACGATGGCCCGGGCGACCCGTATCAGGGTCTCGTTGCGGATCTGCAGGCTCTTCACCAGCCAGCGGGCCTCCTGCAGCTGGGCCCGCAGCCCGGAATAGTCGCCCCCGCGGCCCAGGGAGCCCGCGTAGGTGGCGTTGACCCGCAGCCGGGGCGCGATGGAGGGATTGATCTCCACTTCCCAGGTGCCGTCCCGCCGCACCACGAAGACGTCGGGCACCACGTATTCGGCGGGCCGGGTGTCGGCGGCGCCTCCTGGCCTCGGGCTCAGGGACCGCAGCAGCGCCACGGCGGCTTCCAGTTCCTCGACGTCGCAGCCCAGGCGCCGCCGGAGGGTCGCATAGTCCTGTTCTCCCAGCAGGGCAAGGAAGTCGGCGGCGATGCGACGGGCCGTCTCCAGGCCGGGCGTGTCCCGGGAGAAAGGTGCGAGCTGGAGCAGGAGGCACTCAGACAGGTTCCGCGCGCCCACCCCAAGGGGATCGAACTGCTGGACACAGGCCAGCACCCGCTCGATCTCGTCTTCGTCGGTGTCCAGGTCCGGCGCCAGGGATTCGCGAACCGCCGACAGCGGCTCGGTGAGGTAGCCGTCGTCGTCCATGCTGTCGATGATGGCCGCGGCGATCAGCTTGCGCGGACCCTCCGGCAGGGCCACGTCCAGCTGGGCCATGAGATGATCCCGGAGGGAGCTGCCGGACTGGTCGGCAAAGTCCCGCATGTCCTCGCCTTCGCCCCGGGATGCGCCGCCGCCGCTGCCCATCTCTCCCACGTCGGCATAGGGCAGCTCGTCCTCGCCTTCCGGCGTGTCGGCGGTGTCCTCGGCGGTTTCGCCGTCCGTCGCCTCGGTGGCGGGGACCTCCTCGTCCATCTCGAGCATGAGGTTCTCGTCCAGAGCGGTGCGGATCTCCTGCTGGAGATCGAGCACCGGCAGCTGGAGCAGCCGTATCGCCATCTGCAGCTGCGGGGTCAGCGTCAGCTGCTGGCCGAGCTTGAGTTGCAGTGACTGTTTCATCATGGACGGAGACCGCTAGAGGCGGAAATGCTCGCCCAGGTAGACCTCGCGGACCTGCTGGTTCGCCAGAATCTCGTCGGCGGTGCCGGCGGCGATGATCTCGCCGGCGTTGATGATAAACGCGCGGCTGCAGATGCCCAGGGTCTCGCGCACGTTGTGGTCGGTAATGAGGACGCCGATGTCCCGATCCCGGAGGTGGCCGATGATCCGCTGGATGTCCAGCACGGAGATGGGATCCACGCCGGCAAACGGCTCGTCGAGCAGGATGAAACTGGGTTCGGCTGCCAGCGCCCGGGCGATCTCGACCCGCCGACGCTCGCCGCCGGACAGGGCGATGCCGGCGCTGTCGCGAATGTGCGTGACGTTGAGTTCCTCCAGCAGTTCCTCAAGTGCCTGCCGCCGGCCCAGGGCGTCAAGGTCCTTCCGGGTCTGGAGCACGGCCATGACGTTGTCTTCCACGCTCAGGCCGCGGAACACGGAGGCCTCCTGGGGCAGGTAGCCCAGGCCCAGGCGGGCGCGGCGGTGCATGGGTGCGCCGGTGATGTCCCGGTCGTTAAGGAGGATGCGCCCCTCGTCGCAGGGGATGAGCCCCACGATCATGTAAAAGGCGGTCGTCTTGCCGGCCCCGTTGGGCCCGAGCAGCCCCACCACCTCGCCGCTGGACAGGGAGAGGGAGAGGGAGCGGACCACCTGGCGAGACTTGTAGGTCTTGCAGATGTCCTCGGCGCGCAGCGTGGCCATCAGGGTTGCTCCGGCTCGGCGCCGGCCTCCCCGGCATCCTCGTCTTCGGGGACGATGACGACCCGCACGCGCTCGTCGCCGGACTCGTCGGAGCTGGCGATCAAGCGGTCTTCCGCCATGAGATAGGTCAGTCTGCCGCCGCTGACCTCCCGGGGACCGTCCTGGACCGTGGCCTGGCCGGTGAGGACCACCCGCTGCCGGGGGATGTCGAATTCGATCTGCCTGGCCGTCCCGGACACGGTTTCCCGTTCTGCCTCGCGGGCGGCGCGCCGAAAGCGGGCCGGCTCGCCCTGGGCGGTGGCGCCCGTCAGCCGGCTGTCGGCGAACCGGACGGCGGCGGCATCGGAGGCGATTTCTCCCTCGGAGGTGACGATTCGCACGTTGCCGATGAATCGCCAGGTGCTGTCGGCGAACTCCAGGGCCTTTGATTCCGCGCGGGCAGCGGAGATCTCGATGTCGCCCTGGACCACCCGGACCTGTTTGAACACTACCAGGTCGTTCTTCCGGTCCAGTTCCGTGCTGTCGGCGTCCAGCACGATGGCCCCCTGCTGGGCAGCCGCGGGCCAGGAGACGACAGCCAGGGCGAGCAAAGCCGCGGCCGCGATCCCGGTCATGCGCCAGGAGCGGCGTTGTTTCAATAAGTTAGGGCTCAAAGCGGCCATGGACGGAGGATTGTAGCCGCAGCCGTTCCTCCATCAAATAAACCACCATCCCGGTGGCCGTGAGCCAGTCGTCGCCCACCGCCAGGCGGACCGGGGCGCTGGTGGAAGCCACGTGCGTCGCCGTGTCCACAGTCAGGCGTGGGGTCTCGATGCGGGTGTCACCTTCCCCTTCCACTTCCCCGGAAATCACCACGCCTCCTGACAGGACCAGCTCCGCCAGGTCCGGGGAGACCGCGCCCTCGGGCGCCGTGAGCAGCCAGGGGCTGGGCGTGTAGATGCCGTACTCGACCCGGACGTCGGCCAGCCGGGTGGGGCCGGTCATCTCGTCCTGTCGAACCTCCTCGGCCAGCAGTCGGTACTGCGGCAGACCCCCCTCACCGGGCCGGGTGATCTCGGCCTCGGTCATGTAGTAGCCGGCGCGGGCCGGGCGCTCCGCCGGGGCCTCGTCGGGACCGCGCAGCTGCTGGTTCAGCCAGTAGGCGCCGGCCGCAGCCGCCGCGAGCAGGACCAGGCCGACCCTTGCCGGGGTATCCACCTCAGCGATGCTCCAGGAGGAACTCGCAGAACTCGCGAACCGCCCCGTGGCCGCCGGGCGACGACGCGGTCCACAGCGCCACCGCCTTCACCGGGGCGGGGGCGTCGGCGACGGTGGCGGGCAGTGCGGCCACGCGCATGGCCGGAAGGTCCGGCAGATCGTCACCCAGGTAAGCCACCTCCCTGGCCTCCACGCCGAGGCGCGACATGAGTTGCTCCAGGGCGGGCACCTTTTCGGAACAGCCCTGCACCACGTGAGCGACGCCCAGTTCGGCCATGCGGATGTCCACGGCCCGGGAGGAGCGGCCGGAGATCACGGCAACCTCGACGCCCGCCCGGATGAGCGCCTTGACGCCGACACCGTCGCGCACGCTGAAGGACTTGTACTCCGTACCGTCGCTGCCGATCCAGATCAGCCCGTCGGTGAAGACCCCGTCCACGTCGAACACCGCGAGGCGAATGCCGGCGGCGATATCGCCCGGCTTCGGCACTACATCACCCCGGCGTGCAGGAGATCGTGCACGTTGAAGGCGCCGACAACCTCCCCGTCCTCCACCACCAGCAGCGCGGTGATGGCATGGGCTTCCATCATGCGCACCGCCTCGGCGGCCAGCATGCCGGGCTCGACGGTTTTCACGTTGGCGGTCATCACGTCCCGGATCGGCGTCGACTGCAGGTCGTGGCCCGCGTCCAGGGTTCGACGCAGGTCGCCGTCGGTGTACACGCCCAGCAGACTGCGGTCGTCCGCGATGACCGCGGTCATGCCCAGGCCTTTTCGGGTCATCTCGAACATGCCTTCGGACACGGGCGTGTCCGGGGGCACGGTGGGCACGGCATCGCCGGTGCGCATGATGTCCCGGATGGTGAGCAGCAGCCGGCGCCCCAGGCTTCCGCCCGGATGGGAAAAGGCGAAGTCCTCCTCCGTGAACCCCCGGGATTTCAGCAGGGCGACGGCCAGGGCGTCCCCCATGGCGAGCGTGGCCGTGGTGCTGGCGGTGGGAGCCAGGTTGAGGGGGCAGGCCTCTTTCTCGACCGCCACGTTCAGGTGGGCGTCCGCCGCCCGTGCCAGGGAAGAGGCGGGCTTCCCGGTCATGGCGATGAGGGGGATGGCCAGCCGCTTGATCCGGGGCAGGATGGTCAGGATCTCCGGCGTCTCGCCGGAGTTGGAGACGCCCAGGACCACGTCGGTGGCCGTGATCATTCCCAGGTCGCCATGGCTGGCTTCGCCGGGGTGGACGAAAAAGGCCGGCGTGCCGGTGCTGGCGAGGGTGGCCGCGATCTTTCCCGCCACGTGGCCCGACTTGCCCATTCCCGTGACCACGACGCGGCCCCGGCAGTCCAGGCAAAGACGGCAGGCACGAACGAAGTCCTCGCCGATCCGCTGGCGGAGGGAGGTCACGGCCGCGGCCTCTATGTCCAGGACTTCCTGGCCCAGGGCGACCAGCCGCTCAGTATCCACCTTTTCCTCGGCGCTCACCGGAAGTCTCACCTCAGGGCCAGATAGCCGTGGTAGGCGAAGAAAGACGCAAGCAGCACGGCGCCCTCCAGGCGGCCGATGCGGCTCTTGCCGGAAAGATTGTAGGCGATGGCAAAGAGCATAAGCGTGACCCCGATCATGACCGGCAGGTGCAGCGTGAGAAGCTCAGGCTCGAGGGTCGCGGGACGTATGGCGGCGGCCAGGCCCACCACCGCCAGGCTGTTGAACATGTTCGAGCCGATGATGTTGCCCAGCGCCAGGTCGTGTTCCTGCTTCAGGGCGCTCACGATGGATACCGCCAGTTCCGGGAAGCTGGTGCCCACGGCCACCAGCGTCAGGCCGATCACCAGGTCGGACACGCCCATCGCCTCGGCCACGTTGTGCGCGCCCCAGACCAGGAGGTTGGATCCCGCCAGCAGGACCACCAGGCCCACCACCAGCCAGGCGACGGAGGAGACCATGGGGATGTTCGCCGGGATCTCCGCCTCGATCTCTGCGGTGATGGGGTCCGCCGGGTCGAAGCGCGAGCTGAGCACGATCAGCCAGTACATCAGCACAACCAGTCCCATCAGCAGCAGCAGGCCCTCCGGCCGCGTGATGGTGCGGTTCAGGAAGACCATGACCAGCAGCAGGGTGACCGCCAGCAGCGCCGGCATCTCGCGGCGAAGGGTGGCGGAGCGGATGACGATGGGCATGACCAGGGCGGTCGTGCCCAGCACGAGGGCGATATTCGCGATGTTGGAGCCGATGGCGTTGCCCATGGCGAGCTCAGGCTCGTCGCCCAGGGCCGCCACCACGGAGACGAAGATCTCCGGCCCGCTGGTGGCCATCCCCACGAGGGTCAGGCCGATGAGCAGCGGCGGCACGCCGAGATTACGCGCCGTGCCGCCGGCGCCGAGCACGAACCGGTCGGCGCCCCACACCAGGAGAATGAAACCGGCGAGTGTAGCGGCGGCGTAAGTCAGCATGGACGGACGTGGCGGATGGAAGGGGTGGCGGCGTAGCCGCCGGGCCTGAAAAGGGACGCGCCATCATACACGCTAGGCTCGGCCAGCCGCATTTCGCGCCGCATCCGGGGTCGGTTACACTTCCGGCCCCTGCGCGCCGGCCGGAGCGGCGCGAATCGCAACCCTCGAAACTCACCGCGTGTCATGATGCAAAGTGAAGCTATCGCCGAACTGATCCGTTCCGGTCTGCCGGATGCCCAGGTAAAGGTCGTCTCGGACGACGGCACCCACTTCGCGGCCCTGGTGGTATCTTCCCGGTTCGAAGGCCTGCGGCCCATTCAGCGCCACCAGCTGGTTTACAAGGCCCTGGGCGACAAGATGGGGGGCGACATACACGCTCTTTCCATTCGCGCCCTGACGCCTGCCGAACAGGGCGGCTGATCCCGGGTGGACAGGCTGCTGGTCTCCGGAGGCGTCCCCCTGGACGGGGAGGTGCGCATCTCGGGGGCAAAAAACGCGGCCCTGCCGATCCTGGCGTCCACCCTGCTGGCGGACGAGCCGGTCATCATCGGTAACGTCCCTCACCTGAAGGACATCACCACCACCATCGAGCTCCTCGGCCGGATGGGCGTCGGGCTCACCGTGGATGAGCGCATGCGCATCGAGGTGGATCCCCGGTCCATCCGCGACCTGGTGGCACCTTACGACCTGGTGAAGACGATGCGGGCCTCCATTCTCGTGCTGGGCCCGCTCGTGGCCCGGCACGGCAGCGCCGACGTCTCCCTGCCGGGGGGCTGTGCCATCGGCGCGCGGCCGGTGGACCTGCACATCGCCGGACTCCGGGCCATGGGCGCCGATGTGTCCATCGAAGAAGGTTACGTCAAGGCCCGGGCCGGCAGGCTCAAGGGAGCCCGCATCGTACTTGAGACCGTCACGGTGACCGGTACGGAGAACCTGCTGATGGCAGCCACCCTGGCGGAGGGGCAGACCGTCATCGAGAACGCTGCCCGGGAACCGGAGGTGGTGGACCTGGCCCGTTGCCTGAACGCCATGGGTGCCCGCATCAGCGGCGCCGGCACAGGCACCATCGTCGTCGAGGGCGTAGAGCGCCTCCACGGCACCCGGTATGACGTGCTGCCGGACCGGATCGAGACCGGGACTTACCTCGTGGCGGGCGCTGTTACCCGGGGTCGCGTCCGGGTGCGGGACACGCGCCCGGACAACCTGGACGCCGTGCTTGCCAAGCTAAGGGAAGCCGGCGCGGAGATCACCACGGGGCCGGACTGGATAGAGCTCGACATGGGCGGACGGCGGCCGAAGGCCGTCAATCTGCGCACGGCGCCTCACCCGGGCTTCCCCACGGACATGCAGGCCCAGTTCGTGGCCATGAACGCCGTGGCGGAGGGGGTGGGCACTATTATCGAGACCGTGTTCGAGAATCGCTTCATGCACGTGCTGGAAATGCAGCGGATGGGGGCGGACATCCGGCTGGAAGGCAACACAGCCATCAGCCGGGGCGTTGACTGCCTCAAGGCCGCGCCGGTGATGGCAACGGACCTCCGTGCCTCGGCCAGCCTTGTGCTGGCGGGCCTGGTGGCGGAAGGGGAGACGGTCATCGATCGCATCTACCACGTCGACCGGGGCTACGAGTGCATCGAGGAGAAGCTTGCCCAGCTGGGTGCGACCATCCGCCGCCTTCCCGGCCAGACGCGGCGGTCCCAGTCTCAGCCCAGCTGACCCCGCCTAGGAGCGGGGCGGACGCTCCGCCACCTGGGTTGCCACCCTGAAGGGCTGGCCGAGCCTTCTGCCGGAGAGCACCACCCGCGTGCCCGGGCGCATGGCGGCGATGGTCCGCAGGGCGTCCTGCCAGACGACCACCGGCTCGTCGTTGATATGGGTGATGACGTCGTTGGGCTGCAGGCCCGCCCGGTCCGCGGGGCTGCCGGGCTGTACGGCCGTGAGGATGATGCCGAAGGCGTCGGGCAGGCCCAGGGCCCGGGCCTGTTCCGGGGTCAGGGTCTGGGTGCCCACTCCCAGCCAGCCGCGGATGACGCGGCCGTGGGCGATAAGGTCCTGCATGACGCCGCGAACCAGGTTGATGGGGATGGCGAAGCCGATCCCCTCCGAGTCGAGCCGGCGGGAGAAGAAGGCGGTGTTGATGCCGACCAGTTCTCCGGCGGCGTTGACCAGCGCGCCGCCGGAGTTGCCCACGTTGATGGCCGCGTCGGTCTGGATGAAGTTCTCGAACTGGGAGAGGCCAAGCTGGCCCCGGCCCGTGCCGCTGACGATCCCCTGGGTCACGGTCTGACCGATGGAAAACGGATTCCCGATGGCCAGGACCACGTCGCCGACCTGCAGGGTGTCCGAGCGGCCCAGGCGGATTTCCGGGAGTTCGCCCATGTTGATCTTCAGCAGTGCAAGGTCGGTCTCCGGGTCCGTGCCCACCACGGAGGCCGCCGCGCTGCGCCCGTCCACCAGCACGACCTGCAGGGCTTCCATCCCGGCGATGACGTGATGGTTGGTGATCACGTAGCCGTCCTGGCCCATGACCACGCCGGAGCCGAGGCTGCCGCCGTCAGGCAGCGACGCCCCCTCCACGGTCCCGGTGGGCCGTCCCACCAGGTTCACCACCGCGGGCGCGGTGGCCGTCACGGCCTCAGCGTAGGAGTCCACACCGGTGCCGGTGGCCGAGCGCAGGGGATGGCCCGGCGGCAGCAGGCCGGGGAACAGATAAACGATGAGGAAGGCGGCCGCCAGCCCGACGGTCGCCGATTGCAGGAAAAATCTGACCGCGCTTTTCACGGTTTTCGGTGGGGCCCGGGCGGCTGACAGGCCGGCCATTATAGGGAGCCCCACCCGCCCCCGGCCACGCCGGGCCGAGAGGGTGTCCCGGTAGGCGGCCAGGATTTCGGGTGTGTATAATGCGCCACTTGTCCCGGCCGAACCCGTCAGCCCCCCTGAAATCGGGTCGGCTTCGGCTGTCTGCCCTTGGAGAGAGCTTCGGATGAGTGACGACGTTGACCTTAGCAGACGTCACTTCCTCGGCGTTGCGACTGGTGTTACCGGCGCCGTGGGTGTCGCGTTCGCTGCCGTTCCGTTCCTGGCTTCCTGGAAACCCAGTGCCCGCGCCCAGGCCCTTGGCGCGCCGGTGGAGGTGGACATCAGCAAGCTCGAGGACGGAGCCCTTCTGAAAGTGGAATGGCGCGGCAAGCCCGTCTGGGTACTGAAGCGCACGGACACCATGCTGGAGCATATCGAGGCAGTGGACGACCTGGTCAGGGATCCCAACTCCGAGCAGCCCCAGCAGCCTCCCTACGCCAAGAACGAGTTCCGGTCCATCCGGCCCGAGGTGCTGGTGGTGATCGGCAGCTGCACCCACCTGGGCTGCTCGCCGCTGCCCCGCTTCGAGGTCGCTCCTGCGGATCTCGGTCCGCAATGGAAGGGTGGCTTTTACTGTCCCTGCCACGGCTCGAAGTTCGACCTGGCGGGTCGCGTCTGGGAAGGCGTGCCGGCACCGCTTAATCTGCTGGTGCCGCCTCACCGCTACCTCAATGACACCACCATCCTGGTGGGTGCGGACTCGGGGACGGCATGATGGCGGGCGCGAAGCAGCAATCCGTAGGCAGGGCCGAGCAGGGCGGCGTCGTCGGCTGGTTCAAGAAGCGGTTCCCCTGGGACCAGCTCATGGAGGACCACGTCACCGGCTACTACGCGCCGAAGAACTTCAACTGGTTCTACGTCTTCGGCTCACTGGCCCTGCTGGTGCTGATCAACCAGATCGTCACCGGCATTTTCCTGACCATGAGTTACAAGCCCTCCGCGGAGGAGGCGTTCGCGTCCGTCGAGTACATCATGCGGGACGTGGACTGGGGCTGGCTTATCCGGTACATGCATTCCACCGGCGCCTCCATGTTTTTCGTGGTCGTCTACATCCACATGTTCCGCGGGCTGCTTTACGGCTCGTACCGGAAGCCCAGGGAACTGGTGTGGATCTTCGGCATGCTGATCTATGTCTGCCTCGCGGCGGAGGCCTTCTTCGGCTACCTCCTGCCCTGGGGCCAGATGTCCTACTGGGGCGCACAGGTGATCGTCTCGCTGTTTGGCGCCATTCCGTGGATCGGCGAAGCGCTCGTGGAGTGGATCCGAGGTGACTATTTCATCTCCGACATCACGCTCAACCGGTTTTTCGCCCTGCACGTGATCGCGCTGCCCCTGGTGCTGGTCGGCCTGGTGGTCGCCCACATCCTGGCGCTGCACGAGGTGGGTTCCAACAACCCGGACGGAGTGGAGATCAAGGAGAAGAAGGGCCCGGACGGCAGGCCGCTGGACGGTATCCCGTTCCATCCCTATCACACGACCAAGGACATCCCTGCCTGGGTGGTGTTTGCCTTCGTCTTCTCCGTCATCGTGTTCTTTGCGCCGGAGATGGGCGGGTACTTCCTCGAGCATGCGAACTTCGAGGCGGCGGACCCGCTGAAGACGCCGGAGCACATCGCCCCGGTGTGGTACTTCACGCCCTTCTACGCGATCCTGCGCGCCGTCCCGGACAAGCTGGGCGGCGTCATCATGATGGGCGCGGCCATGTTCCTGCTGTTCCTGCTGCCGTGGCTGGACCGCAGCCCCGTGAAGTCCATCCGCTACAAGGGGCCGCTGTTCAAGCTGGCCATCGTGGTCTTCACCGTGAGCTTCATCATGCTCGGCTATCTGGGGACCCAGCCGGCCACCGGCACCTATACCCTGTTGTCGCGGATATTCACGGTCCTGTATTTCGCCTTCTTCCTGCTGATGCCGATCTACTCCAGGATCGACAGGACGAAGCCCGTGCCGGAGAGGGTCACCTACCATGGTTAAGCGCGTCCTCTTCGCTGTCGCCGTGCTGGCGATGCCCGGGATGGCTGGCGCCGCGGGGGGCGGTGACCTGGAGCACGCCAACATCAATGTTGCCAACGAGGCGTCCCTGCAGCGGGGTGCCCGGTACTTCGTGAACTATTGCCTCGGCTGCCATTCCCTGAAGTACGTGCGCTACAACCGGCTCGGCGAGGATCTGGGCCTGACCGAGGACCAGGTCATCGAGAACCTGATGTTCAGCGGCGAGCGCATCCACGACACCATGACCATCGCCATGCCCGCGGACGATGCCAAACGCTGGTTCGGTCAGCCGCCGCCGGACCTGTCACTGACGGCGCGGTCCCGGGGCGAGGACTGGATCTACACTTTTCTGAAGTCCTTCTACAGGGACCCCTCCAAGCCCACCGGCACCAACAACCGCGTCCTGGCCGGCGCCAGCATGCCCCACGTGCTATGGGAGTTGCAGGGCGTACAGGAAGCGATCTACCGGACCGAGACGGGTCCGGAAGGCGAGACCCACGAGGTGTTCGAGGGCTTCGAACTGGCCGAGCCCGGCGCCCTTCCTCCCGAGGAGTACGATGCGGTGGTGAGGGACATCACCACCTTCCTGTCCTGGGCCGGCGAGCCGATGCAGCTGGAGCGGCAGAGCCTGGGAATCAAGGTGCTGCTTTTCCTGGTCGTGTTCTTCGTGTTCGCCTGGCTCTACTACAAGGAACTGTGGAAGGACGTGAAGTAATACGCCGGTGCCCGGCGCCGCCGTTTTGCGGCGCTTCCCCGCAACAGGCAACAACATGACGCTGTTTTCCAATCCTACCTGCCCTCACAGCCACCGGGTCCGACTGGTGCTCGCGGAAAAAGGCATCACGCTCGATGTGATCGACGTGGAAACCGCCAGTCTTCCCGAGGACCTGATCGACCTCAATCCCTACAACAGCGTGCCCACGCTGGTTGACAGGGACCTGGTCCTGTACGACTCCCGGGTCATCTGCGAATACCTGGACGAGCGCTTTCCGCACCCGCCGCTGATGCCGGTGGACCCGGTCAGCCGGGCCCGGTTCCGCCTGGCGCTATATCACGTGGAGCGGGACTGGTACGCCCTGGTGGACGACCTCGAGCGCGGCGACAAGCGAACCGCCAACAAGGCCAGGAAGATTCTCCGCGAGAGCCTCCTGTCCAGCGCCGAGCTCTTCGGGGCGAAGCCTTTCTTTCTCAGCGACGAGTTCTCCCTGGTGGACTGCAGCATCGCGCCGATCCTGTGGCGGCTGCCGCGTTGGGACATCGAGCTCCCGCCGGTCCAGGGTCGCCCCATCATCAAGTACGCCGAGACGGTGTTCGGCCGTCCCTCCTTCCGCGCCAGCCTCACGGAGCTGGAAGAGGAGATGCGGGCGTAGCGTGAGCGGCGCCCGCACACCCCGTCGCCCGTATCTGCTGAGGGCGATGCACGAATGGATCACCGATAACGGGGAGACGCCCCACGTGGTCGTGGACGCCACGGCCGACGGGGTCCTCGTGCCTGAGAGCTACGTGCGGGAAGGCAAGATAGTGCTCAACGTCAGCACCCACGCCACCCAGGGCCTGCAGATCGGCAACGACATCATGGAGTTCGGGGCCCGATTCGGCGGCAGTCCGTTCAGCGTCCGGGTGCCGGTGTCGTCAGTTCTGGGGATCTACGCCCGGGAAACCGGCGCCGGCATGATCTTCACCGACAGCGAGGGTGAACCGCCGGACGGTGACGGGGGTGATGACGACGGATCCGGTCCCCCGAAGGGCCGCCCCCAGCTGAAGGTGGTCAAGTAGGGTCTTCTTCCCCGGGGTCGGGCAGGGCCTTGCCCGGGTTGAGGATGCCGTCCGGATCAAAGGCAGCCTTCACCTTCGCCATGAGGGCAAGCTCCGCCGCGCCGAGTTCCATGGCGACGAAAGGGCGCTTCTCCATGCCGACCCCGTGCTCGCCGGAGAGTGTGCCCTTCAGCGACAGCACCAGCCGGAACACCTGCGCCAGGCAGCGCTCCATGGCGGGCCGGTCGGACTCCTCGCCGAGCAGATTTACGTGAATATTGCCGTTGCCGGCGTGGCCGAAACACACGATGCGTACGCCATGCTCGGTACCCAGGCTTTCCAGGCCCCGGGCCAGGGCGGGCATCTCCGAGACCGGTACCACGACGTCTTCGTTGATCTTCACCGGTGCGAGGCTTCGCAGCGCCGGTGACAGGGCCTTGCGGGCCGCCCACAGGCTGCCGGCCTCGGCGGCGTCGCTGGTGGCCCGCCACTCGATGAGCCCCTCCCCGGCAGCGGCCTTCTCCAGTGCCTGCAGGGCAGCGGGCAGATGAGCGGCCAGGCCGTCCGCCTCGATCATGAGCATGGCTCCGGCGGATCCCGGAATGTCGCCGTGCCGCCGCCGGACCAGCTCCAGCGCCGCGCCGTCCATGAACTCGAGAGCCCGGGGGACCACCGGCTGGGCCATGATCCGGCTGACCGCCTGCGCGGCGGCGTCCATGCCGGTGAACAGGGCTCGCACGGTGGCGATGCGCTCCGGCAGGGGCGCAAGTTTCAGGGCGGCTTCCGTGATCACCGCCAGGATGCCCTCGGAGCCCACGATGAGTCTTGCCAGGTCCAGCCCGACAACGCCTTTCGTCGTGTAGGCGCCGGTGCGCACCACGCGGGCCTCGCCGGTTACCGCCTCCAGGGCCAGCGTGTTGTCCCGTGCGGTGCCGTACTTCAGTGCCCTGGGCCCCGCGGCGTTGCAGGCCAGGTTGCCGCCCACGCTGCAGTACTCGGCCGAGGTCGGGTCCGGAGGCCAGAAGAAGCCGTGGCCCGCAGCGGCTGCCTGCAGGGCGCCGTTGGTCACGCCGGGCTGGACCACCGCAACGCGGTTGGCGGCGTCGATGGCGATGATCCGGTTCATGCGCTCGGTGGACAGCACCACGCCGCCCTCGGCAGGCACGGCGGCGCCGGCGGTGCCCGTGCCACGCCCCCGGGTGGTCAGGGGCAGGCGGAACTGACGGCACGCGGCCACCAGGGCCCGGACCTAGGTCCAGCGATCCGCCGGATCCAGCAGGACGTGCTCCCGGCCGACGGCTTCGGCCAGTGCCTCCACCGCGGCGGACGGAAGGGCTTTGTCCGTCACGCGCCTTTCCCGCCCTCGCTGAACAGGCTCCGGTCCACCAGGTCGCACAGGCAGTGGATCACTACCAGGTGGACTTCCTGGACCCGGGCCGTCCGGTCGGCGGGAACCCGGATCTCCACGTCCTCGTCCCCCAGCAGTGACGCCATCTCGCCGCCGTTCTTGCCGGACAGGGCCACCACCTTAAGGCCCTTCTTGCGGGCGGCATCCACGGCGGCGTTCACGTTGGCGGAATTGCCCGAAGTCGATATGGCCAGCAGCACGTCTCCGGCGCGGCCCAGGGCGTGGACCTGCTTGGAGAAGATCTGCTCGTAAGCGTAGTCGTTGGCGATGGAGGTCAGGGTGGAGCTGTCGGTGGTCAGGGCCACGGCGGCAAGCCCGGGTCGCTCCATCTCGAAGCGGTTGAGCAGTTCCGCGGAAAAGTGCTGGGCGTCGCCGGCGGAGCCCCCGTTTCCGCAGGCCAGGACCTTCCCGCCGGCGGCCAGGCTGTCGGCGATCAGGCCTGCCGCGCGGGCCACGGCGGGCGCAAGGCCGGGGGCGGATTCCTGCTTCAGCCTGGCGCTGTCGGCGAAGTGTTCCAGGACGATGTCTTCGGGTCCCACGTCTGGCTCCTTGTCTCCGGCTTCAGCCCGCCGGCGCGTCGAAGGCCGCGCGGATCCAGCGGATGTTGTCTTTCGATCCCGGGGAGATTGCCACAACGTCGAAGCGCATGGGGCGATCCGCCCGGGTCGGATGCGCGAGAATGAAATGACGTGCCGCGGCGGCCAGGCGGGCCTGCTTGCGGAAGGTGACGGTCTCCTCCGGCGTCCCCCATCTTTCCCGGGACCGGGCCCGGACTTCCACGAACACCAGGTGTCCGCCGTCCTCCATTACCAGGTCGATTTCCCCGACCCGGCAGCGGTAGTTCCTGGACACCAGGCGCAGGCCGGCGGCGGTGAGGAAGGCGAGGGCGGCGTCCTCGGCCTGCCGGCCGCGGCTCACTCGATGATCCGGATACCGTCCGCGGGCGCGGCCGCTGCCGGCAGAGGCACGGCCTCGCCGTCGGAGAATCGCGCCCAGTCGAGGCGACGGTGAACCCGCCCGTCAGCACCCAGGAAAAGGGTGCCGGTAAGGCCGGGAACGCCCTCGGCCAGCCGGCCGCTGCGGTTGTGCACCAGCGGCACCAGGCGCCAGGCGTCGGCGCCGAAGGCGTACAGGCGGCCGTATCGGTCCAGGGCGCCTGGGCCAAACGCGGAGAACTGGTTCATAAACGCCGCCCCAGGGGCCGCAGGGTCCACCCGCCAGCGCATTACCGGGAACCGGATCCCGGAGAGGTCGTCGGTGTCTGCCCGTCCGGGCGCGTAGATGGCCGAGCCGGCGTAGACCGGGAGGTTCTTGGCGAAGAAGTACTGCAGCTGGGGCAGGATCAGCCGGCCGGCCTCCGGATCGGCACCGAGGAAAATAAGGTCTGCGTCCTGGCGGCGGCGGGGCTCGAACTCCAGCGGGCGGCGGAGGAAGCCCTGGAGCCTTTCATGCCGGGATTCGCTTTCGTCGATGAGAAGCAGGCTGGTGATCTCCGCCGAGAAGTCCCGGTCACCCTCGAAGTAGCGCTGCCATTCCAGCAGGCGGCACCCTGCCTCCTGGAGCGCGGCGCCGAAACTCTCCGCGATGCGCAGTCCCTGGTCGGTGTCCGGGACCAGGGCCACGGCAAAGCAGTGGCCGTCCGCCATGGCCCGGCGGGCCGCCTCCGTGGCCTCGTCTTCGGGCGCCAGGGCGAACTGCGCCACGTGGCCCGGCACGGCGACCCCGTCGTCCGCCCAGTTCAGGGCCAGGGTGGGGACAGCGGGCAGGGCCGCCCCGGCCAGTTCCGCCACGTCGCTCTTCAGCAGCGGGCCGACCACGAACTCGGCGCCGTTTTGGACGGCTTCCTCGTAGGCCGCGGTCACGCCCAGAGCCACCGTGTCGTAGACGTCCAGCACCGGGGGCGATTCCTGGCCGGTGTCCGTGGCGAGGTAGGCGGCGGCGAAGCCGTCCCGGACCGCGCGCCCGGGTCCGGCGAGCCGTCCGGACAAGGGCAACAGGAGCGCCAGCCGGGCCGGATAGCGGCTCAGGGCGCGGGCCTCGGCAAGCAGTTCCTGGGTCACTCCCAGGGCAGCCGGGTGCTCCGGGTTACGCTGCTGCCAGCCAAGCACTGCGGCCCGGAGCTGGAACGGGCTGTCGCTCTGTGTCGCCAGGCGGCCGAGTTCGAGCCAGCCGGCGACCACCGGGTCGGCGCCGGGAGGCGTGTCCAGGCTCGCCCCGCGGGCTGCGGCTTCCTGCATGCGGTTCCAGATGCGGCGCTGGTTGGCCGGCCGGTCCGGCGCCGGCAGCCGCGCCTCCCGGGCCACCAGGTCGGCCACTCCGGCGGCGGCATTGCCCAGGGCGAATTCCGCGTCCGCCCGGAGGGCCAGGATCTCGGCGGAGCCGGTCAGGCCCGGTCCCGTGTCCAGTCCGGCCAGAAGGACCCGCGCCGTGGCGGGATCCTGGGATCGCAGGGCGACCTGGGCCTCCGCCACGGCCCGGCGGCGGGCCAACGCCGGATCGCCATCGGCGGGCAGGGTGCCCGCTGCATCCCGGGCGCGGGTGACGTTGCCCGCCTTGAGCCAGGCCTCGATGGCGTCGATCAGCGCCCGCTCCCGGTCCGTACCGCGACTGGCCTCGGCTACCGCTTCCCAGGCGCGGGCGGCCTGGGCGAAATCCCCCCGGGATTCCAGCCGCGTGGCCTCCGCCCGGGCGGCTTCGGCCTCCGCGGCCCGGGTGCCGAAGAGGTCAGCAGCGCAGCCGACCACGGCCAGGCAGGCCACAAGGAGGAGGGAAGTTTGCGCGAGACGCGCTAGGCGATGCAGCATCTTGGCAAAGTGGCGCGGGTCAGGAAACGAAAGGCGGATTATAGTGGCAAAGGCGCAGGGCACGCTCTGGGTGGTGGCCACGCCCATCGGCAACCTGGAAGACCTGTCTCCCAGGGCCCGGCGGGTGCTGGCGGAAGTGGACCGTGTCCTGTGCGAGGACACCCGCCGCACAGGCCGGCTCCTGGCTGCCTTCGGCATTCGTGCCGAGCTCGTTTCCGTACACGAACACAACGAGTCGGATCGGGTACCGGGACTGCTGACGCTGCTGGCGGAGGGCAGTTCCATGGCCCTCGTCTCCGACGCCGGCACACCGCTGGTCAGCGACCCCGGTTTCCGCCTGGTGCAGGCGGCGGCCGGCGCGGGTCTGGACGTGCGCCCCGTGCCGGGGCCCTGCGCTGCGGTGGCGGCCCTGTCGGTGGCCGGCCTGCCCACGGACCGCTTTGCCTTCCACGGCTTTCTTCCTCCCCGCGCCGCCGCCCGGCGCGCCGCCCTGGAGTCGGTGTCGGCCGGGCCGTCCACCCTGGTGTTCTACGAGACCGGCCAGCGCCTGCAGGCGTTTTTCGAAGATGCCGCGGCGGTGCTGGGCCGGGACCGGCCCGCTGTCCTCGCCCGGGAACTGACCAAGCTCCACGAGAGCGTCTACCGGGGCAGCCTGGCGTCCCTCGCGGAGATGGCCGGCCGCGACCCCGACGTCAGGCGGGGGGAAGCGGTGGTGGTCGTCGGCGGGGCGCCGGCGCAACCGGCCGAGGAGAACGAGGCTCTGCTGCGCCGGCTGCTGCCGGCGCTGCTGGAGGAACTGCCCCCCAGCCGGGCCGTGCGCCTGGCGGCGAAGCTCACCGGCCAGCCGCGCAACCGGGTCTACCGCCTGGCCATGTCCCTCGATGGAAATGACCCGGAAGGCCCCCCGGAGGCGTAAAATAAAAAGGGCGCGGGAGCCGGCCGGGCAGCCGCTTCGGTCCTTGCGGGCCGGGGAGGAAAGTCCGGGCTCCGCAGGGCAGGGTGCCAGGTAACGCCTGGGGGGCGCGAGCCCACGGAAAGTGCCACAGAAAACATACCGCCCAAGCGCGGCCGGTTCGCCGTCCGCGCCGGCAAGGGTGAAAAGGTGCGGTAAGAGCGCACCGCGCGGCCGGCAACGGCTCGCGGCACGGTAAACCCCACCCGGAGCAAGACCAAATAGGGAAGCAGGCGGGGAGCGATCTCCGCGACGCGCGGCCCGCGCGGGCTTCCGGGTAGGTCGCTAGAGGCGTTCGGTGACGAGCGTCCCAGATGAATGGCTGTCCCCGACAGAACCCGGCTTACAGGCCGGCTCCCGTGCACCTTACTCCCGCCCCGACGGCCCGCAGAGCTCAGGCGCTACGGCAGAAAGGCCTCTTAAGCTCATGATTTCGCGCCCATCACTTTGCCCGGTCCCACCTCAGGAGGCGCTGCTAAGTGCCCGTAGCAAATAAGAAATTTTCTTTCTCAGGTTGTTGACGCGAGAGTAAGCCCTTCATATAGTGGCGCCAAGTGGGAATAAGTGGGAATAAATGGGAACCCACCCCCTTCGGACCCCAGCTCCATGTTCCGCGGCGCCAACAAGATCAACCTCGATGCGAAGGGCCGGCTTGCCGTGCCCACGCGCTACCGCGCGCGTCTGGAAGAGCGCTGTGGCAACCGGGTTGTCGTCACCGTGGACCGGGACTACTGCCTGCTCATCTACCCCCTCCCGGAATGGGAGGAGATCGAGCGACGTCTCTCCCGGCTGCCGACCCTCAACCGCCAGGCCCGTCGGCTGCAGCGGCTGATGATCGGTCACGCCACGGAGCTGGAGCTGGACAGCCACGGCCGCATTCTCCTCCCGAAGGAGCTTCGGGAATTCGCCGGCATGGAACGCCAGGTGATGCTGATCGGCCAGGGCAACAAATTCGAGCTCTGGGACGAGGCCCGCTGGAGCGAGCGCCGGGACCAGTGGCTGACGGAGGAATCGGCGGACGAGGCCGGGCTCGCCGCTGAACTGGAAACGCTCTCGTTCTAGTGAGCACGGCCGTGTACGCCCACGCGCCGGTGCTCCTCGAGGAGGCGCTGACAGGCCTCGCCGTTCACGAGACGGGCACGTACCTGGACGCGACGCTGGGGCGCGGCGGCCACACGGCGGCAATCGTCGAACGGCTCGGCGAAGAGGGGAAGGTGCTCGCCGTGGACCGTGATCCGGATGCGGTCCGGGCGGGACGGGAACGCTTTAACGGGGATTCGAGGATAGTGGTCGTCAAGGGGGACTTCTCCGAGCTGGGCAGTATTGCGCGCGAGGCCGGCTTCGGCGCCGGCTTCGACGGCGTGCTCATGGACCTGGGCGTGTCCTCTCCCCAGCTGGACGATCCGGCGCGCGGTTTCAGCTTCCTGAGAGAGGGGCCGCTGGACATGCGCATGGATCCGGAAAGCGGCCGCGGCGCTTCGGAATGGCTGGCGCGGGCCGACGAGAACGAGATCGCCCGGATCATCCGGGAGTACGGCGAGGAACGCTTTGCCCGCCGCATCGCCCGTGCCATCGTCGCCGCCCGCGCCCAGTCACCCATCGAGACCACCGGTCGGCTGGCCGACGTCGTGTCCGCGGCGGTGCCCACCCGGGAGCCCGGCAAGCACCCGGCCACCCGGACCTTCCAGGCACTTCGAATCCATACCAACCGGGAGCTCGAGGCGCTGGACGCCGCGCTCCCCCAGGCCGTGGAGCTGCTTCGTCCCGGTGGCCGCCTGTGCGTCATCAGCTTCCACTCCCTGGAGGACCGCCGGGTGAAGCGCTTCATGCGCCGCGAGTCCCTGGTGGCCGAACCCTGGCGCGGCCTGCCGGACGTCCCAGCGGACGCCCTCCCCGCGCTGAAGGTGGTCGGCAAGGCCGTCCGTGCCTCGGAGGCCGAGGTCGAGCGCAACCCCCGGGCCAGGAGCGCGGTGCTGCGTGTGGCAGAGAGGCTGGCGGCATGAACGCGCTGGGCAGGCACATCATTCTCGCCGCCGGGCTGGCCATGGCGGTGGTGGCTTCGGCCGTTGCGACGGTGGACGTGCGGCACGAGGCCCGACAGCTCTTCATCCAGCTGCAGGAACTCAACCGCGCCCGGGACGAGCTCAATATCGTCTGGCGACAGCTGCAGATCGAGCGCGGCACCTGGGCGACCCACGCCCGGGTGGAGCAGCTGGCCCGGGAGAAGCTGGACATGATCGTCCCGCCGCCGGCTGACGTGGAGATCGTCCGCCCGTGAGGCGCAGGGCCGACACCGGGATCTTCGGGCGCCGCTTCCGGGCGCGGGTCTGGCTGGCCGCGGCCGGGTTCGCGCTGGGCGCGGTCATCCTGGTCGTTCGCGCCGTGGACCTGCAGTTCCTTGAGCAGGATTTTTTCCAGCGCCAGGGCGACGCCCGCCAGATCCGCGTCGTGGACATGGCCGCCCACCGGGGCTCGGTCACCGACCGGCGGGGCGAGCCGCTGGCGGTTAGCAGCCCGGTGGACAGCCTCTGGGTGAATCCCAGGGAGCTCCGCCAGGTGCCCGCGGAGATACCCGGGCTTGCCAGGGCGGTCTCCCGGGACCCCGACTGGCTCATGCGCGCGGTGTCTGCGGACCCGGACCGCGAGTTCCTCTACCTCCGCCGGCACATGGCGCCGGAGGACGCCCGCAAGGTCCTGGCCATGGACGTCCCGGGTGTCTACGTCCAGCGGGAGTACCGCCGGTTCTATCCCGCCGGCGAGGTAGCCGGGCACGTGGTCGGCTTCACGGATATCGACGAGGTCGGGCAGGAAGGCCTGGAGCTGGCCTACGACCACTGGCTCCGCGGGAAGCCCGGCGCCAAGCGCATCCGGCGTGACCGGCTGGGCAACATCATCGAGGACGTAGAGAGCATTCGTGAGCCCGCCCCCGGCCGGGACCTTCGCACCAGCCTGGACCTGCGGATCCAGTACCTGGCGTACCGGGAGCTCAAGGCGGCGGTGCGCAAGCACCGTGCCAAGGCAGCCTCCATGGTCGTGCTGGACGTTGACACCGGGGAGGTGCTGGCCATGGTCAACCAGCCCAGCTACAACCCCAACGACCGGTCCCAGCTGACGGCCGACCGCTACCGCAACCGCGCCACCAACGACATCTTCGAACCCGGCTCCGCCGTCAAGCCCTTCATCGTGGCCGCGGCCATCGAGAGTGGCCGCTACAACCCCGCCTCGGTGGTGGACACCAGCCCGGGGTGGCTCGTGGTGGGCGCCAAGACCATCGAGGACCATCGGAACCTGGGTCTTATCGACCTCACGACGCTGATCGCCCGTTCCAGCAACGTGGGTGCCTCCAAGCTCGCCCTGTCCATGGATCCCGAACAGGTGTGGAGCACCCTGCGCCGGGCCGGCCTGGGCGAGGTCTCGGCCACCGGTTTCCCGGGCGAGTCCGCCGGCGTTCTCATGGAGCCCGACCTGTGGAAGCCCATCGCCCAGGCCACCATCGCCTACGGCTACGGCCTCTCGGTGACCCCGGTGCAGCTTGCCCATGCCTACGCCGTGCTGGGCGCCGGCGGGCTGAACCGGCCGCTGTCGCTGCTGGCGGTTGATGAGGCGCCGGCGCCGAGCCGGGCCATGAGTGAGTCCACGGCACGTGCCGTGGTCCGCATGATGGAAGCGGTGGTGGAGCCCGGCGGAACCGCGGTGAAGGCCGCGATCCCCGGCTACGACGTGGCCGGGAAAACCGGCACGGCCCGCAAGTTCACCGCCGGGGGTTATTACGAGGACCGCTACGTGTCCGTCTTCGCGGGCCTGGCGCCGGCTTCGGCGCCGCGGCTGGCGGCGGTGGTGATGGTGGACGAGCCCTCGGGCGAGGCCTATTACGGCGGCGAGGTGGCCGCCCCGGTGTTCTCGCGGGTCATCGGCGACGCCCTGCGGATCCTGGGCGTGCCGCCGGATGCCGCCGGCGACGCCCGCGCGGTGGGCGAGCTGGTCCAGGCCATGAGGCGCCGGTGATGCAGGTGGCCGCGCGCGACACGGGTGTTACGGCCGGGGATCTGTTCGGGAACACGGTCCCGGCGGAGCTGGCCGGCCGTCACGTGCCCGACATCACCCTGGACAGTCGGCGTGTGACGCCGGGCTGCCTGTTTCTGGCGGTGGCCGGCGGCCGGGCGCACGGGCTGTCCCATGTCGCCGAGGCTGCCGACGCCGGCGCCGGCATGGTCGCCTGGGAGCCGGCGGACGGCCTGGCGGCTCCGCGGCTGCCGGAAGGGGTCGTGGCCTTCCCGGTGCCCGGGCTCAAGCGCCAGGCCGGTGAGCTGGCGGACCGGTTCTTCGGCGAGCCCTCCCGGCGGGTCCGGGTGACAGGCATCACCGGCACCAACGGCAAGACCACCTGTTCCCACCTGGTGGCCGGCGGGCTGCAGCGGCTGGGAACCCCCGCAGGCATCATCGGCACCCTGGGCGTCGGCATGGAAGGCGAGCTGGCGCCGTCGCTGCTGACCACCCCCGACGTGGTCGAGGTCCACCGGAGCCTGTCCCGCCTCGCGGACCGGGGCGCCCGCGCGGTGGCCATGGAGGTGTCCTCCCATGCCCTGGCCCAGGGCCGGGTGGATGCGGTGCGTTTCGCAGTGGCGGCCTTCACCAATCTAAGCCGGGACCACCTGGACTACCACGGCAGCCTCGAGGCGTACGCCGAGGCCAAGGCGAGCCTGTTCCTGGCCCATGACCCGGCCGGCGCCGTGATCAACGTCGGCGACCCGGTGGGCCGGCGGATCTGGGAGCGACTGCCGGACGGCATGGGCCGGATCGCCGTGGGGCGTGAGGCGGACCGGGCCGCCGGGAACGATTCCGCCCTTGTCCTGGGGAGCGTCCGGACCCGGCCCGCGGGTCTCGTCGTCTCCGTGGAATGGCGCGGGAGCGTGCTCACCCTTCGCTCGCCGCTGGTGGGCGAGTTCAACGCCGAGAACCTGGCCCTCGCCCTCGCCGTGCTCATCAGCCTCGACTACGACCCCCGGGCGGCCGCCGAGGCCCTGTCCACGGTGGCGGCGCCGCCGGGGCGGATGGAGGCTTTCACCGACGGAGAGCGAGGTGTGCTCTGCGTGGTCGACTACGCCCATACGCCGGATGCCCTGGGCAAGGCGCTTGCGGCGCTCAGGGAGCACTGCGAAGGCCGGCTGTGGTGCGTGTTCGGCTGCGGCGGTGACCGGGATCCCGGCAAGCGCCCGGAGATGGCCCGCATCGCGGAACGCATGGCGGATGAGCTGGTCGTGACTGACGACAACCCGCGCACGGAGGACGGGCACGCCATCGTTGCGGACATCCTGGCCGGGCTGGCCGATCCCCGCCGCGCGGTGGTGGAGCGGGACCGGGAGAAGGCCATCCGGCAGACGATAGAGGCGGCGGCGCCCGGCGACGTCGTCCTGGTGGCCGGCAAGGGCCACGAGGACTACCAGATCATCGGCCGCTCCCGGCGTCCCTTCAGCGACAGGGACATCGTTCGCAGCCTGGTGGAGACCGCCGCATGATCCGCGGGAGCCTCACGGCCGTGGCCCGCGCGGTCGGCGGGACCCTGCTGGGTGCCGACGCCCGGTTTTCCGGCGTGTCCACGGATACCCGGAGCCTGTCGCCGGGCCAGCTGTTCGTGGCCCTCTCCGGTCCGCGCTTCGATGGCCATGACTTCGTTGCGGCGGCGGCCGAGCGCGGCGCAGTGGCAGCCGTGGTTGAGCGACCGCTCGATACGGGCGTTCCGACCCTGCGGGTGGCCGACACCCTGGCGGCCCTCGGCGCCATGGCGAACTGGTGGCGCCGGCAGTTCACCCTGCCGGTAATCGCCCTGACCGGCAGCTTCGGCAAGACCACGGTGAAGGAGATGCTGGCGGCCATCGCCCGCACCCGCGGCGAGACCCTGGCCACCAGGGGCAACCTCAACAACGAGATCGGCGTGCCGCTGACCCTGTTCCGGCTGGGCGAGGAGCACGCCACGGCGGTCGTGGAGATGGGAGCCAACCACCAGCGTGAGATCGCCCGTCTCACTGCCATCACCCAGCCCGACGTGGGGCTTGTGACCGTGGCCGGGCCAGCTCACCTGGAAGGCTTCGGCAGCCTGGAGGGCGTCGCCCGCGGCAAGGGCGAGATCTTCCAGGGACTGCCCGGGGACGGTGTGGCCGTCATCAACGCGGATGATCCCTTCGCGCCGATGTGGCGGGAGTTCGCCGGCGACCGGCGGGTGGTCACTTTCGGCCTGGCGGCGAGCGCGGACTTCTCCGCGACGGCCATCCGGGAGGAGCTGACGGCCGCCGGGCCGGAGATCGGTTTCGAGCTTCGCGGCCCGGACTGGCGCCGGCGGGCGATCCTGCACATGGCCGGCCGCCACAACGTCAGGAACGCCCTGGCCGCCGCCGCCGCGGCCGCTGCGGCGGGCTTCGACGCCGATGCCATCGTGGAGGGCCTCGATGCGGCCCGGGGCGTGGCAGGCCGGCTCTCGCTGCGTCCCGGCCTGGCGGGCTCCACCATCGTGGACGACACCTATAACGCCAGCCCGGACGCGGTGGAGGCAGCGGTGGATTTCGTGGCCGCGCTGCCCGGCGAGGCCTGGGTGGTCCTGGGCGACATGGGCGAGCTCGGCCCCGAGGCGGAGAAGCTTCACGGCCGGGTGGGCCGCCATGCCGCCGAGAAGGGCGTAAAGCGCTTCTTCGCCATGGGAGACCTGTCCGCCGCGGCCGCCCGGGCCTTCGGCGAAGGCCGGGCCTTCACCGACCTGGAGGCGCTGGTGGCCGAGCTGTCCGCGGGTCTGGGCCCCCGGGTGAACGTACTGGTGAAGGGATCACGGTCCATGCGGATGGAACGGGTGGTCGAGCGGCTGGCCCGGCCGGAGGGGAACTGACCGATGCTGCTGTACCTCTCCGAACTGCTGATCCGGGTCGAGTCCGGCTTCAACGTCTTCAGCTACCTGACGTTCCGGGCCATCCTCGGAGCGCTGACCGCGCTGCTGATCTCGATGCTGGTGGGCCCCTGGATGATCCGCCGGCTGAGCTTCCACCAGATCGGCCAGAACGTGCGGGATTACGGCCCGGAGTCGCACCTGCCGAAGGCGGGCACTCCCACCATGGGCGGCACCCTGATCCTGGTGGCGGTGGCGGCGTCCACCCTGCTCTGGGCGGACCTCTCCAACCGGTTCGTCTGGATCGTGCTGCTGGTGATGCTCGGCTTCGGACTGATCGGCTTCTACGACGACTACAAGAAGCTGGTGGTCGGGGACAGCCGCGGGCTGGCCGCCCGGTGGAAGTACTTCTGGCAGTCTGCGGGCGCCCTGGCGGCCGGCATGGCATTCCTGCTGACCGCCGAGGAACCAGCCATCGAGCAGGCCCTGATCGTGCCGTTCTTCAAGGACGTGCTGGTGCCGCTGGGCGTCGTCGGCTTCCTGGTGGTGACCTACTTCGTGATCGTGGGCTCCAGCAACGCCGTGAATCTCACGGACGGCCTGGACGGCCTGGCCATCATGCCCACGGTGCTCATCGGCGGCGCCCTGGGCATCTTTGCCTACGTCACGGGCAACGTGAATTTCTCCGGCTACCTGGGCATCCCCTACGTGGCGGGCACCGGCGAGCTGCTGGTGTTCTCGGCATCGCTGGTGGGCGCGGGGCTGGGCTTTCTGTGGTTCAACACCTACCCGGCCCAGGTCTTCATGGGCGACGTGGGAGCCCTGGCTCTGGGCGCGGCCCTCGGGGCGCTGGCGGTGGCCGTGCGGCAGGAGATCGTGTTCTTCGTCATGGCCGGCGTGTTCGTCGTCGAGACGGTGTCGGTCATCCTGCAGGTGGCGTCATTCAGGCTCACGGGCCGGCGCATCTTCCGGATGGCGCCTCTGCATCACCATTTCGAACTCAAGGGCTGGGCGGAGCCCAAGGTCATCGTGCGCTTCTGGATCATCACCGTGGTCCTGGTGCTGGTGGGCCTGGCGACGCTGAAGGTGCGATGAGCGTCGTAGCCGCACCTGATTCCCAGAGCCGCCGGGGCGCGGCCCCGGTGCTGATCGTGGGCCTGGGCGTGACGGGCCTGTCCTGCGCGCGCTATTTCGCCCGCCTGGGACAGCCCATGCGGATCATCGACAGCCGCTCCGAGCCCCCGGGCCTGGAGGGCCTCCGCCAGCTTGACGCCCAGGTGGACCTGCGCCTGGGTGAGCTCGCGGAGTCTTCTCTGCAGGGCGTGGCCGAAGTCGTCGTCTCGCCGGGTGTGCCCCTGGATACGCCTATCGTCTCGGAAGCCCGCCAGCGCGGCCTGGACGTGGCGGGTGACATCGAGCTGTTCGCACGGGCCGCGCCGGCCCCGGTGGCGGCCATCACCGGCTCCAACGGCAAGAGCACCGTGACCCAGCTCACCGCCGAGCTGCTTGCCGGGTGCGGCCTGGAGGTGAGGGCCGGCGGCAACCTGGGGCCGGCCGCGCTCAACCTGCTGGAAGAGGCCGCGCCCGACTGCTTCGTGCTGGAGCTGTCCAGTTTCCAGCTCGAACTGACCGAGTCGCTGCATCCGAAGGCTGCCACGGTGCTGAACCTGTCCGCCGACCACATGGACCGCCACGGCAGCCTGGAACGCTATGCCGCCGCCAAGGCCCGGATCTTCCGGGGCGCGGAGACCGCAGTAGTCAACCGGGAGGACCCGGCGGTGCGCAGCATGGCGCCGTCGTCCATGCACCGCATCAGCTTCGGCCTCGATGCGCCCGGGGAAGGCCACTACGGCCTGCGGGAAAAGGACGGCGCGTCCTGGCTCGCCCGGGGGCATGAGCTGCTCATGCCGGCTTCCGAGCTGTCGCTCGCCGGTCGCCACAACATCGCCAACGCACTCGCCGCCCTGGCCATGACCGAGGCCATGGGCGCGGACCCGGAACAGGGGCTGGACCGGCTCCGGCACTTCCCGGGGCTGCCCCACCGGACCCAGCGGGTGGGCGAGATCGGCGGCGTCGTGTTCATCGATGATTCCAAGGGCACCAACGTGGGCGCGGCGGTGGCGGCCATCCTGGGCATGACCGGGCCGGTGGTGCTCATCGCCGGCGGCGACGGCAAGGGCGCGGACTTCGCGGCCCTGGCGGCGGCCGCCCGGGACAAGGTGCACACCGCCGTCCTGCTGGGCCGGGACGCGGATCGGATGGCCGCCGCCCTCGAGGGCGTGTGCGCGATCCGGCGGGCGGGGGATATGGACCAGGCCGTGCAGCAGGCGGCGGAGGCTGCCCGGGCCGGCGACACGGTACTGCTGTCGCCGGCCTGCGCCAGCACCGACATGTTTTCGGACTACACGCAGCGGGGGCGGATCTTCGTCGACGCCGTGGGGAGGCTGGCCTCGTGAGCACGCCCGTCACCCCCGCGATTCCGGCGCCCCGTATCGACGCCTGGCTGGTGATCAGCACCCTGGCCCTGGCGATGGTGGGCGTGGTCATGGTGGCCTCGGCCTCCATCACCATGGCGGACGAGAGCCTGGGCGAGCCGTTCTACTATCTCTACCGGCAGGTCGCCTACGTGCTCCTGGGCCTGGGGGTCGCCGGCGGCTTCCTGGCGGTGCCGCTCCGGGCGTGGGAGGCGCTGGGCCCCGTGCTGCTGGCGGTGGCCCTGGCTCTGCTGGTGCTGGTGCTGGTCCCCGGCATCGGGCGGGAGGTCAACGGCGCAGCCCGCTGGCTGCCCCTGGGGCCGGTCAACCTCCAGGTCTCTGAGCCGGCGCGGCTGATGATCCTGCTGTACCTGTGCGGTTACGCGGCGCGCCGGCAGGAGGCCCTGGAGACCGGATTCAGGGGCCTGCTGACGCCGCTGGCGGTCCTCGCGGCGGCCTCGGCCCTGCTGCTGGCCCAGCCGGATTTCGGCGCCATGACCGTCCTGCTGTTCACGGCGGTGGCGGTGCTATTCGTCGGCGGTATGCGGGTGCGGGACCTGCTGGTGCTGTGCGGCCTGGGCGCGGCAGCCCTGGTGGCGCTGGTGCTCAGCTCCGACTACCGGATGCGGCGGCTCACCGCGTTCATGGATCCCTGGGCCGACCCATGGGATTCGGGCTTTCAGCTCACCCAGTCGCTGATCGCCATCGGCCGGGGCGAGTGGCTCGGCGTCGGCCTCGGGGGCAGCGTCCAGAAGCTGTTCTACCTGCCGGAGGCCCATACGGACTTCGTCTTCGCGGTCTTCGCCGAGGAGCTGGGGCTGGTCGGCGTGGTGGCCCTGCTGGCGCTCTACGGAATCTTCCTGTGGCGGGCTTTCGCGATCAGCGCGAAGGCCGCCGCTGCCGGGCGCGTCTTCGCCGCCTGCCTGGCCTTCGGTCTGGGCACCTGGATCGGGGTGCAGGCGTTCGTGAACATGGCGGTGAACATGGGCCTTCTGCCCACCAAGGGGCTGACCCTGCCCCTGGTGAGCTTCGGCGGCAGCAGCCTGATGGTCTGCTGCGCCGCCGTTGGCCTGTTGCTGCGCATCTACTACGAGCTCGCCGCCGACGGCTTCGCCGGGCGCAGGCCCCGGAGGAAAGGCGCGTGAGCGGCACGGTACTGGTGATGGCCGGCGGGACCGGCGGCCACGTGTTCCCGGCACTGGCCGTGGCCGAGGCCCTGCGCGCCCGGGGCGTGCGGATCGTGTGGAGGGGCACGCGGCGGGGCCTGGAAGCCCGGGTCGTGCCCGAAGCCGGCATCCCCCTCGAGTCGATTTCCATCGCCGGGCTCCGCGGCAAGACCCTGCTGTCCCGGCTGGCGGCGCCTTTCCGGATCGCGTGGGCGGTCTTCCAGGCCCTGGGTATCGTCGCCCGGGTGAAGCCGGCCGCCGTGCTGGGCATGGGTGGCTACGCGGCGGGGCCAGGCGGCATCGCCGCCTGGCTGATGCGGCGGCCGCTGGTCATCCACGAACAGAATGCCGTGGCCGGAGTGACTAACCGGCTGCTTTCCCGCTTCGCCCGTCGGGTGCTCGCGGCCTTTCCCGACGCCTTCGGCATGGGGGTGAAGGCCGAGGTGGTGGGCAATCCGGTCAGGCCGGCCATCGCCGAGCTGCCGCCGCCGGAGGTGCGCTTCGCCCGCCGCAGCGGGCCGGTCCGCCTGCTGGTGCTGGGCGGCAGCCAGGGCGCGCTGGCCCTGAACCGGGCGGTGCCCGCCGCCCTGGCGAGGCTGCCCGCGGGGTCGCGACCGCAGGTCCGCCACCAGGCTGGCAAGGCCACCGTCGACCAGGCCGAGGCCGCCTACCGGGAGGCGGGCGTTGAAGGCGACGTCGTGGCCTTCATCGACGACATGGCCGAGGCCTACGGCTGGGCGGACCTGGCGGTCTGCCGGGCCGGGGCGCTGACCGTGAGCGAACTTGCCGCTGCCGGGCTCGGGGCGGTGCTCGTGCCCTTCCCGGCGGCGGTGGACGACCACCAGACCCTGAACGCCGGCTACCTGGTGGGAGTCGGCGCCGCCGTGATCGTCCCCGAGTCCGGTCTCGACGTGCACGACTTCTCCCGCCTCCTGGCCGGCCTCCTGGCCGACCGGGAACGGCTGGAGGACATGGCACGGCGAGCCCGGGAAGCGGCCCGGCCGGAAGCGCTGGCCGACATCGAGGCCGCCTGCCTGGAAGCGGGCGGCCTGGCAGCGGGGGAGGCGGCATGACCGACCGCATGCGCCGGGTCAACCGTATCCATTTCGTCGGCGTCGGCGGCGTGGGCATGGGCGGCATCGCCGAGGTGCTGCTCAACCTGGGCTACGCCGTGCAGGGCTCCGACCTGCGCGCGGGTGCGGTGACGCGTCGGCTGGAATCCCTGGGCGCGAAGGTGTACCTGGGCCACAGCGCAGACCACCTGGAAGGCGTGGACGTGGTCGTGGTCTCCAGCGCCGTGCCGGAGGACAACCCGGAGGTCAGGGAGGCCCAGCGCCGCCGCATCCCGGTGGTCAAGCGGGCGGAGATGCTCGCCGAGCTCATGCGATTCCGCTACGGCATCGCCGTGGCCGGAACCCACGGAAAGACCACCACCACAAGCCTCGTGGCCAGCGTCCTGGCCGAGGGCGGCCTGGACCCCACGTTCGTCATCGGCGGGCGGCTGAACAGCGCCGCCACCCACGCCCGCCTGGGGACCGGGCGGTACCTGGTGGCCGAGGCCGACGAAAGTGACGCCTCCTTCATGCACCTGCAGCCCATGCTGGCGGTGGTCACCAACGTGGACGCCGACCACATGGCGACCTACGGCGGCGACCTGGAGCGGCTTCGGCAGGCGTTCCTGGACTTCCTGCACAACCTGCCCTTCTACGGCCTGGCGGTGATGTGCCTGGACGACCCCGGATGCGCCGGCCTGATGGACGACGTGCCCCGCACGGTGGTCACCTACGGCTTCGCCGAGGCCGCCGACGTGCGCGCTGCGAACTTCCGACAGGAGGGCACGGTCTGTCGGTTCGACGTGCTCAGACCGGGCACGGACGCGCCGCTGGCGCTGGAGCTGAAGCTCGCCGGCCGCCACAACGTCCTGAACGCCCTGGCGGCGGTGGCCGTCGCCCAGGAGCTGGAGGTGCCCGACGACGCCCTGGCCCGGGCCCTGGCCGGCTTCGGCGGCATCGACCGGCGCATGCAGCCCCTGGGCGAGGTGCCCGCCGGGGAAGGCCAGGCCGTGATGGTGGACGACTACGGCCATCACCCCACCGAGCTCGCCTGCACCATCGACGCCATTCGCGCGGCCTGGCCGGGCCGCCGCCTCGTGGTGGCTTTCCAGCCCCACCGCTACAGCCGGACCCGCGACCTGATGGACGACTTCGCCCGGGTGCTGTCCGAGGTGGACGTCCTGGTGTTGTCTGAGGTCTATCCGGCCGGGGAAGAGCCTATCGCCGGCGCTGACGGCCGCGCCCTGGCCCGGGCCATCCGCTCCCGGGGCCGGGTGGAGCCGGTATTCGTCGAGGACGTGACCGAACTGGAGCAGACCCTGCCCGGCATCCTCCAGGCCGGCGACGTGCTGGTCACCTTCGGCGCCGGCTCCATCGGCGCGGTGGCCGCAACCCTGCCCGAGAAGCTGGCCGCGGCGGGAGGCGGATCGTGATGGCGGCCGTGCGCACCGGAACGATGGCCGGCCTGCGGGGCGACCTGCGCCGGGATGAGCCCATGGCCCGGCACACTTCCTGGCGCGTGGGCGGACCGGCGGAGACCTGGTACCGGCCCGCGGACCTGGCGGACCTCGGGGAGTTCCTGGCGGGCCTGCCGGAAGACACGCCGGTGACGTGGGTCGGGCTGGGAAGCAACCTCCTGGTTCGCGACACCGGGATCCGAGGCGTGGTCATCGCGACCCACGGCGTGCTGTCCCGCCTGGAGAGGCTCGCCGACCGCCGTCTTTATGCAGAAGCCGGCGTGCCCTGCGCCAAGATCGCCCGGTCATGCGCCCGGTGGGGGCTCGGCGCCGGCGAGTTCTTTGCCGGCATCCCGGGCACCCTGGGCGGGGCCCTGTCCATGAACGCGGGCGCCTTCGGCGGCGAGACCTGGGAGCACGTGACGGCGGTGGAAACCATGGACCGGAGAGGCGGCCGCCACCGGCGCCGGCCCTCGGAGTTCCAGGTGGGCTACCGGAGCGTGGCGGGACCCGCCGGGGAATGGTTCGTCGCCGCGGAGCTGGAGTTCCCGGAAGGCCGGCCCACCACCCAGGAGTCCATCCGCGAGCTGCTCGTTCGCCGCAAGGCGACCCAGCCCATCGGCGAGCCCAGCTGCGGCTCGGTGTTCCGCAATCCGGAGGGAGACTACGCGGCCCGGCTCATCGAGTCGGCGGGGCTGAAGGGCCACCGCATCGGCGGCGCGCGGGTCTCGGAAAAGCACGCCAATTTCATCATCAACAGCGGCGACGCCACGGCCGCGGACATCGAGGCGCTGATCCAGCACGTGGCCGACGAGGTGGCGCGGATCCACGGCATCCGGCTGGAGCACGAGGTCCGCATCCTGGGCGACGCGGCCGGGGAGACGCTGCCGTGAGCCGGCATCGCATCTCCGACCCCCGCGATTTCGGCCGTGTCGCCGTGCTGACCGGAGGCCGTTCCGCCGAGCGGGAAGTGTCGCTGGTGTCCGGCGAGGCCGTGCTGGCGGCGCTGCTGCGCCGGGGCGTGGACGCCGAGGCCCTGGACCCGTCCCCGGGGGTGATCCCCATGCTGGCCGGGGCCGGTTTCGACCGGGTCTGGAATGCGCTCCACGGCCGGGGCGGCGAAGACGGCGTGATGCAGGGCGCCCTGGAAGCACTGGGGCTGCCCTACACCGGCAGCGGCGTGCTGGGCTCCGCGCTGGCCATGGACAAGCTCCGCAGCAAGCAGCTGTTCGCCGCCTGCGGGCTGGACACGCCCCGCTGGCGCATCCTGGCGTCCAGCGCCTGCGCCGGCGAGGCCCTCGAGGCTTTCGGGCTGCCGCTGGTGGTGAAGCCCGCCGGCGAGGGCTCCAGCGTCGGCATGAGCAAGGTCCGCGAGCCCGGCGAGATGGCGGCGGCGTTCGAGCTTGCCAGCCGGTACGCGGGGCCCGTGCTGGCGGAGGAGTGGATCACCGGCGGTGAGTACTCCGTGGCGGTGCTCCAGGGGCGGACGCTGCCGGCGGTGCGTATCGAGACCCCCCGGGATTTCTACGACTACGAGGCCAAGTACCACTCTGATGCCACGCAGTACCACTGCCCCTGCGGCCTGCCGGCAGAAGAGGAGGCGCGTCTCGCAGGCCTCGTGCTGCGGGCGTTCGAGGCGGTTGGCGCCAGCGGCTGGGGGCGGGTGGACTTCCTGCTGCCGGACGACGGCGAGCCACGGTTCCTGGAGGTGAACACCATCCCCGGGATGACCAGCCACAGCCTGGTGCCCATGGGGGCCCGCGAGGCGGGCATCGACTTCGACGAGCTGGTCTGGCGGGTCCTGGAGACGAGCTTCGACCGGGGGGACGGCGATGGCCAGGCGTAAGCGCACAGGCCGGCGTCGCCAGGCGCCCCGCATCGACTTTGCCCGGGTGGGCGCGCTGCTGCGCCGGGCCGGGCTGGCCCTGCTGGCAGTGCTCGCGCCCCTGGTGGCGCTCTGGGGGGTGGTCGCCGCGCTGGACCGGCCGGTGCGCGCGGTCGCCGTCCAGGGTCCCTTCGAGCGCGTATCCGTCATGCAGCTGGAAGCGGCCGTGGGCGACCTGCGGGGCGTGGGTTTCCTGAGCGTGGACCTGGACGCCGTCCAGAGCCGGGTCACGGACATTCCCTGGGTGGACGAGGCAGTGGTCCGCCGCCGCTGGCCGGCCATGGTGGAGGTCATCGTCACGGAGCAGGTGCCGGCGGCGCGCTGGGGCGACGCCGGGCTTCTGAACGTCCGCGGTGAGCTGTTCGTCAGCGACGCCCGCCATGTGCCCACGGAGTTGCCGCGGCTGTCCGGGCCCGAGGGCATGGAGTCTGCCGTGGCGCGGCGGTACCTGGACGCCAGGGCGCTGCTGGCGGCCGCAGGCTTCAGCCTCCGGTCCCTGTCCCTGGACGCCCGGGGCGCCTGGCGCATCCAGCTTTCCAACGGCGTGGAAGTGCGCCTGGGGCGGGAGGAATTCGACGACCGGTTGCGCCGCTTCGCGCGCGTCGCTGCCCCGCTGGTCACCGACCGGCCCGGCGAGGTCGGCTACGTGGATCTTCGATACAGCCGGGGCTTCGCCATCCGCTGGCAGAACGGGCGGCCCCAGGAGAACAGCTCAATGCAAGGAACCAACCCCGATGTCTAGGCGGTCCAGCAGGAACCTCATCGTCGGCCTGGACATCGGCACTTCCAAGGTCGTGGCCATTGTCGGCGAGATCACCGACGAGGGCGGCCTGGAGGTCATCGGCATCGGCAGCCATCCCTCCCGCGGCCTGAAGAAAGGCGTGGTGGTGAACATCGAGTCCACGGTGCTCTCCATCCAGCGGGCGGTGGAGGAGGCCGAGCTCATGGCCGGCTGCGAGATCCACAGCGTCTTCGCCGGCATCGCGGGCAGCCATGTCCGCAGCCTGAATTCCCACGGCATCGTCGCCATCCGGGAGCGGGAAGTGACCCCGGGCGACGTGGAGCGAGTCATCGACGCCGCCCGGGCCGTCGCCATCCCCGCCGACCAGCGCATCCTGCACATCATTCCCCAGGAGTTCCTGATCGACCACCAGGAGGGCATCAAGGAACCCATCGGCATGTCCGGCGTGCGCCTGGAGGCCAAGGTGCACATGGTCACCGGCGCGGAGAGCGCGGCCCAGAACATCATCAAGTGCGTACAGCGCTGCGGTCTGTCCGTGCAGGACATCGTCCTGGAGCAGCTCGCCTCCGCCCACGCGGTGCTGTCGGAGGACGAGAAGGAACTGGGCGTGTGCCTGGTGGACATCGGCGGCGGTACGACGGACATCGCCGTCTTCTCGGGGGGCGCGATCCGCCACACGGCAGTCATCCCCATTGCCGGGGACCAGGTGACCAACGACATCGCCGTGTCCATGCGCACGCCCACCCAGCACGCCGAGGAAATCAAGATCCGCTACGCCTGCGCACTGTCGCAGCTGGCGAACCCGGACGAGACCATCGAGGTGCCCAGCGTGGGCGACCGCCCGCCCCGGCGGCTGGCGCGGCAGACGCTCGCGGAGATTGTCGAGCCCCGCTACGAGGAGCTGTTCGTCCTCATCCGGGACGAGCTCGCCCGCAGCGGCTTCGAGGACATCGTGGCGGCGGGCATGGTCATTACCGGCGGCAGCGCAAAGATGGAAGGTGCCATCGAGCTCGCCGAGGAAGTGTTCCACATGCCGGTGCGGCTGGGCGTGCCCCAGCACGTGCGCGGCCTGGTGGACGTCGTGAGGAATCCGATCCATGCCACCGGCGTGGGGCTTTTGCTGTACGGGCAGCAGAACTTGCAGCGGCAGGCAGAAGCGCCGATGTCCGGTGGCGTGAAAGAAGTCTGGGAACGGATGAAGGCCTGGTTCCAGGGCAATTTCTAGCAATCTTTTTTTGACAACCGAATCAGTCGGGGAGCAGACCCAAGGAGAGCGGCAAATGTTCGAGTTAGTGGACAGCTACAACCAGAACGCAGTGATAAAGGTCATCGGTGTCGGAGGCGGCGGCGGCAACGCCGTGTCCCACATGATGGACTGCGGGATCGACGGCGTGGAGTTCATCTGCGTCAACACCGACGCCCAGGCGCTGAAGAATTCGCGGGTCAAGACCGCGCTTCAGATCGGCTGCAACATCACCAAGGGGCTCGGCGCCGGCGCCAACCCGGAAATCGGCCGGCAGGCCGCCATGGAGGACCGGGACCGGGTGTCCGAGGTGATCGAGGGCACCGATATGCTCTTCATCACCGCGGGCATGGGCGGCGGCACGGGCACGGGTGCGGCGCCCATCGTGGCCCAGGTGGCTAAGGAGATGGGGATCCTCACCGTGGCCGTGGTCACCAAGCCCTTCATCATGGAAGGCGGCAAGCGCATGAGCGTGGCAGAGCAGGGTATCGCCGACCTGGCCCGCAACGTGGATTCGCTGATCACCATCCCCAACGAGAAGCTGCTCACGGTGCTGGGCGAGAGCACGACGCTGCTGGACTGCTTCAAGTCCGCCAACGAAGTGCTGCAGGGGGCGGTGCAGGGCATCGCCGAACTCATCACCCGGCCCGGCCTCATCAACGTGGACTTCGCCGACGTGCGGACGGTGATGATGGAGATGGGCATGGCCATGATGGGCACCGGCCACGGCGTGGGCGAGGACCGGGCCAGGGAAGCTGCCGAGGCGGCCGTGTCCAGCCCGCTGCTGGAGGACATCAACCTGGAAGGCTCCCGGGGCATCCTGGTCAATGTCACCGGCGGCATGGATCTGTCCATCGGCGAGTTCAACGAGGTGGGCACCACCGTCAAGCAGCGGGCGTCCGATGACGCCACGGTGGTCATCGGCACCGTCATCGACCCCGCGATGGAGGGGGAGATCCGGGTCACGGTGGTGGCGACGGGCCTCGGTTCGGGCACGGCCCGCCAGCCCAAGCCCGAAATCCACGAGGTCCCGAGGCGCACCCGGCGGGTGGCGGGCAGCGACCTGAACTACGGGGACTACGACCGTCCCGCTGCGGAGCGCACACGGGAGCGGCCGGCCGCGCCGTCGCTGACCGGCGACAGCTCCATGCTGGACATCCCGGCCTTCCTGCGGCGCCAGGCCGACTAGGCCTCGGGTGGCCGTGGCGCCCTGTCCTCCCCTCTGCTCCCGGAGGCGGGGCGCCATGGCCTACTTCTGTTTCCGTTGATATTATGTCAGGTTACGTCTCGCCTCCGGACCGCGGCACAGGCCTCCGGGGGCGGCTCTCGGGCAGCGTTCGGTGCGCTGCCTGACCAACGCGTCGGTGCCGGCGCGCCGAGGCAAGAGAACAACTATGGTCAAGCAGCGGACTCTGAAGAACACCATCCGCGCCACGGGCGTGGGACTGCATACCGGCGAGAAGGTCTACATGACCCTGGGCCCGGCGCCGGTGAACACCGGCATCGTGTTCCGCAGGGTGGACCTGGACCCGGTGGGGCAGGTGCCCGCCGACGGCATGTACGTGACCGAGACGACCCTGGGCACGGTGCTGGTCAAGGACGGCGTGCGGGTGGCGACGGTGGAACACCTCATGTCCGCCTTCGCGGGCCTGGGCATCGACAACGCCACCGTTGAGCTCAGCGCGTCGGAAGTGCCCATCATGGACGGCAGCGCGGGACCCTTCATCTTCCTCATGCAGTCCGCCGGTATCGCCGAGCAGAGCGCGCCGAAGCGGTTCATCCGCGTCAAGCGCCCCGTGGAGGTCGCCGACGGCGACAAGTGGGCCCGCCTGTCGCCCTTCGACGGGTTCAAGGTGAATTTCGAGATCGAGTTCGAGCATCCGATCTTCAAGCGCCACCTGCAGCGCGCGTCCATGGATTTCTCGTCCACGTCCTTCCTGCGGGAGGTCAGCCGGGCGCGCACCTTCGGCTTCATGCGCGACATGGAGTACCTGCGCTCGAAGAACCTCGGTCGCGGGGGCAGCCTGGACAACGCCATCGTCCTGGACGACTACCGGATCCTGAACGAGGACGGGCTGCGCTACGAGAACGAGTTCGTCCGCCACAAGATCCTGGACGCCGTGGGGGACATCTACCTGCTGGGCCACAGCCTGATCGGCGAGTTCACCGGCTACAAGTCCGGCCACGGGCTGAACAACATGCTCCTGCGAGAGCTTGTGAAGCGCGAGAACGCCTGGGAAGAGGTCACCTTCGAAGACCCCCGGGATGCGCCGATCAGTTTCGCCGCCCCTGTCGCCGCCTAGGACCCGGTAGCGACTCAGGTCCTGACCGGGAGCGGCTGCGGCCCGCAAGGGCTCCGTGTTCCGCGTCGGCCTGCCTGTTCGCAGGCGCCTGTTTCTGTTGCCCTCTCCCCGCCCAGGAGCGGAACTGTCCTTATTCCTCTCTCCCCGCCGGGACCGGAACTGTCTTGATTCCCCTCTTCCCGCGGGCGGGGAGA
>JARRON010000023.1:0-135226 GCA_037383845.1 Gammaproteobacteria bacterium
GTAACCCCCTGGTGGAACAATGGGCGGCGCCGCAGGTGCCCCGAACCCCGCAAAAGAGCCCGATTATAGGCCCTGGACGCCCGATCGCCGCCGGGAGATGGTGGGCCGCCTGGGACTCGAACCCAGAACCAACGGGTTAAAAGCCCGCTGCTCTACCAATTGAGCTAACGGCCCGGCGGGGCGCCCCGCTGGCTTTGCGGGCGCGACAGTGTATCCCATGGGCGCCGGCGGGCAACCCGCTCAGCCGGCGTAGCGGGTGGGGTCTTGCACGCCGGCGGCCCGGAAACCGTCCGAGCGGAGCCGGCAGGCATCGCAGCGACCGCAGCCGCGTCCGGCCTCGTCCGCCTGGTAGCAGGACACCGTCAGGGCGTAATCCACCCCCAGTTCATGGCCCCTGCGGATGATCTCGGCCTTGGACAGGTGGATCAGCGGTGCGTGGACGGAAAGCGGGCGTCCCTCCACCGCCTCCCTGGTCGCCACCGCGGCCAGCTCGCGGAAGGCCTGGATGAACTCGGGCCGGCAGTCCGGATAGCCCGAGTAGTCCACGGCATTGACCCCGATAAACAGGTCGCGCGCGCCCAGGACCTCCGCAAGCCCCATGCCCAGGGCCAGAAACACCGTGTTGCGCGCGGGCACGTAGGTGACGGGGATCCCCTCCGTGGGCGTCTCGGGAACCGCCAGGGAGGGATCCGTGAGGGCCGAGCCGCCGAATCCGCCCAGGTCGATGGCGACGGTGCGATGGCTGGCCGCCCCCAGCGAACCGGCCACCGCCGCGGCGGCCTCCAGCTCCGCGGCATGTCGCTGGCCGTAGCGGAAGCTGAGCGCGTGGCACTCGAATCCCGCCTCCCGGGCCAGGGCAAGCACCGTTGCCGAATCCAGCCCCCCGGACAGCAGCACCACCGCCCTGGGAGCGTGTTCCTCAGCGGCCCGGGACATCGCCCCACAGCACCTTGTGCAGCTGGACCTGGAACCGGACCGGCAGGCGATCCGACAAAATCCAGTCCGCGAGTTCCGCCGCTTCCATCCGGCCGAAACAGGGCGAGAACAGCACTTCGCACCTGGCCGCCAGGTCATGGCTCGCGACAAAGTCCCGGGCCCACTCGTAGTCGGCCCGGTCGCAGAGCACGAACTTGGCTGCGTCCGTGTGCCGGAGATGGACCAGGTTGCCCGGCAGGTTCCGGTCGACTTCGCCGGACCCCGGGGTCTTGACGTCCATGACCCGCTGGGCGCGGGGATCCAGCACGCTGATGTCCATGGCGCCACTGGTTTCCACCGAGACCCGATAGCCGGCGTCGCAGAGCCGCGCGACGAGGTCCGGGCAGTTCCGCTGGGCCAGGGGCTCGCCCCCGGTAACGCAGACGAAACGCGCCCCGTGTTTGCCCACTTCGTCGAGGATGCCTTCCAGGCTCATCCACCGTCCGCCGTGGAACGCATAGGCCGTGTCACAGTAGCCGCACCGAAGGGGGCAGCCGGTAAGACGGACGAACACCGTGGGCCAGCCGGCGGTCGTGGCCTCTCCCTGCAGGGAATGGAATATCTCGGTGATCCGGAGGCGCTGGGCGGCCGGCACCGCGTCACGGGCGGCGACTGACACGGCGGGGAATCAGCGGCCTTCGCCGCCCATCTTCTCCAGACGCTGCTGGGCCAGCCGCGCCGCTGTCGTGTCGGGGAAGCGGGAGACGACCTCCTCGAGGGCTGCGCGGGCGTCCTCCCAGCGCTGCAGCTCGTAGTTGCAGAACCCCGCCTTGAGAAGCGCATCGGGCGTCTTCCGCGAGTCCGGATACTGGTCGAGCACGACCTGGAAAGCGGCCAGGGCGGACTCGAAGTTCCGGCTCACGTAATGGCTCTCCCCCAGCCAGTACTGGGCATTATCGGCCAGTTCACTGCCAGGGAAATTCACCAGGAAGGCCTGGAAGGCCGACTGCGCCTGGGGATAGCGCCCCTGCTTGAGCAGCTCGAGGGAGGCCTGGTAGTTCTGCCGGTCGTCTCCGCCCGGCACGGGAAGCGCTGCGTTCCCCGTCGCGCCGGCCGCCGCTCCGGCTGCCGCCCCGGCCGCGCCTCCCACCACGGGCGCCTGGCCGCTGGCCCCGCCCGGAACGCGGGCGCCCCGTTCCAGGGCCTGAAGCCGCTGGTCCAGGTCCAGGTACTGGTCCCGCTGGCGGGTCGCCGCACCTTCGGCCTCGTACTGGAGCGTTTCCACCTGGCCGCGAAGCTCCCTGACCTCGCCGCGGATCTGTTCCAGCTCCCGGGCGATCTGCAGCAGGCTTTCGTTCTGGACCACGCGCTCGATGCTGTTCACCCGGCTGTCGAGTTCGTCCAGCTTGATCAGCACGGGATCCTCCTCCGGCGGCGTCACGCAGCCGGAGACCATGGCCGCCACTGCGGCCGCCGTCAGCCCTGTCCGGATCCGTCGGATAATCATCTCGGGTAAACGATCTCGACCCGGCGGTTCATGCTCCAGGCCTCTTCGTCACCGCCTGTCACGGCGGGGCGCTCCTCGCCGTAGCTGACGGTGCTGACCTGGGCCGCGCCAACGCCCTGCAGTAACAACGCGCGGCGGACAGACTGGGCTCTCCGCTCGCCAAGGCCGATATTGTACTCCCGCGAGCCCCGCTCGTCCGCGTGGCCTTCCAGCCGCACGCTGGCGTCCGGGTTGTCTGCCAGGTAAGCGGCGTGGGCCGCCAGCATCTCGGAATACTCCGGGCGGATGGCGTCAGAGTCGAAGTCGAAATAGACGATGGTGCGGCTGCCGGCCTCCCCGGGGACGGGTCCGCCCCAGGTGGTCTCGCCGAAGCCGGCCCCTTCCCCGAACCCGCTGCCGTCCGGCGCAGGCTGGGTACGGAACCCCTCCTCCTGGGTTGCACCCGACGGCCCGACCGGCTCCGCCTGGCCTTCGTCCGGGCGGGTGTTTGGCGTGCAGCCGGCGATCATCAGCGCGCCCAGCAGGGCGACGACCGCGCGTTTCATGGACATGTGCTGACCTTCCTCTCGAGGGGTCCTGTATTGGCGGCCGGCGTGCCGGCCCGGTCCTGTAGACATATGTTAACTGTTCCCGTCACTCCCGGTAAGGCGACCACACGGGCTCCCGGACGTCTCCTTCGGTCGAGGCGATGCGCTGCTGGACCCGCCCGTCCACGGACACTGCGGCCAGGACCGCCTCTCCCCTGTCCCGGGTGGCGTAAATGATCAGGCTGCCGTTGGGCGCGAAGCTGGGCGATTCGTCCTGCCGGCCGTCTGACAGGACGCGAACCGTGCCACGGTCCAGGTCCACGGCGGCGATGCGGTAGTTGCCGCGGTCGTTGTGCACCACCGCCAGGGTCTTGCCGTCCGGTGACACCCGGGGCCTGGCATTGTAGACACCCTCGAAGGTGACGCGCCGGGGCGGACCGCCGGCCAGGTTGCGCTGGTAGATCTGGGGACCGCCGGCCCGGTCGGAGGTGAAGAACAGGCTCCGGCCGTCGGGCGCCCACGCCGCCTCCGTGTCGATGGCGGGGTTAGTGGTCACCCGCTGTCGGCCGCTGCCATCGGCGTTCACCACGAAGACGTCAAGATTCCCGTCCACGCCGGACAGTGTCATGGCCAGGCGCCGTCCGTCCGGCGACCAGGCCGGAGCGCCGTTGATGCCCGGCGCCTCGGAGACGGGCTTGCGGCGCCCGGTCGCCAGCTCCTGGACATAGACAGCGGAGTTGCCGCTTTCGAAAGACACATAGGCCATGCGCCGCCCGTCCGGTGACCAGGCCGGTGACATGATGGGCTCCGGCGACTCGGCGATCACCGTGGGACTGGCCCCGTCGGCGTCAGCGACCACGAGCCGGTAAACCTCCTGGTCGCCGGAACGGTCCACGGAGACGTAGGCTATGCGCGTGGAAAAGACGCCGGGCACCCCGGTGAGGCGCTCGAAGATCATGTCCGCGATCCGGTGGGCGGCCGCGCGGAGGTTGTTCACCGGAGCCTCGAGGCTGTAGTCCATCAGCGCCTGCCCGCGGTACACGTCGAAAACGTGGAACCGAATTTCCACCTTTCCGGGACCGGCGGGCACCACCTGTCCGATCACCACCACGTCCACGTTGAGGAGGCGCCAGTCGGCGGGGACGAGGTCGTCCGGCACCGACGGCATACTGACCATGTCCCGCCGGTCCATGGGAGCGAATCGGCCGCTGGAAGCCAGGTCGCCGGCCACGACCGCGGCCACGTCCAACGGGAGCGCCTGCCCGCCGGACCAGCCGAAGGGAACCACGGCAATGGGTACTGCCTCGCTGACGCCGCGGGTAATCTGGATCCTCAGCTCCGCGGCGGCGGGGGCCCATGGGAGGCATGACAACAGGGCCAGCAAAATCACTGGCAGGGACAGACGTTTCACTTCGGGTACTAGTCCTCAGGCTCGAAAATGAAAATGATGGTCCGCTCGAACAGGGCGGGATCCGACGGCGTCGGCAGCGGAGAGGCCTTCATGACGGCGGCCACGATGGACCGCTGGACGGTCTCGTCGCCGTTGCAGCGGAGAATTTCCGCGCCGACGACCTGCCCGCCGGGAATTTGCGACACCCGGACCTCGCACTGCAAACCGGGCGTCGCCGACGCGGGCCGAATCCAGTTCCTCTCCACCCGGTCCTGGATGGCGCCGATCCAGGCCTGGCCCTCGGCGGACGACTGGAGGCTCATAAGCCGCTCCTCGGCCTCGATCTCCGCACGAAGCTGGCGCTCCAGGTCCGCCTGGCGGGCCGCCTCAGCCTTGCGGCGCGCCTCCTCTTCCGCCCGACGCCGGGCTTCTTCCTCGGCCTTGCGGCGGGCTTCCTCCTCCGCTTTCCGACGCGCCTCTTCCTCGGCCTTTCGGCGCGCCTCCTCCTGGCGCCGCTCCTCGGCCTTGCGGGCCTCTTCCGCCTTGCGGATTTCCTCGGCCTTCCGGCGCTCTTCCGCCAGGCGGGCCTCCCGGGCTTTCTCCTCCGCTTCCAGGCTGGCCTGGCGCTCGGCTTCCTGCCGCGCTTCCCGCTCCGCCTCGGCGCGCTGGCGGGCAAGCTCCTCCTGGCGCTCCTTCTCCGCCGCGGCTGCTTCCTGGCGGCGCTCCTCCGCCCTCCGTTCCTGTTCCTTCCGCTCCGCGGCCGCCTTGAGCTCCGACGCGTCCACCACCGTGGCCTGCACGGGCGGGCGATAGGCGGGCTCGGCGGGTGGCCGGCCCAGGGAGAGGCCGGCGACCATCACGGCCACCAGCAGCCCGTGGATGGCAACGGCCGCGGCGAGCGACAGGGCGTGTTCACGAATGAACTCCAGCACGCCTCACTCCCGCGCGGCCTCGGGAAGCGCCTCCGGGTCGGTGACCATGCCCACCGAGGGGGCGCCGGCATCCTGCAGAAGCCGCATGGCCAGCGCGACGTGACCGTAGGCGGTGTTCGTGTCCGCCCGCACGAGCACGGGCTTTTCCGGGCTGCGGCGGATGACCGCGGCTGCCCGCTGCACCAGCACCCCGGCGTCCACGGCCTGGTCCGGCTCCACCACGTTCAGAAACATCCGTCCGTCCCTGTCGACGGTAAGCACCAGGGGTTCCGTCGCCTCGGTGTCCATGGGCTCGGCGCCCACCTTCGGGAGCTCCACCTCGATGCCCTGGGTCAGCAGGGGTGCCGTGACCATGAAAATGATCAGCAACACCAGCATGACGTCGATATAGGGCACGACGTTGATCTCGCCCATGAGACGCCGCTTTTGACGACCGGCGGACACCGGGCTCAGCTCTCTACCGCCCGCCGGGCGTGGCGCTGGAGGATGGTCGAGAACTCCTCCATGAAGGTGTCGTAGCGGCTCTCCAGGCGTCCCACGGCGTCAGCGTAGCGATTGTAGGCGATGACCGCCGGAATGGCGGCGAACAGTCCCATGGCCGTCGCGATCAGCGCCTCGGCGATGCCGGGGGCCACCATGGCCAGCGTGGCCTGCTGGACGTTACCCAGGGCCGTGAACGCGTTCATGATGCCCCACACGGTCCCGAACAGGCCTACATACGGGCTCGTGGAACCGACCGTCGCCAGCATGGCGAGGTTCTGCTCCAGCCGGTCCGATTCCCGCATCCGGGACACCAGCATGGCCCTCCTCGCCCCGTCGACGATCTGGCCGGCGGTAAGGTCATCCTGCTTGCGAAGGCGGCCGAACTCCCGGAACCCCGCCTCGAAGATTCCCGCCATGCCCATGGGCGGATCGCCGTGGCTGGTCACCCGCCGGTACAGCGCGGCGAGGTCCCCCCCTGACCAGAACTCCTTCTCGAAGGTGTCGGCGGAGGACTTGGCGGCCTTGAGCACCTGGCGCTTCTGGATGATGACCGCCCAGGAGAACACGGACGCCAGCAGCAGCAGCAGCATGACCAGCTGCACCACCAGCGTGGCCTCCATCACCAGCCGCAGAAACGAAAGATCCGAGGTCTGCATTCAGTCTCCTTCGCGGAATAGATGCCCGGGGATGGGGCGCGGTCGCAAGCCTTCCACGGAAAGGCAGGCGGCGGACACCCGGGCCGTGCACAGCAGCTCACCTTCGGGGCCGTCCCGCAGGATACGCTGATCGACCTCCAGGCTCGCCCGCCGGCGGCGAGTCAGCTCCACGGTGACCACGAGGCGGTCCTCGAACCGGGCCGGCTTCAGGTAGCGGATATCCACGGCGGTGACGGCGAACAGGAGCCCCTCGGCGTCACGCAGCGCAACCTGGGAAATCCCCTGGGCCAGCAGCCATTCGGTCCGCGCCCGCTCCATGAAGCGCAGGTAGTTCGCGTAATACACGACCCCGGCGAGATCCGTGTCCTCGTAATAGACCCGGACGGGAAAACTGAAAACGCGCGAAGGCTGGCTGGCGTGCCCGGTCACTCGCCCGTCCCAGCCCCGGATTCCGGGGCATCGAACAGCGACAGGCTCTCAGGGTCCAGGGTGCGCGGCGGCGCCGCCAGGCCGAAATGAAGGTACGCCTGCCGCGTGGCCATCCGCCCGCGGGCGGTGCGCATCATCAGCCCCTGCTGGATGAGGAACGGCTCCAGGACGTCCTCGATGGTGCCACGCTCCTCGCCGATGGCCGCGGCCAGACTGTCCACGCCCACGGGGCCTCCGTCGAACTTCTCGATGATGGTCAGCAGCAGGCGCCGGTCCATGTTGTCGAAGCCCCGGGGATCCACTTCCAGCATGTCCATGGCCGCCTCGGCCACTGTGCGGTCGATACGCCCGTCTCCTTCGACCTGCGCGAAGTCCCGGACCCGGCGCAACAGCCGGTTCGCGATCCTGGGCGTTCCCCGGGACCGGCGGGCGATCTCGCCGGCGCCGGCAGCATCCACCGTCACGTCCAGGATGCCCGCCGAGCGCTGCACGATACTGGCCAGTTCCTCCCGGGAGTAGAACTCCAGGCGCTGGACGATGCCAAACCGGTCCCGCAGGGGTGACGTGAGCAGGCCGGCCCGGGTGGTCGCGCCCACCAGCGTGAATGGCGGAAGGTCGATCTTGATGGACCTCGCCCCGGGACCCTCGCCGATGACGATGTCCAGCTGGAAATCCTCCATGGCCGGATACAGCACCTCCTCCACCACGGGGCTGAGCCGGTGGATCTCGTCCACGAAGAGCACGTCTCGCGGCTCGAGGTTGGTCAATATGGCCGCCAGATCCCCGGCCCGCTCGAGAACGGGGCCGGAGCTGTGGCGCAGGTTGACCCCGAGCTCATTGGCCACGATATGGGCCAGGGTCGTCTTGCCCAGTCCGGGCGGCCCGAAGATGAGCACGTGATCCAGCGCCTCGTCCCGCTGGCGGGCAGCCTTGATGAAGATTTCCATCTGCCGCCGGACCGACGCCTGGCCGACGTAGTCGCCGAGAAGTTTCGGGCGGAGCGCCCGGTCGATCGCCTCTTCCTCCGTGCGGACCGCGCCGTCCACCAGCCTGTCCTGGTCGATCATGGCTTATCTCGCCGCTGCCTGCAGGGCCGCACGGATGATTTCCTCGGTACTCCTGCCATCAGTCTCCACGGTCCTGACGAGCCGCTGGGCCTCCGCCGGCTTGTAGCCCAGGGCCACCAGGGCGTCCCGGGCCTCGTCTCCAGCCCTGGCCGGTGCCGCCGCCCCGCCGGCGCTCATTGGCGTGGCGGAAGCCTCCAGCCGGTCGCGCATTTCCACGATGAGGCGCTCGGCGGTCTTGCGGCCGATGCCGGGAATCCGGGTGAGGCTGGCCACGTCACCGGACTGCACGCACTGGACGAAACCTTCCACGCTGGTCCCGGACAGGATCGCCAGCGCCATGCGGGCCCCGATCCCGGAGACCTTGAGCAGGCCTCGGAACAGCTGCCGCTCGGCCCCGGTGGCGAACCCGTAGAGCACGTGGGCGTCATCCCGGATCACCAGGTGGGTGAACAGTTCAACCCGCCCGCCCAGGTCGGGAAGGGTGTAGAACGTCGACATGGGCGCCTCGAGCTCGTAGCCCACGCCGTTGACGTCCACCAGCAGGGTCGGCGGATGCTTCGCCGCGATGACCCCTTTCAGGAACCCGATCATGCGAAGCGTCCCCCGGCGGCGATCCCGAGGCTGCGCCCCCTGCGCATGTGGGCGTGGCAGATGGCCACCGCGAGGGCGTCCGCCGCATCCGACGCCAGGGCGCCGCGAACGCCCAGCAGCCGCTTGACCATGTGTGACACCTGGGTTTTCTCCGCGCTTCCCGAGCCTGTCACCGTCTGCTTGACCTGTCGGGGAGCGTACTCGTGGACCGGCACCTGGAGACCGAAGGTACCGCAGATCGCAGCGGCCCGGGCCTGCCCGAGCTTCAGGGCGCTGTCCGCATTCCTGTGCATGAACACCCGCTCCACGCAGATTTCGCCGGGCGTATGCTCGGCCACAAGGGTGGCCATGCCGTCATGGATCACGCGCAGCCGGTCCGCAAGCTCCGCGCCGGCCCGGGTGCGGATGCAGCCGCTGGCCACATAGACGATCCTGGGGCCGGCCACCCGGATGACGCCGTAACCGGTCACCTGGGAGCCGGGGTCGATTCCCAGGATGGTGACCTCCCCCGTCATTCGGCAGGCGCCCGGCCTCAGGCCTGGGCGACCAGTTCCTCCGGAAGTTCCGCGTTGGTATAGACGTCCTGCACGTCATCCAGGTCGTCCAGCATTTCAAGCAACTTAAGCATGGTCTCCGCCTCCCCGCCTTCCACCGGCGCGCTGGTGGAGGGCCGCATGGTGACCTCCGCGCTCTCCGGCTCGAGCCCGGCGGCAAGCATCGCGTCCCGAACGTGCTCGAACTCCGTCGGGTCGGTAAGCACCTCGATGGTCCCGTCCTCGTCGGTCACGATGTCCTCGGCCCCGGCCTCCAGGGCGACACCCATGACCCGGTCCTCGCTGGTCCCGGCCGGGAACGTGATGACCCCCGAATGGTTGAAAAGATAGGCAACGCTTCCGTCCGCGCCCAGGTTGCCGCCGCACTTGGTGAAGGCATGGCGGACGTCGCTCACGGTTCGGTTACGGTTATCCGTCAGGCAGTCCACCATCACCGCCGCGCCGCCGGGCCCGTAGCCCTCGTAGCGAACCTCCTCGTAGGCCTCTCCGTCGCCGTCGCCAGCGCCGCGCTTAAGGGCGCGCTCGATGGTGTCCTTGGGCACGCTGGCGGCCTTGGCCTTGTCGACAGCCAGCCTGAGCCTCGGATTCATATCCGGGCTGGGATCTCCGGCCCGGGCCGCGCTGGTGATCTCGCGGATCAGCTTCGTGAAGATCTTGCCCCGCTTCTTGTCCTGGGCGCTCTTGCGGTGCTTGATGTTCGCCCACTTGCTGTGACCGGCCATGGCTGCTCTCTGACCTCGCGCTGCCGGCGAAGGCGGCACGAAACGGTAAGTCGTACTCGGGAAGCGGGCTAGTTTACCCGCTGCCGCCGACGGCCGTCCATTTGGCCGCGCGCCTAGAACCGGAGCCTGAGACCCAGGTGGGCGCCGCTGTCGAAGGTCACGTCCGGCGTACCATCGAAGCCGGCTTCCATGCGCCGGAAACCCAGGTAGACCACGCCGTTTCTCAGGACGCTGTAGCCCGCCCATGCGCCGTATTCCAGGTAATCGTCCACGTCGCCGAAGGACAAAACGCCCGGCGCGTAGTGGACGTGGCCGCCAACCGAGAAGCGATCGAACTCGGGGAAGGTATATTCGGCGTAGCCGCCCAGGGCCAGGACGGTCCCGCTGTCCCTGGCCCGCGTGTCGGAATCGATATAGAACAGGCGGCCGCCGAGGCCGGCGTTGACCGGGCTTCGACCGCCGGACGCATCGCCGGTAAGGTGAACGCCGCCGCCGATGACGTCGCCGTTGTCCTGGTGATGGAAGTAGGAACCGTCGACGCGAAGGTTGTTCGAAAGATCCAGGTCCCCGATGACCCGGGCCGCGTCGCTGTTGACGTTAAGGTCGAGTCCGGCCGCCGTGACTGCCGGGCTGGCCGCGGCGAGGATGAGAAAAGCCAGGCAACGTCTGGACATGGAGATGCTCCGAAATTACTTGAAGAATGAATCGATAATGGCCGTATTGTAATGGATTCTTCGGCAACAAAAACGGCCAGGCCGGACGCCGCCGCCGAACGCCTCGCTGACGCCAGGTCCCTGGCCCGGGAGCTCGCGGAGCGCGGGCATCTGGCGCCGGCCGACCGGGGCGAGGCCATCGCCGGCCTCCTCGGGGAGATCCGGGCCGAAGACGACATCCGGGCCGCGGCCCTACTGTACCCCCTCGTCGAGGCCGGGGCGATCACCCCCGAAGCGGTCGCCCGGCGTTTCGGAGACGCCCTCGCGCGATGCGTGGACGAGCTCTGCCGTCTCGGCGCATTCGGCCTGCCGACCCACTGGACGCCGGACCGTCCCCTGCCCGCCCCCCAGGCGGAGACCCTGCGCAAGATGCTCCTGGCCATCGTCGCCGACGTGCGTCTTGTCCTGGTCCGCCTGGCCGATCAGCTTCACAGGCTCCAGCGGGCCCGCCGTGGCGACCCCGAGGTTGCCCAGCGGGTCGCCACGGAAACCCAGGAAATCTTCGCACCCCTGGCCAACCGGCTGGGCATCTGGCACTTCAAGTGGCGCATGGAGGACCTGGCCTTCCGGATCCTCGAGCCGGAAGCCTACGAGGACATCACCCGCTTCGTGAAGCAGACCCGGGAAAACCGGGAGGCCCGGATCAACCACGTCATCTCGATCCTCAGGCGGGAGATGGAAGCCGCCGGCGTAAACGGCGAAATCGAGGGCCGGCCGAAGCACATCTACAGCATCTGGCGGAAGATGCGCCGCAAGCATGTGGGCGTCGAGGAAATCTTCGACATCAGCGCCGTCCGGATCCTCGTGGACACCGTCCCGGAGTGTTACGCGGTGCTTGGCCAGGTGCACAGCCTGTGGCCCTACATACCCCGGGAGTTCGACGACTATATCGCCAACCCCAAGGGCAACTTTTACCGGTCCCTCCACACGGCGGTGATCGGTCCCGACAACGAGCCACTGGAGGTGCAGATCCGAACCCGGGAGATGCACGAGCACGCGGAACTGGGCGTGGCAGCCCACTGGCGCTACAAGGAAGGCGGCCGCGGGGACCCGGCGTTCGAGCAGAAGATCCAGTGGCTGCGGCAGCTGCTGGCGCCCCCGGAGGACGAGGGAGACGACGAGCCAGGGGACGGCGGTGGTGACCGGGATTTCCTGGACCGGGTCCGGGCCGAGATTTTCGAGGACCGGGTATACGCCTTCACCCCGGACGGGGACGTGGTGGACCTCCCGGCCGGGGCGACGCCCCTGGACTTCGCCTATCACGTGCACACCGCCGTCGGTCATCACTGCCGGGGCGCACGGATTAACGGGCGGATGGTGCCGCTGACCCACCGACTTTCCAACGGCGACAAGGTGGAGATCATCACGGCGAAGAACGCTTCGCCGAGCCGGGACTGGCTGCTTCCCCAGGCCGGCTACCTCGCCTCGCCCCGCAGCCGCGGCAAGGTTCGGTCCTGGTTCCGCAAGCTCGACCAGGAACAGAACCAGCGCTCGGGCAAGCAGGTGCTGGACAAGGAGCTGTCGAGGCTCGGCATACAGCCCAGCCTGGAAGGCCTCGCCGAAAGGTTCGGCCTGCCCGGCCCCGAGCAGCTCTGGCTCGCCCTGGGCGCCGGTGACATCACCCTGGCCGCGGTCATCTCCGCCGCCGAGAGGGAAACCGCCCCGCCGCCGCCGGAGGTGACGGAAGAGATCCAGGTGAAGCCCAGGGAACCCAGGGGCGACACTGGCGAGGCCGGTATCTCGGTGTCCGGCGTCGGCGACCTGCTGACCCAGTTCGCCCGATGCTGCCGTCCCCTGCCCCCGGAGCCAATCAGCGGCTACATCACCCTGGGCCGGGGCGTGTCCATCCACAAGGCGCGGTGCAAGAACCTCCTCCGGCTGCAGTCAGAGCATCCGGAACGGATCATTTCCGTGGACTGGGGCGGAAAGAAGGAGGCGACCTACCCCGTTGAAATACAGGTGGAGGCATGGGACCGGACCGGGCTCGTGGCCGACGTCAGCGCCGTGCTGGCCGACGAGAAAGTGGACATCATGGCCATGACCACCCGCACCGATCGGGCCCGCCACGTGGCGACCATCGACCTGACCGTCGGGATACAGGGGCTGGAACAGCTCAGCCGGCTCCTCCACCGTGTGAATCGCCTGCCCAATGTCACGACGGTGAAGCGCCGGACCTGAACGGACCACGCTGATTTTTGCGTTTCAAGTCAGGAACTTGACGCGGAAATATAAAGCATCGCCTTAAGCCTGTGACGACCGCTCAGCGGTTGATGCCGTGGATCGCCCGCTTGTCCGCCGCCAGGGCGGCCTCGTGGATTGCCTCGGCCAGGGTCGGGTGGGCGTGGACCGTGCGCTGGATGTCTTCCACGCTCGCCTGGAACTCCATCGCCACCACCAGCTCGCTGATCAGCTCCCCCGCCATGGGGCCGATGACGTGGGCGCCGATGATTGCGTCATCCCGCTTGTTGGCGATGATCTTTACCATGCCCACGGCCTAATCGATGCCGGCTTCCCTGGCCTGGGCTTCGGTCTTGCCTACCCAGGCGATCTCCGGAGCCGTGTAGATGACTGACGGGATCACCTCGTAGTTGACCTCCGCAATCTTGCCGGCGATGAGATCGGCGACCATGACCCCCTCCTCCGTGGCCTTGTGTGCCAGCATGGGACCGCGGACCAGGTCACCGATGGCCCAGACGTTCTTCACGCCGGTGCGGCATTCCTCGTCCACCTTCACGAAGCCCTTCTCGTCCAGCTCCACGCCCGTACCGTCCGCCAGCAGGCCCTCTGAGTAGGGCCGCCGGCCCACGCAGACGATGACCTTGTCGACGGTCAGCTCGTGGCTGCCGTCCTTGTCGTCGTAAGACAGGGTCACGCCTTTCTTCGACGTTTTCGCGCCCGAGACTTTCGCGCCCAGTCGGATGTCCAGGCCCTGTTTCTTGAACTGACGCTGGGCGTCCTTCGCAATCTGGGCGTCCGCCATCCACAGGAAGTCGTCCATGGCCTCCAGGATGGTGACCTCGGAGCCGAGCCGCTTCCAGACGCTGCCCAGCTCGAGGCCGATGACCCCCGCGCCGATCACGCCCAGCTTGCCGGGCACGGAGTCGAACTCCAGGGCGCCCCAGGAATCGACGATGTTCTTGCCGTCGAACGGCACCGAGGGAATCTCGACGGGCGTCGACCCCGCGGCCAGGATGACGTGCCTGGCCGACAGGGTCCGGGTATTGCCTTCGGGGTCGGTGTATTCCACCTTGCCGTCGCCGAGAAACCTGCCGCGTCCCTGCAGCCCCTCGACCTTGTTGGCTTTGAAAAGAGCCACGATGCCGCCGGTGAGTTGCTTGACGATGCTGCCTTTGCGCTTTTGCATCTGGTCCAGGTCCAGTTCCAGCTGACCGGTCCTGATGCCGTGGGCGCCGAATTCTTCCTGGGCCCGGTGGTACAGCTCCGAGGACTCCAGCATCGCCTTGGACGGGATACACCCGGCGTTCAGGCAGGTACCCCCGAAAGCCCGGCTGCCGTCGTAGTTCTGCCAGTCATCGATGCAGGCGGCGGAAAGCCCGTTCTGCGCCGCGCGGATGGCTGCCGGGTAGCCGGCGGGCCCGCCGCCGATGACGATTACGTCGAAGCTGTCGCTCATCTTCTCACCTGTGGGTCGTGAATTCGCTGCAGCGCTAGACCTGTATCAGCAGCCGCGCGGGGTCCTCGAGGCTCTCCTTGATGCTCACGAGGAACTGGACGGCCTCCCGGCCGTCGATGATCCGGTGATCGTAGGTCAGGGCGATGTACATCATGGGGCGAACCCGGATCTCCCCGTCCACCACCATGGGACGTTCCTGGATCTTGTGCATGCCCAGGATGGCGCTCTGGGGCGGATTGAGGATCGGCGTGGACATCAGTGACCCGAACACGCCCCCGTTGGTGATGGTGAAGGTCCCGCCGGTGAGGTCGTCGACGGTGATCTTGCCCTCCCGCGCCCGGGCGGCGAAGTCGCCGATGGACCGCTCGATGTCCGCGAAGCTCATGAGTTCCGCGTTGCGCAGGATGGGCACCAGCAGACCCCGGTCGGTGGATACCGCGATGCCGACGTCGTAGTAGTCGTGGTAGACGATGTCGGCGTCTTCCACCGAGGCATTGACCACCGGGAACTTCTTCAGGGCCTCGATGGCCGCCTTGACGAAGAAGCTCATAAAGCCCACCCGGACGCCGTGCTTCTTCTCGAACGGTTCGCGGTAGCGCTTGCGGATTTCCATGACGGCGCCCAGGTCCACCTCGTTGAAGGACGTGAGCATCGCGGCCGTACTCTGCGCCTCGACCATGCGTTCCGCGATGCGCGTGCGCATGCGGGTCATGGGCACGCGGCGTTCCTCCCGGCCGCCGGCGGTGGTCGCCGTGGGCACCTCCTCGATTTCCGCAGCTTCGCTGGCGGCGGCAGGCCCGGCAGCGGCCTTGTCGCCCTCCGCCTCCAGGTAGTCCATGACGTCGGCCTTGGTGATGCGGCCGTCCCGGCCGGACCCCCTGATCCGTGAAGGGTCCAGCTCATGCTCCTCCACCAGGCGGCGCACGGCGGGGCTGAGTTTCGATGCGCCCCGGCCGGCCGTTTCTTCCTCTGCCTCTTCGGTCGCCTTGGCAGCGGGCTCGCCGCCCGTGGCCTCGGCTTCCTCCCCGCCGGCCTTCTCCGCCGCACCGGCCTCCTCGGCTGCGCCTTCCTCCAGCAGGGCCAGGATATCGCCGGTGGTTACCGTGGCGCCGTCCTCGGCCTTGATCTCGGCCAGCACGCCGTCCGCCGGGGCGGGCACTTCCAGTACGACCTTGTCGGTCTCAAGGTCAACGAGATTCTCGTCCCGGCTCACCCGGTCCCCGGGTGACTTGTGCCAAGACACGAGGGTTGCGTCCGCCACCGATTCCGGCAGCTGGGGCACCTTGACTTCGATGGTCATGCTTTCTTCCTGGTCCTTTTCGGTCGGGATTGCTGGCGAACGCCGGCCTCGCCGGCCAGGGCGGCTTGCACCAGAGCTTCCTGCTGCTGGACGTGCAGCTGATAGTAGCCCGCCGCCGGCGCGGCGGCGCCCTTCCGGCCGGCGTAGAAGAGCCGGTGATCGGGCCCGAGGGGCTCCTGCAGCCGGTGACGAATCTGGTACCAGGCGCCCTGATTCTGGGGCTCTTCCTGGCACCACACGATCTCGCGGGCGTTGGCGTATTCGTGGATCAGCTCAGCGTAGCGACGCACGGGGAAGGGATAGAGCTGCTCGATGCGGATGACGGCCACATCCCGGAGCTCCTGGGCTCGCCGGGCTTCGATGAGGTCGTAAAAGACCTTGCCGCTGCAGAACACCACGCGGCGCACGTCCTTCCGCTGGATGTTGTCGATTTCCGGAATGATCCGGTGGAACCGGCCCTTGTGCAGATCTTCCAGGGGCGAGACAGAAAGCTTGTGGCGCAGCAGGCTCTTCGGTGTGAGAACGATCAGCGGCTTGCGGAAGTTCCGCAGCATCTGCCGCCGCAGCAGATGGAACATCTGGGCCGGCGTGGACGGGACGCAAACGGACATGTTGTTCTCGGCGCACAGCTGCAGGAAGCGCTCCAGCCGCGCTGAGGAATGCTCCGGGCCCTGCCCCTCGTAACCGTGGGGCAAGAACAGCGTCAGTCCGCAGTAGCGGCCCCACTTGGACTCCCCTGAGCTGATGAACTGGTCGATGACTACCTGGGCGCCGTTGGCGAAATCGCCGAACTGCCCTTCCCAGATGACCAGCGTGTCCGGGTCCGTGGTGCTGTAGCCGTACTCGAAGCCCATCACGGCTTCTTCGGACAGAAGGGAGTCGATGACGACGAAGGGCCGCTGGTCGGGCGCGACGTTCTGCAGAGGAACGTAGTCGTCGCCACCGCCCTGGTCGTGGAGCACCGCATGCCGGTGGAAGAAAGTGCCGCGCCCGCTGTCCTGGCCCGTCAGCCGGACCGCGTAGCCTTCCGTGAGCAGGCTGGCGTAGGCCATGGTCTCGGCGAAACCCCAGTCCATGGCCAGGTCGCCGCTGGCCATGCGGCGACGGTCCTTCATGATCCTCTCCACCCGGGGATGAAGCTGCACCTCGTCGGGCACATGGGTGATCGCCGCGACCAGCTCCCCCACTCGCTCACGCTTCAGCCGGGTCCGGATGACCCTCCCGAAGTCCACTTCGGCAAAACGAGTCCAGTCGACGGTGAACTTGTTGCCGAGCATGCCCAGCACGTTGTCTGACGCGATCCGGCCCTCGTCGAGGCCCTGGCGGTATTCATCCACCATGGCCTTGACGTCGTCCTCGGACAGCAGGCCCGCCTCCACGAGCTGCTCGCCATAGAGCCGCCGCGCCGTGGGGTGGCTGCGTATCACCTGGTACATCTCCGGCTGGGTGGCAGCCGGCTCATCGGCCTCGTTGTGGCCGTGGCGGCGATAACAGACCAGGTCGATCACCACGTCCTTCCGGAAGCGCATCCGGTATTCCATCGCCAGGCGGCCGGCCTGGATCACCGCGTCCGGGTCGTCCGCGTTCACGTGGAAGATGGGCGCCTCCACCATCTTGGCCACGTCACTGCAGTAGGGCGTGGAGCGGGCATCCCGCGGATCACTGGTGGTGAACCCCACCTGGTTGTTGCAGATGATGTGCACGGTCCCGCCGGTAGCGAAGCCGTTGGTCTGGGACATCTGCAGGGTCTCCATGACCACGCCCTGGCCGGCGAATGCCGCATCCCCGTGGATGAGCACAGGCAGCGCGCTTGCCCCTGCGCCGTCGCCCCGGCGGTCCTGGCGCGCCCGGACCGACCCCTCCACCACCGGGTTGACGATCTCGAGGTGGGAGGGATTGAAGGCCAGAGCCACGTGGATGTTCCCGCCGGGTGTGCGGATGTCCGACGAAAAACCCAGGTGGTATTTCACGTCGCCGGAACGGCTCTTGACCCTGGCGTCGTAGGTGCCCTCGAACTCGGAGAAAAGCTCCGTGGGCGACTTGCCCAGGACGTTGACGAGGACGTTCAGACGGCCGCGGTGAGCCATGCCGATGACCACTTCTTCCACGCCGCCGGCCCCGCCCTGCTGAATCACGTCCTCGAGCAGCGGAATCAGACTTTCGCCGCCTTCCAGGGAGAATCGCTTCTGCCCGACGTAGCGGGTGTGCAGGTATCGCTCGATGCCCTCGGCGGCGGTCAGGCTCTTCAGGACCGTGACCCGCTCATCCGCGGCGAGCTCGGCGCCGGAGGCCACGGACTCGAAACGCTGCAGCAGCCACAGCCGCTCGTTGGTGTCGGTGATGTGGGCGAACTCCGCCGCCAGGGTGCCCGTGTAGAACCGCTCCAGGTGGGCGCGGATCTCCCGGAAGGACATCCGCGGCCGGCCGCCGAAGCCACCGGTGGCGAAGTTCGTGTCCTCGTCGCCGCGTCCCAGGCCGTAGAAGGCCGGGTCCAGGTCCGGCGGCGGGTCCGGCTTGTACAGCCCCAGGGGATCCAGCCGGGCCAGTCGGTGTCCGCGGGTGCGATAGGCCTGGATGAGCTTCAGCACCGCCGCCTGTTTCTCAAGAAGGCCCGCCGGGACCGCCGATCCGGCGGCGGTGCGGCGCTGGGCCCCGGCTGCCAGTGCCCGCTCCAGGGGCCCGCGGGGGGTTTCGGAAGCCCCGTCGGCAATCGAGTCGAAGTACCGCTTCAGGGCCTCGTCCACAGAGGACGGGTCCTGGAGATACTGCTCGTACAGTCCCTCCACGTAGGGCGCGTTGCCCCCGAACAGCGGGGTCGTCGTATACCGTTCCTTAAGGGACTTGCTCATGGCCTCTTGGCGGGGTCGAGCGGAAGTTTCCGCTGGAAGTTCACCATTTTAGTGCATGCGCTGCCGGGTTGGAACGCGGGCACGCCCGCTTCCGCCCTTGTTGCACCGCCCCGTTTTCTTGGGGCGGCGCCCTGCGGAGGCTACAATCCGGGGGCGTTTCCGAGCCCTCCCATGCCACGTAACTCCCTGCCCTTTCAGCATCCGCCCCGTCGGCTGTGCATCCTCAGGCTGTCGGCCATCGGCGACGTGACCCACATGGTCCCGGTAACGGCGAGCCTGAAAGCGAGCTGGCCCGGGACCGACCTTACCTGGGTGGTGGGACGAATGGAGCATCGGCTGCTTGCCGGACTGCCAGGCGTGCGCTTCGTCGTGTTCGACAAGAAAGCGGGCGTCGCCGGCTACCGCGCCCTCTGGCGGGAGCTGGCCGGACAGCGCTTCGATGCCCTGGTTCATGCCCAGGTATCGATGCGTGCCAACCTGGCCAGCCTGGGGATCCGGGCCGGCGTCAGGCTCGGGTACGACAGCGCCCGGTCGAAAGACCTGCACGGCCTGTGCGTGGATCACCGGATCCCCCCGGCCGCCGGCCAGCATGTGCTGGACAGTTTCTTCAGCTTTGCCGAGACCCTCGGCGCTGCTCAGCGCCGCCTGGAATGGAACATCCCGGTGTCGGAGGCCGACGAAGCCTTCGCGGCCGACGCCCTGCCGGGGGACGGGCCGGTACTCGTTATCAGTCCCTGCTCGAGCCACGAGCTGCGGAACTGGCTACCGGACCGCTACGCCCGGGTTGCGGACCACGCCGCCCGGGCCCACGGCTTTCGCGTCGTGCTGTGCGGCGGCCCCAGCCACTCGGAGCGCGCCATGGGCGGGGCCATCGAGACGGCAATGGAAACACCCGCGGTGAACCTGGTGGGCAAGGACACCCTCAAGCAGCTCCTTGCCATGCTCCGTCGCGCGAGCCTGGTCATCTCGCCGGATTCGGGACCCATGCACATGGCCACCGCTGCGGGCACACCCGTGATCGGCCTTCACGCGGCAAGCAATCCGGATCGCAGCGGCCCGTATCTCAGCCGCCGGTGGTGCGTAAACCGGTATGATGACGCGGCCCGGCAGTTCCTGGGGCGTCCGGCGGGGGAGCTGCCCTGGGGCACGAAGATCGAAAAGCCCGGGGTGATGGAACTGATCGGCGTCGAGGACGTGGTGGAGCGCATCGATGCTTTCGTCGCCGCGGGCATGCCCCGCGCTACGCCGAGTTGACACTCAAGGAGTCAGGCCGATGACCCAGATCAGCGCCCCCGTGTCCGTGGGCGAACTCCTCGACAAGATGGCGATCCTGCAGATCAAGTCCGAGCGCATCGAGGACGCGGCGAAGGTCGCAAACGTGCGCAAGGAACTGGAGGTGCTGGACAGCACCTGGCAGGCCAGCGGACTGGATCGGCCCGAACTGCAACCCCTGCGGGCGGAGCTGAAAAAGATCAACGAGTCCCTCTGGGAGATCGAGGATCTGATTCGCATCAAGGAGTCCGAGGGTGATTTCGGCGCCGAGTTCATCGAGCTTGCCCGCCGCGTCTATTTCACCAACGACAAGCGGGCTGCGGTGAAGCGGCGTATCAACGAAGCCGTCGGCTCCGAGCTCGTCGAGGAAAAATCCTACGCGGATTACAGTCGGAGGCCTTAGCCCCCGGGACGGCGGTGGGCGGAGTCTCCCTGTCAAAAGAGCAGGAGGGATCAGCGCCCGCCGCTGAGTTCCTCCAGTTTCTCCCTGGCGAGGCGGGCGTAGGTGTAGTTCTCGTCCGCGATGGCCCAGGTGTCGAGCGCCATCCGGAGTCTCCGGATCGCTTCGTCCCGGCGCCCCTGAGCGTCGTAGGCCAGGGCCAGCTCGTAGTTTGACCGACCGTGGTAGGGAGCAGCCCTGAGGGTCCTGAGAAGGTAGGACTCGGCGGTCCCGAACTCGCCCAGGGCCCGGTAGCAGCGGCCGATCTGCGCCGGGATGCCGCTGTCGGTGGGATACCGCTCGAGCTCCTTTTCGTAGGTCTCGATGGCAGCCCGCCAGTCACCCCTGATTTCGTGCAGCCGGCCCTGACCGTAAATCACATCCTGCTCCATGAGGCGCAGGCCCGTGGTCTCCAGCATGCGCCGGCCGTCCTCCAACGCCTGCGCAAGGGGTTCCGCACGCTCCATGGCCTCATACACGGCTATGCGACCGATGGGCTTCATGGCGTCCATGGGCGGCTGCAGCTGGCTGGTAAGAGTCTCCAGCCGCGCCAGCGCCTCCTCTTGCCGGCCAGCGCGCACGTAGGTCCTGAGACCGAGGAGCTTAAGCTGGACCTGGGCGATGGGCGCGTGGAACGCCGCCGCCTCGGTATCAGCCTGCTGCTGGTACTCGAGGGCTCTTTCGTACCCACCGCGAAAAGTGTAGTAGGTGCGCCAGGCGCGAAGCGCGGTGTAGCGCTGCTCCGGCGACGTCGCGCTGGCCAGGGCCCGGCCAAGCTCGGCCTCCGCGCCGGCGAACTCACCCGTTTCGGTCAAAAGCCCGGCAAGCTCGGTGATGAGTTCGATGTTGCCCGACTCCAGCAGGGAAGCCCGCTCGTACAGGGCCGCGGCCTCGTCGTGGTTGCCGGCCCGGCGTTCCAGGCCCGCCAGGAGTGCGAAACTCGTTGCGTCCTCCGGCCGCGCCTCCTGGTAACGGAGGTAGGCCTGACGCGCTGCTTCAGTGCGACCCAGGGCCTCGTTGAGCTCACCTATACTTTCCATGATGTCGATCCTGGTCGGATCGAGCTCAAGCACGATCTCCAGCGCCGCCAGGGCGCCTTCCCGGTCGCCCTGGAACGACCGGACCTGGGCCACGTATAGCTGTGCCTGGAGGTCCTGGGGAAACAGCTCGGCCCACATTTCATACACGGCAAAGGCTTTCGGGAAGTCCTGCTGCATCGCGTACCATTCCGCCCGGACAGCAAACTGTATGCGCTCGGGCAGACGGTAAAGATGGTCCATCGCCGTCTGCAGGGCCTGCGCGCCCGCCTGGACGTTTCCGCTCAGGACGTGAACCTGGAAAAGGGCCACCGCTGCTGCCGCCCAGGTGGGATCGAGTTCCAGCGCCCTCGAGAGCTCTTGCCTCGCGACGTCGTAGTCGTCGTCCTCCTGGAGAGCCTTGATGCCACGTCCCAGGGCAACAAGCGCTTCGACAGAATCCGTGGAGTGATCCGTCGCAGGCACATCCTTCGTCTGTTCGATGACACGTTCTGGAAGGTCGAGGTCACGCCGCAGCTGAACGGACGCTTCGTCCACCAGGGCGAACAGATCCTGGCCCTCGAAGCTGTGCTCCGCGATCACCCGGCCGAGACGGGCGTCGTGTAGCGAAAGGCTCAGGCGATAGTTTGAGCCTGGCCGGGCGATGGATCCGTCGACGAACATCGGCGCGTTCAGCTCCTGACTCACGCGGCGCTTGAGCGCCCGGGGCACCTCTCCCACCTCGAACCCCGCCTCCCGCACCTTGTCCCGGTAGTAGGCGGGCAGCCGTGCGTCGACGAATATGTCCTGGAAAAGATCCACCGCCAGGACGTTCAGTACGCCGAAGCCGATCGCCGGGTCGAGCGCGGGATCTTCCACGTCGAAGGGGAACATCACGAAGCTCTTGCGGAACTCGCTCTTGGCGACCACGCGCTGCACGGAATTCCCTTCCGGGTCCTCGACGGTGACGGTCGTCGTCATGGCGCCGAGATCCCGGCTGGCGAACATGGTTGCCATCACCGCGAGTGCGATGATCAGGTTCAGTGGGATGAATACCTTCTCGATGGGCTGCCACCGGTCCGGGCCCTTGCGCCCGTGAAAATAGGTGAACATAGCCACGCTGGGGAGCATGAGAGCCAGGGTGACGAGCACAAAATTGGTCAGGTAGGGAGAAAGGAGGAAGCGATCCTCAAGAAAGGCGAAGAACTCCACCATGACCCAGGAGCCGCCCAGGTACGCCGCCAGATAGTGCGGCACCCGCCGCTCGAAGAGATCTTTCGCGATGCCGTTGGCCATCCACCCCCCTCACCTGTCGCGCACCGGCCGGCCATCGTGCCCTTCGGCCTCCGTCCATTCTAACCGCGCGACGCTCCGCGCACGGAAGTGGCGTCCCCTGCGGACCGCGGCAGTTCTCGGCGGGGCCGGTCACGGACGAAGAAGGGCCGACCCTCCGGGCCGGCCCCCCTGCGAAACACGAGTACTGGCTGCCTAGCCGGCCTTCGGCACCCAGGCGTTGCACCAACCGTCGGCTTTCACCAGTTTCCCCGGGAATATGGAGCAGGCGCCCCATTCGTCGCCTTCGGCGCCCTTGTACAGATTACAGTTGTGGCAGAACTGCTTCGCGCCCGCGTCGCCGGCGCGCTTCGGGTACTTGCCCGTGTCCACTTCGGTGGCGTCGTGCTTGTAGCCGAGAGCCATGGCCTGGGGATTATCTTCAGCCAGCTTGTCACCCTCCTGCGCATAGGCCTTCAGCGACCCGACCACGGAGGCCAGGGGAACGGCGGCCACAGCCCCTGCGCCGATAACCAGAAAACGGCGGCGACTGAGCTTGCTGTCGTGGGAATGGCTGGACATGTTGAAAACCTCCTTGGGGGGTTGTGCCTCGACAGCTTACCTTTCGGTCTAATCCACGGACCGGATGCCGTCGAAGAAATATTTCGGTCGAGCCTTGCGCGGGCGTGAACCCGTCTAGGATTGACACTATTGTCCATGACTTCAGGACAAGGCGTATGAACGAAAACCATTCTCATCCTGCCCCTCGCGGCATTTCGCTGCTCGTTTTGGGCGCCCTGCTTGCTCTGGCGTGCCAGCCCGCCGGTGCTGTTCTGCACGCGGAACACTCCCTGCGCTACCTGGGCTGGATGGGCCTCAAACCGGTGACCGTCGAGATCACCCTCCGTGCCAGGCCCCGGGACATGTTCGAATACCGGGAGTGGATAGCGCCCCGGTGGTGGGCCGGTTTCTTCGGCGAGCCCGAAATGCACGAGACCATGCTGCGGGCGGAAGACTCTGACTTTCGTCCGGTGATCCACACATCCTGGTCCGGCGAGGCAGTGGACCTGCAAACCCTGCCCGACGAGGTCGTCGACCTGCTCCTGGTGCGGCTCGAGGCCCGGGCCGACATCGCCTCCGGGGTTCGCCAGGCGGACTATGCGGTCTGGCAGGACGATGGCACGATCGAGACCTGGCGCCTGGAAGTCACCGGCGACGAAACGGTGGAGACCCCGGATGCCCGTTACCGGGCGCTGACGTTCGAACTGGGCAACAAGGACCACTCCATCCGTGGCTGGTCTGCGCCCCTCCTGGCTTTCCACTTCGTCCGGCTGGAATTCTGGGAGGGGCAGGACCGGGTCGGCGTGCTGGAGCTCGCCGAGAAGGAACTCTGGGAATAGAGGCCTGATCTACGCAGCCGCCCGTTCTCCCAGGTCCACCACCATCCCGGGCGCTGCCGTAATCACGGGCGCATCGAATCGCTGCGCCAGCACATCCGCCAGCACCGCGCGGGGACGCTCCTCGCCATGGACGAGGTAAACCGGCGGGCGATGGGCAAAGCCACCGTACCAGGCCGCCAGTCCGTCCTGGTCCGCGTGGGCCGACAGCCCCCCGACGGTATGGATACTGGCCGCGACCCGGATCGTCTCGCCCCACAGCCGCACGTGCCTGCTGCCATCCACAAGCCGTCTGCCCAGGGTTCCCTTCGCCTGATAGCCCACGAAGATGACGTGGCATTCCCTGCGCCACAGATTGTTCTTGAGGTGGTGCTTGATCCGCCCGCCTTCGCACATTCCGCTACCCGCCATGATCACCGCTCCGGAGCGGATACGATTGATCGCCCGGGACTCATCGCTGGTCCGGGTCAGGCTGAGATTGGGGAGGGCGGTGGCGCCCCGCTCCCGCCACAGGCGGGCCGCCTCGGCGTCGTAGAGTTCGACGTGGCGCGTGTAGACCTCGGTGGCCTCGATAGCCATCGGGCTGTCCAGGAAAATCTGCCACCCGTCCAGTCCCCATTTGGGACCGTGCTTGGCGAACAGGTAAAGCAGTTCCTGGGAGCGGCCGACGGCGAAAGAAGGAATGAGGATATTTCCGCGGCCGCTGGTCGCCTCCCTGAAGATATCCGTCAGTTCATCCAGGGTGGCCTCGAACGAACGATGGAGGCGGTCTCCATAGGTAGACTCCAGCAGCACGACATCTGCCTCGGCCACGACAGCGGGATCCCTGAGAATCGGGACAGACCGCTGACCCAGATCACCCGAGAAGCAGATTTTCTTCGTGAGGTCGCCTTCCGTCAGCCAGACCTCTACCACCGCCGACCCCAGGATGTGCCCGGCCTCCCGGAATCGCACTGCGATGCCGGGCAGGATCTCGGTGCGCTGCTCATAGGGGAGCGGACGGAACAGTCCCATCACGGCTTCGGCGTCTGCCACCGTGAACAAGGGCGCCAGCGGTGGCAGGCCCTTCCTTTCCCGCTTTCGGTTCTCCGTGTCGGCCTCCTTTTCCTGCAGAAAACCGGCGTCCCGCAGCATGATCCGACAGAGGTCTACGGTGGCCGACTGGGCATAGATGGGCCCGTCGAACCCGGATCGGGACAGCCAGGGCAGCCGCCCGGAGTGATCGATATGCGCATGACTCAGGACCACGGCGTCGACTTCGCCGGCGGCGAAAGGAAAATCGCGACGGTTGGCGGCTTCTTCCTCGCGGCCGCCCTGGATGAGGCCACAGTCCAGCAGAACGCGCCTGCCGGCGCATTCGAGTATGTGGCAACTCCCGGTGACGCGGTCCGCCGCCCCGTAGAACACGAGGCGCATCTCGGCTAGCCTCCGCCTTCTACCGGACTGGCGTAGTAATGGACAAGGGCTTCCAGCTCATCTGCTTCAAGCGCCCGGATCAGGTCGTCCATAGCGGCCACGGCGGTGCGGCGCCCTGCCTGGTAGTCGGCCAGGGCGGTCCGAAGGTATTCCATCCGCTGACCCCGCAGAATGCTCGCCTCGTCCCGGGGATCCGTGCCGCCGGCGGTGTGGCAGATCTCACACTGCTCCGCGTGAAGCACCTTGCCCCGGGCGGCCAGCGCGGGGTTGAATGACTCTGGGGCCGGCACCCAGTTCCGGGCTTCGTACCACACGGCAAGGGCCTCCATGTTCGCATGATCCATGGAAACGGCGACGTCGCACATGGTTATGTCCGAGCAGTCGCCGGTCGCCGCGCAGGACGCCTTGCGGCAGGGCCGGGCCTTACCGTGGAAATCGTAGAGGGCGATCTCGATGACCACTTCGGGCAGCCCGTGGATGGTCGGAACGTCCGCGTAGGGGCTGGGCGCTGACTCCCCGTGGCACGTGGAACACAGCTCCACCGTCGGCGGAGCCCCCTGGCCGGATGCCACGGCCGGCACCATCAGGGCCAGGAGAACGTAGATGGCCTTACGCATAGCCTTTCCTCCTGCCCGGAAGGCTAGCATGCCGACGGAACGCCCGCGTCCGCAATGTCACGGAGTCGGGACCCCTCCACCCCCACACGACCCGGGCATCTCCTGCAGATATCGGCAGGTCGCTCGCGGGCGTCAACCGGTCCAGTGACAACATGAAAAGCGGCCGTGGCGCCCCGGGCAGGATTCGAACCTGCGACCTACCGCTTAGGAGGCGGTTGCTCTATCCCCTGAGCTACCGGGGCCACGGGCGAGATATTCTGCCACCCCGCCGGAGGCGGCCACAAACCGGCCGGCTCCCATCGCGGTATGCTTTGGCAAGGCTCATCGGCACAAGGCCGGATTGCCAGTGAAACCCGCTTCCCCCCGATCAAAGAACGACGCGCCGGCAGGAAACAGCCGTCGGGCACTCCTGCACCTCGTCGCATTCTGTGCCTTCTGCCTGCTGTTCGCCGCGATTCGCGTCCCGTTCGCCACGGCCCTGACGCTCGACGACGCCGTCGAGCGTTACCTGGCCCAGCAGTGGTCGCTGAGTTACGGCGTGGGTAACCCGCCGCTCCACACCTGGCTGTTCAGCGCGCTGGAGGCTGTTCTCGGCCCGGGGTTGCTGACGTCGCAGCTTCTCGATACGGCGCTGCTGGTCGTCACCTTCGGCGCCATGCTCAGCACGGGCCGGGCTGCGGGACTGTCCTTCCGGGCCAGCGCCGCCGGTGCCTGGTCTCTCCTCCTGGTGCCCCCGGTGACCCTCTCGCTGTCGGTGTATACGGACACGACGCTGCTGCTTTGCCTCACAGCGCTGACGCTTCGCGCCGCGGTGGCCGTCAACGAGTCTCCCAACGCCCGGAGCTTCACAGGTCTCGGCGTGATGTGCGCCGTGGGCACGCTGACCAACTACAACTTCCTCGTCGTCCCCGCCTCTATCGCGCTCACTGCCCTGACTCTTCCGCGCTGGCGCGCCAGCTGGGGTCGGGCGACATTCGTCTACGCGCTGCTGCCCTCGGTGCTGGTCTGGCCTGTGGTCACCGGGTTCATGGACCAGGTCGAACCGCAGCTGGCAAGGCTGGTCGAGCACCGACTGGCCCTGCAGTCCCTGGGGCTGGAGGCGACGGCCGCGGGGCTCTGGGAACTGCTGAAGGCACTGGTGGTATACGCCGGGCCGCTGGCTCTCGCCCTGGCCCTCGCCAGGCCCAGCCGGCAAGTACTGCGGAACGTGCCGGCGTCGGTCATCTTCCTGGGCCACATCTCTGCGGCCGCCCTGTTGCTGGTCGTGGCAGGGATCCTCGTCTCCGGGATCAGTGACTTCCCGCCCCGGTATCTGCACGTGGCGCTGCTGCCGCTCCCCCTGCTGGCAGCGGCGTGGGCCGCCGCGGGCCGGCCCCGGCCGCCCGTTGCCTACGTCGGCGCCCTTCTGGCCGGTGGCGCTCTCGTACTGGCTGACGCTGCTTGGGAAGTCTCCGACGCGTGCCCCGGCGCGTGCGAGGAGCGTATCCCTTATCCGGCCCTGGTGCAGTCCCTGGGACCGCTTTCCCCCGGCACGACCCTGCTGACCGACGATCCACTCACCGCCGGCAACCTCGCCGCCCGCCTGCCCGCGACGAGGGTGGTAAACGTGGAAGCACAGTGGCGGCCCGACCGGCCGCAGGACATTTTCGCCTGCTTTGCCATCGTCGACCCGGCGGTCCGGCCGGATGTCGCGCCGGAGGAACTGTTTACCGCTCGGGACCCTGCGACACTGAGCACTGCGAAAGTGGAGGCACCGTTTCCCGGGCCGGAGGGACGCTACGAATGGCGGATATCCCGGACGCAGAACCCGTCTATCTGCCCGTGATCTCCGCCCGCGGAGCAGACTTTCCGGGGAAGACCACACGATACGCAGGCTGGCTGAGGAGCCGGAAGCCGGGAAAGCCGACGGAAGGGGATGGTGGAGCCGATCGGAATCGAACCGACGACCTCCTGGGTGCGATCCAGGCGCTCTCCCAACTGAGCTACGGCCCCGTGAGGCGCGGAATTCTATGGCAAGCCCCCTCCCCTGTCCAATGTCCGCTCCGGTGCTGGTGGGCGCCCTGACCCGGCCCGTGTATCCTCCCCGCACCCACCCTGGAGGCGCCCTTCCCATGGACATCAGCATCCGCAACGCAGAGCCGACGGACTGGGCCGCCATCGCGGAATTCAACCGGTTGCTTGCCGATGAGACAGAGGGCAAGGATCTCGACTGGGAGATCATCTCTGCGGGCGTAAAGAAGGTACTTGGCGACGTGCACCGTGGCAGGTACTTCCTCGCCGAAAGCCAGGGCCGTATTGTCGGCACCACCATGATTACTTACGAGTGGAGCGACTGGCGGGACGGGTGGATCTGGTGGATCCAGAGCGTCTATGTCCACCCGGATTTCCGCGGCCGGGGCGTCTTCTCCGGACTGTACCGGCACATCGAGGCGCTGGCGAAGGACTCGGGCGACGTGCGGGCCATCCGGCTGTACGTCCTTAAGACCAACGAGCGCGCCCGGGCCACTTATGCAAAGCTCGGCATGGAGGAGACGGGCTATACCGTGCTTGAAGCCGGCGAAAGCCCCGGCGACTAGAATTCCCGTATCCCGGTGACACCAAAACGGACGGTTATGCTGCAGAAAGGCGACAGGGCACCCGATTTCACGCTGCCCGACCAGGACGGCAATGCCGTCTCCCTGAAGGGACTCCTGAAGGACGGCCCCGTGGTCCTGTACTTCTACCCTGCCGATTTCACGCCGGGCTGTACCCGAGAGGCCTGCAGCATCCGGGACATGCACGACGAGATTGCCGAAGCCGGCATGCGGGTGGTCGGCGTCAGCCCGCAGGACGAGGAAAGCCACCGGCGGTTCCGGACGAAGCACGGCCTGCCCTTCACTCTGCTGGCCGACCCGGACAAGAAAGCAGTGAAAGCTTACGGCGTGGACGGTCCCCTGGGAGTGGGCGTTCGCCGGGCCACCTTCCTTATCGGGCCTGACGGGACGGTTCGGGACGCCGTGCTCGCGGATATCCTTGTAGGCAGGCACGAGGCGTTCATCCGAAAGGCCGTTGCAGCAGCGGGTGGCGGCTAGGAGCTTTCCGGCCATGCGACATAATCCGGCGGGCAAACGCCTCCCCCCTTCGTGAGCTACTCTGTAGTCACCAACGCCGGTCCTGCCGTGTCGACATAACAATTCCTTTCAAGGGGGAGAAGACATGCCAACCCGCACCGTACTGGCCGCCCTCGGGGCGGTCGTCCTGATCTTCACGTCGTCTCTGGCACTGGCCGCCGACGCCGGCAACGCCCGTGTGATGACCCGGAACCTGTATATCGGCGCCGACGTGTTCGCCGCCCTGGACGTCGAGACGCCCGACCAGATTCCCTTTGCCGCCGGCGCGGTCCTGGCCGAGATTATCGACTCCGACTTCCCCGCCCGGGCCCGGGTACTGGCCCGGGAGATCCAGCGTACGCAACCACAGGTCATCGGCCTCCAGGAAGTCTGGGACGTGAATACGCTGGGCACGGGGCCGGACCTCCGCATCGATTTCCTGTCCCTCCTGCAGTCCGAGCTGGCGAGCCTCGGGCAGAAATATGAGGCGGCGGTGGTCAACACCAACGTGGACGTCACGCTGCCGGTCTTTTTGCCGGATTTCGGGCTGTTCGCAGGGCGAATCACTGACCGGGACGTTATTCTCGTCCGCCACAACGTGGGCTGGTCGAACCCGGCGGCGGCGCTGTACGACACGCGCATTCCCACGGGTTTCGGCTTCGACATCGTGCGGGGCTGGACCTCGGTGGACGTGACCTTCGGAGGTAATGCCTATCGGTTCCTCAATACCCACCTGGAAGTGCAGGGCTTCGGGAACCGGGCCGTGCAGACCTTCCAGGCCGCCGAGCTGCTCGGCGTGATGGAATTCCTGAAGGCCGCCTACGGTCCCCTCCCTGAGGTCGTGGTGGGCGATTTCAACTCCGATCCGGACGATCCGCCCTGCGGCGATCCGGCCTGCGGCCTGTTCGGCGTGCCCACGAACCCCTACGACATGCTCTCCGAGCCCGCGGCGCCATTCTTTTGCCGGCTGGATCCTGGCACGGACTGCTTCGACGGGCTGACGGACGCCTGGACGCTCAGGAAGAACGATCGGAGCTCGGACGGCGACACCTGCTGCTTCGACACGCTCGACGCGGAGGAGGCAGGTGAAGTCACTCGCCGGGTTGACCTGATCTGGTTGCGCGGGGCCGAGGCCAGGGGCGCCACGTTCCGCCTGACCGGGGATGATCCGAAGCGGACAACGCCCGAGGGCCTTTACGGCTCGGACCACCTTGGCGTATTCGGCCGTATGACCCTGGTGCCGGCGTACTGAGACTGCCGCGCTAGGCCGGCTCGCCGTACACCGTGACGGTGAGCCGGCGGCGGTGCCCGGCAGCCCGGTGCTCGTAGAGGTAGACGCCCTGCCAGGTGCCCAGGCCTGGCCGTCCGTCAATGACCGGGATGGAAAGGCCTGCCTGGGTCATTATCGAGCGGTTGTGGGCAGGCATGTCGTCGGGCCCTTCGGCGTCATGCTCCCAGCGGGGATCACCGTCAGGCGCCAGGTCGGCCAGGAAGCTTTCCAGGTCACGCCTCACAGCCGGGTCGGCGTTTTCGCATATGATCAGCGAAGCGCTGGTGTGATGGACGAAGACCTGGACGAGACCGGTTCGGATCCCGGACGCCCGCACCAGCTCCGCGATCCGGTCCGTGACGTCCACGGTGCCTCGCCCGCGGGTTTCAACCAGACAGGTTTCCTGCTTGACCACGGGTTCTCCGTCTGAGCCGGTACGTGTGAAATGGAAAGAAAGCCTCGATGACCCCGGAACGGTTCGCCAAGCTCAGGCGCGTGATGGCCGGCCGGCAGCCGGATCTCACCATCCTGGCGGAAAACGTCCACAAGTCACACAACATTGCCGCCATTATCCGCACCTGCGATGCCGTTGGCATCCTGGACGCCCACGCGGTGTCCGAGACCGGTGAAATGCGTCGTCACCACATGGTCTCCGGGGGCTCCCGGCGCTGGGTACCCGTTCACTTCCATCCGAGCGTCCGGGGGGCCCTGGACGCACTCAGGGGCCAGGGCTTCCGCATCCTGGCAGCTCACCAGTCGGACACGGCGACGGACTACCGGGAAATGGACTACACGGCGCCCACAGCGATCCTTCTGGGGTCGGAACTCGTGGGCGTGAGCGAGTCAGCGGCGGCCGACGCTGACGGACACGTCATGATCCCCATGGAAGGCATGGTGGAATCTCTGAACGTCTCCGTCGCCGCGGCACTTATTCTCTACGAGGCGCGGCGGCAGCGGCGGGCTGCCGGGATGTACGACAAGAGCCGCGTGGACCCTCAGCTGGCCCGGGACCGCCTCTTTGAATGGGCGTACCCGAAAATCGCTGCCCGCTGCCGGGAGAAGTCTGTCCCCTATCCTCCTCTCTCGGCCGATGGGGACCTGATGGCCAATCCCTTCCAGGTCAGCCCCGCGGAACCTCGCGAGGCCCGGATCGAAGGCGAGTGAACCCTGCCCCATCGCCGCGGCCTGACACCACCTCGATGGCAAGCGACAGGCCTGGTCTGGTCTGGTCTGCCGCAAGGCGAGCCTGGCTTTACCGTGGCGGGGCATCTACGCCCGGGCGGCAGGGCGATAAACGGCAGCGTCTCGCCAGCAGCCATTCAAGGCCCCCGTGGAGTCGTGCGGGTTCGGGTCGTCCGGGCGCGCGGCACGGATGCGGGTGTTCAAATCCGGCAAGAGGCCCGGTTCAGTAGCGAAGCGCCAGGTCTCGGGCCCCACGCAGCCGGGAGTACGAGATGACCCAGAGACCGCCATAGTCGTCTTCAGCGATATCGCCGACGTCCACGCCGAGACGTTCGGCGAGCGCCGGTAGCGTGTTGCTGTGGCCCACCACCAGGACGACTTCACCGTGATGATTGGACTTTAACGTCTCCGCCATGCGCTGAACGTCCCGGGCCGGGACTTCCGTTGCAGACAGGCCCGCCACCCTGGCCGCCGGGGCGCCGGTCTCCCGGCTCCGGCGGGCCTCGCTGACGAACACCGCATCCAGGCCCGTCGGGGACAGCATCTCCGCCAGGCGCTGAGCCCGGACCCGGCCTTCAGGGCTCAGCCCCGGATCGTCCCCCTGAAGGGTTTCCGCGTGGCGAACGAGGATCACGGTGGTTGTGCCCCACCCGCTGGCGATCCAGCCGAGGAGCAGGCCGCCCGCCACCACGCCGAGCACCACCAGCAGGATCGGCGAGTACAGCGGCCGGCGTCGCAGGCCGCGGTGGTCTTTGACGAGCTTGTTGGGACTCATGGATTCACCGTCATTTCCGGGACGCACTGTCGCCGGGATCGTCCGGCCCGGGCCTTTCCACCACGACGTATTCACCTTCCAGGGTCGTTCGGGTTCCGCTGGCCCCCTGGTTCCGGCCAGACCCGCCAGGCGTGCCGCCGGCTTCCCGGGCCGCCTTCTCGAACTGGCGTTTCAGGCGCCAGACCCGGTAGCCCATCAAGACCGCCAGTACCGCAAAGATGCCCAGGGCGACCAGAAACACCACGGCGCCCAGGAACGCGGCGGACACGAGCATGATCGCGCCGAGGATCGTCATGACCACGCGGGCAAGCAGACCGGGCTGCGGACCCGAGAGCCTTGGGGGCGGCACGTTCATTTGCGCTTGGGAAGTTGCACCGCACCACTGTCGGGCATCAGCAGATGGGTTTCAAGGCCCGGATCGGCCGACGGCGGCGTAACGACACTATGGGCACCTGGCTCGTTACGTGGGCCACGGGCCGGCAGCCCGGGGCTCAGGCGGGTTCCCGGATCTTGCGCGCAATGTAGAAACCGTAACCGAAATACTCGCCGTAACGCTCGTACAGGCGGATCTCTTCTTCCTCGGCGGCGACCACGGCGCGGGCCTCGTCGCTTTCGCCGTGGGCGGCCAGGAATTCTGGAAAGCGCTGCTGCATCGGCCGATAGTAATTCGCAAGCCAGCAGTGCTCCGGCAGCACGAAATAACCGACGGGAGTGAACCCCAGGCGTTCAAGGATCGCCAGCTTTGCAGAGGCGGTATCCACGGCGGGGTACTCCGCTTGCCAGTGGACATCGAGTTCCGCAGGCCGGCGGTCCGTGAGCCATGTCAGCTCTGAGACGGCCAGGACGCCGCCGGGTCGTAGAAGCCCCCGCCACGCACGAAGGCCCGCCTCGAAGCCGATGTTGTAGATGGCCCCCTCCGACCAGATCGCGTCCAGGGATTCCGGAGCAAACGGCAGAGCGTCCATGGAAACAGCATGGGTCGTGATGCGATCCGCAAGACCTGCCTGCCTTGCGCGATCGACCAGTGTTTCGAGAAACACTGGCAGGAAGTCCACGGCGGCGATACGGGCATCGAGTACCCGGGCCAGAACCATCGCGGAAGCCCCGGTGCCGCAGCCGATGTCGGCGATCTGGAGATCCTCCCGACCCGCGAGCCCCGACATCTCGATGGCCCGCCGGGTTTCGGCCTCGCCTCCAGGCCCCTGCCGCTCCGCGTGACGGTGCAGATCCACGAGCAGCTGCAATTCGTCCATGCCTTGGGTCTCGCTTCAAGTTTGTGGCCAGCAACCGATGCTACCGGACCGCTGACACATCGGATGGCATGACCGACGGTCTCCTGGCGCACGCATCCAAGGGGCAAGAGTCGGGCTGGCTTTGCGACCCACTGCCTTGCGGATCCGCGGCAGCGGCGTTCACAATTCTACTCTGGAGAGGTGGCAGAGCGGTTGAATGCACCGGTCTTGAAAACCGGCAGTGGGTCACCCCCACTCGAGGGGTTCGAATCCCTCCCTCTCCGCCATATTTCTGACCGGGCACGATTCGAACCCTCGAGTGCAACAACAGTGGGTTCGACCCGAAGCCGGCCTCGCCGGCGAAGGGAACGGGGGCCGAAGGCCGCCGGTCATCCCTCCCTCTCCGCCATATTTCTGACCAGGCACGATTCGAACCCTCGAGTGCAACAACAGTGGGTTCGACCCGAAGCCGGCCTCGCCGGCGAAGTTTCGTCGAAGAGCTCCAGGGTATTGCCTTCCACCTGCCAGGCCCGGGCCTGCGACAGGGCGCTGACCAGGGCCCGTTCCCACGCATCCAGCGGAGGCGGGCAGGCCATGAGTGTTGCGGGTCCCGGCAGGAAGCTGATGTGGCCTTCGTCCAGCGAGTAGGCTCCCGTGAAATGGTTGCAGCCGACCGTGGCCCGGTACACCAGAGCATCGTCCACAGAGCGAAGCAACAGATGGGGCTCGCGGGCGCCCTCCACGGCGTCCACGGACATCTCCCCGAGACTCTCGATCCGCCAGTAGGTATTCACCAGGGACGCATTCGCGCGGGAGCGCTCGCAGCTCTCCGTGGGCCAGACGTTGATGAATCGATCCACGACGACCGCCGGCTCAGTGCCCTCGCCTTCCATCCTGGGACGGCGCGTGATCTGGCCCTCGAGCGTCGCGTACAGTGGCGAACCGGGCTGCACTTCAGCGGCCAGATAGGCCCGCTCCAGCTCGATGTAGTCGCCCTCCATGGCGACCGGGTAGCTCCGGCCGGTCAGGCACTCCCGGAACAGGGGCGCATCGGCCATATAGCGGAACTCGCCGCCGAGCAACATCCGCACGTCGGTCGGGTGCAGAGAACCGTCGGTGACCAGTTCATAGGGCAGTTTGGACTCAATTGGAGCGCCGTGGACATCCGTCGCTCGGAGCGTTCGCGACCCTTTGATCTCGAACCGCAGCGGCACCTCTGCGCCTCCTTGCAGCACCAGCATCCTGGAGCCCTCATCGACGCGCCAGCGGCCGATGTCGTCCGAGGAGAAGTCCGCATCCCCGTCACCGCTCCCGTGGTCTCGTCGGCCGAGCCATGTCCGGCGCAGGTGGAACACGTGGTCCGGCCAAAGGTCCAGGTGATAACGGATTGCCTCGCAGTCCGCGCACGGGAGGTCGCCGCGGAAAGTGGCAGGAAGCTCCAGGCCTCCGATCATCGCCTTCCCGGCCGCCTCCGACTCCAGAACCGCCCTTACCTGCAGAGCGCCCTCATCCGAGCGCAGCTCCAGGCGGCTGCCCTCCCGCTGCACCACGTCGGCGCGCCCCAAAGCTGCCAGATACGCGGCTTCCTGGTGCATGACGCCTTCCGGGCGCGCGCACATCTTTCTGGTGGCCACGATCTCGCCAGTCTCCAGTCGCTCCCCGGAGAAGGCGTAGTCACCCCGGAAGCGGTTGCAGCCAGCGGACCCGGAAAGACTGTCCGCGCCGAAGGCAAGGGTCAATTCCGTCCCCTGCAGCACGCTCACCACGGCCTGCCTTCCATTGTTGTAACCGGTTACCCGCCAGCTCGTGCCCTCAATCCCCGCGGGCTGTTCGATGAACTCCGCCAGAACCCCGCGCTCTGCGTCCAGCAAGCTCAGCCGCGTATCCTGCAGGACGGCCTCCCGCGCCGATAACAGGGCGTCCCGGAAGGCATCGGCCTGGGCCATGACCGGCCCCGGGCAGGACCGCCGGGTCACCGACAGGGACTCGCCTACCCGCAGGCTGGCGCCGCGCTGTTCGTAGTCCCCGGCAAGGCGATTGCAGCCGTCTGTCCCGGAGATTCGGTTTCCTTCGCCGAACCGCAGGGTGATCTCGGAGCCGGCCAGGGGTGCTTCACCCCCAAGCGACGAAAGCCGCCAGGCGGTCCCCGCCAGGGCCTGGTCCGGCTCAGCCACCAGGGCGGCTCCCGCGGGCGCGAATGCCAGGGTCAAGGCGGCTGCCAGAGCCACCGGCGCGATGCGTATCGTCCGTGCTTTCATACCGATCCTGCATGACAGAAGAACAAGAGGTCTTACCGGCCGACGCCCTCGGCCGAGCCTAAAGCACCACCGGCCGATCCGGGAGCTCGTTGTCGCGGTCGCCGTCCCGCGCCGGAAAGCACCGGGCCATGAAGGTTGCCACCCGCTCGATGCCGGCGACAACGCCGGAGCCGAAGCGACCGGCCCGGAACTCCGACTCCATCGCCTCGCAGGCCTGTCGCCATTCGGCATCGGAAACCCCATGCCGGTATCCGCGGTCAGCAACGATCTCCACGTCGTGCTCGGCGATGAGCACGTAGATAAGCACGCCAGAGTCCTCGGCGGTATCCCAGACGCCAAGTACCGAGAAGACCTCGATGGCCCGCTCCCGGGCGGTTTCCCCGCGGACCAGGGGTCCGATGTCGAGCGCGGACTCGATCGCGACCCGCAGCTGACCGCGGTGGCTCATCTCTGTCCGGGCGATGGCCGCCTCGATTTCCTCAAGCACGGATTGGGGGAAACGCCGCCTGAGGGCGAGCCGGCCGGTGCAAAGATGTTTCAGTACCCGCATTGCTCCCCCCTACCAGCTGCCCGAGGCGCCACCGCCACCGAAACTGCCGCCGCCGCCGCCGAAGCCGCCCCCGCCCCCGAAACCGCCGCCGCCTCCGAAGCCGCCCGGGAACGTACCGCGGGATCCCCGGCTCGCCCAGCCGCCCGGATGCCCCAGTCCGGTCCCGCCCAGGGTGAAGAGGAAAACAAACCCGCCGAGGAAGAGCGCGATGGGCACGACGCCGGTGACCAGCCACGCGGCTCCGCCGGTGAGGCCGCCGGTGGCCAGCGCTCCGGGTACAACGCCCAGGGCCCGGCGTAGGAGCCCGCCGAGGAAGATGCCTCCGATGAGCACCGCCGGCCAGGGGAAGTCCGCCAGACTGCCGTCACCATCAGGACGCGCAGACGGTGGCGGCAGCGGCTCGCCCTTGACCAGCTGCACCAGGCGATCCACCCCGGCGGCGATTCCGCCGTCGATGTCGCCGTTACGGAAGTGCGGCACGATGGCCTCGTCAATGATGCGGTTGGCCAGGGCGTCGGGTATGGCGCCCTCCAGGCCGTACCCTACTTCGATTCGAAGCCTTCGATCCTCGGTTGCCACGACCAGCAGCGCGCCGTCGTCGACGCCTTCCCGGCCGAGCCGCCACGACTCGGCCACCCGGAAGGCATATTGCTCGATGGATTCCGGGCGGGTCGTGGGCACCAGGAGCACCGCGATCTGGGCTCCCGTTTCCATCTCCAGGGAGGCCAGCTTTTCTTCGATAGCGATCCGCTGGACGGAATTGAGAGCACCCGCGACGTCGTTGACCCGCCCGGTCAGCTCGGGAACGGGCTGCTGGGCACCGGCTGCACTGGCGAGGACGCACAGGGCGATCGCGAGGAACGCCCGAATCAAGGCTGGCACCCGATCAGCTGTCCCCGCCAAACTGGACCTCGGGCGGCTCAGCGATCTCCGCCTCGTTCTCGACGCTGAAATTCGGCTTGGTGTCAAATCCGAAGATCATGGCCGTGAGATTGGTAGGGAACTGCCGGACAGTAGTGTTGTACTCCTGGACGGCCTGGATGTACCGGTTACGAGCCACCGCTATCCTGTTCTCCGTGCCTTCCAGCTGCGCCTGCAGGTCCCGGAAGTTCTGGTCCGACTTCAGCTCGGGATAGGCCTCGACCGTAACCAGCAACCGGGACAGCGCCGAGGAAAGTTCGCCCTGCGCCTGCTCGAACTGCCGGAAGGCCGCCGGGTCGTCGATCATGTCGGGGCTGACCTGGATGCTGCTGGCTTTCGCGCGGGCCTCGGTCACCTGGGTCAGCACCTCTTTCTCCTGCTCCGCGAAGGCTTCCACCGTCCGGACCAGGTTGGGAATGAGATCGGCCCGGCGCTTGTACTGGTTCACCACCTCCGACCAGGCAGCGCTGATCTGCTCGTCTTCTGCCTGAAGCCGGTTGTAGCCGCAGCCGGACAGGAAGAGCACCAGCCCGGACAACATGATGAGACGCCCTGCCAGCGCCAGCGTGGAATTCCCCATGGCTCATCCTCTCCCTTCAATGTGGATAAAGCGGCTTCCGGGCGTACGCCGGAGGCAGATCGTCAAAGTGTTCCCTCTCTGGCCGCCTGCTTCATTTCCTCGTTGGCGTAGATCGCCAGCTCCACGCGTCGGTTCTTCGACCGGTTCGCTTCGCTGTCGTTCGGATACTTGGGCTGACTTTCGCCGTACCACATCTCGTCAAGCCTGGCGGGATCGACGCCCTGGCTGACGAAGAAATCACTCACTGACTCGGCACGGGCCTTCGACACCCGCATGTTGACCTCGTCGGTGCTGGTGTCGTCCGTGTGACCCTCGATGAGAATATTGGTGTCGGGATAGCGCTTGAAAACTTCCGCCGCCGCGGCGAGATCGTCCCGGTACTGGGGACTGATTTCTGCGGAATTGATCTTGAACATGAGCGCGGCCGGGAAGGTCATGTTGATGCCCTCGCCGACGCGGTTGACCTCGGCTGTGGGGACGGCCTGTTCCAGCTCCTTCGCCTGCTCGTCCATGTGGGCGCCGATCCGATTGCCCGCCAGCCCGCCGATCGCCGCGCCGGCGAGCACACCCCAGATACTTCCGTCACTGACCGCCGCGCCCACCGCCGCACCGCCGATGCCGCCGATGAGGGTGCCCTGCTGCTCCCGGTTCATATTCGCGCAGGCGGCAAGCGTTACGCTCGCGGACAGCGCAATGATGATGGACTTTCTCATGTTGTGCGTCGCTCCTCGAATAAAAGGTCACGGCGTCCCGATGTGCCGACCGGCGGCGCCTGCACGGGCGCCGTCTACCGACATACCAGGGCCGAAAACATGTCCAGCTGCATGTTACGCAGGCCCAGCTCGATGGCCCGGGTCGTCTCCGCGCAGACCAGCGCCGTTTCTTCCGGAGTCATCTTCGCCCGGAGCTCGCCGGCGTTCGTGGTCCCGTACTTGTCCTGCATCTGCTTCAGGCGCGCTTCGCTGCGGATCTCGTACATACCCGCACCGGTGCGTCCCATCTCGACGGCCCGGTCATAGTCGGCGAAGGCGCCGGCGTAGTCGCCCCGCTCGACCGCGTAATCCCCACGGATGACGTAAAGGTCCGGGTTGCCGGGATCCAGTTCCATGGCCTTTGCAAGGTACTGGTCCGCCTCGGCGCCCTTGCCGGCGCGGAAGTTCAGCTCGGAGACCTTGGCATAGATGGTGGCCCGCTCCGCCACGTTCTGGTTCTTCTCGGTCAGCTCGATGATGCGATTGTAGTCGGCCGTTGCCGCATCCATCCTGCCGGTCTTCTCGTAGGCGTACGCGCGCTCGAAGAGCCCGCTGAGGCTGGTGCCTTCGCTGACCTCCAGGGCCGCCTCGGCCGCCTCGACGGCCTGCTCATGCTGTCCCATGCCGTTCAGCGCGTGCGCGCGGCCGACCTGTACTGCCTCCTCGCCATCCCGGGTATCGCATTCGGTAACCAGGGCATTGAACGCCGCCAGCGCCTCCTCGTGCTGGCCGGCGTCGCTGAGGGCTTCGGCCGAGGCCACCTGGTCACGACAGGCCTCGTTCATGGTGAAAAGCTGGGCATGAGCCGCGCCGGCCAGCAGCAGCAACGCTGTCGTGGCCAGATATCTTGGCTGTGACATCTCCTGTATTCCTCCTCCGGCCCGCGCCGACAATGTCTGCACGGAAGCCGCGGAGCGGCCACCCGCCCTATCGCGGCAAGAGGCGAGCATAGTCAACGGGCGACCGTGAATCCACCTGAGGAGCCTCCCGCGTCCTGCAGGGCGCGGGAGGCCTGTGCTACCTTAAATCGCCGGAGTCAAGAAAAAGAGATCATTATGGGGGAGTCCGGCAAAACGACCCACACGGGCAGGAGCGGGCGGGTCGTGATGACAGTCTCGCTCGCCCTGGTAGGCTTCTTCGGGATATGGGGTCTTATCGCCCCGGCCGGCATGACCTCCGCGGCCACCGGCGCTGTGTCCGCCGTACTGTCCAGCGTGGGCTGGCTGTATCTTCTCCTGACCACCAGCTTTCTCGTGCTGAGCGCCTGGCTGGCCCTGGGACCCTACGGCAGCATCAAGCTCGGGCCTGACGACTCAGAGCCGGAATTCTCCACCGTATCCTGGCTGGCCATGCTCTTTGCCGGGGGTATGGGCGCCGGCCTGGTGTTCTGGGGCGTGGCCGAACCCGTCTCCCATTTCGCTTTCCCGCCGGGGACCACCGAAGCGTCTTCGTCGGAATCGGCCCGGCTGGCCATGGTTCTGGCCAATCTTCACTGGGGCTTCCACGCCTGGTCCATATACGGCGTCTGCGCCCTGGTGATCGGGTACTTCATGTTCCGGCGAAGCATGCCGGGGCTCGTCTCGACGCCGATCCGGGCCAGCCTGCCGCACTCGAAAACAACCCGCGTCCTCGGCTTCACGGCCGACATCATCGGCGTGTTCGCCGTGGTCTTCGGCCTGGCCGGTTCCCTCGTCCTGGGTGTGCTCCAGGTCCGCGCGGGATTGTCCCAGGTGTTCAACATCCCGGCGACCGACGCCGTGAGCCTGGCTATCCTGGGCGTAGTGGTGGTGGCGTTCATGATCTCGGCGTCCACCGGACTGGGCCAGGGGATCAAGATCCTCAGTAACGTGAACATGGCCATCGCGATCTCGCTGATGCTCTTCGTGCTCGTGGCCGGGCCCACGGCGTACCTGATGGAGAGCTTCGTCAACTCCGTGGGCGACTATTTCTCCCACCTGGTGGCCTATTCGTTCCGGCTCCTGTCCTACGAGGGCCAGATGGACTGGACCAGCGGCTGGACGCTGACCTACCTGATCTGGTGGGTCGCCTGGGGACCCTTCGTCGGCGTTTTCATCGCGCGGATCAGCCGCGGCCGCACGATCCGGGAGTTCTGCATGGGCGTCATCCTGGTGCCGACCCTGTTCTCCATTCTCTGGTTCTCGGTGATGGGGGGCGCCGGCATCTGGGACGAACTGGAGGGCGGAGGTGGACTGGCGGGACTGGTGGCAGAAGACGTGTCCACCGCGCTGTTTGCCCTGCCGGCCGGCGTGGTGCTGAATATGCTCGCCGTCCTGCTCGTGTTCATCTTCCTCGTCACCAGCGCTGACTCGGGTACGTTCGTCGTCAGCATGATGAGCTCCGAAGGCAGCCTGGAGCCCTCAACGCGACTGAAGCTGGTCTGGGGCGTTGCCATCGCCGCCCTGACGGTGTCCATTCTGGTAGCAGGCAGCGTGGACGTGGCCAAGGCCATGGCCGTGTTCGGCGCCCTCCCCTTTACCCTGATCATCGTTATACAGATCGTCGGTTTCCTGCGAGCCATACGACAGGAAAACCCGGGAGGTGAGGCATGAGGCCCCTGGTCCTCGCCATGCTTCTGGCCGTGATATCGGCCGGCTGCGGCCGCGTGTCGGAGGGGATCCGCATCGGCTCCAAGGACTTCACTGAGCAGAAGATCCTGGCCGAGATGATGGCACTGGCGGCCGAATCGGAACGCATTCCCGTGGAGCGGGTCATCCCCAGCGGCGACAGCCGGACCAACCTCTACGCTATCCAGAGCGGCGTCATCGACGCATACCCGGACTACACGGGCACGGTGCTGGCGCTGTCCGGCGTCGCGCCATACGACGACCCCGGCCGGAGCCGGAAGGCCGTCCAGGACCTGGTGGCGCCCCTGGGGTTGCGGTGGGTGGTGCCTCTGGGCTTCTCCAACGACTTCGCCGTGGTCGTACGACGGGACTTCGCCCTGCGCAACAATCTGGCAAACATCAGCGATCTGTCGGAACTCCCGGGTTCCCTACGTATCGCCTCAGACACCGATTTCGCCAGCCGGCCGGTCGACGGTCTGACGGGGCTGGTCCGGCGTTACGGCCTCACCCTGAGCGAGGTGCTGGAGACCCGGCCCCGGGAGCGCGGCGTCACCTTCGAAGCCCTGCTGGAAAGGCGCGTGGATGCGGCAGTCGTTTTCATGACTGACCCGGCAATTGCGTCCTACGGCGTGACGGTCCTGGAGGACGATCTCGGCTTCTTCCCGTCCTACGAGGCCGGCGTGCTCATGCGCGCGCCGACACTGGAAGAGGTCCCGAAGCTCCGCCGGGCATTCCAGAAACTGTCGGGTCTGATTTCCGCCGGGGAGATGCAACAGCTGATCGCACAGGTGGACTACCTGGGCGAAGACCCACGAACCGTTGCGCAGCGCTACCTGGTCAGCAAGGGCGTACTGGACGGCGACACGGTCGTCCAGCCCGCCACCTCCAGCGTGTCCCTCGCCATCGGCCCCGTCGCGGACCGGGGAACGCTGACCATCGATGCTACCCGCGCCATCCGCAAGGTCATGCCTGGCCGGCGACTCACCGTGGAAGCGGCTCCGCTGCCGGATGAGGCGGTCAGGTCAGGACGCGCCCGGTTCGCCCTCCTGGGCTCGGAGAGTTTCTTCACGCCGCCGCCGAATCCGCCAGTGCCGGTGGAAGGTATCGAAGCCGTGGGTGCCGTGGGCACACACATGGCGCACCTGATCGCTCGGCGAGGATCCAGGCAGCCTTCCCTGGTCGAGAAGTCGCGAATCGCCGTGGGCGCGCCGGGCGGCGCTTCCGACCTGGTGACCCGCCACCTGCTCGATGCGCTTGACCTGGAGGAAACCATCGAGCTGGTGGCTGAGCCGGACCCCGATGCGAGGGTAGCTCTCGTAGATGGCGGAGACGTCGACGGCGCCATGTTCATGGCCGAGCCGGGTCACCCCTGGATCGCCAATCTCCTGGCCACCGGCAATCGCGAGCTGAAGCCCATCACCGCCCTGCGGGAATCCAACCATACGCTGCGATATCCGTTCCTCCGGCCGGCGCGGATCCCCGCGTCGGCATACCCGGGCCTCGAGCTGCCGGTGGCCACCGTGGCGTCACAGGTCGTGCTGGCCGCGGTAGCGACGAAGCCGGGGGGCGTGATCGGGGAAACCGGCCCCCAGATCGTCCCCGGGCTGGGCACCGACACGCCGGAGCCAGTCCCGCCGGAAATGGCAAGGCGCCTCAACGCTGCCCTGCCCTTCAGCGAGGCCGTGGATCCGCTGCTGCCCGCATCGCCCGGGCTGAACCCCCGTGCCCGGGACAGCACGCCGTACCTGCGCGGCAACCCCGTGTCGGCGATCCTTAACGTGCTGGCGGTGGCGTTCCTTGTCTGGATGGTTCGCCTGTATTTCAAGGAACTGCCCCATCGCCCGGCGCTGCGGCCCGGGCGCCACGAGGATTCCTGAACGAGTGCCGCCGGCTCAGGCGCAGGCCCTTGAAAAACGGCGTCTTCGCCCCGATTTCAGGAACTCTGAACGGGGCGCAGGGACGCCGGTGCGCGTCTGCGGGAACTTCCTGCGCCATCCGGCGGTCATGGTAGACTGCGACTCATTCTCATCGGACTTGCCTGACGGAGGTACAAGCCCACTATGGAACGTGTCCGGAACACACTCGGCCAGGCGACGCTGCGTCGCGACAGCGCCGTCACCACAAACAAGGTACTGAAGAATACCTACCTGCTCCTGGCGGCGACTCTGCTCTTCAGCGCCTTCACCGCCGGGATTGCCATGTTCGCCGGCGTACCCCCGATGAACCCCATCATCGTCCTGGTGGGATATTTCGCCCTCCTGTTCGGCGTTTACAAGACGGCCAACAGCGCCATGGGGCTGGTCTTCGTCTTCGCCCTGACGGGGCTGATGGGCTTTACCCTTGGGCCGATTATCAGCCTGTACCTGACCGCCATCCCCAATGGCAGCCAGGTGGTGATGACTGCCTTCGGCATCACCGGCGTCACGTTTATCGGGCTGTCCGCCTACGCCGTCAAAAGCGGCCGGGACTTCAGCTTCCTGGGCGGCTTCCTCACCATAGGCATCATCGGCGCGTTCCTGCTGGGACTGGTGGCTTACTTCTTCCACATGCCGAGCCTGGCGCTGGCCGTATCCGGCATGTTCGTACTGGCCATGGCGGGCCTCATTCTTTGGCAGACCAGTGAAATCGTCCGGGGCGGCGAGACCAACTACATCCTCGCGACGGTCACCCTGTACGTCTCCATTTACAACCTGTTCACAAGCCTGCTGCATATCTTCGGCGTCATGGGCGACGAGTAGCGCCCGCGTCGCATTGAGCAACGTGCAAACCGAAAAGCCCCGCCGGTCGCGGGGCTTTTCTTCATGGGTCTCTCGGGGGCGCGGCTAGAGAACCTCCTCCAGCCGCTTTCTCAACTCCTCGGGCCGGGCGACGGCAGCCAGGTCCTTGCCCAGTTCGCCCTCAACCCGGCGGCTCACCTGTTCCGGGAGCCCTTCCCTCAGCCGGCCCAGCAGGCGCGGTTCGGCGCACAGGACCAGGCGGTCGAACCCGCCCCGGTTGAGCCCCTGCTCCAGCGCCTCGCCGATTTCCCGCACGAACTCGGCGGTCTCCTTCTCCCTGGGAGACGTTACGGGTTCAAAGGTCTGGCGACCCCACTCCCCGCTTTCCCGGCCGCGCCTGTCGTCCACCAGTTCCCGCAAGCGCTCCCGGGCTTCCGGGTGCACCAGGTCCTGAAGTTCGACGAGCGTCTTGCCGTCCTTGCCCAGTTCGAGCAGCCGGGCCCTGAGGCGGTCGGCCACCAATACCCACGTGGTCATGGCGCACTCCTTTTTGTTCGATCCCTGCGTAAAGTCTAGTTGAAGTGTCCAGGTCTCCCGCTCACGCAGGCACTGCTAATATCTGGCCAAACTGCCGGACGGAGCCTGCCCATGCACGCGGGAAACCCAGCCATCTCCAGCCATCCCCGACGCCAGAATGCGGGGCCCGTTGCCGCGGCGGCCACCCCGCTCCGGAACGAGGCGGACACCCGCGGCGCCCCGCGCGTGGTGACGAGGCAGCCCGGCGAGGCAGTCCTGGCGAGCTGGCCCGCGGTTTACCCGGCATAAAAGCAAGGGCAGGCGATACAGCGTTATGCGCCGATACCTGGCCGCAGAAATCATGCACCGCCCCGGGGAGCGGCCCGACGGCTCCACACCCGAACAGTCGCCGTGGCGACGGGATGCCCGGCGGGAGAGATTCCGCAATCCCTGGTTCACGGTACACGAGGATCGGGCATGGAACGCCCGGGCCGGCCGCCATTTCGACTACGGGGTGGTCAGTTTTTCCAACCGCGCCGTGGGCGTGCTGGCGCTGGAGCCGGACGGCCGCGTCTGGCTCGTCGGACAGCACCGCTATCCGCTGGAAGAGTTTTCCTGGGAACTTCCCATGGGTGGCGTCCCGGCCGCCGAATGCCTGCTGGACGGAGCGCAGCGGGAGCTGAAGGAGGAGACCGGACTTGCGGCCAGGCACTGGGAGGTGCTGCTGGAACGTGTCCACCTCTCCAACTCGGTGACCGATGAGGTGGGCACCGTGTTCCTTGCAACCGGCCTGGAGCCCGGCGCCATGGCCGAGGAGGACAACGAAGAGCTCTGGGTCATCCGAATGCCGCTGGACGATGCGGTGAGCGCCGTGCTTGACGGCCGGATCACCGACTCGCTCACCGTAGCCGGCCTCCTGGCCATGGCGTTGCGACGCCGCGAAGGTGAGGCCGGTCCCGGACCGGGAACACCCCGGTGAGCCGCCCTCCCACGCTGAAGACCGCCATGACCCCTTTCCCCTGGTGGGTGGGCATAGACGAACCTCTGCTCGTGGCCAGGGACATGATGCGCGCCCACCGCGTGCGCCACCTGCCCGTGAAGAGGGACGGCAAGGTCGTGTCGATAGTGACGGACAGGGATATCAAGTTCGCCCTGGATCCGGAGCTGGGACTTCCGCCCCGGGACTCCATGCGCGTACGGGACGTCTGCGTGTTCACGCCTTACGTCGTGGACATCGAGACCCCGCTGAAGACCGTCCTGGAGACGATGGCCGAGCGCCGCATCGGCTCGGCGGTGGTCACGCGGGACGGCAAGCTCGTGGGAATCTTCACCTCTGCCGATGCCTGCCGGGCCTTCGCGGAAGTGCTGGCGGCAGGCGAGGCCCGGGCGCCGGCGGGCGACTGATCAGTCCGCCGGGGGAATAACGTCGACCCCGCCCATCCAGGGCGCCAGGGCCTCGGGCACGCGCACCGACCCGTCCGGCTGCTGGTAGTTCTCCAGGATCGCCACCAGCGCCCGGCCGGCCGCCACGCCGGAACCGTTGAGGGTGTGGACGAGCTCCGGCTTCCCCGTGTCCGGATTTCGCCACCGGGCCTGCATGCGCCGCGCCTGGTAGTCCTCGCAGTTCGAACAGGACGAAATCTCCCGGTAGCGTTCCTGGCCCGGCAGCCAGACCTCCAGGTCGTAGGTCTTGGCCGCCGCCTGCCCCGTGTCCCCACTGCACAGCAGCACGACCCGGTAAGGCAGGCCGAGTCTCTGCAGCACCGCCTCGGCGTGCCCGGTCAGTTCTTCGAGGGCGCCGTAGCTATCCTGCGGACGGACCACGTGGACCAGTTCCACCTTCTCGAACTGGTGCTGCCGGATCATGCCCCGGGTGTCCTTTCCGTAACTGCCGGCCTCCGAGCGGAAACAGGGGGTGTGAGCGGTGAACTTCAGAGGCAGTGACGCCGGTTCCAGAATTTCTTCCCGGACCAGGTTGGTGATGGGCACTTCCGCCGTGGGGATCAGGTAATAGTCCTGTTCTCCCTCCAGGGCGAACAGGTCCTCACGGAACTTCGGCAGCTGGCCCGTTCCCGTCAGGGACCGGCCATTGACGATGTAGGGGGCATAGATCTCGCGGTATCCGTGCTCGGTGGTATGCAGATCCAGCATGAACTGGATCAGGGCCCGGTGCAGCCGGGCCACGGGGCCGCGCATCACAACGAAGCGAGCGCCGGAGATCTTGGCCGCCGCTTCGAAATCCAGCAGCCCCAGGTCCACGTGGTCCCGGGCAGGAAAATCGAAGGCCGCCGGCTCGCCCCAGCTGCGGACGACCGCGTTGTCTGACTCGTCCCGGCCGTCCGGGACGCTCTCGTGGAGGAGGTTGGGCAGGTCCATGAGGACCGACTCCAGCTCCGCCTGCACCGCGGCAAGCCCCGCCTCTGCCTCCTTCAGTTTCTCCCCCAGGTCGGCCACCTCAGCCAGCAGCGGTTCTGTGTCTTCGCCCTGGGCCTTGGCCCGGCCGATGGCCTTCGAGCGGGTGTTACGCGTGTTCCGAAGCTCGTCCACGGTGACCTGGAGACGCTTGCGCTGCGACTCCAGCGCCGCGAAGGCTTCCGTGTCCAGGGTGTATCCGCGCCGCGCCAGCTGCCTGGCGACGGCATCGGGGTCGTTCCTGAGGAGTCGTGGATCGAGCATGGGGTCCTCGGTGCAGTGATGGGGTCAATCGCGCCGTCGTCGGCGGGCTGCGGCGCTCTGTTTCCTCAGTTCGGCAAGCTTCTCGCCGATGCGCAGCTCCAGTCCGCGGGGCACGGGATGATAATACCGGCGCGGTTCCATCTCCTCGGGGAAGTAGTCTTCGCCGGCTGCGAACCCGCCTTCCTCGTCGTGGGCATAGCGATAATCCCGGCCGTAGCCCAGGTCCTTCATGAGGCCCGTGGGCGCGTTGCGCAGGTGGAGCGGCACGGGCAGGGAGCCAAGCTTCTTCGCATCCGCGGAGGCCTCCCCGAACGCCCGGTACAGGGCGTTACTCTTGGGCGCGCAGGCCAGGTAGCCCACAGCCTGGGCAATGGCGAGCTCGCCTTCGGGGCTGCCCAGCCGGTCGTATGCGTTCCAGGCGTCCAGCGCCAGGGCAATCCCCCTGGGGTCCGCCAGGCCGATGTCCTCGCTGGCCATGCGCAGGACCCGGCGAGACACGTAGGCCGGATCGCAGCCGCCGTCCAGCATTCGGGCAAGCCAGTAAAGCGCTGCGTCCGGGTCCGAACCCCTCACGGCCTTGTGCAGCGCGGAGATCTGGTCGTAGAACGCCTCGCCGCGCTTGTCGAACTGCCGGTGACCGCCGGCAATGACGTGGCCGATGGCCTCGTCGTCGAGCCGGCGCCGACCCGACTCGTCCGGCTGCGCCAGGTCCGCCGCCAGCTCCAGCAGGTTCAGGGCCCGGCGGGCATCGCCGTCGGCGGCCTCGGCCAGCGCCTCCAGCTGGCCGTCGGAAAACTCCAGATCTTCGCCGGCAAGGCCGCGCTCCGGGTCGTCCAGGGCCTGGCGGAGGATGGTGGTGAGATCTCCCGTTTCCAGCCGCTTGAGGACATAGACCCGGGCCCGGGACAGCAGGGCGCTGTTGAGCTCGAAGCTGGGGTTCTCCGTGGTGGCGCCGATGAAAGTCAGCGTGCCGTCCTCCACCCACGGCAGGAAGGCATCCTGCTGGGCCTTGTTGAACCGATGGACCTCGTCGAGGAAAAGCAGGGTGCGGCGGCCCGACGCCTTGAGCATCTTCGCCTCGTCCACCGCCGCACGGACATCCTTGACGCCCGCCAGCACGGCGGACAGTGCGATGAACTCCGCGTCGTAGCGCCGGGCGAACAACCGGGCCAGGGTGGTCTTGCCGCTTCCCGGGGGACCCCAGAGCACCATGGAGTGCAGCGAGGTGCCGGACACGGCCCTCGCAAGGGGCCGGCCTTCACCCAGCAGATGGGACTGGCCAACGAACTCCCCGAGGGACCGGGGCCGCATCCGGTCGGCCAGGGGCCGGGAACGATCGGTCACGATCGCCCCCTGCCAGGCAGAATGCGGTCCTCCACCCACCGACACCAGCCTCCGGGCACTGCGGCCGCCAGCGCGATCCCGGCGGCCGCGCCGGCGACGTTGGCCACCATGTCCAGGGCTTCGCCGGTGCGCCCTGCGGATCCCATGGCCTGGGCCAGTTCCAGGGCTCCGCCCAGAACGACGAGCCCGGCAAGGACCATGGGCCAGCGCCTGCGCCCCAGGGCGCCGACGAAGACGAAAGCCAGGGTGCCGTAGGCCACGAAGTGGTTGAGCTTGTCCGAGACGCCGACGTCCGGCAGCGACGGTCCCGGGACCAGGCTCGCTACCGTGACCCACAGCACCAGGATCCATCCCAGGCCCAGCCATGCGGCCTGGTAGCGGGGAACCGGCTCAGAAATCGGTGTCACGGAGAACGTCAGCTCCCGGGGGCGGCTCGAAAACGAAAAGCGCCTGGTCCAGTTCGACGTTGGTTTTCACCTCTGCGAAACGGATGCGCGTGAGCTGGCCCAGGGCATCGATGAGTTCCATTGCGGCGATGGTGCCGCCGGCGAATCCCACCCGGATGCCCTGGAAATCCGCGTTGGCGTTCCTGGGCTTGAGCTCGATCCAGTCGACACCGTCCTCGCTGTAGGCCGCGCCCTTGTCGAAGGAGGCGTCGAGGTCACCCTGCCCGGACAGCAGGGCTGCGGGCGTCGATTCCAGCCCGTCGTCCAGCGGGCGAACCGTCACCTGCTCCAGGTCCGGATCGTAGAGCCACAGTTCCTGCCCGTCGGCGACCACGAGTTGCGGCGCCGGTTCCCGGTACTCCCAGCGGAAACGGTCGGGGCGCTGCAGGTACAAGCGCCCGCGGCTGACCTGTTCCCTCCCGGAATCTGCCTCTACGAGGGTCTGCGTGAAGTCCGCCTCCAGGCTGCGGACGTCTGCGAGGAACGCCTCCAGCTCGGCGGCGGGATCCGCCGCTGAAACCGGCTGCGCCGTTAAGGGCAGCAATCCCAGGGCCATGCCCGCCAGCCACCTGCGGGCAGGGGACGACAGCCGTTTCCCGGCGCGAGGTTTCACGTCAGTCCTCCGGCGGTGGGGGCGCGAGGACTTCGCGGCTGCCATTGGCCTGCAGAGGGCCCACCAGGCCGGCCTGCTCCATGGTTTCGACCAGGCGGGCCGCCCGGTTGTAGCCGATTTTCAGCCGGCGCTGGACCCCGGAGATGGAGGCCTTGCGGGTCTCGGTGACGATTTGCACCGCCTCGTCGTAGAGCGGATCCTGCTCCCCGTCGTCAGAACTCTCGCCGCCGGCCTGGGGCGACAGCCCGGGGACCGGAGACGACGGCCCGGTAAGCACTTCCTCCACGTACACCGGCTCGCCCGAGGCTTTCAGGTGTTTCACCACCCGGTGGACCTCGGCGTCGGAAACGAATGCGCCGTGGACCCGCTGGGGCACGCCGGTGCCGGGCGGGAGAAACAGCATATCCCCGTGCCCGAGAAGGCTCTCGGCGCCCATCTGGTCGAGAATCGTACGGGAGTCCACCCTGGCCGAGACCTGGAACGCGATCCGAGAGGGAATGTTCGCCTTGATCAGGCCCGTGATCACGTCCACCGACGGACGCTGGGTGGCCAGGACCAGGTGGATACCGGAGGCCCGGGCTTTCTGGGCCAGCCTGGCGATGAGCTCCTCCACCTTCTTGCCGACCACCATCATCAGGTCCGCCAGCTCGTCGATGATCACGACCACATAGGGCAGGACGTCCAGCGGAGGCGCTTCGGCGCCCTCCTCGTGTTCCTCCGGCTTGAACAGGGGATCCGGGATGGGCTCGCCGCGGCCCTGGGCGTCCTTGACCTTGCGGTTGTAGCCGCCGATGTTGCGCACGCCGAGGGCAGCCATCAGCCGGTAGCGTCGCTCCATCTCCGCCACGCACCAGCGCAGGGAGTTGGCCGCCTCCTTCATGTCGGTCACCACCGGCGCGAGCAAGTGCGGGATGCCCTCGTAGACCGAGAGTTCCAGCATCTTCGGGTCCACCATGATGAGCCGGACCTGGTCCGGCGTCGCCTTGTACAGCAGCGACAGCACCATGGCGTTGATGGCCACGGACTTGCCCGAGCCGGTAGTCCCGGCGATAAGCAGGTGGGGCATGCGAGACAAATCCGCCACGATGGGCACACCGCCGATGTCCTTGCCCAGGGCCAGCGCCAGCGGCGATTTCATGTCGTCGTAGGCGCGCGACGTCAGGATCTCGCCCAGCGTCACCAGTTCCCGGGCCTCGTTGGGAATCTCCAGCCCCACCGTCGGCTTGCCCGGGATCACCTCGACCACGCGGACGGCGATAGCCGACAGGGCCCGGGCCAGGTCCTTCGCCAGGTTGCTGATCTGGCTGACCTTCACCCCCGGCGCCGGCGCCAGCTCGAACCGGGTCACCACCGGGCCGGGGTGCACCTCCACGACCTCTACCTCGACGCCGAAGTCCCGGAGCTTGAGCTCCACCAGCCGGGACATGGCCTCGAGGGCCTCCTCGGAGTAGCCGCCGACACGCCTGGGCGGCTCGTCCAGCAGATTCAGCGGCGGGATCTCCCCGGGAGCTGGCGTCTCGAACAGCGGGACCTGCCGCTCCTTCTCCACCCGCTCGCTCTTCTCCACAGGCGTCACCACGGGCTCGATCCTGGGCGGGGTCTTTCGCGTCGTGGTTTTCTTGCGCTTCTCCACGAGTTCGTGCCGCACCTGGGCGGCCCGCCGGGTTTCGAGGCGTTCCCGGAGCTCGACGTACCGGGCGTAGATCCACTCCCCGGCGTCCAGGGTGACCCGGCCAAGCCGGTCCATCACCGCAAGCCAGGAAACACCGGTGAACAGAGACACGCCCGCCAGCCAGACCGCCAGCAGCAGCAGCGTGGCTCCCAGGAAACTCAGCACGGACTGCAGGCCGCCGCCGACGATCTGGCCCAGGATGCCGCCGGCAGTCTCCGGCAGGCCGGCCCCGCTGGCGTGAAGGGTGGCCAGCCCGCAGGTGGCCGCCAGGGTCACCAGGAATCCGCCTGCCCGCAGGGCGAGGGCCCGGGGCGACGCCGACGCGGCATCCGTCCGGCTGCGGAATGCCAGCCACCCCGCCACCGCAAGCATCAGTGGGAACAGGTAGGCGGCATGGCCGAAGAAGACGTACAGGAAGCTGGAAACCCACGCCCCCAGGGGACCGGCCGCGTTGGAAACCTCCGGCCCGGTGCCCGTGGAAGCAAAGCCCGGATCACCCGGCTCGTAGCTGGCCAGGGCCCATAGCAGGATGAGGGCCAGGGCCCAGCCCACCCAGAGCATGCCCTCCCGGAAGGCCTTGCCCACCGGCAGGCCCGTCAGCTGCGACCTGGTTTCCGCTGCTTTTGCCACTATAGAGAACTCACGCTAAATAAAACACGCAAGTATATGAAATTAGTTGCGAGAACCTACTTGAAAAGCGCCGGATGGACAACCTTTCCGCCTTCCACGTTGATGCCCTTGACAAGGGACGGCACATCCCGCCAGTTGCCCGCCGCCAGCCGCATCGCATAGGGCGCGATGGCCGCGGACAGCGCCTGGGAGGATGTCCGGGGCACCGCCCCGGGCATGTTGGTAACGGTGAAATGCACCACGCCGTGCTCAACGTAGGTGGGATCGGCGTAGGTCGTGGGTCGGGTGGTTTCCACACACCCGCCCTGGTCCACGGAGATGTCCACCACGACGCTGCCCGGCTGCATGGAGGCGACCATCTCCTCGCTCACCACGTGGGGCGCCCGGGCACCGGTGATCAGGACGGCACCCACGACAATGTCGGCGTCGGCCACCGCGCGGGCCACGTCCGCCGAGTGGGGATACAAGCCTGTGACATTGGCGCCGATGGCCCGGGCCGCGAAGAGCTTGTCCCGATCCATGTCGAACACGGTGACCTCCGCGCCCAGGCCCGCCGCCACGATGGCCGCGTTGTAGCCGGCCACGCCAGCGCCGAGTATGACCACCTTGCCCCGCTTGGCCGCCGGCACCCCCCCGAGCAGGATGCCCTTGCCGCCCTGGGGCTGGTGGAGCAGGTGGGTGGCGATCTGGATGGAGATTCGCCCGGCGATGTCGCTCATGGGCGCCAGCAGGGGCAACCGGCCCTGGTCATCCTCCACGGTCTCGAACGCCACGGCCGTGCAGCCGATGTCGCACAGCCGCCGGGTCAGATCCGGCAGGGCCGCCAGGTGCAGGTAGCAGAAAAGAAGATGATCGGCGCGGATATGTTCCAGGTCGCCGTCCACCGGCTCCTTGACCTTCACAATCATCTCCGAGCGCCGGTAAACCTCGGCCGGCCCGTCCACGACCTCGACGCCCACGCGCTGGAATTCGTCATCGGCGTAGCCGCTCTTTTCGCCGGCGCCGGACTCGATGAAGACGTCGTGGCCGGCCTTCACCAGCTCGGCGCACGCCGAGGGAATGAGGCCCACCCGGCCTTCCAGCGGCTTGATCTCCCGGGGCACACCGATACGCATGACGCTTCCTCGCAATTTCCTGGAAAAGAAGGGGCCGGCCCGCTTTGCCGGCGGAGGCGGCTTTACATACCATTGGGAGATGTCGGCTCAGCGCCGCCGGACAACTCCCGAAGTCGCCCCGGATGCTGACGTCCGGGAACGAATCCGGCGCTCGTCGGGCCGGCGAAATGCCCTGCAGCCGTCGGGCATCCCCACCCTGTAAGAAAAGGCGAAATTATACATGAGCGACCCGAAGCACTGCCGCGTTCTCATCCTCGGCTCCGGCCCTGCCGGGTACAGTGCGGCCATCTACGCTGCCCGGGCCAACCTCAACCCGGTGCTCGTCACGGGCGTCGAACAGGGCGGGCAGCTCATGACCACTACCGACGTGGACAACTGGCCCGGGGACAACGACGGGGTGTTGGGGCCGGATCTCATGGAACGCATGCGCAAGCACGCGGAGCGTTTCGAGACCGAGATCATCTTCGATCACATCCACGAGGCGCGCCTCGGCCAGCGCCCTTTCCGTCTCGTGGGCGACAGTGGCACCTACACCTGTGACGCCCTGATCATCGCCACCGGCGCCACTGCCCGCTATCTCGGGCTTCCCTCCGAGGAAGCGTTCAAGGGCAAGGGCGTATCCGCCTGCGCCACCTGCGACGGGTTCTTCTACCGGGGCCAGGAGGTCGCCGTGGTGGGCGGGGGCAATACCGCCGTGGAGGAGGCCCTGTACCTGTCCAACATCGCCTCTCGGGTCACGCTGATCCATCGCAGGGACACGCTGCGCGCGGAAAAGATCATGCAGCAGAAGCTGTTCGAGAAGACCGGCGAGGACGGCAACGTCTCCGTGGTCTGGCACCACGTAGTCGACGAGGTCCTGGGCGATGAGCAGGGCGTGAACGGCCTGAGACTCCGGAGCACCCTGGAGCCCGACCATGCCAGCGAGATCCCGGTGTCCGGCGTGTTCATCGCCATCGGCCACACCCCGAACACGGGGATCTTCGAGGGCCAGCTCGACATGGAAAACGGCTACATCGAGGTCGCCGGGGGACTTCACGGCCACGCCACTGCCACCAGCGTGCCGGGGGTGTTCGCCGCCGGGGACGTCTCCGACCCCGTGTACCGCCAGGCGGTGACCTCCGCCGGGTCGGGATGCATGGCCGCCCTGGACGCCGAGCGCTGGCTGGAGTCCACCGGCTCGGCCCCCACGGTGGAGGTGGCGGAGGCCAGCTGAGGCCGGGCGGTGACGATCCGCGTCGTCGAGTCCCTCGCCGGGATTCCGGAGGCTGACTGGAACCGACTCCTGCCGGACGACAATCCTTTTGTCAGCCACGCCTACCTGAAGGCGCTGGAGACCTCCGGCGCGGTCGGCGAAGACGCCGGATGGGTGCCGGTGCACCTGGTAGACGAGCACGACGGCCGGCCGCGGGCCGCCCTCCCCCTCTACCTGAAAGACAACTCCTGGGGCGAATTCGTCTTCGACTTCGCCTGGGCGGAAGCCTACCGGCGTGCAGGGCGGGAGTATTACCCAAAGCTCGTGGCCGCTGTCCCTTTCACGCCGGTGCCCGGGCCGCGGTTCCTTGCCGCGCCCGGCGAAGACGTCCAGGCCCGCGCAGGGGCTCTCATGGCCGCCGCCCGGGAACAGGCCGCCGCCCACGGCGCCTCCTCCCTGCACATCCTGTTTCCCGAGCCCGAGGCGGCCCCGTGGATGGCCTCCGGCGGCCTGGCCCTGCGGCAGGACTGCCAGTTCCACTGGCGGGATGACGGTTACGGCGACTTCCAGGGTTTCCTGGCTGCCCTGACCTCCTCCAAGCGCAAGAAGCTCAAGCGCGAACGCCGTCGGGTGGCCGAAGCCGGCATCGGGTTCCGGCACGTCCCCGGGGCGGAGCTTTCCGAGCCACAGTTCCACGACATGTACCGCTTCTACGCCTCGAGCTTCCTGCGCCGCGGGATGACCCCTTACTTCCCGCCCGCCTTCTGGCGCAGCGTACTCTCGGACATGGGTGACCGTATCCGCGTCGTGCTCGCGGAGCGCGACGCGACACCGGTGGCCTGCGCGATCTTCTTCATCGGGGGCGACGTCCTGTACGGACGCTACTGGGGCTGCGACGAGGACTTCCACAGCCTTCATTTCGAAACCTGCTTTTACCAGGGAATCGAGCTGGCCCTGGCCGAAGGCCTGTCCCGGTTCGAGCCCGGCGCCCAGGGGGAGCACAAGCTGCGGCGCGGATTCCGGCCCGTCGCGACCTGGTCCGGACACTGGCTGGCCGATCCGGGCTTTCACCAGGCGATCGACGCCTGGCTGGCCCGGGAGCGGGCCCACATGGCCGCCTACATGGAAAGCGCCGCCGGGCACCTGCCGTTCCGGCAGGAAGGGGCAGACTGATGCGGGGACAGCTCGTGTGGCTTGGCCCGGCCGGCGCCCCGGTGGACTTCCCGCCGCCCGATCAGGCCCTGAACTGGCCCAACGGCCTGCTCGCCGCTGGCGGCGACCTGGCCCCCGGACGCCTGCTGGAGGCCTACCGACGGGGCATATTTCCCTGGTACGAGGAGGGCCAGCCCATCCTGTGGTGGAGCCCGGATCCCCGGGCCGTGATGCTTCCCGGGGACCTTCATCTGTCCCGCCGCATGCGCCGCGTGATGCGCAGCGGGCGGTTCAGCGCGTCCCTCGACCGGGACTTCGCCGGCGTCCTGGCCGGCTGTGCGCGGCGCCACGCTCCGACCGTCGGGACCTGGATCACCCGGGAGATGGCGGAGGCCTACACACGGCTACACCAGCTGGGGCACGCCCACTCGGTGGAAATCTACCGGGAGGAGCGACTCGCCGGCGGTCTTTACGGGCTCGCAGTGGGGCGGGCCTTCTTCGCCGAGTCCATGTTCAGCCTGGTAAGCGACGCGTCCAAGGCGGCCCTGGCCCACCTGTGGGCCGTGCTGGAGGCGGAAGGCTTTGCATTCATGGACTGCCAGCTGCAGACACCCCACCTGGCCAGCCTCGGGGCCCGGGAGCTTCCCCGGCGGGAATTCCTGGCGCTGGTGAAGCGCGCCACTGCCGATTCCGGCCGGGCGCCGGCCCTGTGGACCTCGCCGCCGGGGCCCGTACGGTGGCCGGGAAGCCCGCCGGGGGACGCCCGGAATTGAAAAGGCGGCGCCCTTTGAGGACAATGCGCGCGGTTTAAGGCAAGGGAACACGCCAGAACATGGCGAAAGAAGACGCAATCCAGATGGAAGGCAAGGTCATCGAGACCCTGCCCAACACAACCTTCCGGGTGGAGCTGGAGAACGGCCACGTGGTGACCGCCCATATCTCCGGCAAGATGCGCAAGCATTACATTCGGATCCTGACCGGCGACAAGGTCACGGTCGAGCTGACCCCTTACGACCTGTCCAAGGGGCGGATCGTCTACCGGGGCCGCTAGCCTCCCCTCTCTCCCCGAACGCGGAAACCGGTGCCCGGGCCGCCACGCCGGGGCACAAGCTGCCCTGGAGGGCCGCGCAGGTTTTCGCCCCGCCCTACTGCTCTTCGACCGCTTCCGGCGCCTCCGCCGGCTGGGTCTCCAGGACGAGCCGGTCGTTCTCCGCATCGAGGCGGACCCGGATGTGTCCGCCGTTGACCAGGGAGCCGAACAGCAGCTCTTCGGCCATGGGGCGCTTGACGTGCTCCTGTATGACCCGGGCCATGGGCCGGGCGCCCATCTTCGGGTCGTAGCCCCGCCTGGCGATCCACTCGCGGGCGTCGTCGTCCAGCTCCAGCGTCACCATCTTGTCCTGCAGCTGGGCCTCCAGTTCGACGATGAGCTTGTCCACCACCCGGGAGACGGTGTCCTGTTCCAGGGCCTTGAACTGGATCACGGCATCCAGCCGGTTGCGGAACTCCGGCGAGAACAGCTTGCGGATGGCGTCCAGTCCGTCTGTGGCGTGGTCCTGCTCGGTGAAGCCGATGGAGGAGCGGCTCATCTCCTGGGCCCCGGCGTTGGTGGTCATGACGATGATGACGTTGCGGAAATCCGCCTTGCGCCCGTTGTTGTCCGTGAGCGTGCCGTGGTCCATGACCTGGAGGAGCAGGTTGAACACCTCGGGGTGGGCCTTCTCGATCTCGTCGAGCAGCAGCACGCAGTGCGGCGCCTTGTTGATGGCCTCGGTCAGCAGGCCGCCCTGGTCGAATCCCACGTAGCCCGGCGGCGCGCCGATCAGCCGGGAGACGGTATGGCGCTCCATGTACTCGGACATGTCGAAGCGGACCAGTTCGATGCCGAGGGCCATGGCAAGCTGGCGGGTGACCTCCGTCTTGCCAACCCCCGTCGGGCCGGCGAAAAGGAAGCTGCCGACGGGCTTGTTCTCGTCCCGCAGCCCTGACCGGGCCATCTTGATGGCTGAGGACAGGGCATCCACGGCCTCGTCCTGACCGTAAATGACCAGCTTCAGGTTCCTCTCCAGGTTCTTGAGCAGGTCCTTGTCCGAGGCCGACACGCTCTTGGGCGGAATCCGCGCCATCTTGGCGACGATTTTCTCTACCAGGGTGCTGTCCACCACGGCATTCTCGGGCGTGGGCGCCTGGAGGCGCAGGCTTGCGCCCGCCTCGTCGATGACGTCGATGGCCTTGTCGGGAAGATGCCGGTCGTTGATGTGCCGCGCCGACAGCTCCGCGGCGGCACGGACGGCCTCGTCCTCGTAGCGAACGCCGTGGTGCTCCTCGAACCGGGACTGCAGCCCCTTGAGGATCTGTACCGTTTCCTCGATGGAAGGCTCGATGACGTCGATCTTCTGGAAACGCCGGGCCAGGGCGTGATCCTTCTCGAAGATACCCCGGTACTCGCTGTAGGTAGTGGAGCCGATACAGCGAAGCTGCCCGTTGGCCAGAACGGGCTTGATGAGGTTGGAGGCATCCATCACTCCGCCGGAGGCAGCTCCCGCGCCGATGACGGTGTGGATTTCGTCGATGAACAGGATGGCTCCAGGGTTCTTTCGCAGGGCCGCCACCACGCTTTTCAGGCGCTTCTCGAAGTCGCCCCGGTACTTGGTGCCGGCGACGAGGGCGCCCATGTCCAGGGCATAGATGGTGCAGTCGGTCAGCACGTCCGGCACCCGGCCCTCAACGATCATCAGGGCAAGGCCCTCGGCCAGGGCCGTCTTGCCCACCCCGGCCTCCCCGACGTAGAGAGGGTTGTTCTTGCGGCGCCGGCACAGGATCTCGATGGTCCGCTCGATCTCCAGCTCCCGCCCGATGAGCGGATCTATCTTGCCGTCCGAGGCCAGCCGGTTCAGGTTGGTGGCGAACTTCTCCAGGGGATCCGCGTCCCCGTCCTTCTCCGCCTCGGCGGCCTCGGCGCCCTCGACCTTCTCCTCTCCAGACTCCTCGCCGCTCTTGGCGACGCCGTGGGAGATGTAGTTGACGACGTCCAGCCGTGACACGTCCTGCAGATTGAGCAGGTACACCGCGTGGGACTGCTTCTCGCCGAAAATGGCGACCAGCACGTTGGACGCGGTGACCTCCTTGCGCCCGCTGGACTGCACGTGGAAGACCGCACGCTGAAGGACCCGCTGGAATCCCAGTGTCGGCTGCACCTCCTGATCATCCTGCTCCCCCAGCCGCGGCGTGGTCTCGTCGATGAACTCGGTGAGTTCCTTCCGCAAAGTGGTGACGTTGGCCCCACAGGCTTTGAGGATATCGATGGTCGCCGGCACGTCCATGAGCGCCAGCAGCAGGTGTTCCACGGTCATGAACTCGTGGCGACGCTCCCGCGCCCGGCGGAAGGCCTCGTTCAGACAATATTCAAGCTCGGTGCTGAGCATTTTCAGGCCTCTTCCATCGTGCACGTGAGGGGATGCTGGTTCTGGCGCGCGTATTCGGTGACCTGCACCACGCGAGTCTCGGCGATGTCGTAAGTGAACACGCCGCAAACGCCCCGCCCCCGGGTATGCACCTCGAGCATGATGCGGGTCGCCTTGGTCCGATCCATCGAGAAGAACTTTTCCAGCACCTCGACCACGAACTCCATGGGCGTGTAGTCGTCATTCAGCATTACCACGCGAAACAGGGGAGGCCGCTTAAGCTTCGGCCTCACCTCCTCCACGGCCATGCCGGGTACGCGTTCTTCGCCAGGTTCGCTCATCGCATTCGGACAAATCTGCCGGCTCTTACCGGCACCAGCTTCAGATTCCATGTTATAGGGATGGCGCGGCCCGGTTACAAGTCCCGGCCGGTCGCCGCCCGGCACTTGACATAGGCTGGAAGAAGTCGGTGAAACCAACAGCTTGAGGCTATATTCACCAACCGCGTATCATCGAAATTTGCCTTACAGCCGCATTCCGGCGCAGGGCGCCCCGCGAGACGGGTCAGCGTGACCGCTATAACCGACCGATTCAGCCAGTGGAGCCGGATGTCCCCTTCCCAGCTTTGGGCGGAGGCGTCCCGCATCCTGCCACCCTGGGTGAGCCTGGCCCTGGCGCTGGCCATTGGCTGGCAGCTTGCCCAGCTCCTGTGGATGCTGATTCCGTCGGGAGGCCACCGAGGAAGTTGCGATGGTCGACGAGCCGGTAGACGCGCCGGACACCCAGCTGAGCCTGGAACTCCGCGGCACCATCGCGGCCACTGACCCGGACGAAGCCCTCGCGATCATCTCCGAGCGCGGCGGCGAAGAGAAGGTTTTCGCCATCGGCGATCCCGTCCCGGGCGGCGCAAGCCTCCACTCGGTGTACACGGATCGGGTCATCCTCCGCCGGGCCGGACGACTGGAGACCCTGCGACTGCCTCGGAGCGACGAGACTGCCGCCCTGCAGAGGAGCGCCCCCGCGCAGCGCGCCAGCTTCTCCCGGAGCGCCCCGGCAGCCACCATCCGGGACGTGGTGCAGCAGAACGCCATCAGCTTCACCGACGTGATCCGGCCCCAGCCCGTCTTCCGGGACGGCCAGCAGCAGGGCTATCGCGTTTATCCGGGTCGCCAGCGGCAGCAGTTCGCCCAGCTGGGCCTGCGGCCGGGCGACCTCGTGACCCAGATCAACGGCATGTCCCTGAACGACCCGGCCAGGGGCATGGAAATTTTTCGCAGCCTGGCGGACGCCACCTCTGTCTCCGTGACCGTGGAGCGAAACGGCCAGATGGAGGTCCTGACCCTGGACACCAGCACGCTGCAGGAGGCGGGCTCTGACGGCAGCCCGGCCGAGTGATGCGCCAGCGGAGAACTACAACGATGAACGCAGGACCATTTTCGGGGCGGGAAGCCCCCATCCTCGGCCGGCTCCTGGCCGCGCTGATGCTCACGCTCGCGGCCTCCGCGCTGTGGGCGCAGGCGCCGACCATCACGCCCAACTACAAGGACGCGGATCTGAGGCAGATCATCGAAGCGGTCAGCGAGATCACGGGCAAGAATTTCATCATCGACCCGAGGGTCAAGGCCCAGGTCACCATGCTCTCGGCGGAGCCGATGAGCCCGGACGCGTTTTACGAGGCTTTCCTGTCGATCCTCGAGGTGCACGGCTACGTGGCGGTGCCGGCCGGCGACCTGATCAAGATCGTCCCGGACGCGAATGCCCGCCAGGTCCCCGGGGCGGACCTGCCGGCCGGCCAGCTGGGCACCGATGAGATCGTCACCCAGGTGGTCACAGTGCGTAACGTCGGCGCCGCCCAGCTGGTGCCGATACTGCGCCCCCTGATTCCCCAGTACGGTCACCTGGCCGCCCACCAGGCCTCGAACATGCTCATCATTTCCGACCGGGCGGCGAATGTCTCGCGGCTGATGCGCATCATCCAGCGCATCGATACCGGGGCCGACGCGGACATCGAGGTCATTCCCCTGGAGCATGCGGCGGCCGGAGAAGTGGTCCGGGTCATCAGTGCTCTCCAGCAGGCCGCCGGCGGCGGGGAAGCCGGCAAGCCGCTGGGACTGGTGGCGGACGACAGGACGAACAGCGTCCTTATCAGCGGTGATCCGGACTCACGGCTGCGGCTGCGGGCCCTGGTCTCCCACCTGGATACTCCCCTGGAGGACGGCGGCAACACACAGGTGATCTACCTGCGCTATGCCGACGCCGAGGACCTGGCCACCCGGCTCAAGGAGCAGGTTGCGGCAGGTGCCGTCGGCACGGGGACTCCCGGCGGGCAGGGGCAGGCGGCGGGCGGCGGTGCATCCGCCGGCCGCGCCATGGGGCGGGACGACGTGGTCCTGTGGGCCGACCCGGGCACCAACGCGCTGATCATCACCGCCCCGGCAGAAGTCATGCGCAGCCTTAAGTCGGTCATCGACCGGCTGGACATACGGCGGGCCCAGGTGCTCATCGAGGCCGTCATCGCGGAGGTGGCTTACAACAAGGCCGCAGAACTGGGCGTCAGCTTCGCCGTGGACGGTTCCGACGACGGCAATGCCGTGGGCCTGACCCGGTTCGATTCCGCCGTGGACATCCCGACCCTGGCCGGGGCCGTCGGATCGGGCAGCAGCGAGAGCATCGGCCAGGCCCTGTCGTCCATCCCCCCGGGCATCACCCTGGGCCTGGGGCGCTTCGGCTCCAGCGGTACCAACTGGGCGGTGATCCTTCGCGCGCTGCTGAGCGACGCGGACACGAACGTCCTGTCCACCCCGTCCATCATGACCATGGATAACGAGGAGGCGGAGATCAAGGTGGGCCAGGAGGTGCCCTTCCTGACCGGGCAGTTCACCAACACCGGCGCGGCCCAGGGCTCCGTGAACCCGTTCCAGACCATCGAGCGCAAGGACGTTGGCCTGACGCTGAAGGTCACGCCCCAGATCAACGAAGGCGACGCCGTCATCATGGAAGTCGCCCTTGAGACATCCAATCTCAGCCGGGCAGGCGTCGGCGGCGCGGTGGACCTGATCACCAACCAGCGCAGCATCACCCAGAAGGTGCTCATCGAAAACGGCGAACTGCTGGTCCTCGGCGGGCTCGTGTCCGATGACCTGATCCAGAGCGAGCAGAAGGTCCCGCTGCTGGGCGACATCCCGCTCCTGGGCGCGCTGTTCCGCTCCCAGAGTGCGACCAACGAGAAACGCACCCTGATGGTGTTCCTGCGGCCGGTGATCCTGCGAGACGGCGTCCAGGCCTCCATCGAGACCAACGCCAAGTACAACGTCATGCGAGAGGCCCAGCGGCGCGCCAGCGAGCGGGGCGGTCAGTTCCTCAACCGCAACGTCCCGCCCCCGGCGATCCCGCCCATCGAGGAATTGCGGCCGCCGTCGGAGGGCTACATCCCGCCGCCGGTGAGCGACGTGGTCGAGATAGAGGAGACAGGCAACTGAGATGGCAACTGAGTCCACCGACCTCGAGCGACTGAGCCCGGCGGCGGCAGAGGAACCCCGTCCCGCGCCGGGCCGGGGACGTCTGCTGCCCTTTGCCTTCGCCAAGCGCCACGGAATCCTCATCACCGAGCTTCGGGACGACCGGGGCGTGGCGGTCTGTCGTCCGGGCGTGAAGCCCACGAGCTTCGCCGAAGCCCGGCGCTTCGCCCGGGTGCCCCTGGACATCGCCGAGGTCACGGAAGACGAGTTTGACCGCCGTCTCCGGGAAGCCTACGAGAGCGGTTCCAGCGCGGCCATGCAGATGGTGGAAGGCCTGGACAGTGACCAGAGCCTGTCCGCCGTGGCCCAGGAACTGCCCGAGCCCTCCGACCTACTGGAGAGCGAGGATGACGCGCCGATTATCCGGCTCATCAACGCCATCCTGACGGAGGCCGTGAAGGAGAACGCCTCGGACGTGCACATCGAGCCCTTCGAAAACCGCCTGGTGGTCCGCCTGCGCGTGGACGGAGTGCTCCGGGAGGTGCTGCAGTCCCGGCGCGCGGTCGCGCCCCTGGTGGTCTCACGCATCAAGGTGATGTCCCGGCTGGACATCGCGGAAAAGCGCGTGCCCCAGGACGGCCGCATCTCACTGAAGGTCGCCGGTCGCGCCGTGGACGTCCGGGTATCCACCATCCCCTCCGGCCACGGCGAGCGGGTGGTGATGCGGCTCCTCGACAAGCACGCCGGCAGACTGGACCTGTCGAGCCTGGGCATGGATCCGGACACCGAGTCCATGATGGACCAGCTGATCCACAAGCCCCACGGCATCATCCTGGTGACCGGCCCCACGGGCTCGGGAAAGACCACCTCCCTGTACGCGGCCCTGGAGCGGATCAACGAAACCAGCCGCAACATCATGACGGTGGAAGACCCCATCGAGTACTACCTGGACGGGATCGGCCAGACCCAGGTGAACACGAAGGTGGGAATGACGTTCGCCCGGGGGCTGAGGGCGATTCTCCGCCAGGACCCGGACGTGGTGATGGTCGGCGAGATCCGTGACCTGGAGACCGCCGAAATCGCGGTCCAGGCCAGCCTCACGGGGCACCTGGTGCTCTCCACGCTGCATACCAACACCGCCGTGGGCGCGGTCACCCGACTGAGGGACATGGGGGTGGAGCCCTTCCTGCTCTCCTCGAGCCTGCTGGGCGTCATGGCCCAGCGCCTGGTGCGGGTGCTGTGCCCGGACTGCCGCCAGCCCTCCAGGCCGAACGAGGCCGAGGCGCGGATCCTGGGGCTGGAGCCCGGCACCGACGCCACTATCTACCGGGCCAACGGCTGCGCGCAGTGCAACGGAAGTGGCTACCGCGGGCGAACCGGCATCTACGAGCTTGTCCCCGTGGATGACCACTTCCAGGCCATGATCCACCAGGGCGAGAGCGAGCAGGCCCTGGAGCGCTACGCCCGGACCCTGAGCCCGGGCATCCGGGACGACGGCATCAGGAAGGTGCTGGACGGCGTGACCACGCTGGAAGAAGTCGTTCGCGTCACAAAGGACGAGTAACGCCGGCCATGCCCCGCTCCCCGTCATCCCCCGCCTCCTGCGCGGGACAACGACCGTCGCCCGGGACCTGAACCGTGGGTGCCTTCGAATACGTCGCCGTCGACCAGTCCGGACGCCAGCAGAAAGGCGTGCTGGAGGGGGACACGGCGCGCCAGGTCCGCTACCTGCTCCGCGAGCGCGGCCTGCTCCCCATGGAGATCAGCGAGGTCGCCGAAAGCGACCAGCGCAGGGGTTTCAGCTTCAGCCTGCGCCGGGGCATCAGCGCCGCGGACCTGGCCCTTGTGACCCGCCAGCTGGCAACCCTGGTACGCTCCGGGATGCCCCTGGAGGAGACCCTGCTCGCCGTTGGCCAGCAGTCGGAGAAGCCCCGGCTCAAGAGCATTCTCCTGGGCGTGAGATCCCGGGTGATGGAGGGCTACACCCTGGCCGACGGGCTGGCGGAATTCCCGCACGCCTTCCCCGAGATCTACCGGGCGACGGTGGCCGCCGGCGAGCAGTCGGGCCACCTGGACCCCGTGCTGGAACGGCTCGCCGACTACACCGAGAACCGCCAGCAGCTGCGCCAGCGCGTCTCGCACGCCCTGATCTACCCGATCATCCTGACGATCCTGTCGGTGCTCATCGTCAGCGGCCTGCTCGTGTACGTGGTCCCGAAGGTCGTGGGGGTGTTCGAGAACACGGGCCAGGAGATTCCGATCTTCACCCGGATCCTGATCAACCTGAGCGATTTCCTGAGGGAGTGGGGCCTGTGGCTGCTGGGACTCCTGGCGCTGGGGGTGTTCCTCTTCCGTCGCGCCCTTCGCCGTCCCGGCTTCCGCCGCCGGTGGCACCGATTCCTGCTCCGCCTGCCCGTGATCGGCCGCCTGGTGCGCGGGATCAACACCGCCCGGTTCACCCGCACCTTGTCCATCCTGGCGGGCAGCGGGGTGCCCGTACTGGAAGCCCTCAGGATTGCTGGCGACGTCATCGTGAACCTCCCGATGCGCGACGCCGTCGAGGAAACCGCCGTGCGGGTGCGGGAAGGCGCGCCCCTGGGCCGATCCCTGGGCGCGAGCCGCCTGTTCCCGCCCATGACCATGCACCTGATCTCCAGCGGCGAGGCCAGCGGCGAACTGGAGACCATGCTGGAGCGGGCCGCCGCCAACCAGGAGCGGGAAGTGGACAGCCTGGTGGGCGCGATGCTTTCCATCCTGGAGCCCGTGCTGATCCTCCTCATGGGAGCGCTGGTGCTGGCCATCGTCATGGCGATCCTCCTGCCCATCTTCCAGCTGAACCAGCTGGTCGCCTGAGGCGTCTTCTTCTCCCGGGAAACCGGCGGGTCGACAGCTCCCTGTTGCCAGCGGGGCTTTCCCGAGGTATATCTCGCGCCCGGGAATCCCCCCGGAAACAGCGATGACGACTGAGCTCGGTGACGCAACCATGAGCGAACTGGATTCGGACGACATCAACGACGACGAGGAGCTGGACGGCAACCTCGACGACGACGAGGTAGAGATGGACGAGGAGGACTTCGACGAGGCCCTCGACGAGGCCCAGTCCCTTGCTGCAGGGCGCAGTGGCGGCGAAAACGCACGCCGCCGGGTCGAGGAATACCTGGAGATGCGTCGGGCCGCCAGGGAACTGGCTGATCTGGACTCCTACGACTTCGACTAGGTCCCTCGGGCTGCGGGACATTGCCGGGACCGGGCTCTTGCGCCCGGTCCCGGCGTCTTCGGCAAAGGGAAATTCCGCGTCAGGGTCTCCGGGCGAGACGGTGGGCCGGGATTGGAGGGAGCCAGGGGTGAGGGGTCTAGTGAAAATCCCGGGAGCGGACGTCCAGGCTCCCCAGCAGCCGGCTCCTGTCCCGCAGGCGCTCCGCCACCAGGTGGATGACGGGGCCTTCCCTTTGCACCTGGCCGCTGACCTCCAGGAGGCGTGAGCCCAGAAGCGGTCTTCGCTGGGTCTCCGCCAGGTCGCGCCAGACGATGATGTTGGCGTGCCCGGTCTCGTCCTCCAGGGTCACGAAGGTCACCCCCCTGGCGCTGCCGGGGCGTTGTCGGTTCACCACCAGCCCTGCATAGCGCACCCGCACCCCGTGGGGGACGGCCGCCAGTTCCGACGAGCTGATTACCCCCTCGTCGGCCAGCCGCTGCCGCAGCAGCGCCATCGGATGTCGCCCCAGGGTCAGCCCCAGGCTCCGGTAGTCCGCCACGATGTCACGACCCTCTCCCGGCGGCCTGAGCATGGGCAGGCCCTCCCTGACCGGCGCATCCTCCAGCAGCGGCCGAGACGGCTCCACGCCGGCCACGGCCCAGCGGGCCCTGTGGCGATGCCCGGCCAGGTCGGCCAGGGCCCCCGCGTTCGCCAACGCCGCCAGATCCGCACGATCCAGCTTCGCCCGTCGCACCAGGTCATTCACGTCATGGAAACGCCGCTGCCGGCAGGCGTCCTCCGTCCGGCGGGCCCCGGCCTCCGACAGACCCCTGACCAGGCGCAGGCCCAGGCGAACAGCGGGCTCGCTGTCAGCACCCGGCTCCAGGCTGCTGTCGAAAGCGCTGGCGGCAGCGCTCACGGGACGCACCTCGACGCCGTGGCGGCGGGCGTCCTGGACCAGCTGGGACGGCGCATAAAAGCCCATGGGCTGGCTGTTGAGCAACGCGCAGAGGAAGGCCGCAGGCTCATGGCGCTTCAGCCATGCCGAGACGTAGACCAGCAGGGCAAAGCTGGCGGAATGAGACTCGGGGAAGCCGTACTCTCCAAAGCCCATGATCTGATCGAAGACCTGGCGCGCGAAGCCTTCGTCGTAGCCCCGGCGGCGCATTCCGCCGATGAGCCTTTCCTCGAAGGGCCCGAGCCCGCCCTTGCGGCGCCAGGCGGCCATGGCCCGGCGAAGGGCGTCCGCTTCGCCGGGTGAAAACCCCGCCGCCACCACCGCAAGCTGCATGACCTGCTCCTGAAAGATGGGCACCCCCAGGGTCCGCGCCAGCACCTGGCGGACCTCCTCGCTGGGGTAGGTCACCGGCTCCTCCCCGGCCCGGCGCCTCAGGTAGGGATGGACCATATCGCCCTGGATAGGACCGGGCCGGATGATGGCCACCTCGATGACCAGGTCGTAATAGCAGCGGGGCTTCAGCCGGGGAAGCATGGCCATCTGGGCCCGGGACTCGATCTGGAACACGCCCATGGTGTCGGCTTCGCAGATCATGTCGTAAACCGCCGCGTCTTCCGGCGGCACGGTGGCCAGGGTCAGCCGGCGTCCGCGAAAGCCCTCCACCAGGTCGAAAGCGCGGCGCAGGGCGCTGAGCATGCCCAGACCCAGCACGTCCACCTTGATGAGCCCCAGTGCCTCCAGGTCGTCCTTGTCCCACTGGATCACCGTGCGCTCGGCCATGGCGGCGTTTTCCACGGGCACCAGTTCCTCCAGCAGGCCCTCGGCGATCACGAACCCGCCCACGTGCTGGGACAGGTGACGGGGGAAACCCACCAGCTCGTTTGTCAGCGACATCAGCCGCCCGACACGGGGATTGGCCGGATCGAAGCCGGCCTCGCGGATACGCCCGGCGTCGATGGACTTGCCGTCCCACCACTGGACGGCGCGAGCCAGGGCATCCACCTGCAGCGCCGAAAACCCCAGCGCCTTGCCCAGGTCCCGGAGCGCACTGCGGGGCCGGTAGGTGATGACCGTGGCGGCCAGGGCGGCGCGCTGGCGGCCGTACTTCCCATAGATGTACTGGATGACCTCTTCGCGCCGCTCATGCTCGAAATCCACGTCGATGTCCGGCGGCTCGTCGCGCTCCCTGGAGATGAATCGCTCGAAGAGCACGGACATCCGGGCCGGGTCCACCTCGGTGATCCCGAGGCAGAAACACACGGCGGAATTGGCCGCCGACCCCCGGCCCTGGCAGAGAATGCCCAGGCTCCTGGCGTGGCGCACGATGTCGTGCACGGTGAGGAAATAGGGTTCGTATTCCAGCTCCGCGATGAGCGCCAGCTCCCTCTGCACGGCGCCGGCCACTTCGGCCGGCGCGCCGTTGGGCCAGCGGCTGGCCATGCCCCGGCGCACAAGCTCCGCCAGCCAGGACGTGGGCGTCTCCCCGCGGGGCACCAGCTCCGACGGGTAGCGGTAGCGGATCTCGTCCAGCCCGAACCGGCAGCGGCGGGCAATGTCCAGGCTGGCCTCCAGCAGGGTCCGGGGATAGATGGCGCCGAGCCGGCCCCGGGAACGGAGATGCCGCTCCCCGCTGGGGAACAGGGCACGGCCGATGCGATGCAGCGGCGTGTTCAGGCGGATCCCGGTAAGCGCGTCCTGGAGGCGGCGCCGGCCGCGCACGTGCATGTGCACGTCGCCGGCGGCCGTGGCGGGCATGTCCAGCGCCCGTCCCGCCGCCATCAGGGCCTCGAGCCGGGCCCGGTCCTCGCCCGTGGCCAGCAGCTCCACGGCGATCCAGGCCCGGCCGGGAAAGGTCTCCGCGATCCAGCGGCCCTGGACCAGGCAGGGCTCCGGCCCGGGCAGCCACAGCACCAGGCAGCCGGGCAGACCGTCGGAGCAATCCTCCTTCAGGAGCCGGTACTGCCCCTTCGGCGCCGTCCTCCGCCCCCGGGTGATCAGCCGGCACAGCCGGGCATAGCCCTGCCTGTCCTGCGCCAGGCAGACCAGTCTCGGCCCGTCGTCCAGGGCCAGCTCGGTGCCGACGATGAGCTTCAGGCCCCGGTCACGGGCCGCCTGGTGGGCACGCACCACCCCCGCCACGGAACACTCGTCGGTCAGCGCCAGGGCCTCGTAACCCAGGTCCGCCGCCCGTGACACCAGCTCTTCGGGATGGGAAGCGCCCTTCAGGAAGCTGAAGTTCGACAGACAGTGCAGCTCCGCGTAGCCCGGCGCCGTCATGCGAAGATCCCGTGAAGGAACCAGCCCCCTGAGCGGTGTCTCTCCCTGAAAACCCACAGCCGGATTCCGTCGCCGTCGCGCATGATCCAGTAGTCCCGGCTCACCTCACCGTCGTCCCACCAGCCGGTTTCCATGCGCTCTGGCCCGGACTCGAGCACCAGCGGTCCGTCCAGCCAGGGCCGCCCGTCCCGGCAGACCAGCCGGCGGGGCGACGACAGCAGCCAGCAGGGGCGGCGCGGCCGGCCCGATGCCGCCGGCATCGGCCCCCGGCCGGGTTCGGTGACCTGCCAGGCCAGTTCCGGGCGATGCTCGTCCACCAGGGCGAGGCCGTGGACCGCCTCCCTGCCCAGCCGTGCCCGCAGCCGCTCCACCAGCCGGAAGGCGCTGTCGTCCATGACTCCCGGCGCCTCGAACATCTCCGCCGCCGCCGGGCACAGTCCTTCCGAGGGCCGGGCTTTCAGGGTCACGGAAACCACCGGTGCGGGCAGAACGACCCGCTGCAGGCGTTCCGCCAGCAGGACGGAAAAATGGGCGGCGCGGAAATCCGGGCGGGCCAGGCCCAGGACCAGAGGCGTGGCTTCTCTTCCCAGGTGCCCGAATTTCAGCAGCAGCCGGTCCACGGATGCCTGTCGTGCCCGCAGAAAGCCTTCCAGTTCGCCGAACAGCCGATCTGCGACCCGGCCCAGGAGAGCGAGATCAGCCGTCTCCGAGGTCAGTTCCCGTATGCCGGCATAGCGTTCCGGAGCGCGAAAACCCGGCCGGGGATCCGGCAGCCGGCCGAGGGCGCGATCCAGGTCCACCAGGCAACCGTGGCCCAGCCGGCGGGCGAAGCCGTCCCGCGGCAGACGCAGGCAGTCCGCAAGACGGTCCACGCCCAGTCCCGAGAGGGTCTCCCGGGTCCGCTTCGGCCAGCCGGTGACCGCCACCGACAGACGCCCCAGCCGGTCGGGCAGTGTCTCCGGATCCTCCAGGGCCGTTTCATCGCCGGCCCGGGCAAGCCACAGGGCCGCCAGGGGCGTGGGGGCCACGCCCGTCACCACCTCGTGGCCAGTGGCAACGAGCCTGCGCCGGAGACGCCCGACCAGCGCTCCGCAGCCGCCGAACAGCCGGAGGCTGCGACCGATCTCCAGCAGGAGCGCATCGGGCCCGGCCAGGTGCACCAGGGACGTGAAACGCCCGGACCAGGCGGCCAGCCTTTCCAGGGCAGCCTGCTCGGCAGGCTCGTCCCTTTCCCGGGCCACCAGCGCGGGACAAAGTGCCCATGCCGCATTCAGAGGCAGTCCCGGCCCGATACCGGCATCCTCCGCCGGCCCGCTCGCCATGAGCACGGTGCCGTCGTTTTCCACGATCACCAGGGGCATGGCATCCGCCTCGCCGCCGCTTCTGGTCTCCAGGGGCAGACGTGGAAACAGCAGGCACAGCCAGAGTTCCCGGCGCCGGGGGCCGCGTTCAGGCACCCGGGGTGCGCAGGCCTCCCGGTGCTCCCCCTCGCCGGGCGAGGCGGTGTCGAACAGGGGCAGTGAGGCTGCAGACCGGGACACGCCGACCGACTCCCGCCGCCTCAGGCGGGCAGGAAAGCATCGCCGGGCAGCACCCGCGGCGCGCCGCCGCGATGCTTGACCAGGTGCAGGCGGATTCCGCAGTGGCCACAGATAAGCTTCAGGCGCAGCGCTGCCGGCGAAGGCTGGTCCAGCGCATCGGAGGGCCTGAACAGCATGACCGGCGTGCCGGAGCGCTCTGCGCCCAACTGCAGCCTCCGCAGCTGCCTCGACCCGGCCCGGGCCGCCCAGGCCAGCACGATGCTGCAGGTGCCGGAAACAAGCCCCTGCTCCGCCGCCCACAGCGTCTCGTCATCCCTGCCGGTGCGCACCACCAGGACCCGCGAGATATCCACGCCGGAAGCTGCCAGGGCCGGGGCATAGGGCACGTGGGGTGGCGCGACCCAGGCCAGCCAGCCGCCCTGCCCCGGCCCCTGTGCGTCGGCAGCCTCCGCGGGCGGACGACACAGGCGTTCAAGCAGCGGCATGAGCAGGGCCAGCTCGCCGCTGCCACAGCGGTCCAGGCCGATCTCCGTCAGCATGGCTGCGGGCCAGCCGCCGCCGGGCAGCACGGCGTCCAGGCGTGCATGACCGCTGGGCAGCGCCCGCCAGGTTCGGCCGCCGGAACGAGCCCGCCAGACCCGGGAGTCCCCCAGCAGTGCTTGCAGGGTCTCGCTCACGAAAAACCCGGCCGGTACTTCAGGCGGGCCGTGCGTTTCCCGCCGGGTCCCGGCGCAAAACGCCAACCACCACCCCCTCGATGATCATGGCCTGTTCTCCCAGGTCCACGCGGATGGGATCGAATTCCGGGTTCTCCGGCATCAGCCACACGACCTTGCCCTGCTGGCGGTAGCGCTTGACGGTCACCTCGTCGTCCAGGCGGGCGACCACGATCTGCCTGCTGCGCACTTCGGGGGTTCGGTGCACGGCCACCAGGTCACCGTCCAGGATGCCTGCATCCCGCATGCTCATGCCGTGCACCTGGAGAAGATAATGAGGCCTGGGATGGAACAGGTCCGGATCAACCCGGTAGTGGCCCTCGATGTTCTCCTCGGCCAGCATCGGGCTGCCGGCCGCGACCCGGCCGACCAGGGGCAGCCCCATCTGTTCTCTCAGGCTGTCCTTCAGCCGGATGCCCCGGGACGTGCCGGGGACCAGCTCGATGACGCCCTTGCGCGCCAGGGCCCTCAAGTGCTCCTCGGCCGCGTTGGCGGATTTGAAGCCCAGCACGGCGGCAATCTCTGCCCGGGTGGGAGGCATGCCGGACGCCTCGATGGCGTTGCGAATCAGTTCCAGCACCTGCTGCTGGCGCCTGGTGAGATCCTGTTCCATGACCGGGTACCTGTATGTAAAAACAGTGACTGTGAGTATATACAGGCATGGCCGGGGCGCAAGCCCCCGTCACCAGCGCCGGAAAGCCCCGTCATGCTTTGCCGGAAACGGAATGTAGCTTCTTGATTTGGCTCATGGCGTTCTGTAGGGTGCGCCAATCGAAGGCAGTGATCTGCCTGTCGATACGCATGCGTGAACTACATCTAGGGGATACCAAGCAATGAAGAACAGCGTTCGTAAGGTTGCGATGGCTTGCGCGGCTTCCGCCGTGCTCCTGGCTGCCGGCGGCTGCGCCAGCACCGACGACTTCGAGTCCGTCCGTTCCACCGCGGTGGAAGCCCTCAACGAGGCCCGTGCCGCCAAGTCGGCTGCCGACTCCGCCGCCGCGGCCGCCAGCGAAGCCAAGAGCATCGCGACCAGCGCCCAGAGTGCCGCCAACCGTGCCGCTCAGGCTGCCAGCGAGGCCCAGGCCTGCTGCCGTGCCAACACGGACCGGATCGAGCGGATGTTCGAGAAGTCCATGTCCAAGTAAGGACGACTTCTTCGTTCTACGCAGAAAGGCCGCAGGAACCTGCGGCCTTTCTTTTTGATCCCTGCTTTTGCCCTGCGGCGCCGCTGAGTTCCGGCCCTAGGGCCCTGAAGCCATCGGTCCTTCCAGCAGGGGCACTTCCTCCGGCACGCCCCGGGCTTCGCTGAAAATGGCTTCCGCCCGGGACCAGTCCACCTGCATGCCCCGCTCCGCGGCGGCTTCCCTGAGCATGTTGGTGTAGTTCAGCCTGAGCTGGGTGGCGCTGTGCTCCTCCAGCGGCGGATGGACTTCCGCATAGAGGGTGTCGGCGGCCCAGCCCACCTTGATGGGCTCGCTGATGATCTGCACCGGGGTGCCCACCTTCACCATCGGGAAAAGCCGCTCGATGTCCTCGGGGAACATCCTGATGCAGCCGTGGGTCACCCGCATGCCCACGCCGGCGGGCTTGTTCGTACCGTGGATGAGGTAACCCGGGACGTCCAGGCGCATGGCAAAGGCGCCCAGGGGATTGTCCGGACCGGCCGGCACGACGTCCGGGAGTATGTCGCCGCGCTCGGCGTGTTCCTTTCGTATGGACTCCGGCGGATACCACGCGGGATCACGCACCTTGGTCACGATCCGGTGGACGCCGAGAGGCGTGTTCCAGTCCATCCGCCCGATGCTGATGGGATGAGTCACCACCCGCGGGGCACCGTCATCGCCGTTGCCGCTGAAGAAGTACAGCCGGTACTCCGGCAGGTTGATGACCATCCCCTCCCGTATGCCTGCAGGCAGGATGTAGCGCGTGGGCAGGAGAATCCGGGTGCCTTCTCCCGGGATCCACGGATCCACGAGGGGGTTGGCCCGGACCACTTCCTCGTAGCCGATCCCGTAGTCCCGGGCCACGTCCAGCAGGGTTTCCTCGTAGCGGGTATGAACCCACAGGTCCGTGCCCACCAGGTCCGTGCCCTCGGGCGGGACCACGAAGGTGGACGCGGTCGCCCGCGCAGCGGTGGCCAGCCACAGCGCAACGGCAATACCAAGGTACCAGCGCTCGCTCAATCCCCTTCTCCTTGCTGTCGGGCCCTTGAGCCCGGCGAGCCGGTATTCTACCTGTTTCGCGCCGGGTGCCTGCCCCCGTACCGTCCCGGGGCGTGCGGTTCCGCGGCGGGTCAGGTTGACGCCCACGGGTCCCCCCCGTAGGCTTCCGGCCACGTTATTCGGGGAGCCAGCCATGACCCTAAGGGTTTCCTTCGAGCTCAGCGACAGGGACACGCGACATTTCCGCGCTGCGATGAAGCGTGCCCGGCACACCGTGCGTGACGCCGAAGACGAGGAGATTCTCCAGGCGGCCCAGGAACTCCTGACAGAGGTGGGCGCCGCACGGGTCCCCGGCTTCGTTCGCGAGCGCCTGGATCGGCTGCGCGCCCTGGTGGGCATGGTCCAGGACGAGGAATGGGCCATGGCGCCCTCCGAAAGAGAGCGCGTCCTGACGGCCCTGGTGTATTTCTGCGATCCCGAGGACCTGATCCCCGACCACATCCCCGGGCTGGGCTTTCTTGACGACGCCATCATGGTGGAGCTTGCCCTGCGCGAGCTGAAGCACGAGATCGAGGCCTACGACGACTTCTGTGCCTTCCGCGCGAAGTACGACAAGGGCTTCCGCCTCGTGCGCAGCGCCGAGGCCCGGGAGGAAAAGCTCGGCGCCCGCCGGCGCCAGCTCAGGGAACGCGCCGACCGGCGCAGGGAGCGCGACGCCGAAGCCGCCGGCGATACCGCGCGCCTGCTGTAGACCCTGACCGCTTGACGCCCGCACCGCCCATCGACCAGACTTTGCTGCTTCGCACCATCGTGCCTGGAGTGGAGCCATGCGGCGGGTAATCTTCAACCAGAAGGGCGGCGTCGGTAAGTCCAGCATCACCGTGAATCTCGCCGCGATCTCCGCCGCCCGCGGCCAGGACACCCTGGTCGTGGACCTGGATCCCCAGGGGAACGCCAGCCAGTATCTCCTGGGCGGCGCCTACGAGGACACGGAAGACGACCTCGGCCGCCTGTTCAGCGACGCCCTCTCCATCCGCCTGCTGCCCCGGGACCCGCTGTCCTACGTCACGCCCACGGAGTTCGAGGGTTTGCACCTTCTGGCGTCGTCGCCGGAACTCGCCGAGCTGCAGTCCAAGCTGGAAGCCAAGCACAAGATCTACAAGCTGCGGGAGCTCCTTGACCGCCTGGACGATCAGTTCGACGCGGTCTACATCGACACGCCGCCCGCATACAATTTCTACACCCTGTCGGCGCTGATCGCCGCCCAGTCCTGCCTGATTCCCTTCGACTGCGACGACTTCTCTCGCCGGGCCCTGTACACGCTGCTGGAAAACGTGGAAGAAACCCGCGGCGACCACAACGCGGAGCTGGAGGTGGAAGGCATCATCATCAACCAGTTCCTGTCGCGGGCGAACCTGCCCCAGAGGCTGGTCGAGGAACTGCAGGACGAAGGGCTCCCGGTGCTGGAGACGCGGCTGTCATCTTCAGTGAAGATGCGCGAATCCCACGAGCAGTGCATGCCGCTGGTCCACCTGGCCCCCCGGCACAAGCTGACCCAGGAGTTTCTGGCTCTCTACGACGAGCTGGAGGGCTGATCCGTCACCCGGGGCCAGGCTTACGGGCCGGCGCCGATCACCCGGCCTTCCAGGGATTCCCAGGCCCGTCGCTGGCGGCCGTAGGTGGCCTCATAGTCCTTCATGGCCGCCGTGACCACCTGGCCCGCATGGTCCCGGCCGTAGGTGCCGGTGATCTCGATTTCCGTGGCCATATCGGGCCCCATCTTGTAGGTCCCGAAATAGTGCAGCAGCCGCTGGATGAGGACGTCCGGGAGGTCGCTGATGTCGTTCGACTCGCTCCAGATATAGTCGTTGCGCAGCACGGCGATAATCTTGTCGTCCGCCTCTCCGCCATCCAGCATCTGGATGCCGCCGATGACCTTGGCGTCCAGGAGGATGCCGCCCCGCTCGATGCGCCGTTCGCTGATGATGCAGATATCCAGGGGGTCCCCGTCTCCCCGGTCAGCACCTTCCGTCAGCCCCCGCACGTTCTCGTCGCAGTAGGTCTGGGGAATGAATCCGTACAGGGCCGGGGGCTGGGCCGACGTCCGCTGGGGACGGTCCACGATCATGTACCCGGAGTCCTTGTCCACTTCGTACTTCACCAGGTCGAACGGGGTGATCTCGATGAAGGCCCGGATCTCGAAGGGGGGATTCAGGCCAGGCCTGAGGCCGTGCCATGGGTGGGGTCGCCAGCTGTGGAACCCGAAGACCTCCGTGTCCCGAGGGTGGTCGCTCATCTTGTTCTCCTGTGACCGGAATCCGCTTGACCGCGGATGGCGAAAGACTGTACATGCGAACCATAGCCCATAACGGTGCCGCCATGCTGCCCATGGCCCTGAACATTGTTGGCTTCAATCTCGCCTGGCTCGCCACGGTCGTCGGCGCGGCGGAGGGACTGCCCTGGGCCGGCCCGGCCGCGCTGCTGGTCTTCGCCGCTTTCCAGCTGCCGGCCAGTGCGCGGCCGCGCTACGACCTGACCGCCATGGCCGTGTTCATGACCGTGGGGCTGGTGGTGGACAGCTTCTGGGCCGCCGCGGGAGTCGTGCAGTATGCCTCCGCCTGGCCCTCGGACGTGCTGGCGCCTGTGTGGCTGGTGGCCCTGTGGGGAAGCTTCTCCCTGACCCTGGGACATTCCCTCGCGTGGATCCGTCGCCGACCGGTGGCCGCGGCCCTTCTGGGAGGCGTCGGCGGAGGTTTCTCCTACTGGGTGGGCGCCGGTCTGGGGGCGGTACAGCCGAATATCCCCGCAGCGCTTTACGGCGTCCTCGTCGGCATCAGCTGGGCGGTGATCTTCCCGGTTCTCATCGCCGTGACGGCGCGGGCGGCCCGCCGCAGGTTACCAGCGTACCAGCGCTGATCCCCAGGTGAATCCGCCCCCGAAGGCCTCCAGCAGCAGGAGGTCGCCGGGGCGTATCCTGCCGTCGCGGACGGCGACGTCGAGAGCCATCGGCACGGAAGCCGCCGACGTGTTGCCGTGATCCTGGACGGTCAGCACGACCCGTTCCATGGGCATATCCAGCTTCTTCGCGGTCGCCTGGATGATGCGAGTATTCGCCTGGTGGGGAATGAGCCAGTCCACGTCCCCCTTGCCCAGGTCATTCGACTCCAGCGTTTCATCCACGATCCGCCCCAGGGTGTTCACGGCGACCTTGAACACCTCGTTGCCCTTCATCTTGATGCCGTTGCCCTCCTCCCCCGCCGGCCGCATGCCGGTGGAGACACCGGTGGGAAAATACAGCAGGTCCTTGTATCGGCCGTCGGCGTGAAGGTGGGTCGAAAGAATGCCCGGCGTCTCGGAGGCCCGGAGCACCACGGCCCCCGCCCCGTCACCGAACAGCACCGCCGTCGCCCGGTCCGTCCAGTCCGTGATCCTGCTCAGAGTTTCCGCGCCGATCACCAGGGCCGTGCGGGCAGCGCCAGTTGCGACGAACTTGTCCGCCACGCCCAGAGCGTAAATGAAGCTGCTGCAGGCCGCTTCCAGGCTGAAAGCAGCGCAGCCGCCGGCGCCCAGGCGCTCCTGCACCAGGCACGCGACGTTTGGGAAGACACGGTCCGGGGTAGTGGTGCCGACAATGATCAGGTCCAGTTCGCCCGCTTCCACGCCTGCCGCCGCCATGGCCTGGCGGGCCGCCTTCTCCGCCAGGTCGCTGGTCAGTTCCCCGTCGGCCGCGATGTGGCGCCGCTCGATGCCGCTGCGGGACCGGATCCATTCATCGCTGGTTTCCACCATCTTCTCCAGGTCGAAGTTGGTGAGCACCTTCTCCGGCAGGTACCGGCCGGTGCCAATGATCCTGGAGTATCCCGTCACGTTGCCTCCGTTCCGAAGTCCTGGGCCTGCAGCAGCTCGCTGATCTGGGTGGGCACTCCCTTGCGGGCCTCCAGCATGGCCGTCCGAACCGCGTTGGCAAACGCCACGCTGTCGGCGCCACCATGGCTCTTCACGACGACGCCGTTGAGTCCCACCAGGGTGGCGCCATTGTAACGACGGGGGTCGACGCGGGCGGCGAGACGCCTGAGCATGGGGCTGGCCACCAGCGCCATCAGGCGGTTGGCGGGACTGCGCCTAAACTCCTCCCGGGCGATCCCGGCCAGGGTGCGGGCCACGCCTTCAATGGTCTTAAGGGCCACGTTGCCGGTGAAGCCGTCCGTCACCACGACATCCACGTCTCCGGAAAGGATCTGGTCGCCTTCCACGAAGCCGGTGTAGTTCAGGGTGCTGCTCCTCAGCCACTGGTGGGCCTGTCGCAGGACGTCGTTGCCCTTGATCTCCTCGGTGCCGATATTGAGCAGGCCGACACGTGGCTGGGCCAGTCCGTGCACGTCATGGGCCACGACGGCGCCCATCACCGCGAACTCGCAGAGCTGCCTGGCGGTCGCCGAACTGTTGGCGCCCAGGTCCAGCATGTGGGTGTGCCCGTCCGCCGAGGGGATCGCGGACAGTATGGCCGGGCGGTCCACCCCGGGCAGGGTCTTGAGCACGAACCGGGCCGTGGCCATCAGGGCGCCGGTGTTGCCCGCGCTCACGCAGGCTCGGGCCTCACCGGACTTGACCAGGTTGATGGCCACCCGCATGGACGAGTCCCGCTTGCGCCTGAGCGCCTCGGCGGGAGGCTCGTCCATGGTCACGACTTCGGAGGCGGGAACAACGCGGATGCGGCTCCTCTCCCCGGAAGGGACCGTGGCGAGGTGGGTCTCGATGTCGCCCGGGTGGCCCACCAGCGCCAGCTCCACGTCGGCCGAGTCCCGCAGCAGCTCCACGACCGCAGGCACGACCACGGACGGTCCGCGATCGCCGCTCATCGCGTCGATGGCCAGGGTGAGCCGCTGGGACATTGCGGCGGGTCACGCCGCCCGGAGGCGGCGCGGAAAGTTTATTCCTCGTCGACCGGCGCCGCGGTCTCGATCACCTTCCGGCCGCGGTAAAAGCCGTCAGGCGTCACGTGATGCCGCCGGTGAGTCTCGCCGCTGACCGGGTCCACGGAAAGCGCCGGCTTGGACAGGGAGTCATGGGCCCGGCGCATGTCGCGCTTCGACGAGGTCTTGCGATTCTGCTGAACAGCCATGGTCGGTTGTCTCCGTCAATCACTTCTTTCTCTTCAGCGACGCCAGGGCCGCGAAGGGGTTCTGGGTGGTCTCGTGTCCGGATTCTTCCGGCGCGAGCCGTTCAATCATCTGCGCCGACGCGCCGCACTCATCGATTTCCCGGTGGACCGGAAAGCTGGGCACTTCGAGGAGAAGCTCGTCCTCCAGCAACTGCCGAAGCGTGGATCCTTCTACCTGCCCGTAGGCCTCGAACTCTTCCGGCGCCCCGGTTTCCTCGCCCAGGGCGATCCGCACCCGAACGGGAATCCGCAAGGTCAGCGGCTCAAGACACCGCTGACACACCAGCGCCGCCTCGAGCTCCAGGTCCGCCCGAAGCAGGGCGGAACCGTCTCCCGGGGAGTCGAATTTCACCTCGCCCCGAAGCCTGCCCTGACCGTCGCCGCTGAGCTCTGCCAGCCGGCGCCAGCGCGCCAGGTCTTCGTCCACGGCGCCGGCAAAACTCCGCGCCCCGGAAAGCCCGGGCCTCAGCACCCTGTCGAGGTCGCCGCGCATAAGCAGTCAATAATATCCGGTGTCCAATCTGCCTGTCAAAGCGCTGAACCGCCGGGGTTTTTCTCGATGCCGGGGGCCGTATCATGCGGCCATGAACGAAACCGCCCCTTCCCTGATCCTCGCATCCGGCTCCGCTCACCGGGCCAGGCTCCTGGAGCGACTCGGCCTGCCATTCTCCCAGGACCCGCCGGACATCGACGAAAGCCCGGTCGCAGGCGAAGAGCCGGCACGCCTGGCGGTCCGCCTCGCCCGCGAAAAGGCGTCCGTGGTCGCCGCGCGGCATCCCGGGGCCATCGTAATCGGCTCGGACCAGGTGGCGATGCGGGACGGACGGGCTCTCGGCAAGCCCGCGTCCGCGGAGGCCGCCCGGGAGCAGCTGGCCGCCTCCGCCGGAAAAGAGATGGAGTTCCTCACCGCCGTGTGTGTGCTGCCGGCCGACCGGGAACGGGAGCCCGAGGAGCACATGGACATTACCCGGGTCGTGTTTCGCCCGCTGGACCACGGCATGATCGGGCGCTACATCAGCCGGGACCATCCCCTGGACTGTGCCGGCAGCTTCCGGTCCGAGTCCCTGGGCATCGCCCTGGTGGAGCGCATCGACAGCCACGACCCCACGGCCCTGGTGGGCCTGCCCCTGATCTGGCTATCCGGCGCCCTGGCGCGCCTCGGGCTGCCGGCCCTGTAGCCAGTCCCAGAGCTCGTCCAGGACCTCGAAGCAGGCCAGCGACTCGAGGCGCCGGAGGCGTTCCATGGAGTGGGCGCCCCACCCGACGCCTACCGACGCCACCCCCGCCCGGCGGGCCATCTCCAGATCCCACTCGGTATCCCCGACCATTACCGCCCGGCTGGCGGGCACGCCGGTGGCCTCCAGCAGCTCGAGGAGCATATCCGGCTCCGGCTTCGAGCGGGTTTCGTCCGCGGTCCTCGAGCCGCAGAACAGTCGCCCCAGGCCGGTGCGCTCGAAATCCCGGTCCAGTCCGCGGCGGCTCTTGCCCGTCGCCACCGCGAGCCCGTAGCCGCCGCGGCGGAGGCCCTCCAGCATCGCGTCCACCCGCTCGAACGGTCGCGCCACGTGGAGCTCCGAAGAAAAGAAATGCCCGCGGTAGCTTTCGACGAATGCGCCGAAGTGATCCTCGCCGGCAAGCTCGGGGAACAGGCGGTGCCAGGACTCTTTCAGGCCCAGCCCGATGATCTCCTTTACCTGCGCCTCTTCCCTCGGCGGCAGGCCGAGCTCGGCGATGGCCCGGCGCGCGGCCTCGACGATCTGGGCGGTGGAATCCATCAGGGTCCCGTCCCAGTCGAAAACGACCAGGTCCCAGCGTCGGCCGGGCTCAGCCACCCGGGGCCTCCACTCGGGACAGGACCTCTCCCAGGTCGTCGGGCAGCGGCGCGGACCAGCTGCGCCAGTCACCGGAATCAGGGTCCTGCCATCCTACCGAGGCAGCGTGCAGGAAAAGACGTTTCAGGCCCAGGGACTTCATCCGGTGATTGAAGTCCTTGTCACCGTAGCGTTCGTCGCCGGCCAGTGGATGGCCCGCAGCAGCGGCCTGGACGCGAATCTGGTGGGTGCGCCCGGTCTTGATCTCGATTTCCAGCAGGGTCGCCAGCCGATGGATGTCCACGGGCCGGAAGATACTCACCGCGGCTTTGCCCTCGGCGTCCACCTGCACCACGCGCTCGCCGCCCCGGGTCGTCTTGCGTAACCGGTCGGTCATCTCGACCCGGCCGTGCTCCCACTGTCCCTTCACCAGGGCCAGGTAGCGCTTCTCGACTTCCCCCTCGCGCAACAGCTTGTGCAGCACGCGCAGCGTGCTTCGCCGCTTCGCCACCAGGAGACAGCCGCTTGTATCCCGGTCCAGGCGGTGCACCAGCTCCAGGTAGGGTGCTCCCGGCCGCGCGGCTCTCAGCGCCTCGATCACGCCATGGGACAGGCCGCTGCCGCCGTGCACCGCCATGCCGGCGGGCTTGTCGAGGACGATGAGCCGCTCATCCTCGTGCAGAATGCGCTGCTCCAGTCTCAGCCCCGCCGCCCGACCGCCTGGGCCGGGCACCGGCGTTTCCGCGCGCCGGACCGGGGGAATGCGAACGTCGTCACCCTCGGCGAGACGATAATCCGGTTTTGCCCGCCCGCCGTTGACCCGGACCTCGCCGCGGCGCAGGAGGCGGTACACCCGGGACTTGGGCACGCCCTTCAGCCGCCCCAGCAGGAAATTATCCAGCCGTTGTCCCTGGCTGCCGGGACCAATCGAAACGTGCTCCACGGCCGAGCTCTTCTGCGCCGGCTTGGGGTCCAAATTCTTCTCCCGGATTCAGCAGCTTAGGCAATTGATGGGGGCGCGTGCCGTTGTTATAGTACACGCGTAGCACGCCGTTCCCGATCCCCGTGGACCTCGGCAGCGGGCGTGTCGCAAGGTTTCGTGCCGGGGGTGTAGACCTCTCGCCCCGGCTGTTCGGTTGACTATCACTCATCGCCCGGCCCGCGCCCCGCCCAGACGTCCCGACGCCGGGACTTCCAGCTAAAGGCAGGTGCACTTGCGGAACGTCGTCGGCGGTGTCCTGCTCGGGAAGCATGACTGGCGTACTCCTGATTCTGTTCGCGCTTCTGCCCCACAGGCACTCCGCCCTGGGCGCGCCCCCGCGCCCCGGCCACCGCACCCGTTCCCGCATCCTCAGCGACGGCGGGCCCGCGGCCGGGCCAGACCAACGGATTTTCAAGAATGAAGAGAATGCTGGTGAACGCAACTCAGCAAGAAGAGTTGCGTGTGGCTGTCGTCGACGGCCAGAAGCTCTACGACCTCGATATCGAGATTCCCTCCCGGGAGCAGCGTAAGGCCAACATCTACAAGGGGCGGATCACCCGCCTCGAGCCCAGCCTGGAGGCGGCGTTTGTCGACTTCGGCGCCAATCGCCATGGCTTCCTGCCTCTCAAAGAGGTCTCCCCGGAATACTACGTTTCCAGCCCGGACAAGGGCGGACGGGCCAATATCAAGGACGTCTTAAAGGAAGGGCAGGAGATCGTCGTCCAGGTGGAGAAGGACGAGCGCGGCAACAAGGGCGCTGCGCTGACCACCTACCTCAGCCTGGCCGGACGCTTCCTGGTGCTGATGCCGAACAACCCGAAGGCCGGGGGCGTCTCCCGCCGCATCCAGGGGGACGACCGGGAGGCCGTGCGGGAAGCCATGGATGACCTGAAGGTTCCCGACGGCATGGGCGCCATCGTGCGGACCGCCGGGGTGGGCCGCAGCGCCGAGGAACTCCAGTGGGACCTGGACACCCTGCTCCAGGTCTGGGAAGCGGTCAAGCACTCGGCAGTGGAACGGCCGGCGCCGTTCCTGATCTACCAGGAGTCCAACGCCATTCTGCGGGCGCTCAGGGACCACTTCTCGTCGGACATCGGCGAGATTCTCGTCGACGACGCAAAGACCTACGAGAGTGCCCGCGAGTTCATGCAGCGGGTCATGCCGCACAACCTGGACCGGCTGAAGTACTACGACGACCCGGTTCCGCTGTTCGGTCGCTTCCAGATCGAAAGCCAGATCGAAAGCGCCTATTCCCACGTGGTTCAGCTGCCGTCCGGCGGCAGCGTGGTCATCGACCACACCGAGGCCCTGCTGTCCATCGATATCAACTCCGCCCGGGCGACCAAGGGCGAAGACATCGAAGCCACGGCGCTGCAGACCAACCTTGAGGCGGCCGACGAGATCGCCCGGCAGCTTCGCATCCGTGACCTGGGCGGTCTTATCGTCATCGACTTCATCGACATGGGGCCGCAGAAGAACCAGCGGGAAGTGGAAAACCGGCTCCGCGACGCCGTCAAGGTTGACCGGGCCCGGGTGCAGATCGGCCGGATCTCGCGGTTCGGCCTGCTGGAGATGTCCCGGCAGAGACTGCGTCCCTCCCTGGGCGAGTCCAGTCATATCGTCTGCCCCCGCTGCCAGGGCTGGGGGGCCATCCGCAGCATCGAGTCCCTGTCGCTTTCCATTCTCCGCCTGATGGGGGAAGAGGCGCGCAAGGACCGGTCGGCAAAGATTATCGCCGACGTCCCGGTGGACGTGGGCACCTACCTGCTGAATGAAAAGCGCACCGCCATCACCGACATCGAGGAACGGGACGGCGTCCAGATCGTAATTGTCCCCCGGGATACCCTGGAGTCGCCGTATTACGAGATCCGTCGGGTCCGGGACGACGCTCTGAGGGAGCCCCAGAACACGGGACTGAGTTTCAAGCTACCCGAGCCCGAGCAGGAACAGGCCGAAGTCACGCCTGGGGTGACGCCAACGCGCAAGCCGGAGCAGCCGGCGGTGTCCACGATCGTGCCCGCCACGCCGGCGCCCCCGCCGGCACCCGCCCGGGCGGTGGCACAGGACATCCGCAGGCCGGGCCTCGTCGCGCGTCTCGTCGCGTGGTTCCGGGGCCTCGGCGCCGGGCCGGACGCCGCCAGCACCGAACAGAAGACAAAGGGCGCCGCCGCCGGCAGGAGCGGATCCGATCAGGCCGCCGCCTCACCGCGCAGCAGCGGGGATCGCCGCCGCACCGACGGCGGGAACCAGCAGCGGCGCAGCCGGCGGAGCCAGGGGCAGCAGCAGCCCGGGAGCCAGGGCAAGCGGAGCCAGGGAAACCGCCGCAGCGGCAGCCAGGGCCGCAAGCCGGCTGACAGGAAATCCGGGCAGTCCGCGCAGAAGCCGGGCCGCGACGAGAAGGAGACAAAGGACAAGCCGTCCCAGCAGACCCAGGCCGCCGAGGGCGGGCAGGACCAGGGTCAGCAGCAGGGCCAAAGCCGCAGCGGACGCCGCCGGCGGCGTCGGGGCAGTCGGGGCGGCCGGCGGAGACAGCAGGCCAGCCGGTCCGGTCAGGAGAACCAGGAGAGCAAGGACCAGGCCGTCTCCGACAGCAGGAACTCCGGCGGGGACCGCCAGGGCGCTTCACGGTCCGGCCGGAAAGACACCGGCGGCGACCCCCGCCCGGCCGCTGCCGAAGGCAAGGCCGGGGACCAGGACAAGGCCGGAAATGGCTCGGGGCGCGCAGCGGCGGATTCCCGGCAGTCCGAGGGCGCCCGGTCATCCGGGGGCCAGGCGGCTCTGCCGCCAAGCACGGGCACCGATGCCTCGGCTCCAGGCCCGCAGCCGATACAGAAAAGCGAGCAGGAAAAGCCGGCTGCGGGGCGCACTGAAAAGCCGCCGGCAACCGCCGCAAGCAGTCCCGCACCTGCCGGGACGGGGCCCGCGGTGGACCGCTCGATGCCGGCCCCGGTGGACAAGCCGGCCTCTGACAGGCCCCGCGCCGGGCAGGCCGGCGAGCCGGATCAGCCAAAGTCGTCAGCGCCTGAGCGTCCGACGGGCGAGAAACCCCGCCCCGCCGAGCGCGGCGCGGCGCCGATGCCGCCGCCGGCCGGTGACGGCGAGAACCGCCCCGCTCCCGTGCGTCAGCAGAGCCTGCTGCCCGTGGAGTCACCTCCGCGACCCAAGCCGCCCCAGGCGGTGACGCCGGGGACCTCGGGAAAACAGGACTCGGATAGTCACTCCTAGCTGTCTGCAGCGGCCGTATCGAACCTGCGCCGGTTATCCGCGAGGACGCCGGCGCAGTCTTCCACGCGGTCGGGCCAGGCTACGGCGTGCTTGGCTCGCCGTAGCCGGGAAACAGTGCCTCGCCGCGCGAGGATGAGACGGACGCGCCGCATTTGATCTATCTTCCCGAGCGCACAGTGTCGGCTAAGCAGATCGTCCGCGACGTGCGTGCTGCCTACGAGGCGTATGGCTACTGCGTGGCCGCCGTCAGCTGCCCGGCGTTTCCGACGTTCCCTCCTCCGTAAACTTCAGCATCGGTGTTCAGGCGTTCACGGAAGATCCCCGTCACGGGAACACCCACGCGGTAGCCGTATCGGGGTACCGGCGTGAAGTTGCAGGCCACCAGCACCGGCGGATCCCCGTCGCGCCCCCGGCGCAGGAAGACCACCACGCTGTTCTCGGCATCGCTGTCCACCAGCCACTGGAATCCCTCCGGATCACAGTCCCGCCGGTGCAGGGCCGGCATGCTCCGATAGAGCCTGTTGAGGTCCGCAAAAAGGGCCTGGATGCCGCGGTTCAGCGGCCTGTCCAGCACGTGCCAGTCCAGGCTTTGTTCGAAGGCCCACTCCCGCTCCTGTCCGATCTCGTTGCCCATGAAGTTCAGCTTCTTCCCGGGGTGACCGAACATGAAGCCGTAATACGCCCGCAGATTTGCGAACCGTTGCCACTCGTCGCCGGGCATCCGGCCCAGGATAGATCCCTTGCCGTGGACGACCTCGTCATGGGACAGCGGCAGCATGAAGTTCTCGGAGAACGCGTAGGCCAGGCTGAAGGTGAGCCCCGAGTGGTGCCAGCGGCGGTGGACGGGATCCAGGGACATGTACTGCAGCGTGTCGTGCATCCAGCCCATGTTCCATTTGTAATCGAAGCCCAGGCCTCCGGTATGGGCCGGCCGGGAAACGCCGGGCCAGGCCGTGGACTCCTCCGCGATGGTGAGCGCGCCAGGGGCCTCGGATGCCACGAGCTCGTTAAGACGCCGGAGAAAGTCAATGGCGCCCAGGTTCTCGTTACCGCCGTACCGGTTCGGCACCCAGTCCCCGGGCTCGCGGGAATAGTCGAGATAGAGCATGGATGCCACGGCGTCGACCCGCAGTCCGTCCACGTGATACTGCCGCAACCAGAACAGCGCCGATGCCAGAAGGAAATTGGTCACCTCGCGTCTGTCGTAGTTGTAAATGAGCGTGTTCCAGTCCCGGTGGAAACCCTGCCGGGGATCGGCGTGTTCGTACAGGGCCGTGCCGTCGAAGCGACCCAGGCCATGGGCGTCCGTCGGGAAATGCCCGGGCACCCAGTCCAGCAGTACGCCCAGCCCTTCCTCGTGGGCGGTGTCAACAAACCTGGCGAAGGACTCCGGGGAGCCGTGACGGCGGGTCGGGGCAAACATCCCGGTCGGCTGATAGCCCCACGAGCCGTCATAGGGAAACTCGGTCACCGGCAGCAGCTCGAGGTGCGTGAAGCCCATCTCGCGGGCGTAGGGAACCAGGCGTTCGCCCAGCTCGTCGTAGCTGAGCCATCGCCCGCCGGGGCCCCGCATCCAGCTTCCCAGGTGCACCTCATAAACCGACACGGGCGCATCGGTGCTGCTGTCCGCGCCTCGCCGGGACATCCAGCCGGCGTCGCTCCAGCGGACCTCCGGCAGGCCGTGGACGCAGGAGGCGGTGCCGGGCCGGAGCTCGGCCGCGAAGGCCACGGGATCAGACTTCAGAGGTTGAAGACCGCCTTCGGCATCCAGGATCTCAAACTTGTACAGCGCTCCGGCATCGACGCCGGGGACGAACAGCTCCCACACTCCGGCTTCCCGGCGCAGGCGCATCGGATGCACACGTCCATCCCAGTGATTGAAGGACCCCACCACCGAAACCCGCCGGGCATTCGGCGCCCAGACGGCATAGGCGGTGCCGGCCACACCCTCCACGGTCCGCGGATGCGCACCGAGCGCTTCGTACAAGCGGCGATGGTCGCCGCAACCGACGAGGTGCAGATCCAGTTCGCCCAGCACGTGCCCGAACCGGTAGGGATCCTCGGTCTCGAAACATTCGCCCTCGCCCGTCTCGAAACCCACCCGATAGGCCGCCGGACGACTCTCCAGGTGGGCCTCGAAGAATCCCGCCTCATGCAGACGCTCCATACGGACCGCGTTGTCCGACGCACCGGGCACAATCCATGCGCGAATCGCCCCGGGCATGAACGCCCGGATGACACAGCCACCGGGTGTGTCGTGGGGCCCGAGAAGAGAGAACGGGTCGCCGTGCCGACCCGACACCAGGGCCTCGATCCCCTCCCGGGACAGGGTCCTGTTGCCCCCGGGCATCTGCGGAGAACCGGTCATCACGGGGACCGCCGCCGTCCGGGCGCAGCGTCAAGCAGAGCAAGGAGACCCGCGAGGGGGATGTCCAGCCAGGCGGGGCGGTTCGCCGCCTCGTAGGCCAGCTCGTAGAGCGCCTTTTCGACCAGGAACAGCTCTACCAGCCGCAGGCCTTCGGCGTCGCTGTCGGGCCAGACGCCGCAGTCGCCGATACCCGAGCGATAGCCGGCCAGGAAGCGAGCCTGGGCGGCATCCCTCCAGGCCATCGCGTCCTGCCGGCTGGCCTGGCCCGCGTTGGGCTGTCGACGGCTGAACTCGAAAGCCGCCGACCAGGCCGCGTAGTCGAAGGAACGCAGCATGCCGGCCACATCGCGCAGCGCCGAGGACTTCTCGCGGCGCGCATCCAGCGGCCGGGCCGGCTCGCCCTCGAAATCGATGATGTAGAAGTCCCGCTCGACCACCAGGACCTGGCCCAGGTGCAGGTCCCCGTGCAGGCGGGCGATCAATACGTCGGGACGCCCCGCGGCAGCCGCGCGAATGAAGGCATCCACGTCCTTCTGCCGCTCGAGCAGCGCTTTCGCCCGCTCCGCCGTCGGTCCTTCCAGGGAAGGCTGAATACGCCGGAGCGCAGAGAAGGCTTCACGGGACTGCCGCCGCGCATTCCGGGCCCAGGCCTGGGCATCTTTCGCGGTGGATCGCTTCGGTGAGAATGCCGGGTCCGGCGTCGGGCGGGCCAGCGCTACGTGCATTTCTGCCACCCGCTGTCCCAGGCGTTCGATCAGCTGCAGATTTTCCTCGTGATCGACCGCCGGCAGCTCGCCGGATGCCTGGTCCCGGCCCATTGCGCGGGCCTCGAGCTCCCGGTCCAGGTAGTTGGTCACGTACTGCCAGCCGTCGCCCTGGTTGAAGAGATACTCCTGGGCGATGGCCAGGGCGGTGGGCTGTCCTGTCGCGTCCGTCATCTCGACGCTGCCGAGAAGAGCCGGCGTGTTCCGGAAGCCGGCCTCGTGGGTCAGGTACCGCACCATCTCCAGCTCCGGGTGGATGCCGGCGGCGAGCTTGCGGAACAGCTTGAGCGCGACCCGGCCACCGACGACCACCGAGGTATTGGACTGCTCGACGCCGAATCGTCTGACTTCGGTGTCCTCTCCCAGCGCCAGGTCCTTCAGTGCGTCCCAGCCGGCCACCACCAGGCGCTCATCCGTCGGCAGCTCGCCGCGCATCAGCTGCAGCAGGCGGCAGGCGAACTCGTCGCTGAACATGGCGTCATGCAGCGCGCCCACGTAACGGAAACGCCGCGTCCGCGCCAGCGTCCAGGAAAGGGTGGCCGAGCCCGGCCGAAGCGCGGCCTCGTCCCAGGTGACCGCCAGGGGCAGCTGATACCGTGCGGTCTCACCGTCCTGGCGAACGGACAACAGGCACAGAAGCTGGGGATCGCCAGGGCCCGGCAGCACCAGCGTGTCGTCCAGGGATACGGACTCCACCGCCCGGTCCTTGCCCGGGAACCACCGGTGCTTCGGCAGGTAGTCCGGGAGAATTTCCTCCTCCAGCATGCGCCGGTTCTTGTCGGTCGTCAGCTCCTCCAGGGACTTGCGCAGCACCAGGGTGAGGAAGCTGGGCATCGGCTCCGGGGCTTCCGAATACCAGTTCGGCGCCTCGGCACTCTCAACCAGCGCGAACCAGGAAAAACCGTAGCCGGGAAGGGTCAGCAGGTAGGGAAGATCGCCGACGGGCGGGAACGCCGTCCGGCCCGAGAGCTCGATGGGGACTCTGCCCGAGAATTCGGACAGGTCCAGTTCCACGGCCTGGGCCGTCCGTGAGAGGTTGACGACGCACAGGATGGTCTCGTCTGCGTACTGGCGCAGATAGGCGAATATCTTCCGGTTGCCCGGATAGAGAAACTCGAGGCTGCCGCGGCCGAAGGCCTGGAACTCCTGGCGAACCCGGAGCATCCCCTTGGTCCAGTTCAGCAACGAGCTCGGGTCAGCCTCCTGGCTTTCCACGTTCACCGCCTGATAGCCGTAGAGCGGATCCTGGATCGCAGGGAGATACAGCCGCTGCGGCTGTGTCCGGGAGAAACCGCCGTTTCGGTCCGGGGTCCACTGCATGGGCGTCCGCACCCCGTCCCGGTCACCAAGATAGATGTTGTCGCCCATGCCGAGCTCGTCGCCGTAGTAGAGGACCGGCGTGCCCGGCATCGACAGCAGCAGGCCGTTCATCAGCTCGATCTTTCTGCGGTCACGCGCCATCAGTGGCGCCAGGCGCCGGCGGATGCCGAGGTTGATGCGCATTCGGCGGTCCGCGGCGTAGTACTCCCAGAGATAGTCCCGCTCGTCGTCGGTGACCATCTCCAGGGTCAGCTCGTCGTGGTTCCGGAGGAAGATGGCCCACTGACAGCCGTCGGGAAGCTCCGGCGTCTGGCGCAGGATGTCGGTGATCGGGTTGCGGTCCTCCATGGCAAGCGCCATGTACATCCGCGGCATCAGCGGAAAGTGGAAGGCCATGTGGCACTCGTCGCCCCGGCCGAAGTACTCGGCGGTGTCCTCCGGCCATTGATTCGCTTCCGCCAGCAGCATGCGGTCCGGGTAGTGGGCGTCTACCTCGGCGCGAATCTTCCTGAGGATTTCGTGGGTCTCGGGGAGGTTCTCGTTGTTGGTACCTTCCCGCTCGATGAGATAGGGCACGGCGTCAAGGCGCAGGCCGTCCACGCCGGCCTTGAGCCAGAAATGAAGCACGCTCAGCACCGCCCTCAGAACCTGAGGATTGTCGAAATTCAGGTCCGGCTGATGGTGGTAGAAGCGGTGCCAGAAGAACTGCCCTGCCTCCGGGTCCCAGGTCCAGTTGGACGACTCCGTGTCCAGGAATATGATCCGCGTGCCGTCGTAGCGCTCGTCGTCGTCGCTCCAGACATAGAAGTTGCGCCAGGTGCTGCCTTTCTTCGCGCGGCGGGCCCTCTGGAACCAGGGATGCTGGTCGGAGGTGTGGTTGATGACGAGTTCCGTGATGACGCGCAGGTCGCGCTTGTGGCACTCCCGGACGAGGCGCCGGAAGTCCCGCATGGTGCCGTAAGACGGATTGACGTCCCGGTAGTCTGCGATGTCGTAGCCGTCGTCCCGCAGGGGTGAAGGGTAAAAAGGCAGCAGCCAGATCGCGGTAACGCCCAGGCTCTTCACGTAGTCGAGTTTCTGGATCAGCCCTTCGAAGTCGCCGATGCCGTCGTTGTTGGCATCGAAAAACGCCTTGACGTGGAGCTGGTAGATGACGGCGTCCTTGTACCAGTCGGGAACGGAACGATCGATCATCGGGGACGAAAACTCCTGTATCGGTCTGGCGGCAAGAGGACGCAGGCTCAGAGCGCGGCGGCGGGCCGCAGCCGCCAGATCCTGGCCGGACCGTGATCCGGATCCAGCCGTACGTGCTGGATCTTGCCGTGCAGCGTGAAGACGTGGCCCTCCAGCAGATCTTCCACCTCGATGGCCCCGTCGTCAGGAAGTCCGAACTCCCACAGCGGGACTTCGAAATGGGTCTCCTGGACGTTCCGGTGATCCATGTTCACCAGTATCAGGAGATTGTTGTCCCGCTCCGGCGTCGCCTTGTAGTAGCAGAGCACGTGCTCGTTCCAGGCGTTCAGGAACCGGATGTTGGTATGCGTGCGGAGGGCCGGATTCTCGCGGCGGATCCGGTTCAGCCGGCGTATGAGACTGCGGATATTTCCGGGCCGCTCGAAGTCCCAGGTCTTGATCTCGTACTTCTCGCTGTCCAGGTACTCCTCCTTACCGGGTACCGGAGTGCCTTCGCAGATCTCGAAGCCGTTGTAGATCCCATAGAGTCCCGAGAGCGTGGCCGCGAGCACGAGGCGCATCTCGTAAGCGGGCCGCTCGTTGCTCTGCAGGATGGCCGGATTGATATCCGGCGTGTTGACGAAGAAGTTTGGCCTGAACGTCTCGCGGTACTCGCCCGTCGCGAGCTCCTCCAGGTAGGCCGCCATCTCTGCCTTGTGGTTACGCCAGGTGAAATAGGTATACGACTGGGTGAAGCCCAGCTTGGCGAGGCGCAGCATCACCTTGGGGCGCGTGAATGCCTCGGCCAGCAGGACGACCTCCGGGTCCGCCTGCTTCAGCTCGCCGATGAGCCATTCCCAGAACGGGAACGGCTTGGTGTGCGGATTGTCCACCCGGAAGGTCTTGACGCCCTGCGCCATCCAGAATTCGAAGACTCGCTTCAGCTCGAACCAAAGACCGGGGATGGCGTCCCGGTAGAAGTGCACATTGACGATGTCTTCGTACTTCTTGGGCGGGTTCTCGGCGTACTTGATGGTGCCGTCGGGGCGCCAGTCGAACCACTCCGGATGCTCTGTGAGCCAGGGATGATCCGGGGAGCACTGGACCGCGATATCCAGTGCGATTTCCAGGTCATGGTCCCGGGCGGCAGCGACGAGGGCGCGGAAGTCCTCCAGCGTGCCAAGCTCCGGGTGCACGGCCGTGTGCCCCCCCTCCCTGGCGCCGATGGCGTAGACGCTGCCGGGATCGTCGCGACCCGCCAGGAGAGTATTGTTGCGCCCCTTGCGATGGGTCCGCCCGATGGGGTGGACAGGCGTGAAATAGAGCACGTCAAAGCCCAGGTCCCGGACGTAAGGAAGTCGCTGGATAACGTCCCGGAACGTCCCGTGGCGTCCGGGCACGGGAGACTGGGAGCGCGGGAACATCTCGTACCATGCGGCAAAGGCCGCAGCCGGCCGGTCAACCACCACGTCCAGCGATCTATCGTAGATCGTCAGGTTGCTCCGGGGCGCAGCGCGGTCCATCAGCGCCAGGAGATCTCCGGCCATGAGATGCGACAGACGCGTCGCGTCGTCCGATGCGCCCTTCAATGCGCGGTGCCATGCCTCGAGCGCGCCGGCATCCTCGCCAGAAGCCTGCTGCACCGCCTCGGCTACCAGTTCCGTACCCTCGCGAAGCTCAAGCCCGATGTCCAGTCCGGCATCGTTCTTTTTCCCTGTCTCGTCCCGCCAGGTGCGAAAGCGGTCCCGCCAGGCGACTACCGTGTATTCGAAACGCCCGAGCTGATCGACGTGGAAACGTCCCGACCAGCGATCATTGTCGCCACGGGACAGGGGCGCTTCGCTCCACGCCTTTTTTCCTTTTCTCCGGAACCGCACCGCTGCCCGGAGCACGTCGTGCCCGTCGCAGAAAATATCCGCCGAGACGTCTACGCCTTCCCCCAGGATGCGCTTGACAGGAAATCGACCGCCGTCGATCTCCAGCGTAACCTTCTCGATGGCAACCCTGGCGTCCGCGAGGGATTGCAGGCGGGCCAGCTGCGCCTCCCGGGTCCGCCGGCTTTTCCGCGGTTTCCCGGGCTCCCGCATCCAGATCCGCACGCCCAGGGGCTCCACCGCCTCGGCTCTGCCGGGCGCAAGGCGGACGGATGCGCTGCCAGGTGTGACATCCCGCCAGCGGCTGATGCCGGTGCTCTCCAGCACTTTCGCCGGATCCACCAGAGCACCGTCGGCCGCGCTCGGGTTGACCACCACGACCGCGGCCTCCTCGCCGTGCCTGCGGACCATCACCGCCGTGGCAGCATCCGGACCGTTCAGCCGTCGCTGCGGCCCCTCGTGCCCCAGCGCCGCCAGTCGCGCCTTGAGGCGATTCATCGCCGTGATGCGCTCGCTCAGGTCAAAGGGCGCCTCCGCAAGCTGGGCATCCCACTGGCCGGGCCGCGTGTCGCGGGTGTCCAGGGGCTGCGTGAAACCATACTCGTAGCCCATGGGCATCAGCACGGCCGCGGAGAAACACGCGGCCCACTGGTATCGAAACCCGTAATGCGCCTCCAGGACACTGGCCGGCAGTCCGGCCAGCTCCGAGGCCAGCCGCGGCGTATCGTGCCGCTCCGGGAAGGAGACCGTGCCAAGTGCCGGGCGCAGCTGCTCATACTGATCCAGCAGCCACGGCGCCCGGAAGTCCCACCAGCGGGAGCTGTTGAAGGCCAGGTCGAAGCCGGCGCGGCCCAACGCCACGACCTCCTCAGGCGGGGCCCCTAGCGCGTCAGCGCAGAACACCGGGGCTGGCCCGTCGTCAGCCCGCGCCACGTCGATGAGCGCCCGCCAGAACGCCTCCGGGACCCGATGGGCGCCCGCGCAGCGGAACCCCGTCACTCCGCAGGCCCGATAGCGCCGGATCAACGCGCCCCAGAAGGCCAGTTGCTCATCCCGGAGCGCGTCCGGGTAACGGACAGGCGCAAGGTCCGGCGGGGTCCCGTGGTGACCCGAGGGATCCAGGGCGTGGCCCCGCGCCAGCGGCTGGTCCGAAGGACGGTCAAACCAGGCCGGAAACCTTTTGACCAGGTCCCCGTCCCGGGCCGAGTGATCCAGGACAAGGTCGACCATGACCCGCAGCCCCGACTGCTCCGCCACGCGACAGAAAGCGGCCAGCCGGTCATCCCAGGGTCCCTCCTCGCCCCCGGCGACTACCGGGTGCAGCGCGTCGAAACTTCGGATGGAGTAAAGGCTCCCCGAGGTCCCCGGGGCGTGGAAAGGGTTGATGCTGATCCAGTCGAAGGCCATCGCCGCGATCCGCGGCACGTGGTCGGCCCATGTCTCGAGTGGCCCGGCCAGAAGTGGAAACAGGTTGTATATCCGGGCCCCTTCGACGCTCGGCATCTGTCCTCCCTTGGAAATAAGCGAAAGAAGCTCCCGGGCTCGGCCGGGAGCCCGCGTGGGCGGCGACTCGACAACAGTATAGAAGGCGCGCCGACCGGGGCTGCAACTCGGTAACGGCGAGAATGCCCTTTCCAGCCCTAAGATCCTACTGAAGGTTAATCCGATAACCTACTGTTTTATCTATTTTTTAATTCCGTCCGGGCGGGGGCTTGCCTGGCTGTCCGGCGGCGTGCCCCATCCGCCCCAGCCGGCTGCTCGCCTCCCGGAGCAGGCCGGCGCACGCGTCCTCGACCATGTCCAGCACCAACTCGAAGCCGTTGAGCCCCCCGTAATAGGGATCGGGCACATCCCGTCCGCTGCCCTCGGACGCAAAATCCATCAGGCGGCGGATTTCGGCCCGCGCGTCCCGGGGAGCCATTCCGGAGAGGTGGCCGTAGTTGTCGGAGTCCAGGGCGACGATGAGGTCGAACTGGTCAAAGTCATCCGGCGAAACACGGCGCGCCTCGATACCGCTGAGATCGAAGCCCCTCGCCCGGGCCGCGGAGGCCGCCCGGCGATCCGGGGGGGCGCCCACGTGATATCCGTGGGTGCCCGCGGACTCCACGTGGATCCGGTCCTGCAGGCCGGCGTCGGTCACCAGTTTCCGAAATACGCCTTCGGCCGTCGGCGAACGGCATATGTTGCCCATGCAGACGAAGAGGATTCTCACGACATTCTCGCGCGGACCCGGCTGAACACGCGCCTATGATGACACGGGTTCCGGCACCGCCGAAGGCCGCGGCCGGGCATCGCCGGCCGCGGGCTGACCTACATGGCGCCCACCAGGTTCAGGAAGACACCCTGGTGATCATAGTCCAGGTCGGTCAGGTCGTCGGAGAAGTCGGTAAAGTTGTAACCCAGGCCCACCTTCATGCTGGCGCCCAGGTACCGGTAGACAGCCACCAGCATGCCGCTGCGCCGCTCACTGGTGTCAGGCAGGTCCAGGACCCGGCCCTCCAGGAGCCCTTCCCAGTTCTCGCGGACCCGGAGATCCGTGCGCAGGACCACCAGGTGAGCGTTGTTGTCGAAGTAGTTCGGGTTCTCCCGGTCGAGGCTGACCTGCCCCAGACGGTAGGCGTACTTGCCGCCCACGGACCAGCTGGAAGTCACATCGTAGCTAAGGTCCAGGGCCGCGACATGACTCTTCTGGAGGAACTCCGCCCCCAGGCCCTGGGAGCCCATCTGGTCAACGCCCGGCACGTTGTAGAAGTACGTGTACTTCGCCAGGGCGTTCAGCCGGTCGTTGTCCACCGGCCTGAATGCGTAGCCCAGCACCGCTTCGGTGAAACCGCCGTCATAGAAGTCGCCGGCGGAGCTGTCGCTCTCGGAGTGGTTGAACTTGCCCACGATCCGCCAGTCCGGCACTACCTGGTACTTGAAGCTGTTCCGGACCAGCCAGGTCGTCCGGTCGAGCCAGGTGCCGTCCGCCTGCTGGGTATCGTCGAACCGGTACTCCATGGCCGTGGACAGCTGGACGGTGTCGAAGCCGTAGCCGACGCGGAAACCCGCTGCCTGGCGTTCCGTTTCCGCGCCCGTGCGGCGATCGACCAGGGTGCCGATGTCCGTGTCCACGCCCAGGTTCCACCGGTCCGTCGGGGCCAGCGTCAGGCCCGTGGCGTGGGTCAGGCCGGTGACGTCGTCACTGCGCTGGTAGCGCTCCTCCACGTAGACGCTGGCGCTGTCCGACAGCCGCGAACGGGTGCCGGCCACCAGGTTGCCATGGCGGCCGCGGAGGCCGTTGTCCGTACGCTCGTTCTCCAGGGCGTAATTCACGTAGAAGGTGGTGCGATCGGAGAACATGTAGCTGGATCCGAGCCGCCCGCCGGGACCCAGGTCGCCGCCAGAGGCTTCGGCATCGATGACCACACGGTCGCCGAGGCGCAGTGAACCGCCCACACCCACACGGCCGTTATCTTCGCGGTTACCGCTGCTGGACAGGGTCTCCTGGGCGAACCCGTAGCTCGTCCAGGCGCCCCGGGAATCGTAGGCGGCCTGTACCACTGCGTCCGTGCGGTCGCCGGTCTCCTGGGTCAGGGCCACGGCGGAAGCGTCGTCCTCCCGGGAATCACGGCGAACGCCGGCACTGACGGTCCACTGGTCGGTGACCTGGTAGCCCACGTTCAGCTCTTCGCTGCTGGCCTTCAGCCCGCCGTCCTGTTCCGAGCTGTCCGCCTTGGCCGATACCGACAGGTCGGCGGTCACCGGCATCTGGAACATGGCGCCGTACTGGTCCAGGTCTGACAGGGCCGTGAGGCCCGCGCCGGAATAGCCGGCCTCGAGGCGCTGGTGGTAGAGGCTCAGGCGTCCCCTTCCGCCGTCGAGAATGTCTGCAAAACCGAGGCTCAGGTCGATGCGGTGGGCACCCGCGCTGGCGTCGACGAAGGGCGCCTCAAGGGGCTGGTCGAACTCGAAGCCCCCGTCACTGGACGTCCAGGTACTGGCCACCAGACCCTCGCTTTGCGCCGCCTGCAGCTTCAGCCAGGACTCGTTGCTCATGCGGACGGTGACGTCCCCGGCGTTCAGACTGCTGTCGCCGGCACCATCGTCGCTGTTGTGGTTCGTCGTGAGGCCGAGCCGCACGTAGTCGTTGACCCAGTAGTGGCCCTGGCCGCCGACGGCCACCGTGTCGAGTTCATCGAACCCCGGGGTGTACTCGTAGTTGACTACGAGCCAGGCTTCGTCGCCGCTAAGCCCGCCGGTGCGCACCAGGAGGTCGTCCGTCACCACGGCGGAGAGGGGCTCGGACAGGAGGATCCTTCCCTGCAGGTAGTCGATGTCGTAGTCCTGCCCGTAGCGCAGGCTGGACACGCCGGAGACGATGCCCGTGGCCTTGTCACGGATCTCGATGCGGATCCGCTCCGATCCGGGAAGCAGGTCCTGGCGGGCCAGCAGGTAAAGGGACCCTCCAGTGCCACGGAAGGCTTCGCGCCCGCCGACGGTGCCGGGCTCGGCGCCGAAGCCGTCCACGGCGAAACGGTGTTCTCCGAAGCCGGTCATGTCTTCCGACTGGTAGCGGAGGTTGGCGCCGTACAATCCGCGGTCCACGCGGGCCAGCTCGTTATCGCCGTAGCGGACGTCGAAGTTGCCCCACAGGGCGTGGTTTTCCTGGCGCTCAAGCTTCACGTAGAACTTGCCCATGGTGGGCGCCATCTCTTCCACGGTGCCGTCGTCGCCGAAAGTGGGATAGTAGTAATCAGGGTCGATGCGGCGGAACAGCGATTCCGGAGACTTGTCCAGGAAATTGGTGAACATGTCTTCCACGGCGGCTTCCCGCGTGTCGGCGCTCGCGGTCAGGTTCCAGCCTTCGCCGAACTCACCATCCACGTAGAACGCCAGGCGGCCGTCGACGGCTGAATCGTAGTCGAAAGGCGTGTTCTCTCCTTCCAGCTCGTCCGCCGCACCGGTGGTCCGGTTCTCCGAGACGGTGAGATCCGCCATCGCCGTGTAGAACCAGTCGTTCTTCTTGAACTCCAGGTCCCGGAGGAAGAGTTCGCCGCTGCCGTTTTCATCCAGGACGGCCACTTCCACCGTGTGCATGCCCGTCGGCAGGATGATCTCGGCGGCGAAGTTGCCCTGGCCGTCGGTGGGCACGGGCTGGCCCGCGACCCAGACGGAATGTCCCGGCGGGATGTCGGAGCCGGTGACGCTCACCGTGCCGCTGCCCAGGACGATGTTTCTTACGGCGAGATCGGACTCTCCGTAGCCGGCCAGCAGCCCGTCCTGCCCCGGACCGCCACCACCCGCCGTCAGCGCGGCCGCCGTGTCAGGCCCGGTCTCTTCGTCGTCCGCGGCAGGTTTCCGGGCCAGCCACAGAGGCTGGGGCTCCGTCTCGTCGAAACGGCCCTCGGCGTCGTAGGCGCGCAGCACGAAGCGCAGCTGGCGGGCCGGGCCAGCGAACAGCGCCGGCTCGGGCTGCCACTCGGCGTAACCATCGGCGGCCACCGGCAGAACTGCCAGGGGCTCTCCCCGGGTGGACCGGTCGGTGTCGAAGACCCGGACCTCCGAGTGGTCGATGAAGTGGCCGTAATTGGTGTACTGCCGGAAGCGCACCGGAGGGATCTCGGAATCGCCGGCACCGGAGACCTGCCACAGCGTGCTCGGCCGCGCGGTCACGCTCAGCCGGGGCAGCGACTCCAGGTTGTCGAACCGGAACCGGATGTCGGTCTGGTCCAGGGCCACGTCGGTGCAGCGCTGCACGTCGGAGGAACTGCGCCCCGGGTCGTCCACGGGCTCGCCGTCCACGGTGATGCGCATCAGGTTCAGGCCCAGGGGATTCTGGGTGGCCAGTTCCCGCGTAATGCGGGTCACGTCCACGCCTTCGTAGTCGTCCAGCACGGCCAGCTCGTCGTAGACCACGTCCACGGCGACGAAGGAGTCTTCCCCCTGGATGAAGCCGGCATTGACAACGTCGGTGGCATGCACGTAGCCGCGGCCCTCGTGTTCGGCCTCGTCCGGGTCAAGGCCCATCTGCTCCCGGACGGTCTCCATGGTCCGAAGCGCCCGCGCCGTGGAAAGGCCCACGTCGTCGCCGTAGATCATGGCGGTCCGCCGGTCCAGGCGCTCGTTGCCGGTGTAACCGGTGAAGCGCAGGCGGACGTTGGACCTGCCGGCGAGGTCGCCCATGGCGCGGCGGAGGCTGTCCACGTAGCCTGCGGGGATCACCGGTTTGCCCATGTCCAGGGACAGCGGCGGGATATCGCCCCAGGGCGGGTCGTAGACCCGGGTAACACGTTCGGATCCCGCCGCGTCGGGACACAACTGGGGTTCGTCCGGCAGGTCCTGGAGCGGGTCGTCGTGCCAGAACTCCACTTCGATACGACGGTTCAGGTCACGGCCCCGGGGCGTCTGGTTGGACGCCAGGGGCACATGGGCGCCCTCACCGTCGCTTTCGACCGCGGAAGTCGGCAGGCCGAGGGCCTCCTGCACCGCCAGGGCCACCCGTCGCGCACGGGCCTTGGAAAGCGCAAGATGGGTGCCGTAGATGGTGGCCGTCCGCCCCGTGAGCCGGGTGTCGTCGGTGTGCCCGGTAAAGCGCACGGTCACGTTGTCCTTGTCGGCCAGATTGGCAAGGGCCTGGCGGATGTCCTCGATGAACTGTCCCGAAACGCCCAGGGTGTCGTAGTCGTAGTGCAGCGGGCGGACAAGGTTCTTTACCCGCGCCCGCCGGGCATGCCCTTCCTTGTAGCGCAGCTTGCAGACGGTCTCCATGCGGCAGACCTTGACGCGACGGATGTCCGCCGGGACCACCACGTCCTGCTGGGCGAGGCGGCTGGTGGGCTCGTCGTACCACACCTCGACTTCCACGCGCCGGTTCAGGGCGCGGCCGGCTTCCGTGGCGTTGGAGGCCAGCGGACGGGAGTCGCCCGCCCACTCGAAGGAAATGGCTTCCGGCGGCAGGGCCAGCGCGGCCTGGATAAACTCCGCCACCTCGCCTGCTCGCTCCCGGGACAGGCCGGCGTTGTCGCCGTAGACCTCGGCGAGCCGGGGGGACAGGGGCTGGCTGTCGGCGTGGCCGACCATGTGCAGACGCACGTTCCGCAGGTGCTGCATGCTGTCCAGCACTTCCCGCAGGCGCGTGATGTAGGACGACGGAATATCCGCGACGCCCGACTCGAACCGGATGGGCGGCACCACGTCCCTGAGCTTGACGGTCTCCACGTCGGGGACGACGACGTCCTGATTCTCGATTCGGTCGCCCGCCTGTTCATCCAGCCTTTCGGGATCGTGGGCCCAGATCATCACCGGCTCGTCCGGTGACAGGTGGCGCTCGGCGGACTCGCCGGGCTGAACCTGGCGGACCGGGCCCGTCTCCTGGGCCCAGGCGGCGGGAACCATCAGCAGGATGCAGGCCATGCTAAGGGTGCGGACTGGGGTCATGGCGTTCACCTGTTCGCCTCCCTCGGCAGCGCCGGCCGGTCTACCGGTGTCCCGAGGCGCCAGAAGATCTCCGGCTCAACGGTCAGGCGATAGGGCTGCTGATGCTGCTGCCAGGCATCCAGGATCAGCGTCTTCATTGCCTCGAGCCGCCGCTCGACCAGGTCCTCGTCCTCCACGTCGGCCAGGTAGGACAGCCGGAGGGTGGCCGGTGCCTTCAGGAGTTCTTCCATGAGCAGGCCGATCCTGGGCTGCCACTGGGGCCGCATTTCCACCGTGCCCGGCCTGAAGACCGGGTCGGCCAGGTCCAGGCCCACCACCCGGTGGATGGAAGCGCCGAAGTTGAATTTCAGGGCCTTGCCTCTCGTGGCCCGCTTGATCTGCACCGGCTCGTTGGACATGCGATAGCCGGACGGCAGGGTGCGGTCGTCCAGTTTCAGGCTGAAGTTGCTGCCGCGGCCTTCCCGTGGCGTGGCTGCGCAGGTGATATGGAAACGGCCATGGGCGTCGGTGGTGGCAGCCAGGCCCCGGGTGGTGACCACCCGGACACCCTGCAGGCCGGACTCGCCGCTGTCCTGGAAGCCGTTGCGGTTCCGGTCATCGAAGACCTTGCCCGTCACGTCCGTGCAGTCGAAGGTCGGGTCGGGCACCACGCGTACCGTGGCCGTGGCCTCGCCGGAAAGGGCGGAACCGGTAAAGCCGTTAACCGCCTGTGCGCGGTTGACATACTCGCCTTCTGTGACGCCCGCGCCGACGGTGAGCAGCAGCTTGATGCTCCGCTGGCCCGAACCGGCCACTTCCAGCCCGTTCCACGTCAGCTCCAGGCCGTTGACTTCCGGCTCCACTGGCGTGCCGTCCAGGCTGGCCGAGCCCTCGACGTAGCGGAAGCCTGCCGGGAAACGGTCCACCACGGCCAGGTCCGGCAGGTTCACGGGCAGCGTGTTACTGACCGTGATCGTGTACGGCACCATCTGGCCCCGGCTGACGTTCACCGACGGAGTGGTCTTGGTGATGGCCAGGGCGCCTTCCAGCTCCTGGTCCACCGGGATGTGGTTGTTGAACAGCTGGCTGGAGCCAGGCACCCGGCTGCCATCCAGTCTCAGGTGCACGTGGTAGGTGGTGCCTTCGCTGCGGGCCGGCACGCTGGCCGGCGGTGCGAGCTCGGAGACCTGGGCCTCGCAGTAGTCCGTCGTGGCCGGGATGGCGTCGTCGGCGCTTCCAGCGCACAGGGGCACGGAAAGCGGCGCCGTGGTCGCGTCCGAGTCCGGCGGGATGATCTCCGAGTAACCGGCCAGGTAGTCGCCGCCCCCCGGGGCCGAAACGCTCAGCAGATAGTTGCCGCCGGACGGACAGGCCGGGTCGGAGAAATTCACGTCGAACTTGTAGAAGCCGTCCGGGCCGGTCACCTGCCCCTGCTGGGCCGGGTCGTCGAAACACGTGCCGGGCAGTGCCGTGGCGGAACCGGCGTCCAGAAGGCTCAGGGTCGCACCGGACACCGGCGTGCGCACGACCGAATCGTAGACCACACCGTTGGGATCGATGGGCAGATTCAGCTCGGTGAGGTTCTCTCCGGAGCCCACGACGACGTCCGTGATCTGCTGCAGGCTATTGGTGAACGGCGAGTCAGCGGTTCCCAGCAGGGCCGTTCGCGAACCGGTCCAGGGCGCTGCGAACCTGACTTCGTAGACGTCGTCGCCGTCGCCGTCATTGGGGACAAGACCCGAGATCCGCCAGCGACCTTCAGCGTCGGTAACCGTGGTGGTCAGCAGGTCCCCGCTGCGATATAGCTCTACGGTCCAGCCTTCCAGAATCCGTTCCGCCACGCCCAGGACGTTGTCGAAGTCCGCGTCGTGCCACGCCGCTCCGCCCAGCACGCCCACGCCCGGGGTGCCGCCCACGTCGATGGAAACGCTGGCTGCGGCCGACTGGGTCGGCGTGTTCCAGCTGACTACACCGGTATTGGTCACGGTCGTACCGATGGCAAGGTCTTCGGACAGGCGGGCGCGGAAACGCAGCACGGCCTCGTCACCCGGGTCCAGCGGGCCCAGGCCGGCGCCGTAGTCCGCCACGAGGCGGTTGCCCGTGGCCGTCACGCCCGACGCCGAGCCGTTCAGCAGCGCGCTGCCGGCGATATATTCCAGAGCGCCCGGCGTGTCCGCGTCCAGGTCGTCGGTGATGACGACCGACAACGCGGGCACCGAGGCGACGTTGCTCACGCGGACCAGGTACTCCAGTTCCGCGCCGGCCACCGCCGGGCCGCCGCCCACGACGGCCACCTGCTTGGACACCGTCAGCAGCTGGGCGTCGCCGACGATCACCACGGTGGGCTCCGGCCCGGTGGCGGGGTTGCCGTCGCCGTCTGTCAGCAGGTTTGAGATGTTTTCACCGGCGACCGTCGCCTGGTTGCTGATGACGGTTCCCGAGGGCACCCCGTCGTTGACCCGGAGATCGAACTGGATGACCGCCGATGCGCCACCGCTGATCGTGCCCTCCCCGTCCGCCGGCACCGGCGGCGTCAGGTCGGACGAAGAAATATCGATGCCGCCGGCCAGCGGGAACGTCCCGCCGTCCGGCTGCGCCACGGGCAGGCCGTTAAGGGTCGTGCTGTCGGCGACGTAGCTGGTGTTGTCCGGCAGGGCGTCGGCAAGCGTCACGCTGGTAGCCGCCGTGGCCGCCGAGTTCTGCACGGTGATGGTGTATCGCAGCACATCGCCCGGGTCGACGATGCCCGGCGACGTGCCGTCCTCCTGCAGCTCCACGCGCTTCTCCGCGTACAGCAGCGGGAAATTGCCCACGATGTCCCGGGTGGGATCGTCGGCGGCGGGCGTGTCCGGGTCGTCGGAGGGCTGATCGCTCACACCGCTGTTGATGGCGCTCGCGAAGCCCTGGTTGGCGATGATTGTGCCGTCCGCCACGTCCGGGTCGATGACGACATCAAAGGTGATGGTCGCCACCGGGTCCGCGGCGTCTTCCGGACTGGCGGGAATGCTTCCGGGCTCGCTCTCGCCGGCGGCGTTGATGGGCATCCCGTCCACCAGCGGCGAGCGCCCGTCCACGTCCGCCACCGTCTCCCCGTTCAGGGTCGTGCTACCCGCCACGTAGGCGGTGTTCGCCGGGGTCAGGTCCCGAAGCGTGGCGTCTGACGCGTCGTCGGTTCCGGTGTTCCGGACGGTGAGCGTATAGCGGAGGGTCTCTCCGGCAAGCAGGACATCCGGATCCGCGGTCAGGTCCGCGGAGGTCTTCTCGACGACGAAGGCCGGCGCTGAGGTGATGCTGATCTGCGTGGGGTCCTCGTCGCCGGGCACGCCGGGGTCCGACGGTCCGTTGACATTGGGATCGTCACTGAGGGCCAGGACGACTCCGCCGGATTCCAGCCCGGCCTGGTTCCGCACCAGGGAGCCATTGGCGATCACCGGGGCAAGATCCACCTCGAAAACCACTGTCACGGACCCACCGGCCGGGGCGATCGTGAGGTTCCCGACGTCCAGGAGACCGGTGCCGTTGGCTCCGCCCGCCGGGTCCGTCGCCGACGTATCTGCGCCCGCCGGCGCCTCGACGACACTGAGGGTGCCTGCGGCGAATGCCGGCGTGCTATTCAGCCTGTCCAGCTCGTCCCGGACCGCAAAACCGGACAGCTCGACGTCGGAGAGATTCTCGACCCTGAGGGTGTACCGAAGGGTATCGCCCGGGGTCCCGGTCGCAGCCGGGTCCGCGCCGGTCGTGACATTGGCGACGGTCTTCTCGAACAGGAGCTCACCGAGGTTGACGGTGTGCGCGTCCTCGTGGTCCAGCACGCCAATCGTGCCGTCGGTGAGTGTGCGAACGTACTCCCGGACGGGCGCGGACGGCTCTGTTCCCGGCGCGCTGGCCCATGAGGTCGCGCCGGCGACGTTCGTCAGCACCGCATCTTCGCGGGTATCGGTGTCGAGGGCCGCCCGGTAGGTCACCCGCAGGCGCTCGGACGGGGCCAGGGCCGCGGCATCGGAGAGCATCTCCAGGGTCAGCGTGCAGGCCGGCGCCGCGACGAAGCTCGAGGCGTAGTCCGTCCCCGGGATCAGGGCATCGCCCAGGGGCGTGGTCCCGTCGGCGGCAAACCGCTGCACGACGATCTCGTCAGGCGGGGCTGCACACATCCCGCCGGCAGCGATATCAGGCAGGACGTCGGCAACGGTGATGTTCCAGGCCGTGGCGTCGCCTGTGTTCTGAAGGTCCAGGTAGAAGATGGCCGGCGCCCCCACGCGCATCAGCGGCGGGCCGCTCTTCTCGAGGGTGATCTCCGGCTCGACGATGGTCATGGGCGGCGTGGTGTCGCCGGCGCCGGGACGCGAGGTGCTGTCGTCCGAATCCCGGAGGTGGTAGAGATACGACGCGGTGTTGGTGACCAGCAGCCTCACCGTGACCTCGACCACCGCCTGCTCGCCCGCCGGGATGTCTATGCCGTTGACCGGGTCTTCGATGACCAGGTTGGTCGCGGTCCCCGTATTGACAGGTGTCCAGGTGCCGGACCCGGCGACCCGCGTCACCTCCACGAACTCCATGTCCGCGGCGGAATCCGTCAGGTTGTCGAGGATCCGGACGTCATACAGGGGGCTCAGGTGCGGAGTGGACGGCACGGTAATCCGGTAGCTGAACAGTTCCCCGATGGCCGCGGTGTCCCGGGTGTTCTCCTTGACCAGCGCCGTGGGCGGCTCCCCCTCGATGAGCACCCGGGTCGGGTCCTCGTCGCCATCGATGGTCGGGTCCGCAATGCCGTTCACGTAGGGGTCGTCGCTGTCGGCCCCGCCGTCGGCACTGATCATCTGCGCCTGGTTCGTCACCACGGTGCCGTCGATCAGCCCGCTGGCCAGCGTAATATCGAACTGGATCGTGACTTCGCTGTTGGCCGGCAGGCTCAGGCCACGGATGTCCAGCAGGCCCGACCCGTTGGTGCCGCCGGACGGATTCGTGTTGGAGACGTCTGCCCCCGCCGGGACCGTGCCGGCCACCAGGCTCAGCGAACCGGGCTGGAAAGCAGCTTCGCCATTCAGGGCGCCCATGTCATCCAGCAGCCGGAAGTCGTCCAGGGGCGCATCGGTGGTGCGCAGCCTGAGCGAATAACGCAGGCGGTCGCCGGGCCCTGCGGTGGTGGTCGGATCCACGCCGGTAGTGAGGTTCGCCACGGTCTTTTCGAAGAACAGGCCGCTGAGCAGGGAATTCACCGTGTGGGCATCCTGGTGGTCCAGGGTGCCGACGGTGCCGTTGGTCACGGTTCGCAGATAGGCCTGGCGCCCGGGCTCGCTGTCGTCCGCGTTGAACCATTCCACCGCACCGGCGACGTTGGTCAGTGCAGTCCCGCTGACCGTGTCCGGATCCAGCTCGGTGCGGTAATCGATAACGAGCCTTTCGCCGGGAGCAATGCTGGCGGACGGGCTGATCAGCGTGAGGCGAAGTTCGCAGGCCGGCGCCGGCGAGAAGTCGGCGATAAAGTCCACCCCCGTCTCCAGCGGACCCTTGCCCGGCACCGGGCTTGAACCGTCGGAGGCAAATACCCGCGCCGACAACAGTTCGGGCGCAGCGTCGCACATGCCGCCGGAGGGACCATCCGGGAGGCGGTCCACCAGCGTCGCGTCCCAGGCCGTGCGGTTGCCGGTGTTCTGAACGTCAATCCGGAAGTCGGCGGGAACCCCGAGGTTCATGGTGGCCGGGCCGGTCTTGGTCACCGCCAGCTCGGGACCGGCGATGGTCAGGGGCTCGGTGATGCCCCACTCGCCCGGCAGGGGCTCGTAGAACACGCCCTCGATGAGGCGTCCGAACTCCCACTTGGCCGTGTTGAAGAACGTTGTCCCCGGGGTGTTGACCGGCGTGTCCTCCAGGACCACCGTGAGTTCGATGATGATCTGGTCGCCGGCGGGGACTACCGGCAGCCCCTGGAACGTCAGGACACCACCGGCGTTCGTGAAACTGTGGGAGACGGGCGCGCCGGTGGCTTCCCAGTAGACCTCGTGGCTGACGTAGGACAGGTCCACGCCGGTGGCGTTGAGGTCGTCGGTCAGGACGATGCTGTGGATGTCGTTGGGCGAGCCTTCGGTGTTGATGACCGTGTCGGTTCGGGGGCTGTAGAGCACGGGCACGGTGAGGCGATAGGTGAACGGCACCCCGACCGTCGCAGTGGTCTCGCCCGGCGGATTCTGCTTGTCGATCTTCTCCACCGGGATGAGCAGATTCTGGCAGCCGTCCTTGATGGCGGTAGAGGAGCCGTTGGTGAACCACAGCACGTGTTCAAGCACGGAATTACAGGAGATATTTCCCGTGTGATCGACGTTGTCGAAGATCACCAGCCAACGCTCCGGGTTGGTGCCTGGCGAGGTGTAGAAACTGATGTTGGTGTTGAAGGGGTTGTCCGGAAGGTTGTAGTTCCGGATGGTGCAGTTGCCGTCGATGTTCAGCTGGGAGGGCGCAGGCGTGCCCGTGGCCCCGTCCAGGGTGCTGTCCGGGTAGTCCGAGCAGTCCTCGGCGCGCACGGTGGCCGCGGCCAGTACCAGCAGGCCGAAGACGACAAACCGCGCCAGCCCCCGGAGGCTGCCGCTCTTCGCCGTGTGTGCCTTGCTGATATTCATCTGCGTCCTCGTTCCACTCGTGGTGTCTCACCGAAGGGACCGAGGACAGCCCGTCAGGAGGGCTGGATTCCGGCGGTCCCGCTGTCGTAGGGCCCTAAGGGCCCGGTAGACCGGTGACTTTGCGTCGCCAACTTTCGATGGCTTTGCCTTTGTCTGAATCGTCTTGAGCGCGTCGCTCTGTTCGTCGGGTCAGTTTTCGTTCCGGATACGTGCCTCTGTGAATCCTGCCGGGCCGGTCAGGCTGCCGGCAGGAAGTCGATGGGATAAACGATGACTACCGGCGGCACTTCCTTGGCACCGAAGTCAAAGCTCTTCACCCGGGAAACCACCTGGTCGGCCAGCTGGGGCGCGTTCATGTCCGTGGACTGAACTTCGCAGAGCGTGACGCTGCCGTCGGGCTCGATGCGGAGCCTCAGTACCATCTGTCCCTGCAGCGTCGGGTTCTTCCGCAGCTCCCGGTTGTAAAGCCGGTAAAGCGCCGACTTGTGCCGGTCGAACACGATCTGGATCTCTTCGTCCGTCCGGGACGAGCCCACCTCGCCGGCACGGGGCCGTCCCGCTCCGGTGCCGTTGCCGCTGCCATCGCCGCCGATCCGGCTGGTGGCCCGCGTCACCTGGACTCCGCCCATCTGGCCGCCGCCGCCACCACCGACGTCCCGGCTGAGGGACGCCAGGTTGATGCCGCCGCTGGAGCCCGGGGCCTGGGTCGAAACCATGTTGCGCTCCGGCCGGCCGACGTTGCTGGCCTCCCCGGAGGTGCTGATGCGGGCGTCCGCGCCTAGCCGGGCGCCGGGCGTCTTGTCCGCCAGGCCGGCGAACTTCTCCCGGAAAGCCAGAATGCCCTGGGACTCCGGCCGCTTGGGCCCGCCGGTCGCGCCTGGCTCCGGCTTGGGCGCCGGGGTGCTCTCGGCAACGGCAGTGCCTTCCTGGGGAGCGAGTTTCTCCTCGACGGCCTCCGTTTCCGGCTCGGGTTCCGGCTCAGGCTCCACGGCTTCCGGCTCCGGCGGCTTTTCCGGCACGTCGGCCATGGTGGCCACCGGCGGCGGCTCCGGATACTTCTTCTCGATCAGCTCTACCAGCCGCTCCGGGACCTCCGCCCGCTCCCAGATATCGGGGAGGGGAAGGTCGATCTGCGGGATGATCAGCGCCACCAGGAGGCTGAATGCCAGCGCCACGGTGAGCGACTTCCGGAAGCGCCGGTCGTCCTCGGCGCCCCGTGTCCAGGGCATGACGGCCTGGCGCTCGGGCAGCGCGCTGATCTCGCGCTCCACGATCCATTCCAGCTTGCGCCGTTCCTCGGCCTGTTGTGCCTGGAACAGGTCCTCTTCCAGGAACTCGATGCGCTCCTGTTCCTCGAGGATGTCCTCGATGATGGTCTGGCGACGGCGCTCGATCTTGCCGAGCCGCTCGAAGAAGACGTCCATACGGCTGCGGACGCGCCGAACATGGTCGTCGGCCTTTCCGCCGGCCAGCCGGTCACCCCAGAACAGCTCGGCGGCTCCTAGGTCGCTGAGGCTGTCCAGCCCGTCGCACACCTCGCGAAGCAGTTCGTAGCGTTTCCGCTCGCCGGAGATATTCTCCAGTTCCGCTTCGACTGCAGTCCGGTCGGCCACCAGGTCCCGCACGCGGACCTGGGCCTGTTCAAGCTCCTCGCGGAGCGCTTCCTGGTCCAGGGTGGCTTCTGTATTCACGGCAGGCACCTAGATCTGGGCCGTCTGGGGCGACTTCTGCATCACGGCCAGCGAGATACGGCTGTATCCGTAGCCGGTGCACGTTGACATCACTTTCTTGATGACGCTGAACGGAACGTTCCTGTCGGCGAGCACCGTGACCTCCTGGCTGGCGGCCACGACCTTGGTCTTCACGCCGATGATGTTCTCGCTGAGCTTCTGCAGCCGCTCCCCGACGGGGACAATGTTTTCTCCTTCCATGGCCTCGATGTCCTCCACCAGGGCCACCGGTTCGCCCTGAACCAGAACCTGCTCGGGGCTGATGAAGATCACCACCGTCTCGCGGGGTTTCGTCTCCACCACCGAGTCCGGCAGCTTGATCTGTTTGGGCGTCTCCAGGACCTCGGTGGTCGCAGAGTTCACCAGCAGGAAGAAGACCAGGATCGTGAACACGTCCATCAGCGAGGTGAGGTTCATCTTGCTGATGCGGGTGCGGTTCCTGGCCATCCGCTTGATGCGGCGCGAGTTCTTCATGGTGCGTCTCCTACCGCGATGTCCGGGAACAGCGCGACCTGCATGGGCTCGGCACCGTCCTCCGGAACCAGTTCCGTGCTCCTGACCGTGTCCATCACCTGGATCAGGTGGTCGTAGCGGATATCGGGCTCGAGGAGGACAGAGGCGCTTCGGGTGCCCGGGTACTCGCGCTTGAGCGAGACCAGGTACTCGGAGAGAGTCTCGAGGTCATACGCCTCGGTCTCCCTCGGGATGCTTGCGATCACCGCGGTTCCGTTTGTGATCTCCAGCCCTGCGTCGCGGACCACGACCTCCACCCGGAAGCCCGGGTCCGAGGGCGTCGAGCTGGAGTTCGAGCTGGGCAGACTCAGTTCCACGATGGTGATGCGGGAAAAAACCGCCGTGATCAGCAGAAACGGCACCAGCACCACCATCAGGTTGAGGAAAGTGGTCATGTCCAGCTCGGCCGGCTCCGTGGAGCGCCGCCTGTAGTGGTGTTGCCGGCGCATGGGTTTAGACCTCGACCTGGCGCTTGGCGTTGGATGAGATGACGTTCAGCGCCTTGACGGAGGCCATCTCCAGGCTGTCCACGATCTGCCCGGTCTTCGCCGTCAGCACCGTGTGGGTGACCAGCAGCGGAATGGCCACCATCAGCCCGAAGGCCGTAGTGTTCATGGCCACGGAGATACTCGCCGACAGGAGGTCAGCTTTCTCCGCCGGGTTCGCGTTTGCCACCGCCGTGAAGGCCTGGATCAGACCCATGATGGTGCCCAGCAGGCCCAGGAGCGTCGCGATGCTTGAGGCCAGTGCCACGTAGGGCGTGCGCTTCTCCAGCTGCGGGATGATCTCCATCATGCTTTCTTCCATGGCGATCTCGATATCCTCCCGGCGGCGGACCGCGCCCTGCCGGGCCAGGCCCATGCTGAGCAGCTGGGATACCGTCGAGGAGTCGCTGTTGCTCAACTCCCGGGCGGTCTCGAAGTCACCCTCCATGAGAGCGGGCTGGAGCTTGTTCCACGCCGCGCGGTTCTTGGTCGTCACCGCCGCCAGGGTGATATACCGCTCGATGGCGATGGCGGTGCCGACCGCGAAGACGATAAGAATCGGATACATAAACGGGCCGCCCGTGGCGAAGAACCCGACGATTGAGTACATGAAATCCATGACCACATCCTCCTGCACCAGCTAGTTTCGGTGCCTTTCCTACACTCCCGCCGGCCTGACGCCCTGCCATTCCGGCGGCCTGTTTGCTCACAACTGGATCCGGCTCACTCCGAGCGGATCTCGTAATAATTCAGCTCCCGCATGAAAACCTCCTTGTCCACCGGCTGATAGGCATCGTCCAGCAGGCGGGACACGTCGAGCCTTGTGCCGAGCTCGGAGCTCTTCCAGGGCACGATGACCAGGGACTTCGGCGCCTCGTCGTTGCCCACGATGGACATACCGGACACCACTTTCTCCTGGCTTTCGCCAGCATCCTGGGCCTGGGCGAATCCCCAGGCGAAGACCAGGAGCAGGACAGTGACGAGCTTGCTACGCACGGTTGCCTCCTAGTTCTCCATCCGGTTGCGAAGGTCCGCCGTCCACATGGCGGCCTCCTCGTCTCCGGGGACCGCCTCGCCGTAACGCTCATAGTTCTCGAGAGCGCACTGCATGTCCCCGAGGTACATGTCGCAGAGCACCGCCAGGTTGCGCCTGGCGAAGTGGAAATCCGGGTAGACGGCCAGGGCCGCCTCGTAACTCTGCCGGGCCTGCTCGAACCGTCCGGTCTTTCGGTAGACCATGCCAAGTTCGTTCAGCACGACCGGGTGGGACGGACTCAGGGCCAGGGCGCGGTCGAGGCTTGCCTCCGCCTCTTCCAGGCGGTCCGTGCGGCTGTAGGCCATGCCCAGGTTGATGTGCGCAGCGGTGGCCTCCGGGGCCCGGGCCACGACGCTCTCCAGCAGCGTGATGCCCCGCGTGTACTGCCCCGCCTCCAGGTCGCGGATGGCCGCCTGGAAGTCCGCCGCCACGGCCTCCGGCACGGCTACCTCGTCGGTGATGGTGAAGCCGCCGGGGTGCTGGACCACTGCCGATGATTCGCGGACCGGCTGGGTGGCCATGCAGCCCCAGGTTGCTGCTGTCATCACCAGCACCAGCAGCTTCAGGAGGGCGGAAGTTCCGGGCACGTTACGCATCGCCGGAGGCCTCGCTTTCGGTAGTCGCTTCGTCTTCGTCCGGCAGTTCGGGCGTCTGCTGGCCTTCATCCGACGCCGGCGCCTCGACGTCGCCACCCTGGTTCGGGGTATCCCCGGCCGCGGGCGCGGATGCCTCGACGCCGGGCGACGACCCTGCGGTCTCCTCGGCCCCCGCGGGGCGCTCTTCGGCTGCGTCAGCATCATCGGCCTCAGGAAGCGGCGCCGGGGCGTTCGGGACCTGGTAGGCGTAGCTTTCCAGGGAGGCCAGGAAGCCGGGGCTGATCTCGAACTTGGCGTAGCGACCCGGCATGAGCTCGGCAAGCTTGTCCAGGCTGTTCTCCACCCACGGGTTGAACACGCCGGAGACCAGCAGCTCCAGATTCTTTTCGTGGACCTCGATGGCCAGCTCCTCGAAGGGGAACGCCTCTTCCTCGATGACCATGTCGTAATCCGCGAGCTCAGCCGGTGTCAGGTCCGCGGGCCGCTCGGAGTCCAGCAGGGACTGGCTGAAGTCGTAGTAGGTTTCGCCGATGTAGAACGTCGCGGCCGCCGTGACCTCCGCCACCTCGTAGTCCACCAGTCCCTCCAGGCGCGCCAGCAGCGCATCCATCAGGGCCTGTTTCTCCTCCAGGCTGCGCTCGAACGGCTGTACCAGCTCGACTGCGGCGAAAGTTTCGTACTCGTGCTGGGCGAGGGTCAGTGAGGCGTGGGCCGCCAGGTAGCGCGTCCGGGGCGTGCGCTCGGCACCGGCTGCGGCATCGAGCTCGACGATGGCCGCGAGGTGCTGGCGGCGGGCCGCGCCGTCTCCCAGGGCCTCGTACTTTTCGGCAATGCTGTTGTGGACCTCGACGGCATCGGCGACGGGCTCTGGGAACTCGTCCACGTAGACCAGGTAGACGTTCAGCGCGCTGGCGTCGGCGCCGGCCTGCTCGAAGAGATCCGCGGCCTCCAGGAGGGCCTCCCGGCGCAGCTCCGGCTCCTCGGCCTGGTCAGCCACCTGGACGTATTCTTCGGCAGCCTGGACCAGCCGCCCGTCCTCGCGGTAGGCAAAGGCGATCTGCCGGGTGGCATCCCCGTGGAGCTCGTGTTCCGGGAAAGCCTCCCGGAAGGCCTCCAGGACCTCCGCGGCACCGGACCAGTCCTCGAGCTTCATCAGTGCTGCGGCCGCGTCGTACTCAGCCGCCGGGCGTACTGCGGACGTCGGCGCCGCCGCGCGGATCCTGAGGAAATGGTCTGCCGCGGCCCGGTAGTCCCCCAGGACATTGGATTCCTCGCCCTGCTTGTAGATGGCTGCCGCGAGGTTGTCGACCACACCCTGGCGAGCCTCGTCGCCGTCCGGCGTCAGCGCCAGGAGCTGGCTGTAGGCGTGTTCAGCTTCCACGTACTGGGCCGTGTCCAGGTAGGCATTGGCCACCGCCGCCCAGGCCGATCTCACGATGGCCGGATCCGCGCCCGGATAGTTGTCGATGAGCTGGCGGCCACGCTCGATGGCGGTCGCGTACTCCTGCATGTCGTACAGGTCGTCCACCGCAGCGCCCAGCACCACGGCGGCGTGTTCGTGCTGCGGGAACGCGTCGATGAACCGAAGCGTGCTGGTCACGGCCAGACGGCGGGCCTCGGCCCTGCCGGCGTCCCCGACCTGGTCCTGGTGCTGGCGGCGGGCGAAGATCGCGGCATAGCCGGCCGCCGGCGCCTGCTCGTGAAGCTCGTAGTCGTAGGCGGTCCGTTCATACTCGTGGGCCGCCAGGGAGAAATCCTCGTTCTCCAGCAGCAGGTCGGCCAGACGGTAGTTGACCGGCGGGGTATCGGGGTCCTGGGGGAAAGACGCCAGATACTGTTCATACCAGTGCCGCGCCTCGCCGTAGTTCGCCGGCCGGTCTTCCTCCAGGGCCTCGTCCTGGTAGAGAGCGTGGTAATGACTGGCCAGGTCGTCCAGGTTGGACTTCAGGAAACCCAGTACCTCCGGGGAATCCGCCGGGTCATGGTGCTGCCAGTACTCGGCGCGCAGGTCGTAACGGGCCGCGAAGTCCTTCTTGGACTCAAGCACCAGCTTCGGGAAACCGCCCGCATCGTAGATCTCGACGATCCGCATTCCGAAGTGAGGCGAAGATTCGTGGACCGGGTAGAGCTCCACGAAGGCCTTGTAGGCACCGGCAGCGTCCGCGTAGCGAAGCTTCTCGAAATAGAACTCGCCCAGGCGGCTGTAGATCCGGTCCTCATAGCTGCGGTTGCCGTTCTCGGCGAAATAGTCGGCTACGACCTCCGGGCCGCCCAGGTTGGAGAAGCTCAGGCTGATCACCCGGAAGGTGTCCTCGACGCGCCGCTCTTCGTGCTCGTCTGAGGCGGCGTCGAAGTCGTAGCCCTCCTCCAGCTTGAAATCCAGCAGGGCCGTGTACTGGTCCAGGGCCTCTTCGTGCATCTCCTGCTTGTAGAGCGCCCATCCAAGCTTGTAGAGGGCAAGTTCGTAATATTCGGACACGGGCCCCATGCCCACGACGGCGGCGTAGGCGTCTTCTGCGTCGAAATACTTCCGGCGCATGAAGAAGTACTCGGCGCGCCGGAACTGCGTCTCGTCAGCGTGCCGCGAGCCGGGATACTCCGCGACGAGGAGGTCCATGACCGCCATTGCCTCGTCCGGCTGACCGAGCTCGTCGTAGGCCCGCGCCTTCTGGTACAGCACCAGGTCGTTGTGTTCGTAATGGGGATACCTGGCCAGGATCTCGTCGTAGAGACGGATGGCCTCCAGCGGACCGCTGGCCTCGCTGTCGGACTGGCCGGACGGCAGGGGCGTCCCGGACGGTCCGGCCATGGGACCGATGGCGTCCGCCGCGGTGGTGCGGCTCTCGAACTCCTGGTCGGACTCCCCTTCCGTCGACGGAGGGGCTGCACCCGGGGGCGACGAATCCGCCTGCCGCTGCAGTCCGGTGGCCGGCGCCGGCATTTCCCGGATTTCACCGTCACCCAGAAGCCCGTATTCCTTTTCGACCTTGAGGTCCGCCAGCCGCCGCATGGCCTCCGGCGTCAGGGGCGAATCCTGGGTCTCCTCCAGGAAACTGCTGTATCCCAGGATGGCCTTTTCCAGGCCGTCCTCGACCCGCACGTCTTCCACGTCCGGATCCACCTTTTCCAGCCCTGCCAGGGTGTTGCCGGCGGGCTGGCTGGCACAGCCGGCGACCGCCAGAATCACGAACAGGCCGAATCCCGCGTGACGCATCAGCCCTGCTCCCCTTCCGTCACGCCCGCCTCGGCGGCGGCTTCCGCGGCAGCGGCATCCGCCTGGGCCTTGGCGGCCCGGTCGTCGCTGTCGGCAAACGCGTAACGGGCCTGGCTCTGGTAGGCGTGCAGCCGGTCCCGGCGCACCTCCAGCTCGCGGATCGCAACGGTCTCCAGGAGATGGCCCTGGCGACCCATCAGCCGCTTCAGCTGAGCCTGGGCCTGGGCGACGCGCGTCCGCAGCCGCTTGATGGGAATGTCGTACCCTTCGTAGCTGTGCAGCGCGGCCTGGCGGGTTCGCACGAATGCCTCGTGCTGGGCCTTCATGCGGTCGACGACGACGTTAAGCTCGGCAAGGTTCTCGTGGGCCTCTGTGAACCGCTGGTGGTACTCGGTCTCCAGGCGCCACGTCAGGGCACCCTCCACCCGGGCCAGCCGCGCCTGAAGCATCTCGGTTTCCGAACCCTCGGCCCCGTCGAGCCGGCGCCGCAGGTCCGCGATCCGGGCCGACAGCACCCTCTCTTCAGCGGTGGCCAGGAACTCCGGCCGCGGCGCCACCAGCATGTCCTTGAGCCTGCGGTCGATACGTTCCCTCTGTTCCATGCGCAGCCGGATCTGGGCGTCCAGTTCGCGGAAGCGACTGTCGATCTCTGGCAGCAGGGGTTCGTAGTAGGCCCGGCGGATCCTCAGAATGTCATCGAAGGCATCGAAACTGCTCTCCCAGGCGCTGAGCTTCTTGCGCAGATCCTCCAGGTCGAGGTAGTTCTGCAGGGCCGTCTGGAAATCATGAGAGGCCATCAGGGACATCAGGTAGAAGGTCTCGGGTGTCTCCGGCAGCTGCCGCAGGCGAATTACCCAGTCCTTATTCTGGCGGATCTCCTCCCGGGCCAGCGCCTCCAGGAATTGCCCTTCACGGATGCTCCGGATGGAGGCGTCCACCTTTTCGAGTTCCTCGCCGAAGACCTGCACGGCCCGCCCGTAGAGGACGGCGGCCCGGCCATGGACTTCCAGGCGGCTGTACGCGTAAGGCAGTGCCAGCATGGCTTCCTGAACCGCCGCGTCGGTGGTCTGACGCTTCGCCAGCACGCCCCAGGGGACGAGAGCGCGGCGGAAGTTCTCGCCGGACGCATCGGCCCACCCGGCGCGAAGCAGGGCGACGTTGGAATACGGGCCTTCCATCCGAACGCGGTTGACCGACGCCTGCGCCGCGTCGAAGCTCGAGGCTTCGAACAGCAGGTTGCCGCGGGCGAAGTTAGACTTGTCGCGGATGGCGAGCTGACCCGTTTCGTCGCTGGTGATGCGGCCGGCCCGCTCCAGCTGCTCCAGGGCCTCGGTCTGGCGACCGTCCTGCAGCAGGGCAATGCCCAGGTTGAAGGCGGCGAAACCGTCCAGGCCGTCTTCGTCCCTGAGGGCCTCCAGTACAGACACCGCCCGGGAGGGCTGACCCAGCGCGAGGTAGACGTTGGCCCGGAGAAACTCGATGTCGTCCCGGATGTCCTCGGGGATTTCACCCTCGATGCGGTCGAGGGCCGTCAGGGCGTTGTCATACTGCCCCTTCTGGAAATGAATCCGGGCCAGGCGGAAGGCGGCGTCGTTTCGCACCGGCTCAGCCACGTCACCCTCCAGGACGGCGCGGATGGCGCGACCGGCCCGGTGATGCATGCGGTAGCGCAGCTCGAAGTCGCCCACGGAAAACCTGGCGTCCCCGATGTGGGGATAAAGCGTGTCCCGGGCCGGCTCGTCCAGCCGCCAGTGCTGGGCCAGTTCCGTGTCCAGCCGTTCCAGGGCCTCGAAGTAGTGTCCCTGGTGGGCGTAGTAGAGGGCCTCGCCGAAGTACGGATCCTGGAGCCCCGCGGGCATGGCGGCCCCCGAGGCCAGCATGCCTGCGGCCAGGCTGAAAGAAACCGCGGTGTGGCGGATGAGCCTCACCAGTCCCCCAGGCTGATCCCGGAGCCGGAGGTACCGACGTCCGCAAGGGTGATCCCCACCAGCTTGGGATCCACGTCCTTGCTGAAACTGAACGTGTCGGTAGCGCTGTAGTCGTCGCCCCCGTCCAGCTTCCCTGTGACGGCCACCTGGAGCTCATGCTCGCCGGTGGGGACGTTGCCGGTGTAGATCCGCTGGACGCCTCCGGCCCGGAGTGCTTCCAGCTCCTTGAAGCTGTAGATGTAGTGGGCGACGAGCTCCCCGTCCATGTGGATGCGAACGGCATCAAGGCGGAAGCCGGGGTCCTTGAGCTCGACGAAAACGGCGACCTGAGTGTTCGACGGGAAGAGCAGCCGCTCCTCGAGCTGGCTCAGCTCGGCAGCGATGCCCAGGACGTCGGTCTTGATCTCCTGGACCTGCTCGTCGAGTCCCTGCATCTGCACCCGTGCCGCATCTTCGGCCTGGGCGGAAACAGCCAGGAGGCCGCCGAGCAGGCAGAAGGCCACGCAACACAGCAGCCGCAGGCGGCGGACAGAGCCGGCGGGCAGGCGCCAGTATCGGATGGTGATGAGTCGCGTCATGGAAGCCCTCGTTTCACCGAAGGGGCAACGCGACACCGGTAACAGGCAATCGGACCGTCAAGTCGGCCCTGGATTCCGGCGGTCCCGCTGTCATGGGGCGTTTTAAGCGCCCTTTAGACCGGAGACTTTGCGTCGCCACCTTTCGGTGGTTTTGCCTTTTTCAGAATGCGGTTGGAACTGTGACCCCATACACCAGCCCATGCCTGTGAAGGCCGTCACATATCTCTCAGGCCGGTTTAACAGCCGGACTTACAGCTGGGGTTTTTTCAGGGTTTTTGTCCGCCTGCCGGGTGACCAGCCGGGGTGACGGGCATGTCCCGGTCACGCCGGTATGTGAGGCGCGTCACAGAGCCGGGCTTTCCCATCGGAGAGAGTCTCCTGCAGACCCATGTCCAGGATGCGCCCATGTCCCCGGCGACCGCAGAACACGTCCTTGCCGACCCGGATCTGCACCACGAGCACATCGAGATGGAATCCGAGGCTGATCCGGTTGACCCTGCCCGGCTCGAACCCACCCGGACCGATGCGCGGCTGGTACACGACGTTGGCGACGGCCAGCAGATGCTGGAAATCTTCGACGGCAGCTACCTGCGCGTTGTGACCTCGTGCCCGCGTAGCGCCCCCCGTGAGTTTCGCTTCGATCTTTCGTTCCTCGACCCTGAACCGAAGATTCGATCCAGCCGGGGCTGGCTCCGCCTGGCTGTCCTCTTCGCGGCAGCCGCCGCGCTCGCCGCTGCTCTCATGCTGTCCGGGGGGAGCGCGACGGTGCGAGCCGCGCCCTGGCTCGGGCTGGCGGCGGTCGCCGGGCTGGCGGGTTGCATGGGAGCTGCGCTGCTGCACAGGCGCTCCCGCAGGATCGTCTTCCTGACCCGCCACGGGCGGGCACCGCTGCTGGCGCTGCAGCCCGTCGGCGAGGGCTCCCATGGGATCGGGGAGTTCGTCGCACGGCTCAGCTCCTCGGCCCGTGATGCTGCGGCGACGCAGCTGTATCCCCGCGCGCACCGGCTCCGAAACGAGATGCACGCCCACCGCCGCCTCCACGAGCAGGGCGCCCTGTCACCTGACGCGTTCGAGGCCGCCAAGAAGCGGATCCTGGCCGCCCACGGCTGACATTCTCGACCACCGTGGCGGCGCCCCCCCGGTTCGGGAGTGGGTTATGCTCCCTCCCCGGTCCATCCCCCAGGCCAGGGGCAAATGAACGCCAAAGGCAACATCACCGGCGCCCGCACAAGCCCGGGCGGCGCGGAAATCGAGGAGCTCCGCCGGCTCATCGGGCGCCCGGTGGAGTACCGCGGCAGTGCCTGCACCATCCATGACGTGGTCCCGGACCCGCCGGTGCTCGTCCTGAAGCCCCTGGCTCATGGCCCCGGCATCCAGGCAGACAGCTTCGGCAAAGCCACGCGCCGGGCCCCCGGGTTCATAGAAATCCCGCTGTCCGGCGACGACGACGCCGCTCCGGACCCTCTGGCCGACGTCAGGCTTCTGCCTGAGCCAGAATCCGGTTAACCCGTTCCAGGTCCTCTGGCGTGTCCACCCCCGCCGGGGGCACCTCGACAGCCGTATCCGTCTGGATCCGCATGCCCGACCATAACGCCCGGAGCTGCTCCAGCCGTTCGATCTCCTCCAGGCGACAGGCCGGTTCCCCGGACAGCCGGCTCAGGGCGCCCACCCGGTAGCCGTAAATGCCCAGGTGCCTGACGGCTCCCTGGTACCTGCTCTGGGAGGCCGGCCCGGCTGGCGCCCCGTCCCGGTGCCACGGCACCGGCGCCCGGCTGAAATACAGCGCCGCGCCGCCGGCGTCGGCCACCAGCTTTACCACCTGCGGCGCCAGGTACTCTTCCAGGGAGTGAATGGGCGTCCCCAGGGTAGCCATGTCCGCCTCCGGATGGAGTACCAGCAGGTCCGCCACCTGGCGGATAACGGCCGGAGGCATCAGCGGCTCGTCGCCCTGGAGATTGACGACCAGGGCGTCGTCCGGCCAGCCGGCGCGATCGGCGACCTCGCTGATCCGGTCTGTTCCGCTGGCGTGGTCGGCGCGGGTCATCACCACCGAGGCGCCGAAGCTCCTGCACGCGGCGGCCACCGCCTCATGGTCCACCGCCACAGTCACCGAGGCGGCCTCGCTGGCGACGGCTTTCTCCCAGACCCAGCGGATCATGGGCCGTCCGGCAATGGTGGCCAGGGGCTTGCCGGGCAGCCGGACTGAGTCGTAGCGCGCCGGAATGACCACGTGAAAAGGCTTCATGGCCGTCGCTCCATCAGCTGCAGCTCTTCCGGTGTCACGTCCCGGGCGCGGCTCACCAGCAGCACGGGCACGCCGTCTTCTATAGGCCACGCCAGGCGGTCGCCACGGCAGACCAGCTCCCCGGATTCCCGGCGGTGAACCAGGGAACCCTTGCAGATGGGGCAGGCCAGGATGTCGAGCAGCATGGTATCCATGGATTTGTCGCTCATCTTGAATCTTCCGCGCCCAGCCCGGGAACCTGCATCACTTTCTCCATCAGTCGCCGGCCGTCGTCCTCCAGGCGGGCACGCACCGGAACCTCCCAGGCGTGACCGGGCCGCCGGCGGCACTTCACTGCATCCTTGGCGGTCATCAGCACCGGGCCTGGATGGTCATCGCGGAGGAATTCCGCCGGCATCTCGCCGTGGTCCGGAAGCGGATGGCGGATGATGGTGAGGCCAGCGGCTTCCAGCATATGGAAGAAACGCTCCGGGTTTCCGATGGCTGCCACGGCATGGACGGGCCCTGACGCGAACTCGTCCAGGGACCGCGTCCGGCCGTCGGACAGGCGGACGGCCGTACGGCCCTCCAGCGTCATCCGCACCGCCCCCGGCGGGCACCGGGGTCCGCCATTGCAGACCACCACGTCCACGTCTGCAAGGCGCTCCACCGGCTCCCTGAGCGGGCCCGCCGGCAGGAGGTGGCCGTTGCCGAATCCGCGCGCGCCATCCACCACTGCCACTTCCAGGTCCCTGGCAAGGGCATAGTGCTGAAGGCCGTCGTCACAGATCACGACGTCGGCGCCCCCGGCGACGGCGGCTCTGGCCGCGGCCAGCCGGTCCGCACAGACCCAGACCGGCGCGCCGGTCGTGCGGGCCATGAGGGCGGGCTCGTCGCCCACCTCCACGGGGTCGTCTTCCGCCCGGACCCGGCGCGGGCGAGACGCCCCGCGCCCCCCGTAGCCGCGGCTGACGACGGCGGCGGCCACTCCCTCGTCCGTCAGCCGTTCCACAAGCCATATGGCGAGCGGGGTCTTTCCGGTTCCGCCCACGGTGAGATTGCCGATGACGATCACCGGTCGCCCCGGATGACCGGATCGCAGCAGGCCGCGACGGTACAGGCGGCGGCGCGTGGCCATCGACCGGCGGTAGACGGCCTCCAGCAGGCGCAGGCCCGCCGGCGGCCCGGCATCCGAGTACCAGGCAGCCAGGATTCTGCGGTGTTTGTCTTCGCCCACGCCCCGCTTACGCCGCCTGGAACTGCATCCGGTGCAGCGCCGCGTAGGCGCCCTCGCTGGCCAGCAATTCACGATGGCTGCCGATCTCGATGATGCGCCCCTGCTCCATGACGACGATCCGGTCCGCATCCTCGATGGTGGAGAGCCTGTGAGCGATCACCAGGGTGGTGCGGTTCTCCATCAGCGTCTCCAGGGCGGCCTGGATGTGACGCTCCGATTCCGTGTCCAGGGCGGAGGTGGCTTCGTCCAGGATGAGGATGGGTGCATTCTTCAGCAGGGCCCGGGCGATGGCCACCCGCTGACGCTGGCCGCCGGACAGGGTCACGCCCCGGTCGCCCACCTGAGTCTCCAGGCCGTCGGGGAACCGCTCTGCGAACTCCATCACGTGAGCCGCCCTGGCCGCGGCCTCCACCTCGTCCCGGCGCGCATCCCGCATGGCGCCGTAAGCGATGTTCTCCAGGATGGAGGCGTTGAAGAGCTTGACGTCCTGGCTTACCAGGCTGATCTGGCGCCTGAGATCCGGAAGGCGGTACTCCCGAACGTCATGGCCGTCCAGCAGCAGCTGCCCTTCGGTGGGATCGTAGAAACGGGGGATCAAACCCACCAGCGTGGACTTGCCGCTGCCCGACCGGCCGACGATGGCCAGCCGCTCGCCCGCCGGGATATCAAGGTTGATATCGTGGAGCACGCGGCCCTTCTCGGTCCTGTAGAGGAAGCTCACCTCGCGAAAGGCGAGTTCGCCCCGGGCGCGCTCCAGCGTCCGGGAGCCCCCCGGATTCTCGGAGGGATAGTCGAGCAGTTCGAAGATGCTCTGCCCGGCGGCGATGCCCTGCTGAAGCGGACCGTTGATGTTGGTCAGCCGCTTCAGCGGCGACATCAGGAGAAGCATGGCGCCGAGGAAGGACACGAAGGACCCCACCGTGACCTCCTCCCCCAGATCCGTCCCGGTGGCCACGAACACGACGCCAGCCAGGCCCATGGCGGCAATGAGCTGGATGACCGGTTCGCTGCCTGCCTTGGCGGCCACCAGCTTCATGTTCAGCCGGCGGTTCTTCTCGTTGACGGTCTCAAACTCCTCGCTCTCCTGGACCTCTCCGTTGAAGACCTTGACCACCTTGTGGGCTTCCAGCACCTGCTCCGCCGCCTGGGTTACGTCTCCCATGGAGTTCTGGATCCGTGAGCTGTACCGGCGAAAGTGCCGGCTCAGCACCCGGATCAGCCCGGCGATGAGCGGACCGGTGACGAGAATGAACAGGGACAGGTGCACGCTCACCCAGAACATGTAGGCCACCAGGCCGATGATGGTCAGCAGATCCTTGAACAGTGTGGTGAGCACCTGGCTGGTGGAGTTGGCCACCTGCTCGATGTTGAAGGTCAGCCGGGAAAGCAGCGCCCCGGAGGAATTCTCGTCATAGAACCGGCTCGGCAGGGCCAGGAATTTCTCGAATACCTCCCGGCGAAGCCGCTTGATGACCTGCCGGCCCACCCAGTTCATGCAGTAGGTGGAAACGAAATTCGCGATGCCCCGGACGAGAAAGATGACGATGATCAGCAGCGGCATCCAGCGCACGAACGGCGCCGGCTCGCCCTCGCTGAAACTTTCATCCAGCAGCGGCTTGATCAGGGCCGCGAACCCGGTCTCTGTGGCCGCAGAGACGACCATGCCCGCCATGGCCAGGGCGAACATGAACCAGTATTCCGCCGCGTAGCCGAGCAGGCGCCGGTACACGGCCCCTGGGTTGTCCCGGTAATCAGCCTCGCCGCGGCTCACGGCTGCTCGGGTTCGTTGACCGTGGCAATGACGATCCGGGAGAAGCCCATGCGCCCCGCGACGTCCATGGCCGAGACCACGGCCTGGTGCGTTGCCCGTCCGTCGGCCCGCAGGGTCAGGGGAATGTCGCGGCGCTCACCCGCGACGTCCTCCAGGGCGCGGCGCAGGGTTTCGGGACGTCGGTTCACCAGCTCCCGGCCGTCCACGTAGAAATCCCCGTCCGCGGTCACGATGATCTCCACCTCCTCCGCCGGCTCCTCCCGGGGGATCGCCTCGGCCTGGGGAAGCTGCAGGCGGATTTCCGTGGCCTTGAGGAAACTGGTGGAGACCATGAAGAACACCAGCAGCAGCAGGACCACGTCGATGAGGGAAGTGAGGTTCACCTCCGGTTCCTCCCGAGGACGGTCGCGGAGGTTCACGTGACCACCGCCCCGGCGCCCTCCCGCCGGTGAAGGGCGTCCACCAGCTCGGTGGCTTCCTTCTCCATCTCCACCACCAGCGCGTCGACGCGCCCCCGCAGATAGCGATAGCCGATGAGGCTCGGGATGGCGACGGAAAGTCCGGCGGCGGTGGTGATAAGGGCCTCGGAGATGCCCCCGGCCAGAACCGACGGGTTGCCCACGCCGGCCACGGTGATGGCGCTGAAGACCTTGACCATGCCGATGACGGTGCCGAGCAGCCCCAGCAGCGGGGAGATGGCGGCGATGGTGCCCAGGGTGTTCAGGTAGCGCTCGAGCTCGTGGACCACCCGTCGGCCGGTGTCCTCGATGGCCTCTTTCATGAGATCCCGGCTGGTCTCCCGCTTCGCCAGCCCGGCTGCGAGGATGGCGCCCATGGGTGAATTGGCCGCCAGCGCCTGCAGGTGGCGCTCGTCCAGCCGCCGGTCCCGCGCCCACGCGCGGACTTTCTGCGCCAGCTCCCTGGGGATGACCCGCCCGGGCTGCAGCGTCCACAGCCGCTCGATGATGATGGCAGCGGCGATGATGGAGCACAGCAGGATTGGCAGCATGAGCCACCCGCCGGCCTTGATGATCTCGATCATGGGTCTGGAGGCGTCCGGGAGCCGTCGTTGGCGCAGGATGATACCGGCCCGGTCATGGCCGGGCCACAGGACCGCAGTCCCGCCATGCCCGGCAGGTCCGCTGCCGCCAGCTTTCCGGCGGCCTCGGTCCCGACCTGGAAAACCGGAAACGCAGCGCGCCGGAGCGATCCGTCCCCGCAGGCAGAGCGCCGGCCTGCTGCCAGCGTCCCACCACCTCGCGGTGGGGAAACCCCCACCGGTTGTTCCAGCCGGCGGCGAAGACAATCCAGGCCGGGCGGGTCACGGACACGAGTCCGGAGCCCGAGGAGGAGCGGCTGCCGTGATGGGGCGCGAGCACCAGGTCGGACGCGAGAGGTTCACCGGCCTCCAGCAGGTCCGCCTCACCCCGGGCCTCGACGTCGCCGGTGAACAGCACCCGGCCGCCGGCTCCGGCCACCCGGAGCACGCAGGAGCCGTCGTTGCGTGACGCCTGCACGCCCGGGCCCGGACCCAGGAAGCGGAACGCCACTCCGTCCGCCTCCCAGCCGTCGCCTCGCCGGCAGGGGATCGCCCCGCCGGCGGCCACGCCCTCGCCGCCGTAGATCCTGTCCACCGCCATGGCAGAGGCCACGGATCCGCCGCCACCGGCGTGATCGCTGTCGCCATGGCTCAGTACCAGCACGTCCAGTCGCTGTACGCCCAGGGCCCTGAGGGCGGGCACGACGGTGCTCCGGCCGGCGTCTCCCCCGGGCCACCGGGGCCCGGCGTCGAAGAGGACGGTGTGCCGCGCGGTCCGGATCACAGTGGACAGGCCCTGGCCCACGTCCAGCACCAGGATCTCGAACTCCCCGCGGGCCATTCCGTCGTTCCCGCCAACAAGCACCGGCGCCAGCAGGCAGGCCCCCAGCCACCGGCCGGGCGCCGGCCGGGGCAGACACAGCCACGCCACGCCGGCTGCCGCGCACACCGACGCCCACCCGGGCGTCGCCGGCACCGGCAGTGCTGCCCAGGGCAGTCCACCCAGCCACTCCAGGGCCGGCAGGGCCACTGCGGTGGCCCGGGCGGCCAGCTGCAGGAGGATTTCCCCGGCCGGCCCCCACAGGTTGATCACCGCGGCGCCGGCCAGGGTCGTCGGCACCACCACCAGGCTGAACCAGGGCACCGCCAGGAGGTTGGCCACCGGGGAGACCAGTGACACCTGCCCGAACCAGGGGGCCGCCAGGCTGACCATGGCCAGGCTCAGCGCGGCCTGGAGCCGGAGTACCGCCCGCGCCCTCGGTGGCGCCGCTACCCGGCCGGCGAGCACCCAGCCAATGATCGCGACGGCACCGAAACTCAGCCAGAGTCCGGGATCCAGCACGGCCAGCGGATCGGCCGCCAGCACCAGGACAAGGGCCAGGGCAAAAACGGCGCCCGGCGCGCCCCGCCGGGTGACGAGGCACAACAATCCGGCGCCGAGCATCAGCGCGGCCCGGCGCGCGGACACCGGCCAACCCGCGACGCCGGCGTAGGCCACCGCTGCCGCGAGCGCCCCGGCCGCTGCCACGTCCGCCACTGGCACGCCCGTGCGCAGACGCCGGGCCGCGCTGCCTGCCAGCAGCGCCCCGAGGCCGGCGGCCAGCCCGACGTGCAGGCCGGAAATGGCCAGCAGGTGCGCCGTGCCGGTATCGACCAGGAGCTGACGCGTCGTTTCGTCCAGCGTCGAGCGATCGGCGATCGCCAAGGCGCGGACGACGCCCGGCGCCGCCTCCGCGGGCAGGTTCCGGTCGATCGCGTGCGCCACGGCGTCCCGCAGGGTCGCCGCAAACAGCGAAGCCGGATGCTCATGTCCGGTATCGGCCAGTCTTGTCGCGCCGCGCACCGTGCCGAGCGCGCCGTAGCCCGCGGCGAACAATCGGCGCTCCGGGTCCGCGCCGTGACAATTGACCGCGCCCCAGGGCGGTTGCAGGCGCAGATCTAATTGCCACCGCTGGCCGGGGGCCACCGGCGGCGGCGCTTCGGGTTCGTGATACCAACTGGCGCGAATCGCCGTGGGCAGTCGGATTCCACCGGCATCGGTTTCCGGTTCGGCATCCGGTTCGAAGCGGAACCGGACCAGTTCGGGATACCGGTCCGGCAGCGACGCAATGGTTCCGGATACACGAACCACGCTTCGCGCATGTTCGCCGTCCAGCCGGTCGGCGGAGCGTTCCGCGTACTGCGCCAGGGTCCAGCAAAACGCCAGTCCCGCAACGCCCAGGACGCGGGTGCGTCGAAAGGTGCACGCAACGAGCGCGAGGATCAGCGACAGGCCCGGCAGCGGCGGCCCGGGCAGGTTCGGCAACAGCGGCGCCGCAAGACAACCGGCGACGATCGCCAGGGGCCAGCGATTGACCTCCGCCCCGCACCGATCACGCCACGTGCCGGCGAAACCGGCCGCCTCATGCCCCCTGTCGTCTTTCACCCCCTTTGCAGCGTGTCAGCCTCCGACCTCCCGCAACATGCCCATGTGCAACTCGTACTGCCGGTCCATGCGGGCCGCCAGGCCACGGTCGTGCGTGACCAGCAGCAGGCTGGTCCCGAGCGCCCGGTTGAGGTCCAGCATCAGGCCGTACACGTGGTCCGCCGTGCGCTCGTCGAGGTTGCCGGTCGGTTCGTCACCGAGAACGACCTGGGGGTTGCCCACCAGGGCCCGCGCCACGGCCGCACGCTGGCGTTCGCCGCCGGACAGCTCGCCCGGCTTGTGGTTGAGCCGCTCCGCCAGGCCGACCTTGTCCAGAATCGCCCGCGCCTGGCGTTCGGCCTCGGCGACGGAATCGCCACGGATCAGCAGCGGCATCGCAACGTTCTCGAGCGCGGAGAACTCGTTCAGCAGGTGGTGAAACTGGTACACGAAACCCATTGAGCGGTTGCGCACGCGGTTGCGTTCGGACGCGCCCATCGACCAGAGCGATTTACCGCGCACCAGAACATCCCCGGCGTCCGGCCGGTCGAGCCCACCCAGGATATGCAGCAGTGTGCTCTTGCCCGCGCCCGATACGCCCACGACGGCAAGTGAATGCCCGGCCTCCAGCTCCAGGTCCGCGCCCCGCAGCACCCGCACCTCCCGCGGACCCTGGCGGAAGGTCTTGACGACGCCCCTCGCCTGCAGCACGAGCTCATTCATAACGCAACGCCTCCGCCGGATGCGTGCGCGCCGCCCGCCAGGACGGATACAGGGTCGAGAGCAGGGACATGGCGAGCGCCATCAGGGCGAACTTCACCACGTCCGCAAGCTGCAGGTCCGACGGCAGTTCCGTGATGTAGTAGATGTCGGACGGGAACAGGCTGAAGCCGAACAGTTGCTCGAGAAACGGCACCACCGAGCCGATGTTCAGGGCGAGCAGGATACCGCCGACGACGCCCAGCAGCGTTCCGACGACACCGATGATGCTGCCCTGGATCATGAACACGCGCATGATGGTGCCATCCCGCGCGCCCATGGTCTTGAGAATCGCGATATCCGGCTGTTTGTCGGTCACGACCATGACCAGCATCGAGATGATGTTGAAGGCCGCCACCGCGATGATCAACGACAGGATCACCCACATGACGGTCTTCTCGGTTTTCACCGCCTGGAACAGGTTGCCGCGCTCCTGCGTCCAGTCACGAACCGAGTAGTAGGTCGGCCCCGCGCCCGCCTCTGCCTTGGATTCCATCAGGGCCGTGGAAAGATCGCGCGCCACGGCCCAGGCGCGGTAAAGGTCCTTCAGGTGCAGCCGTACACCACCCGCATCACCCGTCGGAATCCGCAACAGGCGGGCCGCGTCGTCCATGTGGACCAGGGCCAGCGCCGAATCGTTCTCGAATTCCCCGAATTCGAACGCCCCGACCACGGTGAACCGCTTCATGAGCGGGGCAGCGCCGACCGGGGTCGCCTTCAGGCGGGGCGCGATCACGGTGACCGAATCGCCCGGCCCGACGCGCAAGCGGGAAGCCAGCCCGATGCCCAGGATGATGCCGAACTCACCGGGTCGCAGGTCGTCGAGGCTGCCATAGAGCATCTTGTCGGCGACTTCCGACACCCGGCGCTCGAACTCGGGCTCTACGCCGCGAACCAGCGCGCCGCTGGACTCGCGGCCCTGCAGCCAGACGCCCTCCTCGATGTACGGCGCCGCGCCGTCGACCTCGGGGTGCCGTTCGACCCGGTCGATCACTGAACGCCAGTCGCTCAACGAGCCCTCGACCGGCTGGATCGTGGCATGGGCAATCGCGCCGAGAATGCGCGCCCGCAGCTCTTTCTCGAAGCCGTTCATCACCGAGATCACCGTGATCAGCGTCGTCACGCCGAGCGCGATGCCGAGCATCGAGATCAGCGAGATGAACGAGATGAAATGATTGCGCCGCTTCGCGCGCACGTAGCGCAGACCGATAAAGGCTTCGAGTGGCTTGTACATTGCGCGCAATTACAGCACAGGCGCCGGTGGGGCACCACCCCGGTCGGCCGCCCCGGGCGTAGGAAATCGTCCCGTTCGGGGGCCGCTGTCAGGCCGCCGTTACAGGCTCTCCACGGCGCCCCGGAGCGTGCAATTCGTCGAGCACCCCGCGCAGATCGTCCGGCAGCGGCGCATCGAACGCCAGCGTTGTGCCGTCGGCCCGCGGGACGACCATGCGATGCGCGTGCAGGAAGATCCGTCGCAAACCGCGCCGGCGCCATTTGCGCAGGGCGTTGCGGTCACTGTATTTGTCGTCACCGGCCAGCGGCATCCCCAGGTGCGCTGCGTGCACCCGAATCTGGTGGGTGCGTCCGGTCAGCAGTTCGGCCTCGGCGTACGTGCTCTCGCCCAGGGCCTCGAGACGCCGGAACCGGGTCAGCGCCGGCTTGCCGGCCGCCGCCACCTCGACCAGGCGGCGCTGCCCGCCGTCGATCCGCGCCAGCGGCGCATCCACTTCCAGCAGATCCTGGGGCAGGCGCCCGTCGAGCAGGCACAGGTAGAACTTGTCCACCTCGCCGGCGCGAAACGCAGCGCCGAGCCGTTTCAGTTCAGCGCCATTGCGCGCGAGCAACAGGCAACCACTGGTTTCGCGGTCCAGGCGGTGCACCAGTTCCAGGAATTGCCCCGGTCGGTCCTGGCGCAGGGCGTCGATCACTCCCCAGGCCAGTCCGCTGCCGGCATGGACCGCCATGCCGGCCGGCTTGTCGACCACCAGCAGGTCGTCGTCCTCGTAGAGTATGGCCGCGCGCACCACGGCCCGCGCCGATTCCGGCACGCTGGCGTCCTCCCCGGAAGATCGTGGCGCGGGGGGAATACGGACCGTGTCGCCGGTGTTCAGCCGGGTCGACGGCTTGCAGCGTTTGCCGTTGATCCGCACCTGGCCCGTCCGGATCATGCGGTACACCAGCGAACGCGGCAACCCACGCAAACGGGCGCTCAGAAAGTTGTCGACACGCTGGCCGTCGCGGTCGGAATCGACCTCGGCGAACCGGACGCCGCCGGCTTTGTCCTGTTCTTGCATTCGCGTTTAACTCATTGATAGGGCGCAGGATGACTGCTATATTACAGCGTTCTGGTATGCCGCGCGCCGGCCTTCGCACACTACGGCGGCCGGCCCTCGAATCCGGGCGCTTCGCACCGAATTCCAACCCGGACGACGGATTTCCCTGAACGGGAACCACGGGGTCGCGATTCCAGACGATGAATTGCAGCGACGGTCCATTGGGACCGTCGTCGAGAGCGGCCGAATGTCGGTCCGCCATAACGAAAACAGAAAATGGCAAGCCTGGCCCCTGTCGGAACGAAGGGCCGGGAACACGGATCACGTAAACGCGGCGCCCGGGGGCACCGCCAGTAGTGCGTGTTCAGGCCAGGATGCCTGAGGAACAACATAATGAAGAGAATGCTGATCAACGCGACTCAGCCAGAGGAGTTGCGTGTCGCCGTCGCAGACGGCCAGTTGTTGATCGATCTGGACATCGAAGTCCCCTCCCAGGAACAGAAGAAAGCCAACGTCTACAAGGGTCGCATCACCCGCATCGAACCCTCCCTCGAAGCCTGCTTCGTCGATTTCGGCTCCACCCGGCACGGCTTCCTGCCGTTCAAGGAAATCTGTCCCGAAGCCTGGGCGCGCCAACCCACCAAGGAAGGCAAGCCGACCATTCGGGACGTCATGAAGGAAGGCCAGGAGGTCATCGTCCAGGTCGAGAAGGAGGAGCGTGGCAACAAGGGCGCCGCCCTGACGACCTACATTTCGCTCGCCGGGCGCTACCTGGTGCTGATGCCGACCAACCCGAAGGCCGGCGGGGTTTCCCGCCGTATCAGCGGTGACGACCGGACCGAATTGCGCGAACAGCTGCAGCAGGTGATCACCCCCGACAACGTCGGCATCATCGTGCGCACTGCCGGCGTCGGCCGCGAAGCCGAGGAACTGCAGTGGGACCTCGACTACCTGTTACAGCTGTGGGGTGCGATTGAAAAAGCCGCGGCCGAGCAGGCGGCGCCGTTCCTGATCTACCAGGAAAGCAACCTGATCATCCGCGCGCTGCGCGATCATCTGCGGACCGACATCGGCGAAATCCTGATCGACAACGAGCAGGTGTTCAACGACGCCCGCGAGTTCGTGCAGCAGGTGATGCCGCACAACGTGCGCAAGCTCAAGCAGTACCGCGATTCGGTGCCGCTGTTCAACCGGTTCCAGATCGAAAGCCAGATCGAATCCGCGTTCGCGCGCACCGTGCACCTGCCCTCGGGCGGCGCCCTGGTCATCGATCACACCGAGGCCCTGCTCTCCATCGACATCAACTCGGCGCGCGCCACGAAGGGCGCCGACATCGAGGAAACCGCCTACCAGACCAACCTCGAGGCCGCGGACGAAATTGCCCGCCAGTTGCGCCTGCGCGACCTCGGCGGCCTGATCGTGATCGATTTCATCGACATGATGGACCGCAAGCACCAGCGCGCCGTCGAGGAGCGCCTGCGCCACGCGCTGCAGATCGACAAGGCCCGGGTGCAGACCGGCCGTATTTCCCGCTTCGGCCTGCTGGAAATGTCGCGCCAGCGGCTGCGCCCGTCGCTGGGCGAATCCAGCCAGGAGCCCTGTCCGCGCTGCGACGGACACGGCACGATTCGCAGCGTCGAATCGCTGGCCCTGTCCATCCTGCGCCTGGTCGAAGAGGAGTGCATGAAGGAATACACCGGCCAGGTCATGGTGCAGGCGCCGATGACGGTGGCCAACTTCCTGCTGAACGAGAAGCGCAAGGCGGTCACGGATATCGAGTCGCGCCACGGGGTGCCGATACTGATCGTGGCCAACGAGTACATGGAACGGCCGCGCTTCGAAATCCACCGCTTGCGCAAGAGCGACGTCAGCGACAGCCCCAGCTATGCGCGGGTGGAACAACCGGAACCCGAACTGGTGGCCAGTGGCGAGACCCAGCTGGCCGGCACCGGGGCGCCGGTGCCCGCCGTCGCCCGCGTCGCGCCCAGCCGGCCCGTGCCGGTCCGCGCGGAAAAGGAGGTGGAAGAAGAAAAATCCAAGCCCGGCTTCTTCAGCCAGTTGTTCGCACGCTTTTTCGCGAACGGCGACGCCGGGGAAACCGATGCCGGGGCGCAGAAAGCGAACAAGAAGGTCGCGGCCCGGACCGCCCGTCCCGAGCGCGAAAAACCCGCCTCGAAAGGTGGCGACGATCGCGATTCCGACGCCGGTTCGACGCGCAAGAAGCGTCGCGGCGGCAAGAAGAAGGCGGCAAAGTCCCCGGAGAGCGGATCGGACGGCGGCCAGCAGGGCAAGAAGAAAGCCCCCCGCAAAAAAGCGCCGCGCAAGAAGACCGGCAAGAAGACCGGCAAGAAAAAGGTCTCGCAGCAACCAAAGAACGCGGATCGCGAATCCCCGAACAAGACCGAGCAGACCGGGCAGAGCGAACAGGACCGCAAGTCGTCCGATGACGGCAAGCCCCAACAGAAAAAGTCACGGCGCCGGCGTTCACCGTACCAGACCGCCGGCAACCGTCAGCGGGACACGCGCGGTTCGGGCAACGGTGACGCGGAACAGCGCTCCGACGCGCGTAGCGACGACCAGCACAACCGGGCTTCGTCCGACCAGCCCGCGGATCAGAAAGCCGATACGCCGCGCAGCGAACCCTCGGGTTCGGGCAGCAAAGCCATGACCACGGTGCCCCCGACGAGTGGGGACAGCGCACCGCAGGCGGTTGACACGCCGTCTGCCGCACAGCGCGACGAGAAAGCCCGCGACACGCAGGCTGCGCAGCCCTCCGGAGCGTCGGAACGTGCCGAACCGGCGTCCGCCCCGGCTGAACGCCCGGAACGCGCCGCCGCGCGCGAAACCGATCGCCCACCGACCGCCGCGGAGGCGCCACAGCCCAGGCCGGAACCGCAGCGCCAGGCGCCCGAGCGCTCCGAACCCGCGCAACCGAAACCGCGCGCCGCCGAGTCGCCGGAGCGGCCCGCGGCCGCCAAACCGTCGGTCGAGGTCGTCCGGGACGACAAAGGCATCTACACGCTGAAACCCGCCGATGATCGATCGAAAACGAACAGCGACGGGGGAAGCAAACCTTCCGACACGGCGGAAAAGGAACGCTCCCCGGCCGAGTGACCGGATTGGCCGGGCCGCCACCGCGGCGGCCCGGTCGTCAGTTGACCGCCACCAGACCGTAACGCATCGCCATGCGCGTCATGGCCACGTCGTTGCGCGCGTCGAGCTTGTCGAAAATCCGGTACTTGTAGGTCGCGACGGTTTTCGGGCTGAGGTGCATTGCACGCGCAATTTCGGCGATCTTCTTGCCGTCCGCCAGCATCAGCATCACTTCCATCTCCCGCGCAGACAGTTCGTCGAACGGCGAGCGTCGGCCGCCCGGCAGCAGGTCGAGCGCCATTTTCTGGGCGATGCGGGAGCCGATGTGGCGACCGCCCGCGGCGACCGTGCGAATCGCCTCGACCAGTTCCGTCGCGGGGCACCCCTTGGTCAGATAACCCGAGGCCCCGGCGTCGAGCAGACGGTCCGGGTACGGCCGTCGCTCATGCACGGTCAGAATGATGACCCCGGGCGCCGGGCTGGCCTGACGCAGGCGGCCGGTCACCTCGAAGCCGGACAGGCCGGGTAGTTCGACGTCGAGCAGAACCACGTCCGGGCGCAACTCCCGGCACATGACGAGCGCCGTCTCGCCATCAGTAGCCTCCCCGGCCACCTGGATGGATGAATAGTCGTTCAGTGTCTGGCGCAGACCGATACGGACGAGTTCATGGTCGTCCACCACGAGAACCCTGATCATGTGTTTCCCCCTTGTTACCCAATTGACACGGTAGCGTTGATTCCCCTTGCACGGTGGGCGTGCGGCTTCATCTTAGCGGGGATCGCAAACCGTGGCGAGCGGGTAGCGGACCGGCGAGGAAATTTCCTACACGCCCGGCTCGACATCCGTGCACAAGGGGGTGGACGCCATCACGTGTTCGGCAAAACCGGTGCCCGCTTCGATGTAGATGTTGAACACCAGGGACGCGCCGCATTCCTCCAGCCGCGGCACCTCGTCGGCGTAACGCGCGATCGCCGCCACCGGCCCCGTGTAGTTCGAGGCGCGCAACTGGCCCAGCACCGCCAGCGCGGTGTTTACCCTCGGCAGGGTGAGCAGGATCATCTCGATCTCCTGCGGCAAATGGACCCGGTCCCAGAAATCGGCATCGGCGGGGTCGCCCAGCAGCACCTTGCGCCCGGCGTCCTGCTGGCGGCGCACGGCTTCCGGCGCAATGTCCACGCCGATCACCCGGCCGGGAAACCGCGCGTTCATGTGATCGTAGGCGCCGCTGCCCACGCCGCCCATGCCGACGATCACGATGTGCGCCTCGCTGATGTCGATCGGCTGCTCGTCCGCCATGAGATCAGCGGCCTGGAAGCGCTGCCAGAATGCGCGACGCCCGCTGTAGATCTGATCGCCCGGTCGAATCGCGATCGCGGCGAAGATGAACGAAAACGCGACCGCAAGGGACAGGATGACCAGCCACTCGTCCGGCAACCAGCCGTTCGCGGCCGAAACGGCGACCACGATCAGGCCGAACTCGCTGTACTGGCTGAGGTTGCGGCTGGCCAGGACCGAAGTGCGGGCGCGCAGCCGAAACCGCGAGAACAGAGCGAAAAACAAGCCGCTTTTGACGAGTACCAGCGGCACCAGGAGCAGCGCCAGCAACGCCATTCCAGGCGTCGGCGTACCGCCGACCCCGATGGAGAGAAAGAAACCGAGCAGGAACAGGTCCTTGAACCCCATCATCGTCTTGTTGAGTTCGTCGGAGCGCGGATGTCCCGCAACCAGGGTGCCGATCACCAGGGCGCCGAGGTCGCCCTTCAGGCCGACCAGTTCGAACAGTTCGGCGCCACCAAGCGCCAGGATGATGCCGTAAAGCACCAGCAATTCGCCGTGACCGACCCGTTCCAGCACAGCGAACAGCACGCGGCGCAGAGCGATCAGGCTCACCACCACCGCAACGGCCCAGATCGAAGGCAGACGAGCCGTCGAAGCCGCCAGGAACAGCACGGCGGCAATATCCTGCACGATGAGCACACCGATGGAAATCCGTCCGTGCAGCGACTTGATCTCGCCCCGGTCCTCGAGCAGTTTGACCACGAACACCGTGCTCGAAAAACTCAGGGCGAAAGCGATCAGCAGTGCGGATTGCCACCCCAGCCCGCCGACCAGCGGCAGGCCGCCCAGCGCGAGCGCCATCAGCAGAGCGGTGAACGCCAGGGTAATCAGCGCCATGTGCAGGCTCGCGACGCCCCAGACCTGGGGCCGCGCCAGCGACCGCAGGTCCAGCTTCAGGCCGATCGAGAACAGCAGCAGCGTGATGCCGAGATCGGACAGCTTCTGCAGCACCTCGCCGGTGACGATGCCCTGGCTGCCGAGCAGGAAGCCGGTGGCCAGGAAACCGATCAGGGGCGGCAAGCCGATCAGCCGCGCACCGAGTCCCATCAGGAACGCGAGCGAAATCCAGCCGACATCGCCCAGCGCGATAGCGATCCAGTCGATACTCATGGCCGTGGCGTCCTGCGCCGGGGCGGTGGCATCCGGGTCACGCGGAATTCTCCGAAGCGTTGTTCAGCGTCGATTCTAATGCATCCGCGAACGCTCGGTTGAGGTATGGGCGCCCTCAGGCGCACTGGCCAAAGCGCGCTGGCGCCTGCAAACTGGTAGGCGGTTCGAATCCGCTATCGTTTCCTGACATGATTTCACTGCTCATCACATTTTTTCTGCTTTCCATCATCGCGTCTTTCCTGTGTTCCCTGTGGGAAGCGACGCTGCTCAGCATCACGCCGAGTTACGCCCAGGTCCAGATGCAGGACGGCAGCCGTACCGGCCGGCAACTGCAGGGGTTCAAGGCGAACGTCGACCGGCCGCTGGCCGCCATCCTGACACTGAACACGATCGCGCACACGGTTGGCGCGATCGGCGTCGGCGCGCAGGCCACGCTGATCTGGAGCGACGCGCACCCGATGATCACCTCGGTCCTGGTGCCGACGATCATGACGCTGGCAATCCTGATCCTCTCCGAGATCATTCCGAAAACGCTGGGCGCCGTGTACTGGCAGCGACTTGCGCCGTTCACGGCGAACGCCGTATCGCTGGTGATCCGGCTGCTGTATCCGCTGGTCTGGCTCAGCCAGGGTCTGACGCGCTTGCTCAAATCGGACGAGCAACGCAGCGTTTTTTCGCACTCCGAGTTTCTCGCGATGGTCGAAATCGGCGTCGAGGAGGGCCACGTGGAACGGCGCGAATCGGAAATCATCGGCAACCTGCTGAGCCTGAGCGAGACGCCGGTGCGCAAGGTCATGACGCCGCGCACCGTGGTGACTGCGGCGCCCGAATCGCAGACGATCGGCGCGTTTCACGAACTGCACCCGGAACTGCCCTACTCGCGAATCCCCCTGTTCCGGGACGACAACCCGGATCACGTCACCGGTTACGTACTGAAGGGCATGCTCCTCACGCACCTGCTGCAGGGAAGCAGCGACGAGCCGCTGAGCAGTATTCGGCGCGAAATACTCGCCGTGCCGGAAACCTTTCCCATCCGCGAGATGTTCGACCGCTTCCTGCAAACCCGGGAACATATCGCGCTGGTGGTCGACGAGTTCGGCGGCATGGCCGGCATCGTCACGATGGAGGACCTGGTCGAAACCCTGTTGGGCGCCGAGATCATCGACGAACTGGACGAGGCCGCCGACCTGCGCGAAGTGGCCCGGCGCAAGTGGCGGCGCCGGGTCGACCGCCATGGCCTGATCCGGCCGCCGGCCAAACCGGACGACGAAGGCTGAAAACCACGTCGGTTGGGGCCTTCAGCCCCAGCCGATTTCGTCCAGGTAGTCGTCCTCGATGCCGAAATAATGCGCGATTTCGTGCAGCAGCGTCTTGACGATTTCCTCGCGCAGTTCGTCCGGCGGCAGGCCGAGTTCGAGATGCGGCTTGCGAAAGATGTGGATCACGTCCGGCAGTTCGAAAGCGTAGTCGACACCGCGCTCGGGCAGCGGTACGCCCAGGTACAGACCGAGCAGGTCCTCGCCCTCGGGGTCGAGGTCGGGCCCCGCCTCCTCGCTGACCTGCACGTCGATGTTGTCGAAGGCCTCGCGCACCCAATCGGGCAGGTCGTGCATGGCGGCATGCACGAGCGCTTCGAATTCGTCGGCCCGCATCGCTAATGACGTGATCGCGGGGACGTGGGGCTCAGGATTGCAGCCCCCGCTTGGCCGCGGCGCGCACGGTCAACATCACGACGCCGGCCAGCAACAGCTTGATGCCGAGAAAAATCCCGATCGCCAGCGTACCCGCCAGGGGAAACCCGGTGTAGATCAGGATACCCAGGAGGACCGTCACCACGCCGTCGAAGAACAGCATGCCCTTGCCCTCCTCCACCGAGAACGACGCGATCAACTCCGCGAGGCCGTCGACGACGAAATAAACCGCCAGCAGGATGGTCAGGACCGCGGATGACATCAGCGGGTGCGACAGAACGGCAATGCCCGCGAGCAAGGTCAGCACGCCGATCAGGAACGCGAGGATCCCCTTGCCGAGGCTGCCGGCCCGAAACGCCCAGATCATGCGCACGAGGCCCGCGGCCATGACGAGGACACCAATCAGCACCAGCACGGACTGTCCCGCCACCCAGGGCATTGCAATGGCCAACAGGCCGAAGATGATCGACAGCCAGCCCATGAAGCGCATGCGGCTGCTGGCGCTTTGTATTGCTTCGCGAGTTTCGCTCATTGCTTTTCTCCGGGTCGAATGGATCGCGGTCATGATAGCACCGGGGGGGAATCCCGCGGTGTTCCAACAGAAAAACGCAAGAGCGGGCTTTCGTTATTCGGTTGGGGTGGGACTGATGAAAACCATCCCTGGTTTTCACCCTACGGGCGCATTCACTGCGTTCATGCGTCCTCGACCCCGCCGTTCCATCAGATAGTAAAAAGCCCGCGTGAGGCGGGCTTTTTACTATCTGGCGGAGAGGGTGGGATTCGAACCCACGGTACGGATAACCGTACACTTGATTTCGAGTCAAGCCCGTTCGACCACT